>NZ_DAOUQB010000003.1 GCF_030625865.1 Anaerotignum sp. | reverse complement strand
TTCCCCATTCAGAAATCTCCGGATCGATGGCTATTTGCGCCTCCCCGAAGCTTATCGCAGCTTATCACGTCTTTCATCGGCTCCTAGTGCCAAGGCATTCTCCTTGTGCTCTTTCTTGCTTGACCAGTTCGTTAGATTTTTGTTTTGATGTACTAAGTACTGCAACCTAACATTTCGTAGAAATGTCAGAGCAATGCGATATCAAAACAAAAATCGGTTTTCATTACGAAGTAATGAAAAAACTTCCTTAATTGCTTTGACTCTCTTTTTCATCAAATCAATCATCTTAGCTTGTTCTTTGGAATGTTTCGTAGTAGCGATACTACGGTTTTTGTTAGCATCGTCTGCTAACTTTTACTACATTTATTTCTAAAGAAAATTTATTTTTTCTCGATTGACTCTATTTTTTCTTGTATTCAGTTTTCAAGGTACAGTATAACTTCTTATTTTTACGGCCTTTTTGCGACCGCCTAAACATACTATCATGTATAAACTTCTTTGTCAACAATTTTTTTCGTTTTTTTTCGCATGGTATCTAAAACCGTTAAAAGCGCTGGTTTTATCAAGCAAAAATTGTAAGAATTAAATACATCAAAATATTATTTTCATATAAAAATAATGCAACAACAGATTGGTTAAGTGCAGAAAACATCGGCTGCAGCTTTACATTACACTGTAAATAAGTCATTACAATGGCAATAAGCCAAACCCAAAAAACTCCTTTTGTCCCACCAACCAGCAAGCCACAAAAGCGATTGAAAAAATTCAGTATCGGAAGTTTACTAACAAGATTTAATGCTTTTAATACAACTTTTGCAACAATTAAAACAACGATAAAAACAAGAATTACGCTAACAACATTTATGCATACATTAGCCAAAAATCCAGCAATATAGTCCTTTAAGCCGTCTACATTCAATAAGTTATAGATCACAGGATTATTATTTTCCAATAGTGCATTCTTCATAAAATCCGGCAATTGTATGTTTTGAATAATCTCTGTTTGGGAATGCATCGCCGCATTATTCACCAGCGTATCTAACTGCATGGATTTCCCAATAGAACTGGCTAAAGATCCAAACATTGGTGTTTGCCGCAATAGCTTTCCCGCAACAGGTGTAAGAAATTTTACAGCTACCAACGCTGCCACCATGGGCAAAAAACTCAGTGCCTCCAATATAAATCCCTTACGGTACCCGTTAGCCGCACAAAATATAATCCAAAGTATTACCGCTCCATCCAAAATCAATGGCATTTGTTCCATAATTCACACCTTCTTCTTTCATAAAAAATCACCCTTGCTGTTATTCCGCCTCGTTTGTTTGGGTCTGCGGCTCATCTAAATCTGAAATTTGCCGTTCCGCCTCGGAGGGAGCCTCGTTATCTGTTGTCGTATCCCCCGTTTCAGCCATACCGCCCACAACCTCATGCTCTGTTTCCGTTTCCTCTGAAACTATAGTTCTTGCTGTGCGGTCTCCTTTCATTTCCGTAATCATGGCTTCATTTTTTGTTACAAGCATAACCTGCTCCAACCGTTCCATAGGCAAAATATCTCGTACATTAGAAGTTGCCCGATAACTCCAGTCCAACTTTCCATTATGCCTTAATCCGAAATACAATTTATCCACGCCAATAACAACACCCTGTTCTGATACCTGTAAATAATCTACATCGCCGTCGCCTTGGTAAGAAGCACTTTCCTTTCCACTGCTATCTATCCAGCAAATGGCGCCTTTTTCTCGACCATCCTTGTTTGCAATTGCGTCCCCCAATGCAAGAACTACATAGCTTTTATTTGATAAAGAGACTTGCAGCACCCTGTTTTCCAGAGGATAATTCCAAGTTTCCTGCCCTGCGGAAGAGATTCCGTACACAAAACTATCGGAAACAGCAGCAACCACTCCACTCTGCATATAACCAACAACGGGAATAATTTCACCACTTTTTTCAACCGCGGCAAACATGCTGTCTGTATAGTTCTCGCTGTCATCGGGATTTATGTAAAAAAACAAGACGCGCCCAATGGGTTCCACATCCGAAGTATCTAAATAACTTACCACAAAAGCTTTGTTATCATCTGAAACATCTGAGGATAGGGGAAATACCCCATCACTTTCCTCCACACGCCCTTTTAACAATGTTCCGCCTGCATTATATATCTGGATAGAATATGCATTATCCCCCTTGGAAATGACAGATAAATATCCGTTGGAGTTTAAAGCAAACTGCATCAGTTCTCCCTCTGTTTGCACCGAATACAGCATTCCATTTTCACCATAAACCCGAATCGTTTTTCCGCTCATGTCCCCTACCGCCACATAGTTTCCTTCTGAAACCATTTGAGGAATGGTCATATTAAACGTATCATTCCACTTACGATCACCCATTTCATTAAAATATTTCACACCATCCTTTGTGCAAAGTAAAAAGCTTTTTCCGAAAATTTGAAATGTAGTACGACTGCTCTCATCTATAGACATTTTTTTGCTGGTTTTCATAGTACTCTCCGGTTCCTCCTCTGAAGAATTCTTCTGAAATACATTGGAAAAGTACCCCTGAAGCTTCCCTGTCCCATGAAAAGTATCTATGTAAACATATCCTGCCGCCCCACCAACCAAAGTCAGCACGATCAGCAACATAATTAGTCCTTTGTCTTTTCCTTTCCGTTCCTTTTGGCTCTTTCCCATAGGCTGCTCCTTCCCATTGAACAATTTATATCATAAATTTCATCTTACTATATTTCACACTCTTTTTCAATTTTTGACTATAAAAACATGGCTCCTTTTCCGTCTTTTTCAGACAAAACATAAAAATTTATTTTTTCATATAATATAATCCGCTTTTTTACGCTTGTAAAGCATATAAAAAAGCCTCGCAAAAAGAAATCCACATTAAACATAAATTGTTTAACTTTTAATTCTTTCTACCAAGGCTTTGCTCTTGCCTTATTCTTTTGGTGTTGCTTCATCTTTCAGCATTTCATAAAGCTTAATATATTTTGAAGCCGAATTTGCCCACGAATAGTTGCTGTTCATGGCATTTCTTACAACATGGCTCCATTCTTCTTTCCCCTTGTTATAAACTTGAAGGGCCTGATCCAATGCCCAAAGAATACCGCCTCCATCATAGGATTCAAATAAGAAGCCGTTGCCTTCTTTTGTCTCGGGCTGATATTGAGAAATGGTATCCGCCAAACCTCCCGTTTTTCTTACAATAGGCACCGTACCGTAACGCAGACTGAACATCTGCCCTAAGCCGCAGGGTTCAAATCTGGAAGGCATCAAAAACATATCCGCTCCGGCATAAATCTGCTGTGCCAAAGTTTCATCAAAAAAAATGTTTAAGCTGGCTCTTCCCGGATACCGATTTGCCATTTCTCTGAAAAAATATTCAAACCTTGTTTCCCCTGTTCCAAGCAAAACAAACTGTACATCTCTTTGCATCATTTCATGAAAAACATGGGACAAAATATCAAGACCCTTCTGGTCAGCCAAACGAGTAATCATAGAAATAATGGGGATATCCCTTCGTTCAAGCCCCAAACGTTCTTGAAGCGCCCTTTTGTTTTCCTTTTTTCTTTCCAAATGGTTCTCATCATAATTACAAACAATGCAATTATCCGTTTCTGGATTGTTCGCCTTATAATCAATTCCATTGATGATTCCGCTCAAAACATCCTTGCGGCTGCGCAGAACCCCATCCATACCATAGCCGTATTCCCATGTTTGAATTTCTTTGGCATAGGTTTCACTTACCGTAGAAATCCTGTCAGCATAAGTCAATCCCATTTTTATATAGCTGACATTATTATAAAACTCCACATTTCCATTTTCATAGCAGTAATAAGGTGCACCCAAAATTTCCATGGTGCTCTTGTCAAAATTCCCTTGATATTGCAAATTATGAATGGTAAACAATGTTTTAATTCTTGAATAATAAATCATCTTGCTGTAAATCTCTTTCAAATATAAACAAATGGGTCCCGTCTGCCAATCGTTACAGTGCAAAACATCGGGATAAAAGTCCAGCATCGCCATCATATCCAAAACCGCTTTTCCAAAAAAAGCAAAGCGTTCATTGTCGTCACCATAGCCATATAGATTGCCACGACCAAAATAAAAATCATTTTCTATAAAATAAATGGGTACTTCTTGGGGCTTTACCAATATTTTTGCCCGCTGAATACGCCAAAATAAATGCACATCAAACTCTCCAAGATATTTCACGTCTTGCATCTCACTGTTTTTCACAGACATATGGCGAGGAATCACTACACGAACATCCACACCCTGCGCTTTTAAAGCTTTTGGCAGCGACCCCACAACATCACCCAAACCACCGCTTTTTATAAAGGGTGCCGCCTCAGAGGCAACGATCAATACCTTTAACCCATTTTTCATACTTTTCACCTCAGTTGCTATCATACTATGATTTCTTAAGGGTAGCAAGAAAATCTTCTCTTTTCCTTCATATCCCAACAAAAAAGTGGTATACTATCACAGAAAAAACATTTGTATAAATAAATAAAATTTCAATAAATTCTCTTTCAGAAAGGATGATATCATGAATCATGTTCTACCCGAAAGAAAAGAGGCAAATCCTGATTTTAAATGGCATATTGAGGATTATTATGCAAAGGATTCCCAATGGGAAGAAACCTTTGCCGCTCTGCAAAAGAAGCTGCCGGAAATGTCAGCCTTTGTCGGCCATCTGGCAGACTCAGCCCAGACTCTCCTAAATTGCTTAGTAAAAAACAGTGAATTTTCCCTCACCTTAGATCAACTTTTTACCTATGCAAATATGCGTCTGCATGAAGATAGTGCCAACGCCTTTTATCAAGGCATGTCATCTCGTGCTGAAATGCTGTTAATTCAGTATTCTGCAACAGTTTCTTTCATCTCTCCGGAAATCATCAGCATTCCGGAAGAAAAACTGGCAGGCTTTCGTAAGGAACTTTCCCAAGAATTTAAAATATATGATCACTATTTTGATTCTCTGCTGAGACAAAAGGATCATACCCTTTCCCCTGCTGAGGAAGAGCTTTTGGCAAAAGCCTCCGAATTGGGAGGCGCACCCCAGAACATTTTCACAATGCTCAATGATGCGGACATTCAATTCCCCATGATTACTGATGAAGAAGGTAACCAAAGGGAGTTGACCAAAGGCCGCTATGTTACCTTTTTGGAAAGCCCAAACCGAAGAGTCAGACAAGAAGCCTTTCAATCTTTGTATCGTGTTTATCTTGCCCAGAAAAATACCCTTGCGGCAACTTACAGCGCTTCTGTAAAAAGCGATGTGTTTTTTGCAAAAACAAGAAAATACACCTCCGCAATGGAAATGGCTTTAACCGATGATAATATTCCCTTATCGGTATATGATACCCTCATTGAAACGGTGCATAAAAACCTGCCCCTTCTTCATAGATATGTAGACATTCGCAAAAAAGAGTTGGGCGTAGATGAACTTCACATGTATGATCTTTATGTGCCTCTGGTGTCAGAAGCTGATGTGAAAATCCCTTATGAGGAAGCCCAAAAAACCGTTACGAAAGCACTCCATGTTTTAGGTGACGACTATATAAAAGCTCTGAAAATGGGAATGAACAGCGGTTGGATTGACGTGTACGAAAACAAGGGAAAACGGGGCGGCGCCTATTCTTGGGGTAGTTATGGGGTCCATCCTTTTGTTTTGCTAAACCATAATGATACCATTAACAGTATGTTTACCCTAGCCCACGAAATGGGTCACGCATTGCATAGTTATTTTACTTGGGAAAAACAGCCCTATCTTTACAGCGGCCATAAAATTTTTGTGGCAGAGGTTGCCTCAACCTGTAACGAAGCCTTGCTTATGGAACATCTTCTTCATGCAACGGAAGATAAAAAAATGCGGAAATATTTAATCAATTATTTCTTAGAGCAGTTCCGTGGCACTTTATTCCGTCAAACAATGTTTGCTGAATTTGAAAAAATCACCCATGAAATGGCAGAACAAGGAGAGCCTTTGACCTGGGAATGCATGAATGAAATCTATCGTGATTTAAACAAGCAATATTTTGGAGAGAATATCACCATTGATGAGGAAATTGATATTGAATGGGCAAGAATTCCCCATTTCTATAATGCTTTTTATGTATATCAATATGCAACCGGTTACAGTGCAGCCATTGCCCTTTCCCGTAAAATTCTTGATGAAGGCAAACCTGCCATAGACGCATACCTGGATTTTCTCTCTAAAGGAGATAGTGAATATTCTATTGACCTGTTAAAGGGTGCAGGGGTTGACCTTTCCACGGCTGATCCTATTCAAAAAGCCCTTACTTTATTTAAAGAGTTATTAGACGAATTCGAAACATTATAGTTTCTTCACATAAAAAAGCATCATCCTTGTTGGATGATGCTTTTTTTTAACCGCCTAGATTTATTTCCTGTTTACTATACCAACGAATTGCTTCGTCCAAATGTTCTTCTTTAAAATCCGGCCAGAAATCATCAATAAAATAAAAATCCGAGTAAACAGATTGTAACGGCAAAAATCCTGACAAACGCTTTCTGCCACCCCAGCGTATCACAAGATCCACACGAGAAACATCATTGGACTTTAACGGCCCCTTTAGTTCATTTTTCACATATCCTGTATCCCATTCCCAGCTATAGTTTACTAAAAAATTAATTCTGATACCGCCCTTGCCAAAAGTTTTCCTTGTTGTATAGGGTTTCAGTTCTTCGGGAAACATCTTGGAATTTGTGTTTCCCAAAACAAGCAACTCTGCATCTTGTTCAGAAAGAAGTTTCACAGCCTCTACGCAGGCATTTGTAAAAGAGCGCCTTTGCTCCGTGGGACGCTTGGTGTTATCCACCGTAAATCCATAATAAGTGATTTCCTGCACACCTATTTTCTTGCAAAGCTTGTACATTTCCAACCCGGGATTCAGCCCTCGATCGTATCCGTCTTTTTTCTCCAGACCGTTTTCCACCGCCCAGCGGCGGTTACCATCCGGTATTACGCCAATATGCTTTGGTATTCTCATGTTTTGTCTCCTTACATACTCAATTTTCCGTAAGCTATGAAATAAGTATACCACAACAGCGAAAAATAATAACATAATTTGGATTTTTTTTGTTTTAGCCCCATTCAGTTTTTATTTGAGGTTAAATTGCTCCAAAAAAATTTGCAAAAAATCCAGCAATTTAATAATACGTACGCCATCTACAAAAGAATGATGCACTTATACGAAAAAAGGAAGTATCTTTTTGAAATTTTGTATTATATAAATCATAACGCAAAAATGGAAGTTTGTTTGTTCTTTATAATTAAATTAAAAATCAAACAATTTAACCCATTTATATCCATAATATGGTATTATTTTAGTAAAATACGAAAGGATGGCGGTGGAGTATATGATTCAATCAATTAATGGTTTAAGTAACACAACAAATACATTTGATAAACTTCAGGAAGAGAATAAAAAGAAAACAGCAGAAAGCAACGAGCTTGCAGCAGCATTAACCGGTGTTGCAGAAACAGAAGATGTTTCAGAAAGCAACACGAAATCAACAACCAAGCCCCCTGTAATGGATGTAATAGAAATTAGTCCGGAAGGTCGTGCTGCTGTTGCAGCGCAAAAAGCACAATCAACAGAGAACCAAACCCTTGCACAATCAAATCAAACTTTAACTAATACAAAAGCAGTAGCAAAAACCACATCGGAAGGATCCGCTGAAGATTCCTCCGCAGTTGACCTGAGTGGTCTGACTGAGGAGCAAATCAACAAACTTGTAGATGAGGGAAAAATCACACAAGCAGATGCGAACATTGAATTGGCTAAACGGGAAGCGCAAAAAGTTGCAGAAGATGCCGCCAATGAAGCTGTACAAGAAGCAACAGCCTCTCCCCTAGAAACTTCTAACAAAAATTCCTCAGATGATCTATCTAAGACCGGCCTTGTAGCAGCGGCTGTACAAGAATAAATCAATAAAAAAGAGAGAAACAGCCATACTGTCATTTTACAATCAGTATGGCTGTTTCTCTTCATAAAATTCAAAAAGTTTTCCCACCGACATCAAAAACCTTTGCAATATCCATTGCCAGCTTTAAAGGACGGATTATACAATCCCTTTTCCAACCTGCTGATCGTCGCTTTTCGAACCTTGAAATACTGCATTTTCTACTTTTATGGCTTATACCAACAAAATTGCAGCTTATTGCCTAGGATAAGATAAATAGCATAAATCTTTTCGCTCTGGCCACCGCGACATATATATTGTTTTTTTCTTGTCCCATTTCTCTGCCTCCATTATTAACAGCTCGATAATGGGGAAAAGTTTCTTCTGTTATATCTATTATAAAAACCATTTCATATTGATGTTCCTGGCTTTACTTTATGGGTCTGCTGCGTCTTATCAGACTTGCAAGTCACACCCCAAATAATTAAAAATACGCCTATGGCTGCATACATGGTTTTTCCGATCCACACGGAAAACGGTACAGTGAAAGCGGGTTCTCCCCCTGCTCCCATTGGCAGGGACAATGGCATTTTCTGAAAAAAGCTGCTCCCGAATAAATCAAGGGCATTCGGCATTGGAAGATACCCAAGCAGAAAAACAAGCGGCATCAGCATATAAATAAAAGCGGGATGTATCTTGCCTATTATAACGCCGATACCGAGGAAAAACAGCATAGCAGGAATCAGTGTCAGCAGTACAGGCAGCAAAAAATGGCTGAAATCCGTATATCGAAAGTTTACCGCATAAAACCACAGGCTTACGCCAACAGAAACAACGGAGATACACACAAACCCTACCATTATTGCACAGCAGCGTAGCAACCCAAGCTGTTTCTGATCCATAGGGGTAGTCTCGGTAATGCGGCGTACCTCCTGTTCCTGTCTGGAGTATAGAAATGATACGAAAAACAGCAGGGTAATCAGTAAAATTGGCAGCATTCTTGAAAGATACATGCCAAAGCTCCATAAGGAAAACGGAGCCGTATTTGCCGTTCCCAGCACAATTTCACCTCCCATCACCTGATAACTGTATAAAAACGTGATAATAAGCAAGCCTACAAAAAACTTATTGCATAAATTACGTCGCAACTCATACTTAAATAGCTTCATCAATGTTCAATTCCTCCTCTTTTAAACCGCAAGCGTTCAGAAAATCGTGCCATGTGATAAAAGGCGGATGCTCTGTACCTCCGTTTTGATATAGTTCAGTCAGAACGGCATCCATTTTATCTTCACCAATGAGTTGAGCAGCTTTATAAACTTTCAGTGCCATCCCCGCATGGGTTCTGATGGTGGAAAACTCCACCTGTAAATCGGCAATGTACTTCTCCGGGAGTATGTTTGCATACTCAGGATGTCGTACATAAAAATTGCGGTTCATATTGCTCCATGCCTTTTCCCATTCTTTCACATGATTCTCTATGGCATACCCCTCTCCATACATCTCCTTTGCCATCCGATAGGCGGCATAAACGGACAGGCCTCCATTCGTCCAGTCAGAATTTTCAGCATCCATAACCATAGCGCCTTGCAACCACCACGTCTGAATAATTTCCGTAGAAATGCTATCAGCAATAGTTGCCCCACTATGGAAGTTGATAAATCCATCCTCACTAAAATGAGATTCGTCCATAATGTTCAAGTTACCGGAACTACCCCCACCGAACATATGCCCAGCCGTTTCTAAAATACTGAATGGTTCAACTTCCGTGTAACCCAAAGGGCCGAATTGATTTGTGCAATAGGTAATGGTATTCTCCAAAATTTGTTCAATTTCCAGCTTTTCCATCTTATTTTCATGCTTTTGGCTGTAATAAAAGTAGATTGGGGCTACGCTGCCAGACAATTCTTTTTTAACATAGTTCCCTGCAAACAGGCTGGCAGAGCCGCTTGGATCGTCAATACGCCATGTTTTTGTACCGTCTGTATTAACCTGAATGACCTGTGCCGTCTTGCCGGATGAAATCAGTTCAAGTTCTGACGGGAGGGTGATTTCTCCGGTAACTCCGGCACCTTCGTCTGACGCATTTATAACAGGCCGAAGGTGGATGCCGCCCAATTCCACATAATCCTTTTCAATCTTATGTCCGGATAAATGTCTGCGGGTTTCCGACCATATTTTAGGGTAGCCTTCATACCTGACTTCAAGCCTGATTTCTTCTTCGGAGGGTAAAGAAACCGCAATATCCTTCATATGCTCATGGTCGTTCTTCTTGTCCGTAAAAGATACTGCCTCCCCATTAGCGGTAATATGGTCAATGGTATAGCCCGGATTTATCTGCAAAATACACTCCTGGGGCTTACCGCTACTGTTTTTCAGTTGATATACCGCTGTGCTTTTCAGACGGGAACGGGAAGCTTCAATGTCCGTCTCAAGCTGTGTGGACACCAGTGTAAGATTGGAGTTTTCCTCAGCGTAAGGACTATCCATCGCCACAATTGTTTGTGTACCTCCAACCCCCGAACCGTAAATTTTTGCTGGGGAATGGTCGATATATGGTTCTGCATGATAAAGGTAAACACCAAAGCACAGGAAAGCGATGGATAGTTCCAGGAGGTAAGCCTTTCGGACATTATGTGTAAAAGAACCAAATAGCCCTTTCCGATAATTACGCACACACAGTAAGCCAAGAAACCATATTCCCGAAAGGATACTCAACCAGAAAAGGCGGTTATAGACTGCCGTACGAAAAATAATCCCATTGCTGAAATCATCGGATAATCCCGGTACAAGCGGATTAATCCACCGCAGGATATATTCGCTTTCTGCCCATGGACTCAAACTGAAAAAAGTAAATACAGCAAAAAGAACAAAACTTAGATCCACCCGGCGGATCATCTGATAAAATGCAGTTGTCGCTAAAATCGACAGCCAAAGGGAAGGCAGCATCAGGATAAAAAAACAATCCAGATATTCTAAAAAGTTAAATACCACGCCCATCCGATAGACGGTATAGGGTAGATAAAGAACAGAGGCTGCAACGGTTGTGACAAGTGCCGCTGCAAGCAGGGAAATCAGTTTTGCACCGCCCAACAGTAGTGGGGAAGTAATGCTTTCCGTTAAAGCATCGGTGTGGTACTTGTATACCCGATCAAATTCATACAGCGCAAGGAGCGCAAACAAAATCCCGCCGCCCAGTCCCCCTGCCAGAACAGGATTTGCCAGTACAAAACTGGCGGTAGTCGCCGTTACAGCCGTTTGATGAACGCTATATCCTATTAAGGGACAAAGTAGCGTAAGCACCATGACCAGCCATGTGGATTTCGACTGGAAGATACGGCTTGTTTCTACCTTTATGTAGGAAAAGAAGCTCATTGTTTATCTCCCTCCTTGCCAATCAGGTACATATAGGCATCCTCCAGTGTAGGTTCCACCACCTGCGCGCCAAACGGTAACTGCTTGGCAACAATGCGATAATGAACACCGTTTGCAGTATTTACCCGTGCAGTTACCTTAAATCCCTGTTCCTCCTGCTGATTTTCCAAAAGCCCCACGTGTCCCTGCGCTGACAAAATCAATTGTTCAGGCGTTCCGTCAAACAATATTTTACCGTGGTTAATTGCAATCAGACGGTTACACACAGATTGTACGTCCTCAATGATATGGGTGGAAAGCAGGACAATTTTATCCTGTGCATTTTTGGAAAACAGGTTGCGGAAGCTGATTCGTTCCTCCGGATCAAGACCAACCGTAGGCTCGTCAAAAATAAGCAATTCCGGGTTCCCCAAAAGCGCCTGTGCAATACCGACCCGCTGACGCTGGCCTCCGGACAGTGTTCGGATTCGCGCTTTCCGCTTATCCTTCAAATTGGTTTCCTGAATTACTCGTTCAATGTCTTTTTTGTTGTCCCTTATCCCTTTCAGCGCCGCCATGTAATCAAGAAACTGCCAAACAGTCAGCTCGTCATACAGTCCAAAACTCTGAGGAAGATAGCCAAGCTTGCTTTTTAATTTTTTCTCTTTGTGTACAAGAGGTTCGCCATCAAGAAGAATACTGCCCCCTGTGGGCAAAAGCCCAGCGGTTAGCAAATTCATAAAGGTGGATTTCCCCGCACCGTTCGGGCCTAACAGCCCGATTAAGTTGGGGCTTTTTATGTCAAGGGAAATATCCCGCAAAGCAATTTTCCCAGTTGGATAGGTCATGTTGAGATTTTGTACCGATATGTTCATCATGTAAGTTCCTTTCTTTTTTATAAGTTATCAAGTTGTTTCCGTCTGTTGAACTGTTATTTACTTACCTTTTTGCGTATCATGAGCCGGTCGTTCCAGTACCTGTACCTTGCCGCACTTGAGCTTTACACAATAGTTCATCTGACCGCTTACGGATTGGTCATATTGGCAGATGCCCAACAGCGACAACTGGCAGGATAAAAAAGAGTAGTGTGCTTTTACTTTTTTTTCGTGTAATGGATAACCATGGACGTTTGCTAAAACTCATTCAGACCTTATCCTCCTTGATAAAAGTAAATTTGTTGTTACTCCTGTATTGTATCCGTCCAATATTTCACCAGTTTGTCATAGCAAAAATTATTTTGGGGCAAAAAAATACCCTCTGCCTGTTTTAGCAAAGGGTATCCATTGAAAACTAAAAAGAAATTGTAAACCTCATTCCTTTTTTAAAAGGAACAAAAGAATACTGAAAATGATAAGCAGTTAAAATTTGTGCTGTGATATATAGGCCCAAACCGCTCCCGCCGCTGTTTCTTGCCCTTGAGAAATCCGGGCGGTAAAAGGGTTCAAAGATATGCTCTAAATCCTTTGCTGCAAGAGGGGTACATTCATTTTCGATAATGAGCTTTCCCTTTTGGGTATATACCCGAATTTGTCCTCCGACAGCAGTGTAGCCTACCGCATTGGACAGGACGTTGGAAACAGCTTTGGAAAACGCCTCCGGCGGTATCTTAACGATAAGTGCTTCAGGCACATTTACTTCCATAAGCAACCCCTTGGTCTTGGCAATCAGCAAATAAGGGTCGATCACCTGTATCAACTGCTTACCGAGCGGCACATCCTGCACTTCTTCATCCCCGGCAGAAAAATTCAGCTTTGAAGTATCCAGAATATTCCCGATCATATCGCTTAGCTTCTCGATCAACTCTTTGCATTTTGGTAAGTAAGTATCATGATCCTTGAATTTGCCGACGCCCAGCATCATATTATCCAGCATAAAGCCGACTGCCGTAACGGGTGTTTTCAGTTCATGGGAAGCAGCCCGCATAAAATCCACTTTTGACTTTTCTACCTCGCTGACATGATCGATTTCTTTCTGTAAGCTGTCAATCGTAGAGAGAAGGCTTTTATAAAGAAAATTAACATTTTCCGCAAGCTTTCCGATTTCATCCTCACTGTTCACCTGGCAAACAGCCTTTCTGTCCAGCTGCTCCATTTGCTCCGTTGTTTTGGAAATATGAGTAATGGGGCTTGTCAGCCTTTTGGAACAAAACAGAGCGAATAACACAGAGACAATAAGGCAGAGCAGCAGCGTAAAAGGGAGCAGCTCCAGCACGACACTTTTCGCTTCGCTGACAGGTTGAAGGGTTATCATGGTTTCTAAGCTACAGGACTGCCCCGATGGACTGGTGAAGGTTTCTTCTGTTCGAATAAACTCCGCAGATGGATATAAAATAACATTTTTTATTCCATTCTCAATCTCAATGGTGTTGGGAGGAAGTCCTCCCGACTTGCCATCAAAAGAGGAAGCCTGAAATGAAAAACGAGCATTATCACTACTCGCAATATCCTGAATGTACACTGATCCATATACAAGGGATTCCCCGTTGTAATTAAGCTTTGCAAACACTTGGTTCTGCTGCGCGTATTTTTCGGTTTCTTCTTTTACCTGCCCGGCGTCCATGCTTTGCAGCCTTTGCACCATTTCGTGATGGTTTTCTTTCATGGCGCTTTCTTTTTGATTGACATAAACAATCGGCATCAAAGCATAAATCAGAGCATGACCGATCAAGGTGATAACCACCATGAGAAACAGCGTATATAAAAAGGTTTTAGGAAATAATTTTATTCTATTCATTCTGATCCCTCAAGCTTATATCCAATTCCCTTGATTGTTTTGATGCAATCAATTCCCAGCTTGTTTCTCAACCTGCTGATATACAGATCAATGGTACGGTCGGATTCGGGCGATTCCAACCCCCATAATTCATCCAATATCTGATTTCGTGTCAAAACCAACCCTTGATTATCTATCAGAAATTTAAGTAATCGCAATTCTTTTTGAGGCAAATCAATAGGTTCGTTACCCTTGTAGGCAGTGTAGGCATAAAAGTTAACCGCAAGGTCTTTCCACTCCCAGCTACGCACATCTTTACCTTTTCCAGCCCTGCGAAGTAATGCTGTAATGCGTTTTCCCAATAACACAATGGAGCAAGGTTTGGTAATATAATCGTCAGCCAATCCGTCAAAGCTGGCAATTTGTGTTTGCTCGTCCTTAATTGCCGTCAGCATCAAAACCGGGACATCACTACTTTGACGAATTTCTCTAAGAACTTCCATACCGTTTAATTTGGGAAGCATAATATCTAAAACAATAGCATCTATTGGAAAACTTTCAAATAAATCCAGCGCCTGTTGCCCGTCAAAAGCCGCGTGAACCTGATGCCCCGCACCTTTCAAGTACTCACAGATACTATCATTTGTATCCGGGTCATCTTCGACGATTAAAAGTCTTGCCACGTTTTCACTTCCTTTCATCAGAGAAATATAATAAGTTTAACGCCTGAATGTGTCATCAATTTATCATGTGTGATATTATCTTCACTTTTTGTTTTCTTTCAGCCTGCCGTCTGCTGGTTTTGGTGTATCCTTAGGAATCGCCCATGCACGACCAAAACGAACCGTGCCGTCAATTCTGTTTTCTTCGCAGAGCTTTTGTATTCTCCGCTTGGAGATCCCCCATTTATCAGACGCCTGCTGCACAGATATATAATCAAGCATTTGTATTCCTCCATCATGTATGTTGATTAAAGTATATACGCAAAAACGAATAAAATCAATAATCCTTTTCACTGAACATGTTCGTGATGATCGTCATTATTGGTTCGTTCTTAATCATCTATCCATGCAGTAAAATTGGGATGGGTCACGACAAGATACATGATGTCCATTGAAAAGGTAACGCTTCATTTTTATCCTGTTCAGATTTTACATTCAACTGGCGGGGTTTCCCTATATCCCCAACACTTCCTGGTCAATCCTTGCATAAGGGTGGTGTTAATTTCGATCAATGGATTTTTAGGGAATATGCTCCTGTTTAATAAAATAGATCCAGCTGCAAACAAAGGCTGGATCTACAAGAAAGCAGGATTTAATATTCATTTAGTTTAAAATACTCCTCATCGTTTACCGCTTCCAGCCATTCGTTTGATGCGCCCTCTGCGGGAACCTCAACAGCCAGATGTGCAAACCAGCTGTCCTTTGCAGCACCATGCCAGTGTTTGACATTCGGTGGGATATTCACTACATCACCGGGATGCAGTGCTTGCGCAGGCTTATTCCATTCCTGATACCAGCCGCTTCCTTTGGTAACCAACAGAATTTGACCGCCCTTGTAGTGGATATGCCAGTTATTGCGGCAGCTTGGTTCAAAGGTAACATGACCGATTGGAACTCGCTCTGTGGTCAGCATACATAGATGGGCATTCCCAATGAAATATTTTGCAAAGGCCTCCGGCAGCGGATCGCCAAGAGGAAACAGCGTGTCGATTCCAATACTCTTGTTTTCCTCCACCCAGATTTCCTTTGCCATGTTAAACGCCGCCCATGCTTTTGGCCAGCCTACATAAAAAGCTGCATGAGTGATAATTTCAACGATTTCTGTTTTGGTAACGCCGTTTCTTTTGGCTTCGTTCAAATGGAATTTAAGGGAACTATCCAGAATTCCGCAGGCCATTAATGCCGTAACAGTGACAATACTTCTGTCCCGGAGTGCCAGTTGAGCGCTTCTCGACCATACCTCACCGAACAACACATCATCATTTAACTGTGCAAATTTTGGAGCAAATTTGCCCAGCGCATCATGCCCCGCAGTTACCTCTTTTGGGTTCATGATTATACCTCCTCATGCATGGACTCTATCCATTTATCTATTTCGGCATTTGAAGTGATCAGCCGATTTTCATCAAAGCGTACATTCAGCCCCTTTTGTACATTAGCATTAACACAGGCTTTTGACACATCCTGAAAGGTATGCCCCAACCAGCCTGCGTTGGTAGCAAAGGGATAAACGGTCTTTCTTTCAAGAGACAACTGGGACAGCGTGGTTGCCACTGCAGGTGCATAGGTATACCACCAAACAGGTGACCCCAAAATAACCGTGTCGTAATCTTTCATATTTACATCCAGTGGAAAAATTTCCGGATGGAATCCACTATTCACCTCTCGCTGGGCCTGGTTTACTACATCGTCATAGCTCCCCTCATAAGGCATTACTGTTTTGATTTCCACTAAATCGCTGTCAATTTTTTCAGCTATCATTTTCGCAATTTTGCGGGTGTTTCCTGTATAAGAATAGTATAAAATTAAAGTTTTCATATCAACTCTCCTTTTTAACAAGATATCGCAGCCAAATGCTGCCGCCATTCATAATCTGAATGTTTTGCAGGTCAAATGAAACAGGTGCATTGGTGGTCAGTCCCTCTTTTTGCACAAAGAGGGTGGGAGTTTGTGTGGATCCATCCGCTACGGAAGCAATCACCACGCTTAATTCGTCGCACATTCCTGCCTGTAAAAACGACCAATTCATCACTCCGCCGCCACCCAGCATCAGCGTTTCGATGCCAAACAAGGTTTTCAGCTTGTGGAGAACAAGTCCATAATCCAGAGTGTTCTCACCGGCGATGATGTATGGAATATTCAAGATGCGCAAAAACGCTTTGTAGGCGTTAGACGCTTTCTCCGTCAATACCTCAATCACATGGGCGGCAGTGTCAATGTAGGTTAAGGTGTTTTTATCCCAACCCAGCTTGCCGTTGGGGTCGATGGAAATATAGTACATTCCGGCATTTGTGTTTACGATATAGTCACCTTCTGGCACTTTTGGTGCGTTTTCGTCCAGTTGAGGCTTGTGGTACAAGGTGAAATTATCGTCGGTAGTCACACGACCGGACAGCCAGCCTTGATGCTTATAGAAAGGTTCTTTCCCGAATGAAATGTTATAGAACGCATCCCCTGCGGCAGAGCCTTCGGGTGTGCTCATATAATTGCCCATGATTTTCCCATCTAAAGAAGTCATCATGTGGCAGAAAATATATGGTCTTTCCATGTGGTTTCTCCTTTACTGATAAGATTTTTCAAAAATAGCAACACAGGCATCGTCAGAAAGCGGCACACGGTCGCAACCAAACAAACCTCCCATGGTAGTACGTGCATTCTGCGCAAGGATGCTAAATTCAGTGGGCAAAATGCCGTACTCCGACATCTTTAAGTCTGATACACCGCAGTCTTTCTGAAGCTGATCCAATGCAAGAATGAAATCCATCGGCTCCTTAGCTTCTTCCATGCCCAAAGCCTGTGCCATACGGACAAATCTGTCATCACAGGCATGATTTTCAATAAAGAAAGTAAAATACGCTTTAGAAATCATGATAAGGCCAGCACCGTGGGGCAGGTCATGATGGAATGCACTCATGGCGTGTTCCAGCGAATGTTCACTGGTACAGGCGCTGATGGTCATTACCACACCGGAAAGTGTATTTGCGAAAGCAACACCCTCACGAGCTTCCATGTCGCCCCCGTCCTTAACAGCACGGACAAGATACTTGCCAATATTTTCAATGGCGGTCAGGGCATACATATCACTCATGAGATTAGCTGCTGCGGAGATGTAACACTCCACACTGTGGAACAGAGCGTCAAAGCCTTGATAAGCGGTAAACTTTGCGGGAACAGATTTCATCAAAGCGGGGTCAACCACTGCTAAAACCGGAAACAGCGAATCATAACCACCAAAACCCATTTTCTCATTGGTTTCTTCGTTAGAAACCACGCCCCACTGATCTACCTCAGAACCGGTACCGGCAGTTGTGGTGATAGCGATTATGGGCAGAGGTGCATTTTTCAGCACCTTACCTTTACCGGTACCACCGTTCATGTAATTCCACAGATCACCGTCGTTGCTTGCCATGGCTGCAATGGCCTTGGACGCATCCATAACGCTACCGCCACCAAGGGCAACTACAAAATCACAGCCCTCTTTGCGGGCAACAGCAGCACCCTCCATCACTGTAGATTTGAGGGGATTTGCCATGATTCGGTCAAAGAGAACTGTTTCTACACCGGCAGTCTTCAACTCAGCTTCCGCTGTAGCTAGTGCACCGTTCTCCCTTGTGGATCTGCCATTAGAAATAACCAGGAATGCTTTTTTACCGGGCATGGTCTGACCATGAAGATTATTAATTTGACCCTCCCCAAAAAGAATACGGGTAGGGACATACATTTGAAAACTCATATTTTAACCTCCTAATTTTGTTGACGAACAGAAATGTCATTCGTATAATGTACTTATAGTTCAATTAAAGGATACAACTTAAAGTCCACTTTAAGTCAAGCCTTTTTAGGAGGATTTTGAAAATGTTTTATACCATTGGCGAAATGGCAAAGAAACTGAACGTGGCAGCTTCCACGCTGCGATATTATGATAAGGAAGGGCTGCTGCCTTTTGTGGAGCGTTCTGGTGGTGGAATTCGAATGTTTAAGGATGAAGACATGGAATGGCTAACCATCATTGAGTGTCTGAAGCAAACTGGAATGCCTATTCGTGATATTAAAACTTTTATTGATTGGTGCATGGCAGGTGATGCTACGATTGACCAGAGGCTAGATCTAATCGATCGACAACGAAAGTCTGTAGAACAGCAGCTGGCTCGGATGCAAAACACGCTACGTGTATTGGAGTACAAGCATTGGTACTATGAAACTGCTAAAAAAGCAGGTACCTGCGCCGTTCATGATACTTTGTCGAAAGAACAAATTCCCAAACAGTTCCGCAATTGGATACATGGCTAATCTATTGCCCATGCTCTCAACTAATTTGGCAAAAAAAATAAAGCCGCCCGGTATTATCTTCCGTGGCGGCTTTTGCTATCCGTTTACATTCCTATGACGCTCCAGAATATCCTTGCAAAAGGACGTTGAATAGGTTTTTATTTCAATATAGAAATGTCATTAAAAAGATGAACCAAACTTTATTTGATATATCTATCCATAGTCACCTTTGAAAAAAAACTATACTTTGCGAACTATAATACCAAATGTATCTGAATGTTCGGTCAATGATTCTCCTTTTAAATTATGATAGACTTTTTCAATTTTAAATCCATTTTTCGTAAGCATCTCTGTAATCTCTGTCAAACTAAATAATCGATGATAAATTCTTATAACCTTTGTGATACCCTCTTCATCAATAATGGTATATTGCAACCCCTCTGTCTTTGGTTCTTCATACAAATAGGTATTAAGTATTTCTATATACGGTTTAGGACTCCAGAATCCTCCTTGGCTTATAGAAACATTCGTTAAAGTTGCGGTTTCTTTTTTTTCCGTAACTACATCCAATATAAAAATCCCGTTATCTCTTAAGGATCTATGTATTTTTGAAAGCAATAGCTCTTGCTCCTTTGGGCTAAGTGCACAAAAATCATAAAAAATCAGTGTTGCTATATCAAAAGATTTCTCGAAGTTAATATCAAGATAATTCTTTTTAATGAAAAAAGTTTTCTCATACTCCGGTTTTATATTTTCATTTGCATAGTTAATAGACCTTTCAGAAATGTCTATTCCTGTAATTGTTGCTCCAGTTTTAGCAAACTCCTTCACATAAAGTCCTGGTCCACAACCCAAGTCTAATACATCTTTCCCTTCCTTCATATCCGTTAACTTAATTATAAAACTTGTTTCTGAATCAATAGTTTCTTTCGTCTTACTGGCAGCCTCAATATCGGGATTCAAATGAAAATTCAGCATCTGCTCTGAAATATATTCGTCCTCCCAAAATTTATCAGTTCCCTTTTTAAAGATATCTGGTTGCTGAATTGAATTTTTTAGTACCGAAAGGTTAATTTTGTTATTATCTATAATTTTCAATATTAATTCTCCTTTATTTTAATATTTCGTTTTATTTTAGGTAAAGTTATAAATTCAGAATAAACAGTATTTATTCTGTGTTTGTTTTCAAAAGGAAAAACTAAAAAAACTTTTAAAAACAAAAAAACGCCTCAGAAATTCTGAGACGCTAAATAATCACTCAGAATAGTTAAAACAACGTATCACAAATAAACCATCAAAGACTAGTGGCTTCAAATAACTTATTTGGATTAAAATGTTGTTTTAAATATTCGTTTCCAATTCATTCAATTGTTACAATGAACCGGATAAATCAACTCCTTTTACTTTACCTAGGCAGAATCATATCATATTAACAACCTTTTGTAAAGTTAACTCTCTTTAAATTTCTTTGTATTGTAAGCCATAGCCTTTATACCACAAAAAATATAACACAATTTTGATGGTTTTACATTTCTAATGTCGTCCAGAGCATCCTTGCACTCTTGATTTGGTAACTTCCAAAACCATTTATCACCAACCTTTTCAGATAGCACACCAAGATTTCTTTTCGCTGTCATCAGTGTTCTAAGGGATATCTCCATGTAAAAGTTTCTCCCTGCTACTGTTTTTTTGTTTAGCTATTCTATAGTAATAACACCGTCTTCAATTTCCGTCACTTTAAAATCCGTTTGAGGAACTATGAGCACTTCTTCCTTGTTTGGATCAACCTTGAGTGAAACCTGATCTCCATTTTGTATATTAGTTAAAATCTGTTCATGTTCTTGGATGGTTTTATCCGCAGTTTGCTGCGATAAACTACCGTTCTGAACTTCTTCCTGAATCATGATTTTGTATTTTTTTAACCAATCTTGATAATCATTGTAACTAATTTGATTAATGGTTAAGGTTAAGCCATTCTGCAAATCTGATTCGGTTGTAGAAGCTATATATTGGGTTGCAGTTTCCTTTGCCGTGTCTGCCGCACTGGCGGATGTGGCAAACACGGTTGCTGTACCAGCCACAAGTATAGTGGCCATTGTTATACTTAACATAGTGACTTTTTTTATTTTCATAATACACATAATCCTTTCTTCAATAACGTTTTTGCTGAAGTTGCTACACATAGGAGATAATCTGCTTTTTTTCTCCTCCATGCTGATAAGCATCATAGCATAGGCAGATTTCATTGTTTCACCGAATTTCTGCAGCACAGTTTCATCGCAGGAAAGCTCGATATCACGATTTGCCAGCGCATACATAACCCATACCAACGGATTAAACCAATACACACACAAAACCAATGCCAGTAGCAGCTTCGTCAGATTGTCAAATCGCCGAATATGCACAAACTCGTGCATAAAAATATATTTCAGCTTAGTTTCGTCCATATAATCCATTGTTTTAGGCAGAAGCACCACGGGGTGGAATATCCCATAAGTCAGCGGCGCTTTGATTCTGTCGCTTTGCATGATTTGAACCTTACGCCTCATAGGCTGTTCCCACAACCACTGATACACAGCGCGATTCTCTACAGGCAGAGATGCTTGGAATTCTTTGCAGCATTTGATATAGGTTACAATAAAAAATAATGAACAGGCACATACGCCCGTGAGCCAAATAAGCATTATGGGTGAAATGCTTACTCTCGTCGCACCATTCTCAACGGTATGCATTGTACCCAAAAGAACATTATTTGTCATCATTGCAGCATCGGGTATCATCATCTCTGAAAATGTCTGTTTCAACAGGTTGATACCTGTAAAAAAGCTAAGATGAGACGGGATAGAAAACGGGATGCACAGGCGGCAGATCACAACGCCCCACAGAACAAGAAATGTCTTTTTAGGCAGCCTGTAAAGGGCAAGAGCGCGGATAATAATAACTGCAACAATGAGAACCGTCCCGGAAAGACTCATTTGGAAAATATCCATACGGTCACCTCATTTCAATTGATCAACAAGCTGCTTTAGTCTTTCGATTTCCTCTGCGGACAGTTTCTTCCTGTTTAAAAGAGAAGCAAAAAGTAAATCGACTGAGCCATCAAATACTTTGTTTACCAGTTCCTTGGTTTCCTGCTCCTGCACCTGCTCTTGTGCAATTAATGCATGGCACAAAAAATTAGGTTCTCTACGTTCAATTGCACCTTTACTAATGCACCTTTTGATAAGTGTATAAGTGGTATTCATATTCCAGCCAACCTGCTCTTTGAGGATAACAGAAATTTTCTTTGCAGTCATATCGCCTTCCTTCCAAAGGACACTCATAATTTTTAATTCAGAATCAAACAGTTTGATTTCCATACAATAGCCTCCTCGCTACTATAGTAATTTTGTCGACACGTTTACACTACCACAGTCGTGTGAAATTGTCAACACTACTTGAGTAGTTTATATCTTACCATAAAGAAAACCAACACAAATAAAGATGCAAGATTATCTCAAATCACGCAAATAATGATCACCCCATTCGTTTTTTCTGTAGATATGGGGGAAGAGGGGGCTGAACAACCGCAGGGTTTGCAGTTCGCTTTTCATGCGTTTCATTTTGATTTTGAGCGCAAAAAAAGCAGCTGTGTTTTTCAGTTGCGAAGAACACAGCCGCTTCAAAATTGCCCTGTAAGGTTTTGGCTTTATTAAATTGTTTGCCTGACTGATTTCAGCTTAAAATGAAAAACGAGGGTCTTGAATTTTTTATTCAAAGCCCTCGCAAGGTCGCATAAACACCGGCTTTTTTAGCCCTACATCTATTTTGACCTAATCCTCTGCTGTGGATGACAGAACTTGAATGGGGCAACCCCAAGCCCACGTCTCCACGGTTGTCAACCAGAAATCTTTAGGAGTCTCTTGATTGCAGCGTTAAATTCCAAAATAAACTTTTCCACAGAAACATCTACACAAAGACCTATATTCTTTGTTCCCTGATTCATAGCAACTAAATCCAAAACACATCGTCCTTCATTTGGACCTTCTTCCAAAACCTTCAAGCAACAAGGAAATATTGTCACAAACTCCGGCCGAAGTGCAATGGCAGCAGCCAGCGGATCATGTAGCGCACACCCATTCATCTCTGGATGTACTTCCTCATGGAACGCAATATAGTAATCTGTCATATCGGCAAGAAATTTTCCCCATGCCGTTTTTGTTTTCCGCCACTCACTTGTTTCGTTTCTGGTAAGCAAAGTCCGCAGGGTAATATCAAGGCCTACTAATGTACAGTGTAATCCACTCGAAAACACAATATTGGCTGCTTTTATATCTTGATAGATATTCGTCTCAGCGCAGTGTGTCATGTTTCCCTCTACGCAAACCGCTCCTCCCATTATTATAATTTTTATACCACAATTTACAATATCGGGATACTTTTTCACTGCAGCTGCCAGATTCGTAAGTGGCCCCTCCGTGACTATCGTTAGCTCCTCTCCATATCTAGTTGCTGTATCATACAGAAATTTAGCAACATCCATATCGGTTTTAATTTCTTCTTCATCTACAGGAAGAAATGTATTCCCCAATCCATCCATCCCATGCACTTTCATACTTAATGGTCTGACTTCAAAGCGCTCCTTGCTCAACGGATGCCCAGCTCCGCATATAACGGGAATGTCTCCCCTACGGAATAATGAAAGAATTTTTCTTGTATTTACCACTGCCTGTCTGGCCTGCACATTCCCATAAGAACAGATAACTCCCAGCAATTCAATCTGAGGTGTGCCCAGAACATAGGCTATCGCTAAAGCATCATCAATACCGGTATCCACATCTAATATCATTTTCATATTATCCTTCTCCCAATATAACAAAACCCATTGGAACGATGTCCATTCATAGTTGTAAACGTCAGGTTCTCATACATTTCCTGTTTAAAATCCGACAGAAGTTCCTTTATCCAAACTTCGTCATGATGCCTGCAAACTGCTCCGTCCGGAAGCTGAAACACTCCATAATTATCATATTTTTCCTGGAATTTTTGATATCGTGTTAAATTGCGTTCGTCGGTGTTTAATAAAAAATCATTCACATAAAGAATGCCATTTGGTTTCAGTACACGTTTGATATCAGAAATAAGGGCTTCCTGTTCAGCATTTTCCCGTATACAGGTAAGGACAGCGAATAAAATTACTGCATCAACACTTTCCGCAGGCAAATCAATAGGACCGCTTTCCTTAACACGTAAGTCAAGATAGGGAAACTGAGTTTGTCCACGTATGATCATACCTTTTGAAAAATCAATACCAATCAGGTTATGGAATCCCATTTGATAGAGCTCGTCCAAAGTACGCCCATATCCGCAGCCTACATCCAGAATCCTGGATGAACTGTTCACATATTTACAAAATGCATCGGCCTGAAACGGTGTTGTAAATTGCTTCTGATCAGAGACATCGTCCCAGTATTTTTTCTGCTCCATACTTTCATCCTCCTTTGTACTTTCAGTATACGAAATTTTTTGGTATGATGGTATGAGATTTCTCATATGTTTGGAGCGTGATTTTTATGAAAGAGATTCAAAAACTAAATCAGCAGGAAAACTACCAACCCCCTTTCCCTTTATCAGATTTCTTTAATTTTGATATTAGGCCATATGTGACGGTTGTTCAGTTTGAACCTGATGAAACAATTTTACAAGAGGGGGAAAAAGTCAATACTCTTTACTATTTAATTAGCGGACGGGCAAAATTATTTTTATCCCATGAAAATGGACGTATTTCGTTGATTAACTTTATGAATGCGCCATGCTTTATTGGAGAAATAGAGCTGTTAGAAGCACAAAAGCTTACCAATGGTATAAAAGCCATTACAACTTGCATCTGCTTTGCTATTAATGCCAGTGCTTGTAAAGGTCAACTGTTGAATGATAATAAATTCCTACGCTACCTCTGTGTTAGCTTAAGTAAAAAAGCCATTGGAAACACGTCCAATTATGCCAAAAATCAATCATATACACTTGAAGTTCGCCTTGCCACATTCATATTGACCACTTCTAATAATCGCTTATACCGAGAAAAGCATACAGAAGTTGCAGAATTTCTAGGGGTGACTTATAGACATCTATTATATGTAATTGCAGAATTTGTAAAAAAAGGGATTTTGAAGAAAACAGCGCAAGGCTATTATATTGAGAATGTTGATAGGTTGCGAGAGGTGGCAGACAAAAAATAAAGATGTATTCATAAAAAGCAAAAATACATTTGATTAATTTAGTTGTAGGTTCTGATTATGCTGCATTCCGCTTTGCCAACAAAGCGGGATATATTTAAAACCACATTGTTTCTTCATCTCTTAATTGTGGACGCAAACCATCTTGATATGGGTCATAGTTATTAATATTGCATCCAAATTCTTGCAAGAAGCAAATTTTACCATACTTTGTCCATTTAATAATGGAAACGCCATCAAAGGCTTCAACCTTTCCATCATTCATGGTATTCTTAAAATACCACTCAACAATTGTTTGGTTTCCTTTATGAAAGTACTGCTTAATGTCCCACACTAGTACATTTCCACGGGTATTCCATTCAGTAAACCACTGCTTAATTTTTTCAACGCCTTTATATTGGGGCCCCCAACTTTCAATGTAAACTGCGTCATTTGAAAAAATTTCTGCAATTCCTAAATCCTGCTTTTTTAACCACATATCAAACCAAAGGCTAATAATTTTCTCTTTATTTTCCATGTTAGCCCTCCTTTCATTCAAGCCATCTTATAGAAATACCAGACTGATTTCGTCCCCCCTGCTTTTTTCTTAAAAAGCAAGGTGCATCTATTTTGGCCTAATCTTTTACGCGCCCTGTGTTAGAATCTTGTCCGGCTAATAGCGTCTTTTCTTGATAAACAACTAATCTATATTCTGGAACTAAACTTTGTGTAGGTGGATCAACCTCTTTCCACCCATCCGTATGAAAAAATATATTAATCGTATCTTGATCATCAATAGTTTTAAGTAATGTATCATCTTATGCAGATAGCACTTCAATCTTACAGGATTTAGCTGCTTCGTCCTGAGGTGTTGATGGTGACTCAGCATTAGGCTTCACGGCACTACACCCTGAAACAATTAGAACCATACTAATTGTTAGTACCAAAATCTTTTCCACCAAGCCCCTCCAAAGTTCATCTATTATTTATACATTGATTATAAATAACCTGTATTTTTCTTAGTTATATCACTACTAAAACTAAAAGTCATGTATAAGTTCAAATCCTCATACATGACTTTCTTGTGGTGCGAGTGCTGTTACAGCATTTGCCCGCAAAGCCGCATGAACACTGGGTTTGTGGCAGTCGATAAACAACATTTACATCAAAAAAGCTCCGCAAAGGTGTTAAAATTATTATAGCACCGCAAAAACTAAAAAGCAATTACGCGCTTGCGCCGTGGATTTTTCTATAAAATCTGCGGCGTTTTTTTATGCCCTTATGTCACGCAATAGGGGCAAATAAAGCCTTGTATCATGCGGCTTTTTTGGTGCGGTTTTGACTTGGCAAGGTGTTTATACCTTTTCCCCTCAAAACGGCGTTCTATCGCGTGACAAATCCACAGAGAAAGGAGCTGATAAAGCTATGGCAGTTTTCCGGGTAGAGCGCAACAAAGGCTATACCGTAATGAGCAACCACCACCTACGCAACAAAGAACTGACACTAAAGGCAAAAGGGCTTTTGTCGCAAATGCTGTCCTTGCCGGAGGATTGGGACTATACCCTTGCGGGGCTGTCCCTTATCAACCGGGAGAAAATCGACGCTATCCGTGAAGCGGTGCGGGAACTGGAACGCGCCGGATATATCAACCGTTCACGGGAGCGCGACGAGAAAGGACGCTTGCAGGGCGCGGACTATGTGATTTACGAACAGCCACAGCCGCCTAACTTGGATTTACCTACATTGGAAAATCCAATATTGGATAATCCAACGCAGGAAAAACCAATGTTGGAAAACCCTACGTTGGAAAATCCAATGCAATTAAATAAAGAGATACAAAGAACTGACTTACCAAAAAAAGATTTATCTATTACGGATTTATCAATTACCCATTCCATTCCTATCCATTCCCTAAATCCCTTGCCTTTGGACGAGGACGCAGCGGCTACGCCGCCGGAAAGGAACAGAAAGGAAGCGTCAACACAAAGCGCAGTAGAGATATACCGTGAAATCATCAAGGACAATATCGAGTATGAACACCTTGCAGCGGACAACACCATTGACCGCGACCGTTTGGACGAAATCGTGGAAATCATGCTTGAAACCATTTGCACCGCAAGAAAGACGCTGCGTATCGCCGGGGACGACTACCCCGCCGAGCTTGTCAAAGCAAAGTTTATGAAACTTGACAACTCACATATCCGCATCGCTTTCCAGAAGTTTGCAGCGGTTCCGCTTCAGGAGGTCGAGCTGCTGGTTGATTTCATTGTTTTTCTGCATAAAAATAGCAGAGTCCATGTAACCTTTCGTCCTAAGACGATTCAGTACCAGACTCTGCTTGGTGAGTTCCGCTATTTCCTTATTATATTTTCTTCCGCTGTGATTAACGGCATTAGATTTTTGAACATTTTACCCTTTTGACTATCCGCATAAAGAATATCTAAGGTATCTTGTAGGTCGTAATATTGGTTTGAGCGCCGCAATCCAAATACAGGTCATCGTGAACATTGCCCACCACAAACTGATAGGCACCACCGCTTTCTTCCTCAAGCAAGGCTTTTGCCCAGCGGATTTTTTCAAGTCCAGTCATTCTTCGTATTCACCTCCGAAATCAAATAGGTTTAATTGAAACGTATCCTTTTCCCGATCCTTGGGATCGTAGTTGGTAATGATGACCTCCGGGTACTCACAGCCGCCCTCGTACCGCTGCGCCAGATTGCTCAGACGTGTAACTGGGGTGATGGTGTAATTCCGATACAGCTCCCGGATGAATTCACAGTCATTGTAGCTGACCATCCACTTGCCCCTGCTGCTCGCCAGTGCATCCCGGAGCCGCTGGTGATCGGTTTTCAGGAATTCCACCGCATAGTGACCCTCGGTCATGTAATACGGCGGATCGCAATAAAAAAAGGCATCGTCCCGGTCATACTGCCGGATCAATGCCTCAAAGTCCTTATTTTCCACCACGGTATCCGTAAGCCGCCTTGATGCCTCCCATATAACGGCGAACACCTTGCGGATGTCAAAGGGTTGGCAGCCATAGGAAGTGCAACCACTGCCGTAGCTGTAGCGGATGAGCTTAAAAAAAGCCGCTGCTCGCCACACATCGCTTGGCTCTGCCTGCTCCATAAGAATGGCTTTGATTTCCTCAAACTCAGGCGAGGAGAGATTCTGCTGCGCCAGTTCCAATTCCTCTTTTAGGTATTCGGAATCGAATTCATCTTTTTCAAAGAAGCGGCGCAGCACACCAAATTCATGCCGGGAGTTAAGGGGCAGGAAGCCCAGCTGCTTCAAAAATGCCAGAGTTCTGTTTTTTACGCAGTAGAACAGGTTGGTCAGGTTGCCGTTAAAGTCGTTATAGACCTCCATACCCTTACAGTCCGGAGGCCTGCCGAACAACACCCAACCCCCACCGCCGAAGATTTCGATGTATCTGCCGAAGTCCTTGGGGAAGAGCCGGTAAATGATATTGCGGAGGGCTTTTTTGCCGCCCACCCAGCTGATAAAGCTATTGATATTCCATTACCTCCCTCTGAAAAGAAAAAAGAGCCGATAATCACTACATTTTCAGTGACATCGACTCATCTGGATTATGATATTCGTATTCGCCGGTTTTTTCATTGTACAGATAGCCCTCATCGGTCAGATCCACATCGTGAACCTCGGCCGCAAGCTCCAGCGCTTCCTTGGAGCCTCCCGGAGGGATATCGCAGAACATTTCCTCGCCGTTTTCATATTCCTTTTTTCCGGTGTTGTATCCAAAGTCCTCGTCTGCCCACAGGTATTCAAAGGAGAGATCAGGGTCCTGCTCGGCAAGTGTGCGGATCACCGGATCGGCACGGCTCCATGCGGTCTGGAACTCGATATGCTCACCACCAAAATCCTGCGGGGTATATGCGCCATCGTAGCCGTAGCTGTTCCACTTGGTTCCCCAATTAGAAATCGACCAGTCGTACCAGTTGTCTTTACCATATTTCTCACGTTCAGCCATACCGAGATTTCCACGAAAGATATGTGCAGGCATCGGAATAACCTTGTTGAAGTCGATGCTTCCAAGACCGATTTCATCATTTTTGATGGCCTCAAACATAGCCCTGACCTGTTCCGGATCGCCGGATACCCTTAAAATATTGGTTATATGATTTGGCATTATTATATTCCTCCCATCGTTATGCCGAAGCCGAAGGACTGGCTGCTTTTCAGCTCATCCTCCGGCTTGATGAAAAAGCGGTCGCTGCTATCCCAAAAGCTGACATACAGCTCACCGTCATCCACCTTGATTTCTCTTTGCTCCAGCCCCTCGCCCCAGCCATCAAAAAACTGCCCGGAGAGCCATTCGGTAAGTTCCGCAAGCTCAGAGGGAGAAATAGTCCCGCAGGTTTGCACATCGGTCACGCCCCACAGCTCACCGTTCCATTCTTCAACGGTCGGGTTAATGCTGTACACCTTTTGGCTGAGATCGTCATCGAGGTAAACGGCGAGGCCACGTTCGCCCTCGCTGGGGAGCTTTTCTTTCTGAATGAGGGCAAGGATTTTCTCCTCATATTCTAAAATCTCACCGGCGGATAAATCCTCCCGATAATCGTCAAGATCGCCCCATTCGTTTTTTCGGTAGATATGAGGGAAGAGGGGGCTGAATAACCGTAGGGTCTGCAGTTCATTTTTCATGGTGCATCCATCCTTTCTTTTTAATTTCGGGCAATAAAAAAACGGCTGTGTTTTTCAGTTACGAAGAACACAGCCGCCTCAAAATGGCCCTGTAGGGTATTGGCTTTATTTAATTGTCTGCCGGACTGATTCCGGTCAAAAACAAGAAACACCCTGCTTTCTTGTTAAAAAGCAGGGTGCATCTATGAAAAACGAGGGTCTTGAATTTTTCATTCAAAACCCTCGTCAGGCCGCATAAACACTGGCTTTTTCAGACCTGTATCTATTTTGACCTAATCTTCTGCTGCGGATGACAGGACTTGAACCTGCACGGGGTACCCCACTGGAACCTAAATCCAGCGCGTCTGCCAATTTCGCCACATCCGCATGATAGAATTTATTTTAAACTGCCCCCAAACCATTGTCAAGGGATAATTTACTTTCCTTATTAAAAAAGGCTCACCCACGAGCCGATCGCTGAACCAGGAGGGATTCGAACCCCCGACCCACGGCTTAGAAGGCCGTTGCTCTCTCCAGCTGAGCTACTGATTCGCACAAAAAAAAGCGGGTGATGAGAATCGAACTCACGTGTTCAGCTTGGAAGGCTGACGTTCTACCATTGAACTACACCCGCAGAATCTGAACCAGGAGGGATTCGAACCCCCGACCCACGGCTTAGAAGGCCGTTGCTCTATCCAACTGAGCTACTGATTCAAGCGATTACGCAAAAATTATTATGCCACAACTTTTCCATTACGTCAACACTTTTTTTAAAAAAATTACAAATTCATTTTATTTTTCCGCGCTTGTCTGTATAAAACCGGGGAAAACACTGCATCTTCAGTCAAATATCATGCCCTATCTAACATACCTCAGATACAGCAAACCCCTTTTTCGGTAAAATAACATTTTTTAAACAAAAACTAACTTTCAAGCATAAATCTCTAATTGTTTAAAAATGTTTTTCTGCGTCTTATTTCCCCTCTATCCGTGTATTCCATGATAGCCCCTTCTATTTTTCCATTTTCAACAGTCATAATACCAAAGGTAGGGATAAATCCATCTCTTGGCAAGGTAATGCTTCCCGGATTAAATAAATAAATCCGACCAGAGGCATCATTTAAGGCTACATGGGTATGTCCAAAAAGGACTGCATCTGCCCCTTGCTCCTCTCCCCAATAGGCTATCGTATTCAGGTTATAGTGAACCCGTTGCTTATGTCCATGGGTCAATAAAAAACGCTTTCCTTGTGCAACAACCATTTTATGGGAAGGCGTGTCCCCTCCAAAATCATTGTTTCCTTTCACATAATGGAACGGTAGGTTAGGAAATAATGACTGAAGACATTTCGCATCTTCATCATAATCTCCTAAGTGAAATACCATATCAACTTGCTGTTCCAGTCTTTCTAAAACCGTCTTTGCAGTATCAATCCGTCCATGACTATCGCTTAATACTAAAATTTTCATTTATCTAATTCCTTTTTCAGCATTGCCTTCATTTTCCGTAATGCCTTTCCTCTATGGCTGATGGCATTTTTCTCCTCCGGCGAAAGTTCCGCCATATATTTACCCTTTTCCGGAACAAAGAAAATAGGATCATAGCCAAAGCCGTTTTCTCCTTTTACTTCCCAACCGATCATGCCCTCTACAGTATCATAACTAACCAATCTTCTTCCATCGGGAAAAGCTGCTGCAATACAGCTAACAAATCTAGCTGTTCTTTTTTCTTGGGCAACATCACCCAGTTTTTCAAAAATCGCCTGAAATCTCAGGGGATAAGGGGTATCCTCTCCCATAAATCTGGCAGAATATATCCCGGGGGCCTTGTCCATATAATCGATCTCCAATCCGGAATCGTCGGATAAGGTTATTTTTTGGCTTATCTCCATAATTTGAACAGCTTTTTTCATGGCATTTTCTTCAAAAGTGTTACCATCCTCTACCACATCAAGGGTAATGCCTGCGTCCTCCATAGACACAACCTTCACATCCATATCCGCCAAAATCGCGTTAATTTCTTTAATTTTCCCCTTGTTCTTTGTTGCAAATATAATTGTTTCCATTCCAATTTCTCCCCAATCTTACTTCAATTCTAAGCCATCCAAAGCTGTTTTCTGTATCTCCATTAAATCCATTATACCTTTTTTACCAAGTTGGAGCATTTCCTCCAGTTGTTCTTGAGAAAATGTTCCATGTTCCCCTGTTCCCTGGAGCTCAATAAATCCGGCTCCATCACTCATTATGATGTTCATATCCACCTCAGCGGCAGAATCCTCTTCATAGCAAAGATCTAAAAGACCATTTCCATCCACAATACCAACGCTTACCGCCGTAATATAATGGTGCATGGGCATTTTTTCTAAAATTCCCTGTTCCATCAGCCTTTGGCAAGCCAATGCCAACGCAATAAATCCACCTGTGATGGATGCCGTTCTCGTTCCCCCGTCTGCCTGAATTACATCACAGTCTACTGTAATACTTCTTTCCCCCAACTCACGCATGTCAACAGCACCTCTCAGTGCTCTGCCAATTAACCGTTGAATTTCCGTAGCTCTGGGATTCAGCTTTAATTTATTAATATCACGTCGGTTCCTTGTTTGCGTAGCACGGGGAAGCATAGCATACTCTGCCGTAACCCAGCCCTCACCGCTGCCTTTTTTGAAAGAAGGAACGCTTTCCTCTACCGTCGCATTACAAAGAACCTTTGTATTTCCCCATTCTATGAAAACAGACCCTTCTGCATAACGTGTATAATCTTTCGTTATTTTAATTGGTCTTAATTCGTCTTTTTCCCTACCGTCAAATCTCGTCATTTTTTCCTTTTTCCTCCTTGTTTGCATTGTATTTTTTATTATATCCCCTCTTCTACTTTTTGAACAGGGTATTTTCAACCTTTCGTAGAAACACATCTCATATCTCACCATTTTATATTTATACCATTTTCGATAAATCAAAAATTACCAAATATAAAACCAAATAATTTTTTTAAAAAATATAATACTAATTTATGATTGAAAGGAGGATTTCCATGGATGCATTTCTTCGCAAAATTGCGATTTTTTTGATTGGCGGGCTTGCCTATTTTGGCCTTGAAATAATTTACCGTGGCTACTCCCATTGGACCATGTTTTTAACAGGTGGCGCTGCGTTATTATGCCTGTTCACTTTATTTACCGCTTGTATTCCTTTGCCTTTTTGGGCTCGATGCATTGCAGGGGGACTGATTGTTACCGCCATAGAATTTGTTGTAGGTATCATTGTAAATAAATGGCTAAACTGGAACGTATGGGATTATTCAAGCTTGCCATTCAATTTATTCGGACAGGTTTCCTTATCGTTTAGCCTTATCTGGCTAATGCTTTGTGTCCCTATAGGATTTCTATGCCGTCTGGTGCATCAAAGCATATCAAACAAACCTTTGATAAACTTTATATATTTTTTAAAAAGCAAAGAATCTTCACACAAAAAAATACACCCATGACATATGAATTAAAATTGAATAACATTTTCTCATAAAAACAAGTTCTCTTCTCAATATTTTAATCCTTTTTAACTCATACGCATCCTCAATTCTTAAACAGCAAAAAAGGCACGACAAAGTAAACACTTTGTAATGCCTTTTTTTAGAATCTATCGTATACGATATTCGTCCATCATCTCAATAATTGCATCCGCCATAGCTTCTGCTACAGCATCCTGATTTTCCGTTGAAGAAATTTTCAAGGCATCTCCCGGGTTAGAAAGGAAACACGTTTCAACTAAAATCGTAGGTACCGTCGTTGCGTTCAAAATTAATAAATCCGTTCTTTGCTTCACGCCACGGTTCGTTGTCTGTAACGACTCAATCAGGCTGCTTTGCAGAATTTCCGCTGCTTTGCGGCTGGTCAGCATATTGCTGTTATCATTGCTATGTACTTGGTACAACGTCTCTGTCCCATTGGCAGTGGTATTGTTTGTTGCTGCATTGAAATGAATGGAAACCATTAAATCCGCAATTTCATTTGCCGTTTTTGCTCTGAGATTATTATCAGGCCTAGTATCACTGTCTCTGGTCATATATACTTTTATATCAGAATCCTCCAAATATTTTTGAACCTTCAATGCCATTATAAGATTCATATTTTTCTCAACCAACCCATTTCCGTTGGTACCGGGGTCATTTCCGCCATGACCTGCATCCAAAAGTAAAACCTTATCATAAACATCTTTTGGATTCTTCACATGAATTTCATAGCCATCCCTCGTTTCCTCCACCACATATTCACTATAGCGATTTTGAGTAAATCGAATGACTGTTTTATTATTTGATGTAGAAATTGAAATGTTATCTATGACATCATTCCCAATCTTTAACGTACCATATCCATAGGCACTTTCATAATCTCCAGGCAAAGTAAGTTCATAGTACCCTTCCGTATGTCTGTCATTTTTTTTAATATCATCAACGTCCAGAGATTTCATATCATCTAAGGTTAAAACGTTGGAATCAATATCATAAGAAAGATTTTCAAGGGTAGATTTCCTTACTTCCAGGGTAAATTCGCCATCTTCTTCCTCCCATTCAAAATCTGTCAACTGCCCCACCTCAAGGACAATGCGGAACGTATCGGCATCAAACATCCCTGTTCTGGCCGCCGTAACATAGGAAAGGTCTTTTGTACTCAACTCATTTTGTACTTTTGTTTCAACATTTGGAATATCTATCACAATTCTTTGGGGATTTGATAATGTAAATACATTGGCACCTAGTGTTCCATCAGCTCCCACTACCAATTTATCCACACTGTTTCGATTGGTAAGGGAAATCTCATCCACTACCGTACGCTGAAAACTAACAAGAATCTTTTTCTTATCAGAACTTTGTGTTATGGTGTAATCCTTTTTGCCGGCTAAATCAAGCACAACACGGGTAATAGGTATACCGTTTTCGTTATGCTGGGCAGAACGGATTGCCGTTACAATACTGCTGTTTGTTGTAGTAATTTTATCCCCTAAACCACAGGTGGCGTTTTGAATATCGATGACTATCTTGGAATCATCCACATAAACCTCATCATAGCTATAGATTGCACTGTCCGCCTCAATGGAGAACGCCTGTGTATCTGTAGCGCTGGATGGTACTGCAACACGGAAAACCTTCACAGCTTGCGTGGTTGGAGTTGTAGGCACCGTAGGTGTTGTAGGTGTTGTTGGCGTTGTTGGCGTTGTTGGCGTTGTTGGCGTTGTTGGCGTTGTTGGCGTTGTTGGCGTTGTAGTTCCACCTTCACCGATATTCACCGTTCTGGCAGTATCATCCCAAGTAATATTTAAATTCAAAGCCTTAGCCAACGCCCGTACCGGAAGCATCGTTCGATCATTGATTATCATGGCCGGTACGTCCATAGCAAATTCTTCTCCATTTTTAATACCCTTTTTGCTTCCCAATGTAAATGCCACCGTATAATCATCATTCATTACAAAAGCCTGCTTCGTCGGCTCATTCCATAAAACCTCACATCCCAATTTCTGGGCAATCAAACGCATGGGAAGCATGGTTCTGCCGTCGATAATAACCGGAGGCATATCTTCGGGTACCAATTCGCTTCCGTCAATATTTATTTTAACCTCTGCTGCATCATATGCATGGTTTTTTCCATCATAGAATAAATTCATACTTACATTTTTTGCGTATGCAACGCTTGTCATAGCCATTCCTATGGCAACTGCCGCAAGCAGTAACCGCCTACCCCTAGATTTCATATTAACCCCCCAAAATGTATTCGAATAAAAAGGACAAGTGCCCTTAAATTTTCTCAGTAATCCATATTCAGTATATCAAATTTTGTCGTAATTGAAAGGGAAATGTTCCAATTGAAATATATTTTTAATAAATTGAAAAACTCCTTCGCTTTTAAAAAATGCGAAGGAGTTTCTTATCTACTCTTTTTCTTTACTATTTGCCAGACGGTCAAATCTTCTTAATTTTTTCATGGCCAAACCATGGATACTATTTTCAGGATAATCTCCATTTTGATCTTTGTTGCCTGCCGGAATCCCCATTAAAAGTTCAATTCCTTCTTCGATGTGGCGAATGGGGTAAATATGGAATTCTCCGTTTTTCACCGATTCCACCACCTCATCTTTTAAAACCAAATCTTTTATATTAGCCGCAGGAATAATAACCCCTTGGGTTCCTGTCAGCCCACGCTTTCTACAAAGGTCATAAAAGCCCTCTATTTTATGGGTAACTCCCCCAATAGCCTGAATCTCACCCTTTTGATTTACAGAGCCTGTAACCGCCAAATCTTGGCGAATAGGAGCCTCCGAAAGGGATGAAAGGATACAGTAAAGTTCCGTACTGGAAGCACTGTCTCCATCAATCCCATTATAATTTTGTTCAAAGCAAATCCTGCACGAAAGAGACAACGGAAATTCTTGCGCATAGGTTTGCCCTAAAAATCCGTTAATAATCTGAACCCCTTTGTCATGAGTCTGACCACTTAAACGGGCTTCCTTTTCAATATTAATAATCCCCGACTTTCCTACATAAGTGGTAGCAGTAATACGGCTGGGGTTCCCAAATGCGTAACTGCCCATATCCAATACTGCCAAACCATTGATTTGCGCCACTTGGCTTCCTTGGGTATCAATCATAATCACATTTTCATCCAGCATCTCACCAAGCTTTTCTTCGTAAAGCTTCAATCTCTGTTCCTTTTCATAAATAGTCTTTTGGATGTGAGTCGCTGTGACCAATTTAGCATCCTCCTGTTTTGCCCAAGTTACGGCCTCACAAAGAATTTCTGCCATTTGATTAAAGCGTGTGGATAACTTATTTTGCCGCTCCACCAATCTTGATGAATACTCCACAATTGCACAAACAGCACTGGAATCGAAATCAATGGTTTTTTCCTGCTCTACGAATCTTTTTACAAATCTTGCCAGTTTCCACATATTCTCATTATTACGAGGCATTTCATAATCAAAATCAGCTTTAATTTTAAAGAATTTGTCGAACTCCTCATCGTATTCGCTTAACAGTTCATAATAATAATTACTACCAATCATAATCACCTTAATATCCGCGGGAATAGGCTCAGGCTTTAACGTGGGTGCTACCGTGGTTCCTAACTGGTCTCTGCTGCTGTCCATGTTAATTTCCTTGGTTTTTATCACCCGGCGCAAAGCCTCCCAAGCTTGGGGCATAGAAAGAATATCCTGTGCCTGCACAATAAAATAACCACCGATGGCTTTATGCAGTAAACCACCTTTGATCTTCATAAAATCTGTAGTTAAATTGCCAAACTCACTGTCATATTCCACCTCGCCGATTAAATTGGAATAGGTAGGATTAAAGGACACTACCACAGGCGCCCCTTCGCTCTTAGAATGATCTACAATTAAGTTTACTTTATATTTAAGCGTCACATCCTCTGCCGGTTTCTTCCCCAGCATAGGCAATAATGAGGACAGCCCCTCATCGCTTTCGTCTTCATCTTCATAAAACTGACCAAGGTTTTCTAAAACATCTTCCCGTACTTCGTTGATATACTCAATCACTCGTTTGTAATCCTGATATTTTTCCTGAATTCCGCTTATATGATGCCCAATGGCAAACATACCAACTTTATATTCAAGCTGCTCCAGCTCTTTTTTTGAAGCTTTATCCAGCTCTCTGATATCACGCATAATTGTGCCGGCTTTTTCCTGCACAACTTGAGAATTTTTCTCAATTTCATTTTTAATGGCCTCATCTAGCGCATCATATTCCTCTTCACCAATGGCATTTCCATTTACAATAGGCATAAAATATATCCCTGAATTGGTGGTCTTTACCTGAAAGTTATATTCCCCTGCCATTTTGCTCATTTCGTCCATCAACTCACTACGTTTTTCATCAAAAGAACGCAGTAAATCGTTTTTTTGCTTTTCATAATCCTCAGCACGAAATACCTTCTGAATTTCTGTTTTTAAAAGCTGAACAAGCTCGGACATATCCTCTTTAAATTGTCGACCCATGCCCTTTTCAAAACGCAATGCCAAGGGACTCCTTGGGTTTTGAAAGTTATATACATAACACCAATCTCTGGGAACAGGCTCTGTCGATGCCAATTTTTCCGTACTGGTTCTGGCATAAGTTGTTTTTCCGGTTCCCGAAGGTCCCGCCATATAAATATTATATCCTTTCATTTTTACCATCAAACCAAAATCAAAAGCACGCACAGCCCGCTCTTGACCGATAATTCCTTCCAAAGGCGAAATTTCGCCTGTTGTTTGAAACGAAAAATTTTCAGGGAAACAGCCGTTTTTCAGCTGTGAATATTTTAATTCCTGTGCCATCTTTCCTCTCCTCCTTTTAAAAATGCCGGCATATGGCGTTCATTTTTTAGATGCACCTTTTTGCCGACACCTTCTTATCCTTTATTACAATGTTCTTCATAATCCTCATAGATAGGATAATATTTCCACATGATTACGGCATCTTCGTGAGTATCAGCATAATAATTCTTCCGAATGCCCTCTGCACGAAAACCGTACTTGTAATACAATCGCTGGGCAGGCTCGTTGTTGATACGAACCTCTAGGGTAATCCCTATCATTTCTCTTTCTAAGGCCACTCTTTCCAGGTTTTCCATCAACAGATCCCCAATACCCTGTCTGCGATATTCCTGTAAAACCCCAACATTGGTAATATGCCCTTCAGTGATCACATGCCACATTCCCGCATAACCAACTACCTTTTCTCCATCCATGGCAACAAAATAAATTGCCATGGCATTCTCTTTTACTTCTCGTTCAAAATCCTTCCGGGTCCAAGGGATTGAAAACGTTGCTTCCTCCACCGCCAGAACTCCATCAATATGCTCTTCTTGCATCGGTACAATTTTAATCATTTTGTTTCCCCTCTCCCTGCAAGCGCGCTTCCCGTTCCCGCTCTGCCTGAGATTTTCTCAAGTAGACCAGTTCAAAAGCATTGCTGGCAACAGCCTTGCCTTCCCTCGCAAAAATCATCGCCAAAGCTGCAACCGAAGCTGCTCTTTGTAAAGAGCAGTGGGCAGGAGCAAAGATAAACTCAGAAGAAAGGGACAACTTCTCCCGGTGAACCGGTACACCGTCTCCCAAAAAAATAACCTTTTGTCCATAACCTTCCGCCATTCCCATCACTTCATCAATGCTTATCGCCATCATTTCCGTCAAACGGCATAATCTTCCGTTTTCCCAACGGTAAAAGGCAGTATAAACCTGACTGCGCCTTGCATCCATAATCGGACAAATAATTTTATCTGTTTCAAACACATTATATGCCAAAGCATCCAATGTGGGAACGGGAACAATCTCCTTCTTAAGGGCCAAAGCCAGCCCTTTTGCCGTTGCTGCACCAATACGCAGGCCCGTAAAGGAACCGGGGCCGTTCGTGCAGGCAATATAGTCAACCAATCCAAGCTTTGTTTCTGATTTTTCGCAAATTTCAGCGATCATGGGCATGATTGTTTGGCTATGGGTCAATTTATAATTCAAGGTAAACTCTGCGATCAGCTTGTCCCCTTCAACAATGGCCGCACCGGCAGTTTGCCCTGTTGTATCAATGGCTAATATTTTCATTTATCCTCCCCCTGACAAACAGTAATACGGCGGTAATCGTCGCCCTTGGCAAAATCCTTTTCTATGGTAATATAAACGGCATCCTTTGGCATTAAATCAGGAAATAACGCTGCCCATTCCACCAAGGAAACCCCTTCTCCATAGAAATAATCCTCATAGCCTGTATCATCCAATTCCTCTTCGCAGGAAATACGGTAAACATCAAAATGATAAAGGGGAATTCTTCCCACATATTCGTTTATGATGGTAAAGGTGGGGCTTGTTATATGCTCCGTAATACCCAAGCCCCTTGCAAACCCCTTAGTAAAAACAGTTTTTCCTACACCCAGATCCCCATCTAAGCAGTATACTTGGGCAGGCATGGCGTCCTGCCCCATTTTTTCACCAATGGCTTCTGTTTCTTGGGGAGAAAAGGTTTCCCAAACTTTTTTCATACATTTCAACCTCATTTTCAATACATATAAATTGCTGTCACACCGGAATCCACCATGCGTGTGGTTTTTCCATCATAATAATATAACTCTCCAACTTCCTTCTGAATGTCATAATTCTTTATATAAGCAAGCTTTCCGTTTTCTTTGTATTGGAAACTGAAAACATCCTGGTCAATTTCTTGTTTCTCTTTTCCATCAAACTTGATTAGCGTCCCATTGCCTGTTGTGGTATCAAGATCCGCCAAATAATACATTTCTTCACTATCTTCTGAAAAATAGACCCCTGCTGCACTCTGGGCTAACTCTTGCGTTTCTTTCCCATTATAAAGCCCTAAGCTGCCTAAGCCGCCGTTATAATTGTAATAGTACACCAAATCTTCACTATTTCCCAAAAAGCCCATGGATTCCACGCCCTTTTGTACTTCCACAGCATCACCTTTGCCGCCAAGTTTTTCTACCATCAGCACATTATCACCGGTGTTCTCATCCTGAACAAAGTAAGCGGCAACCTTGCCGTCGTTGGAAACCTGAGCTGAAGTAGGTATCACATTCTTTTTCTGTAAAGTATACACATTGCCGGTCTTATCTGCAATAAATACTTGTTTTTCACCATACATTAAATCTGAATAATAGGAATACAAAGCCTCATCAAAAGAATGGATTTCGGATAATTTCACCGGCTTTGGCGCTTCCATGGAATATCCGATAAGGAATCCACTTTTTCCTTCCAAAGATGCAGCGGAAATTACATTTTCCCGAACCTTTGTCTTTCCGGCAGACGTTAATACATAGCAATCCTGGAAAATGGGATCCATGCCCTTCTCATCATTCATTTTGTTTCGCATTTCTTCAATTTCAGCCTGACGTTTTTCGTCATATGCGGAAAGATCCGTAATGTCATCCTCAATTAACTGGTCAAAAGAAGTATCTTCCGCTCTCATGGCACAATAAAAAACATCCTGATTGTTAGGCATTAACTCCGCATAAGTAACCTGCTCGGCAACCAATTGAGGTTCTTCTCCCGGAACGAATTGGAAAAGCTGATAAGCGTCTGCCTGCTGCTCTAAATAATAAGTAATGTTTGTTTTTTCCGCTATAAAATCCAAAACAACAGAATCGGATAGCTTTACAGGCGCTTCCTCCCCAATCACATAAGCATAAAAGGATGCTGCATCGTTATTACTCTTTTTGTATAAAACATAAGAACTGTCTTCACTTAGGTCATATGCCCCGTTTTGTTGCAAAATATCGTTGGCAATCAATTGACTTTGTTCATCTTTGTATAGATATAAATCTATTTTATCGCCATTTTTAACCAAATAAACACACTCTGTTCCATTCTCGCTGCTAACATAGTGAAATACATTTTCTGCAATCAAAATAGATGCCGCATCTTTATTTTTGATATCTTTATAATATAAACTGCCAACACCGTCTTCATTAATTCCCACGATATAGTATAATTCCTCATTATCTTCTGAAGCACTTGCACCCCATGCAGAATAGTAATAATTATATTCGCCGCCATCACTAATGCTGTCATTTACTAGGTAGGGGTCATTTTTTAAGTCAAACACATATAAACCGTTATCCTTTGCATACGTTACAGCAATGTCCGCCGTCTTCCAAAGACCTCCTCCTGTAGTATGCCAGCAGAAAGCCAAAAAACCTGCAAAAGCAAGCAATCCCAAAAGAACTTTCCACCAAACGGCACCACCTTTGGTTTGGTTAGCCTCTTCTTTTTCCACATCTACAATAGAATTATCCACATTGTCCACAGGTTCATCCACAATGTGAGGACAGTCATCTTCTAAATTTCCACAGGTTTCCACAGGCTTCATTTCTGCTTCCACAGAGTTATTCACAGGTTCTTCCTGTGTATCCACAGATTCATCCACATTTTTAAAAATATTTTCCTCTGATTCTTTCTTTATCACCATTTTGTCTACAGATTCTTCGGATTCATCCACACCACTTTCCACATTTTCTATTTCTTTGTCCACAGAAGTATCTGGCCACTCCTGCTCTTCCTTTCTCTTATCCTCCAATGTAATAGCCTCCTTAAAATAATTTTTTTAAAAATAACGCTCCTTGACAATCAACCCAGCCCTAATCCCCACTTTTGTCCATCTAAAAACGCCCTTTTTCCTTTTCCCCAAAAGAGGCATCAGACTTTGTTCCTGCCTTTTTTCTAACTTATATTTTTTCGTTAGTTTCTTTTGTTTTCTTTTTTTAAATAACCGCTCTCTTAGTAACGAAAAAGCTCCCTTTCCCGCCTTTAAAAACATAAATCCAGTTTTTCCGTATTGTATCATTTTTTTGGGTTCCAGATTCATAAAATCAGCCCCTTCCTCCGTAATAAATGATAGATAACCCTCTTATATTACAGTTTTTTCAATTTCATGAAAACGGACAAGTAACACTTAATTCATGCATTTTTCCCTAGTAAAAAAAATTAAAAAAAATATCCTTTTTTGCATCTTCAAAAATGCTCTGTTGACCTTTCACATCATACCATATTTTGTTACCCATATAAAGCAAATCAATAATTATTAACTAATTATTAACTAATTTGAATATTTAATGAAATAATTATTTACAATTGCCATATTTTACACTATAATATCAACATATTAACTTATAAGAAAGGATAATTCGATGGAACCCAACGAAAATTTATCTTTAAATACGGAACCGACAAAACACTTTTTATCTCTCCATATTTCCCATAACGGGGCTCACAAAGCATTTCATTTGAAAAAAAAGCAAACATTGGCAATCTGTATTGCTGCCTGCGTGTGCATTGGCGGCTCTGCCATTACCATAGGTTCATACTTCAACGCCAAAAATAAACTGCTTGCATCCCAGCAGGAATTGCAAGAAGTAGAGCGCACGAACCGAAAATTAGAACAAAATTCAAAAGCTTTGCAAAGCGAAAATAATAATTATAACGAAAACATTGAGGATTTGCAAAATAAAGCCGCTGAATTAGAACAAAAAATCAACGAATTGGAAGATGTAAAAAATAACCTGAATGACCAACTGAATAACCTTAGCACAAATGACAGTGCTTCTGCAGAAATATACAACGCCGTTGCCAGTTGTTTTGAGGAAACAAAACCCGAAACAGCAAATTTCACCCCTATTGTAACCACTTCTTTCAATAAGGTTACCTCCCTGGCGGTACAGCTGGATCGTATTGATTGTCACTTGAATGAAGCAGGAACATCTTTTAACGAAGTAGCAAGCAATGTTACCGAAACTTTATCTGCATATAGTGATATCCCCAGTGGACTGCCTGTCAAGGGATATATTTCCTCCGGCTTTAATCCCAACGGGCTTTCTTCCATCAGTGACGGCAGAGTGCATAATGGGTTGGACATCTCCACTCGCAGCAAAATTCTTCCTATCACTGCAACTGCTGCAGGCACAGTGACTGAAGCAGACTATCGTGACGATTATGGCTATTATGTATTAATCAGCCATGGAAATGGCTTTGTTACACGTTATGCCCATAATACAGAAAATTTGGTATCTGTGGGAGATGTAGTCAAAAAGGGCGATGTTATTGCAACAACCGGTTCTACCGGGCAAGCAACGGGAATCCACTGCCACTATGAAGTAATATTAAACGGAGTTTTCCAAGACCCTATGGATTTTTAATAAACCAAAAGGATGGCCTAAGCCATCCTTTTTATTGTTCTTCCCTTGTTTCCAGTGTTTCTTCAATTTCTACTGCCTCCGGCATTTTTCCCATATTCATAAGCACAACAGCCCCCACAACCAATAAAATGCCTCCAATTTTTGAAACGGTAATGCTTTCCTTGAAAACAACAATCCCCAAAATCGCTGCAACCACAGGTTCAATGGTGGCCGTCACCGAGGCCTTGCTGGCAGGTAATTTGCTTAACCCCTTTGTATAACATAAATATGGCACAACCGTAGTCATTACAGCAAAAACAATATTGAGCGGCCATTGTCCCTTCTCTGTGATTTTCTGTACAACGTGAATGGGATTTACACAAAATGACATAAACACGGAAGCAAGTAAAAAAGTGTAAAATGAAATCGTCAGGGAATTGTATTCTCTGCGCAAGGCAAAAGTACCAAAAATACTATAGAGGGCATAACCAATTGCAGATCCCATCCCTGCCAAAAGCCCTAAGGGCGTTATCATAATCCTTCCCCCAAAAACTCCCGTCACCAAAGCGCATCCACACAATGTCATAAGCAAAACAACACCCTTACGCTTTGTCATCTTTTCTTTAAATAAAATAATGGATAACAGCATAACAATGGTAGGTGCCGTATATAGCAACACAGCAGCAACACCGATGCTGATCATATTAATTGCTTTTAAATAGCACCAGCTGAAAAAGGTAAAACTAAGTATCCCTGTACCCACAAAATAAAAGAGATCTCCTTTCTTTTTTAGGCGAAAGCTCTTTTTATCTTTCACAAAAAGGAGTACAAACAAGAAAATGGCACTCACTATCCCTTTAATAAACAGCATTTCCATTTCTGTAAATCCAAACTTGGTAATTGCCTTTGTAAATATGCCAATTAATCCCCAGCATACACCGGCAATAATAATCCATAAATAAGCCATAGCGAAATCACCTCTTAACCTATAATAAAATCTCCCGCCCCATAGCAAAAGAATAAAGATAAATCTCTGTCACCGTCTTGCCCAAAGCCTGCTCTAAAGCCCGCTTATATAGCTGTAATTGGGTTTTATAGCGATTACGCAATACCTCCTCATGATAAACTCTGTCACTTTTATAATCCAGAAGGATAACATTCTCCCCCTCTGTAAAATAACAGTCAATGATACCGTTTAATAATACCGTGTCCTCTACATTTTTATAGGCTTCGTCCAAAAAAAGCTCATTTGCAGAAACAAGCATAGCAAAAGAACGCTCCTTTTCCACTACTTCTCCCTTTCTTATACGTTCTGCCAATGGGGAGGCAAAGAAATTTAACAATTCGTCCTTTCTTAGTGCCGTAGCTTCCTTTTCAGAAAGCTTCCCTTTATCAATCATTTCCTCTATTAATTCATTAAATTTTTCTTCATCATATATCATACGAAAATCCGCACTTTCCATCACTGCGTGCATTGCCGTACCGATTTCTGCCGCTGTCAAAGGACGCTCTTCTTTTACGTCTTGAGGAAGCTTAAAGTCTATCTCAGGATAAATTTTCTCTCCCGTAATTTCTTCCATATTCCTTCTCTTTACTTCGGAAATGGACAGCTTCGAGGGAAGCTCCGTTGCTGCCATATGGGGATACTGCCAATTTAACAAAGAAAAAATCACATCTTTTTTCCCACTAAAATCTTCATCCATATTCCAATCTGCAAACTGATTTTCCTGTTCCTGAGCCTCTTCTTTTTCTTCCACCGCCCGCAAAAGAATGTCTCCTCTTCTTTTTAATAGAAATGTCCAAAAAGATGGTTCATGGGGAAATAATTCTAAATCCCTGGGACGTTCAAATTGCTCACTGATCCATTTTGCACTGGGATGACGCATCAGGGCAGGCATAATCCAGTCCAAATAGCTTTTAGCCCGCCTTAAACGAAATATAGGTAAACGGTCTTCTTTGCCCTCAGCCATACCTGCCCATTTCCCTACGGATTTTTCTAAATCCTTTATCGTCCCCGTTAAAATCAGCTTTTCCTTTGCTCTGGTTAAAGCAACATAAAGGACCCTCAGCTCCTCCGACAAATTTTCCAGACGAATCACCTCAGCCAGAGCCGTCTTTGATAAAGTACGATATACTGCTCTGCGTTCTAAATTCTTATAGTCCATCCCAAAGCCCCACTCTTGATGGGTTAGCACTGCCGCCCTTACATCCATTTCATTAAATTGCTTTCCCGTATCTGCCACAAAAACAACGGGGAATTCCAGCCCCTTACTCTTATGAATGGTCAGCACTCTAATCAAGTTTGCCCCTTCACCCTGCAATTTCGCTGATGCAGACTCTGCCTCCGTTGTTTTCATATCCTCCACATAACGAATGAAGAAAAAAAGTCCTTTAAGGCTCCCCTTTTCAAATTGCTCCGCCTTCTCCAGCAGCAACCTAAGGTTTGCCTGGCGTAACCCGCCTCCTGGTGTCATGCCCACATAATCATAATAACCGCTTTCGTCATAGAGATAGCGTAACAATTCATGAAGGGTCAACTCCTTCACCCGGTTTCGCCATTTTGTCAAATCCTTGAGAAAGTCTTGGAGCTTTTCCTTTAATTTCTCATCTTCTCCTTGACTCAAATATCCTTCTATACAATCAAAAAACAATCCGTTACCACCAATCAATCGCATTTGCATTAATTCATCGGCAGTAAGACCGTACAGAGGGGAATGAAGCAAAGAAAGTAATGGGATATCCTGCCTTGGGTTATCCAAAAGTCTCAAAAGATTCAAAATCGTGTCCACCTCGGGTACATCATAATAACCCTCTGCGGTCTCTGCATAGTAAGGAAGCCCTGCTTGTCCAAAAACATCATCCAGAACTCCACCCCAATTCTTCATACTGCGCATTAAGATTGCAATGTCTCCATACTCCAGAGGGCGATAATCTCCGCTTTCCTTATCCACTACACAATACCCCTCTGCCATCATCTCTTTGATTCTGTCAGAAATTGCCATAGCTTCCAGCTGACGGCGGCTTAAATCCTCCAGTTCCTCCATGTTTTCTTCTAAAACACTCTGGCTTTCTATTAAAATGACTTCATTCTCTCCCCCATGACGTTCTTGGGTATCCGAAAAAACAGCTCCCGGATATAACGCAACTTCATCATTGTAATCTATATCACCAAATTCCAAAGACATAAGCTGGCGGAACAAAAAATTAATCCCATCCAATACATTTTTACGGCTTCTAAAGTTTTTGGCAAGTATAATTTTCCGACATTTTCCCCCCTCATTTGTAGAGTATGTCTGATATTTTTCGTTAAATAGTTGGGGCATCGCCAATCGAAACCGATAAATGCTCTGCTTTACATCCCCAACCATAAAACGATTATTTTTCCCCTTGCTCTCACCGGAAACTGCGGCCAATATCATTTCCTGAACCATATTACTATCCTGATATTCGTCAATCATAATTTCATCATAACGTTTTTGTACTTCTTCAGCAGCAGCAGTAGGAATAACATGATGCACGGAACTTCCTTTTTCCACTAAAATTTGCAAGCAAAAGTGCTCATAATCATGAAAATCAATCATGAGCTTCTCTTTTTTTGCTTCAAGAAAGCGAGAAATAAAACCACGAACCAACTCTGCCAAACCCTTTGCCACAGGGTATAGAGAGCGAAGCAGCTCACTTTGCATCTCCTGGCTAAAGCAAAAATATGTGTCTCCAAGCTTATTTCGTACATCCTTTGCCTCATTGCGCAAGGCTTTAATTTCCTCAGCCAGCTCTTTTTCCTCTCCACGGTAAGCAGGCAATCTTGAAAACTCCGTTTGGATAAACGCCATATGCCACTGGGCATATCCCAATGACAAAGCTTCCTCCAGTTCCTCCATAGCTTGGGCTTCCCTCTCTAGGCATTCCAGATAGGCTTCAAAACCCGAAGTGGAAGACGCAAGTCTCATGGCTTTTTCCAGTAGATATTTGGCAAAGGTTACATTTCCTCTGATTCCCTCCCGTATCAAGTCAATCCACATGCAAGAATCCACCGTTTCACTATCATCCAGCGCAAACTGCTCTGCCATTTTTTCTAATAGACCTACGGGGTCAGGATACCCTTGAGCAAAATGATACAGCTGTAATACTAAGTCCTTCAGCCTTGTGTCCCTTGTCTCTTCTGCGAAGGTTTCCAACAACCGAAAAAATCCTGTCTCTTGGTTTTGATAAAGCTCCTCAAAGTAATCCTCCAAGACCTCTTGCTGTAACAGCTTGATCTCGCCGGGATCTCCCGTTCTTACAGCAGGATCTATATCTAAAAGATGATAATACTCACGGATGATTTGCAAACAAAAGGAGTGTATGGTTTTTATATCTGCACGAGCAAGGAGTGTTAGCTGATTTTGCAAATGCAAGTTTTGGGGTTCCTGCTCCAACTTCTTTGCAATGGCTGCCCCAATTCTTTGGCTCATTTCCGATGCTGCCGCTTTCGTGAAGGTTACAACCAATAATCTATCAATATCCACGGGAGGATCATCCGTTGTGATTCGTCTGATAATACGCTCCACCAATACCGCGGTTTTTCCGCTGCCGGCAGCCGCCGAAACCAAAAGATCACAGTTTCTTGTTTCAATTGCCTGTAATTGCTCTTTCGTCCATCTGCTTTCCCCCATGGATATTCATCCTTCCAAATTTATTGCCCCATGGCTCGTTCCATACGAACATGAAAAGGAACGTATCCGGTAAACGACCCCATAAAGCTACTATAGGAATTATACCAGAAGTTTCCGATGAAAGCGAATGAAAATGCAGAAAGTACCTTATCACCAAAAATATACCTTGCCGTTGTTTTTATGAATAGGTCTTGAAAACCTGCTTGATAAAGAAATGCACATCTTTGCAGAATATCAGCCATTTCTTTCTCATTTTCCGTTAATTCATATACCTGAAACAAATTATCTTTCATATCATCCCATGATAATTCTTTTTTTCGCCTTCTCACCATCCGTATTGTATGGTGAATTCCCGCCAGCTTAAAAAAGCGAGTCATTGCCGTTTCATCCAAACGGTCAAGATTACTTTTAAAATAATTGCACTCCATGGCTGTTTCCAAAAATATTTCATACCCATCAGCGGCAGTACTCTCTGTGCATTGTACATAAAAAGCACTGTAAAATTGATTTTCTAATTTATATGCTCTATCTAAAAAATAAATTTTGCAATATTCAATTAACACTCTACAGCGTTCATCTTTTTTTAAATTCTGTTCTAACACCATGAAAACTCCCTTCAACAAATACTATTTCTTTTATTGTAAAGGATCAGTGCCTATCATGCCTTATTTTTTGTCCGCAAAAAAAGAAAGGCTTCCCCAAAAATCGGGAAAGCCTAAAGGTGCAGACATCATCTACACCTTTAAAAGTGCCCTTTTCGTCAAACTCCTTTCGTGAGCATAACGAAAAAGCCGAAGTGTTTCCTCATATAATGTGATCAATCATTTATCATTGCTTTAGCCAATTAAAATGAAGAAACCCCTCTTTCGTTACAATCTTGCCGCTACAAAAACATAACTAACTGCTTTTAGCCTTTTACAGTAAAAGCTCTTTTTCGCACTCTGAATTAGCAAGCGCCGCAGTTGTTAAGTTGGTTGCCACAGCCACAGCCGCCAATGCCACCGCCACAGCAGCACAACAAAATCAAAATCCATAAGCAAGAATCGTTGCCGCAGCCGCCACAGCCGCCGCCACAGCCACCAAAGCCGTTTCCACAGCAGCACAACAAAATCAAAATCCATAAACAAGAATCATTGCCACATCCACAACCAAATCCATTCATACTAAAATACCTCCTTAAGTAAATATGTTTTGCTTACATTTTTATCCTATGAGATATTTTGTAAAATATTGCCTGTCTATGTTTATTCTTTTTTCTTTCTTAATCATACAAAACTCGGGAAACAGGGAAACAAGCTTAATTAGGGCATGATTAAGTCATTCACGTTTACCTCAACGGTAAAACCACCCATTTCATCGGCAAGGCTTACCAAAAGCAGCTTTTCGTGGTCTAAAAAATACAACACATGGGTCATATTCCCCTGTTCCCCAAATAAAATTAGTTCATCTTTTGTTTTTTTGCCGCAAAAAGAAATTTCCACTCCTGCTGTTTTATATTTTTCGCCAACCAACTTGGCCGCTTTTTCTCCCATTACTGTCCAGCCAACTAACGCCTTCACCTTTTTTTCCATCTTAAGCCTCCCATCATAATTTTGCAAAAAAGTTCCCTCTGAGCATATCGCCCAAAGGGATTTCATCTTTTATGTCAAATCAATTGAAAAAGCATTATAAAATACCACGCTTTTCACTGAGCATTTTTTGAAGCTCATCTATAAATGTATTGATATCTTTAAACTGACGATATACGGATGCGAAACGAACATATGCAACTTCATCCAATTCCTTTAAGCGATCCATAACCATGTTACCAATCACTTTGCTCTCCACTTCTCTTTCCCCGCCGCCAATGAGAGTATTCTCCACATCGTCAACCAATTCTTCAATTTGCCTTGCTGTAACCGGACGTTTATTGCAAGATTTCATAATACCGCCCATAAGTTTTGTCTTATCGAATATCTCTCTTGTGCCATCCCGCTTAATTACAGTAATGGGGATCATGTCTATTCTCTCGTAAGTAGTAAAACGTTTTCCGCAGCTTTCACAAAGACGACGGCGACGAATAACCGCACTATCATCCTGCGCTCTGGAATCAATTACTTTCGTATCTGCATAGTTGCAAAAAGGACATTTCAAAATGGTATCCCCCTTTTTCGGTATTCTTTCCTTCTCGAAAATAATTATACGGCAAAAACCCCCAGTTGGTCAAGGTTTCATTCGTCTGTAATCAAAACCTCCTCTGCATCTACTTCCACTAAAATAATATCATCCCCAATGCGCTTAATACATCGCCATGGCACAAAAAAAAGACGTTCCTTACAAAAAAAATTCCATCTGGCACCATCCTCCGGAATAATCAGCGTACAAATTTTTCCACTTATTAAATCAATCTCCAAATCACATACAAACCCCAACCGCCTTCCATCGCAAATGTTGATAACCTCTTTTTCCCTCAGGCTCGAAAACCGCTCCCATTTCATGGATTTTGTCTCTCCTTTCTGCAGCTTTTATAACAGTTTATGCCCCAGCATTGTGAAATTCACCAAATTTCATTTTTTCAATAAATTCTCTTGACGGTAATTCCGGAAAGGTCTACAATATGTATGAATAATATTTTCCAAAAAACTATATGTTGTGTTTTGTCGATTTTAAATTTCTGTTCAGGCATATACTGGGTCTGTCAAAAAAAGGCAAATACAATGGCTATTTGAAAGGGGCATAAAAATATGATCACAACCATTAAAAAGCGTGACGGCAGAACGGTTTATTTCGACATTAATAAAATCGCCAACGCAATTGAAAAAGCATTTGAAGCAACGGTAGGCACAAAAGATTATGGTATTTGCTTGAACCTTGCGCAGGAAATATCCGAAGGTTTTGCCGCAGATAATATTACTTCCCCTACGGTTGAACAAATTCAAGATATGGTAGAAAAAGTGCTTATTGATCATGGATATGTCCGTACAGCAAAAGCCTACATCTTGTATCGTGCGGAACGTACCCGCGTACGCAACATGAATGATAGATTAATGAAAACTTTCGAAGATATTACCTATAAAGAAGCAAATGACAGTGATATAAAAAGAGAAAATGCCAATATTGACGGGAATACCGCCATGGGTTCCATGCTAAAATACGGCTCCGAAGGCGCAAAACATTTTTATGAATGCTACGTTTTGAATCCCGCCCATTCCGAAGCCCACAGAAATGGAGATATCCATATTCATGATTTGGATTTCTATACTCTCACAACAACCTGTTGCCAAATTGACCTCCAAAAATTATTTCAAGGCGGCTTCTCCACAGGCCATGGCGTTTTAAGAGAGCCTAACGATATCGCCAGTTATGCTTCCTTGGCATGTATTGCTATTCAATCTAATCAAAATGATCAACATGGCGGTCAATCCGTACCAAACTTTGATCGTGATCTTGCTCCCGGTGTCATTAAAACCTATAAAAAACGTTATCGTTCTAACTTTTCTTCTATTTTGGAAGTAATGGACAGCCCCGAAATGGGAAAAATGGCATTAGATAACTTTGCAAAATTGGAAGAAAAGGGATTGTATCCTACCCTTGACTCAAATCATGTGTTTGACAAAGCAGAAGAAGAAATATTCATGCAGTCAGGGGTATCCCCTGAAATGTACAAAAAAGTGAAGGATTTTACATCCAAAAAATCTACGGAAGAAACAGATAAGGCAACCTATCAAGCCATGGAAGCCCTCCTTCACAACTTAAATACCATGCACAGCCGTGCAGGGGCACAAACCCCCTTCTCCTCTATCAATTACGGTATGGATACCTCTACAGAGGCACGGATGGTCATGAAAAATATGCTTTTGGTAACGGAAGCAGGGCTGGGAAATGGAGAAACAGCCATCTTCCCCATCCAGATTTTCCGTGTTAAGGAAGGCGTTAACTTTAATCCCGGCGAACCAAACTACGATTTATTCAAATTAGCTTGCCGTGTAAGTGCAAAACGCCTATTTCCCAACTTTTCCTTCCAAGATGCAAGCTATAACCTGAAATATTATAAAGAAGGACACCCTGAAACGGAAATTGCTTATATGGGATGTAGAACCAGAGTCATGGGAAACGTTTATGATCCTGCGCAGGAAATCACCCCTGGGCGTGGCAATCTGAGCTTTACCAGCATCAACCTTCCTCGCATTGCCATCCTTGCCAATAAGAATATTGATTGGTTCTTTAAAGAACTGGACAGTAAAATTGATTTAGTTATTGCTCAGCTTATGGAACGCTTTGAAATTCAGGCAAAGAAAAAAGTACATAACTATCCTTTTCTTATGGGAGAAGGTGTTTGGATTGGCAGCGATAAATTAAACCCCTACGATGAAGTTCGGGAAGTAATAAAACATGGCACACTATCCATAGGCTTTATCGGCCTGGCAGAAACCTTAAAGGCCCTCATTGGTGTTCATCATGGGGAAAGTGAAATCGCACAAAACCTGGGTATCGACATCATAAGTCACATGCGGAACCGTTTGGATGATTACTCTAAAAAAACAGGCATGAACATAACCCTGCTTGGCACACCGGCAGAAGGCCTTTCCGGAAGATTTGTCCGCATGGACCGTGAAAGGTTTGGTTCCATTGAAGGGGTTACGGATAAGGAATATTACACAAACAGTTTCCATATTCCCGTTTACTACCCCATCAGTGCCTTTAAAAAGATCCAATTGGAGGCACCCTACCATGCCCTCACCAATGCTGGTCATATTACTTATGTGGAACTTGACGGGGATCCCAGCAAAAATTTGGATGCCTTTGAAAAAGTGATCCGCTATATGAAAGCTCAAAATATTGGGTACGGTTCCATTAATCACCCCATTGACCGTGATCCCATTTGTGGCTATAACGGTATCATCGGAGATACCTGCCCCAAATGTGGTAGAAAAGAAGATGATGGTGTTGTGGGCTTCCAACGGATTCGTCGAATCACCGGATATTTGGTAGGAACCCTGGATCGTTTCAACAATGCAAAACGTGCCGAGGTTGCAGACAGAGTAAAGCATTCCTTAGTTACCGATGTAAAAATTAATGCAAAGAAGGGCTGATTTAATGGAAATCAAACTCAGTGGTGTGGTAAATGATTCTATTGTGGATGGTCCGGGAATACGGCTAACCGTTTTTACACAAGGCTGTCCTCATCATTGTCCGGGTTGTCATAATCCTCAGACCCATGATCCTGAAGAGGGGTATACCGGAGATACTGATCTCATTCTGTCCGCTTTGGCCGAAAATCCTCTGCTGGATGGCCTTACTCTTTCGGGAGGAGAACCTCTGGATCAGCCCATCCCATGTACCTATATGGCAGAAGGCGCAAAAAAGCTGGGGCTGAATGTTTGGGCATACACAGGATATCTTTGGGAGAATCTTATAGAAAACGGAAATGCCGATATTCTTCGGCTTTTAAACCAAATTGATGTTTTAATTGACGGACCTTTTCTCCTAGAACAACGTTCTTTGGAACTACAGTTTTGTGGCAGTAAAAACCAACGGCTCATAGACGTAAAAAAATCCCTTGCAACGGGAAATATTGTTCTTTGGGAACCGGAAAACATTATATAAACTGCGCTGAACACATATTCCATAATTTGGAAAATTAATATCCTCAACCAAAAAAATCCCCACCTGTATTTTTTCGTTACAGCGTGGGGATTTTTCCCTGTTTTATTTATTTTTCTCCTCTTTATTTTCTTCCAATTGTTCCGTTTTTGCCCCAGCGGCCTCTGATGTTTCCTCTTCTTCTTGCACTTGCGGCGCAGGTTCCTTTGCTGATGGATACTGCACAAAGGCTTTAAATAAATCCCCCTCTATGGAAAGGGTAAACTTTCCTTTTTGGAGTTCCACTAAACTACGGGCAATATTTAACCCCAGTCCACTTCCTTCTGTGGAACGAGAGCTATCCCCTCGCACAAAGCGTTCCATCAATTCATCAGGCGCAATATTCAGCTGTTCTCTCGATGTATTTTTCATAGAAATAATTGCTGAATTCCCTTTTTTTGAAATTGAAATATAAACCCTTGTGCCAGTCTGGGAATATTTACATGCGTTGCTCAAAAGATTGCTCAATACACGCCACGTTAAATTGCCATCAACCATACCAAAAACCGGCTCCTGGGTGGTAATAATCACTTCCAACTTTGCTTTTTCCAGCTTTTCTTCATATTCAGCCACCGCCTGATGCACCAATTCACAAAGATCCGTTGGTGCCAAGTGTGCAGAAATATTACCTGTGGATGCTTTCGATGCCTCAACCAAGTCTTCCGTGAGTTTTTTCAATCTTCTGGATTGGCGATCCAAAACCTCCAAATACCCTTGTGCCTTTCCTGTTAGTTCTTCTTTTTTTAGTAAGTCAACATAATTAATAATGGAGGTTAATGGCGTTTTAATATCGTGAGATACATTGGTAATTAACTCTGTTTTTAATCTTTCGCTTTTCATTTTCTGTTCCATAGCAATGGTTGCACCCTTTGATAGGCTATTTAAATTACTTCCATGTCTTCGGAAAGATCGAAACATCCTAGAGGTATCCACCTTATAATCCAAATTACCGTTTGCCAATTGCTCCCCCGCCTTTTTCAACTTTTGCAGTTGGTTTGCCACCGAAAGAACAAGAACCAAAATAATACAGTTCACAATGAAAACTGTTCCGTTATTATTGGAATTGGCAAAGTAAAATAGCGAAATCAAAAACCATGCCACGGCATATTTCCATGTCATTGGCAAAGCGGTAATGGTATCCCTTATGGTAGTAAATACTGCCCCCATAAATTTCCATCCAATTCGAAAAACCCAATAAGTGATTGAATTTCTCCACCATTTTCCCATTTTCAGCCGCGTTGCAGTGGTCATCATAACTGCAATTGCCAATACAACAAAGTAAACTAATCCCGCAAAAAGAAATACAAAGTCACTAAAACTATCATAAGGATACATTGCATTTGTTCCCATAGCGGGAATTGATATTAGCGCTAAAATTAAGCCAAAATATATCTCCAATGGAATACGGTCTTGAAGATTCGGAATAATCTCCTCAGATTTCCCCCTATGTCCCGCAGCGCAAAGCAAATAAATAAGAATAGCAAAAAATGTTAATATGCTTGCCAATGCTACCACTAGAATCAACATTCGAAAAGAATAAATAAATTCATATAGCCTATAGGATAGCCAATAATCATCGGAAGCTGTCAAAGGAGCTTTCACGTATGCCCGAAGGCTAACATTAACGGGCTCATCATAATCAATCCATTCCCCATCCCCATTATACTCTCCATAGGTATAGAATGAATAGCTTTCCGACTGACCTACCGCTTGAGGTACATTCCCTTCGGCAATCTTCTCACCATCTAAGGTAAGAATCTCATATCCAAAGTTTACATTTTCTTTTCCCGACCATTCCTCTAGCTGGGGAGGGCGATAGTTATACATATCCATAGCCTGATCGGCATACTGATCGGTGATCCACTCACACCATGGCGTTTCATAATAGGAACGCGCATCGCCGCTATAGAAGCCGCTTTCTCCTCCCACAAATACGGCAGTTACGCTAATGAAACTCAAAACTCCCGAGATAACGGCAAGAAATAAGGCCAGTACTTTAAACCCAAGATTATGGGTGACCTTTGTCATTCTTTCGCCTCCTTTTCAACCTTGTAGCCAAGCCCCCATACCACCTTTAAATACCGTGGTTCAGAGGGATTGATTTCAATTTTTTCTCGCAGATGACGAATATGTACCGCTACAACACTGCCGGAGCCATAAGCATCTTCATTCCAAATTTGCTCATAAATTTGTGTGGATGAGAAAACACGTCCTGGATTTTCCATAAGAAGTTTTAAAATATTGTATTCGCTGGGAGTCAAGGATACCGCTTCGCCGTCTACAGAAACCGTTTTGGCTTCATCATCTAAATCAATGCCTCCAATGACCAAATGGGAAGCTTTTTTCGCCATACCGCCTAATGAGGTATATCGTCTTAGCTGAGAGCGTACCCGTGCCATCACTTCTATGGGATTAAAGGGTTTGGTAATATAATCATCTGCACCAATATTCAATCCAAGAATTTTATCGCTGTCTTCACTCTTTGCTGTTAAAAGGATAATGGGGATATTGGAGGACTCCCGAAGCTTCGCCGTAGCTGATATCCCATCCATCTGGGGCATCATAATATCCATCAGAATCAAGTGAATATCATTATTCTGTACCACCTGCAAAGCTTCTTTCCCTGTATAAGCAGTAAAAATCTTATAATTCTCCGTAGAAAGATATATTGACAGCGCAGAAACGATGTCTTTCTCATCATCACAAATCAAAATATTGTACATGCTGTACACCTCCGTCATTCTGTAATTTCATTTTATAAAAAAGCCCTTAAGAATCCATCTCGAAAATAATTAATTTTCCCTTAAGATTCATTTTTTCGCTTTTATTAAGATTTTTGTTAAGTTCTTCTTAAAATATATACCCTATATTTGTTGAAGACAATAAAAAATTGTAATTTCCGAAAGGTGGTAAAAAAAGTGGAAGAATTACTATGGATCGCAGTTATCATTGGAGTGCTTCTAAAGCTAATCAGCTTATATTTTGGCGGGATTGCCTGCTTTGCTTTCAAAAAAGAAATACAGTATCCTTCCGCAAAAAAAATGCGTCGCTTCGCAGTCATCACGGCAGCCAGAAACGAAGAATCTGTAATTGGTGATTTTGTCGAAAGCATACAAAAACAAAATTACCCCTATGAACTGTTCGATGTATTTGTTATCCCCAATAACTGTACCGACAATACAGAGCGTGCTGCAAAAGCTTACGGCGCAGAGATCATTCACTGTCCCTTTCCCGTAAAATGTAAAGGAGATGCCTTACATCAAGCCCTTATGCAATTGCAGAAAAAAGGCTACGATGCTTTTTGCGTCTTTGATTCTGATAACATTGTAAAATCCGATTTTTTACTTAAAATGAACGATGCCTTTGATGCAGGCGCAAAGGTTGCAAAAGGCCGCCAATTAGCAAGCAATCCCCATGCTTCTTGGGTTTCCGGTTGTTATAATCTTTATTTTAATCTTTTCCATCTGTTTTTCAATAAAGCAAGGGGTGCCTGTGGTCTTTCCGCAAAATTGGTCGGTACAGGCTTTGCTGTTGATAAAGACACTCTGAAAAAACTTGGTGGATGGAATACCATAACCATCGCCGAGGATGCGGAATTTTCAGCCCAATGTGCACTTTTGGGCGAGCGTGTATGGTGGGTACCCGATGCCATCACCTATGACGAACAGCCCACCTCATTTCGAGTATCCTTATTACAACGTCGTCGTTGGTGCAGCGGAATTATGCAAGTTGGGAAACTGCACCTGAAAAATCTGGTTAAACGCCTTCGTAAACCAAACAGAGCCTATGCCGCAGATTTTTCCATGTTTCTGATGAGTGCCTTCGCCCAAGCTTTTTCCATCATTCCCCTCAGCCTGACTTTTATGGCAGCTGTTCTTGATGGAAAAGAAGGAATTTTTAATTTCATACAGGTAATGGGCCTTTACTTTATGCTTTATTATATCATAATGTGTGTCTTAGCTGCATTACTTACAATCTATCAAGAAAAAAGGAGCATTCCAAGGGAAATGTATGGCGCGATTTTTTTATTCCCCATTTTTATGATATCATGGATTCCACTGCAAGTAATTAGTCTGTTTCGAGAAACAAGCAACTGGGCAGAAATTCGTCATAACGGTAAAAATAAGGATACCATACCTACAACATAAGTCATAATCCATTATATCTATCAAAAATTTCCTAAACAAAAGCGACAGATATAAAATCTGTCGCTTCAGACTGTCGAAAAACTTATTTTATAAAACGGAAGGGCTTGGGAAACTTTTTGTTTCCCAAGTAGAATCCGCAGGATGAGCTTTGCCCATCCGAGAAAAATAGAGCGTTTCAAGACCTTTTGGTCGCAGGAACACATCTATTTGCCAGTTAAGAATCTATCGATTGAAAAATATCAGAAAACTCATCTATATGGGAAAGAATGTCTGCATCTCCTTGATATCTAATCCCTAGAACCTTATTCCCCTTTAATAAGAAAATATTTGTTTTGCCTGACTCCTGCTCAATCCATGCCTGATCCACATTCTCCTGCTCCATAGGGGTTGTATCATAGTATTCCATCATTCCCTGAAGTGCCTTATTCCCTAAGGCTTCATATCTTAGCTCAATATAAGACAATTCTAGATGAACCTCATCTCTTTCCTGTTCCCCATCAGAATGATAGATTGTTTTTCCTTCTTGTTCAATTTCATAATGAACGGGCGTCAAAAAGGTTGTATAGGTACTGATATATGTATAATCATTATAATAGTTCCGATCTGCGCCTGTTATTTCTATCTCCGCCAGGGTTACATAGGAAAACGGCAGGGCATCTTCAGAAAGTTCAACAGCAAAGTTATCCTCATAATACACTGAAATAAGGGGGAAAAGCATCATAACAAAAACAAGAATTTGCACCAATGTCTCCGCACGTACCCACTTCGTTGTAGGTATATAGGGGGAATCAGCTTCTTCACCCATATTGATGCTTTCCAACTTTCTATTGATAAGAACATAGGCACGATATTCCCGAATGGCTGCCATAACATTTAACATCGTGGCAAGAAAATAAACATAGCTGGTATCCACATCTCTTCCCATGATATAATCGTCCAATTTCAAATAAAAGAGCCAAAACTGAAATCCCGTAAAAAAAGTAAAAGCCAAAACTGCTAAAATCATACTATTGCGCTTTTTCCTCTTTAAGCCCTCATAAATACGTTGTTCTTCCTCTTTTGAGAAAGGGACAGGCTTTGGATATTCAGCATCGTTGGAAAATACATAAAAGGCTTTTCCCAGTGTGGCAATATACTTCCATCCATCTTCCTCAAAAAGCTCTTTCATTTCGCTTGAGGGTTTCTCTTCCTCATCTTCTATAGGAATCAAACGATATTTTATTTTTTGACAATATTCATCTTGAAACACTGCTTTCTTACCCGAAAAGGAGTCTAATATCAGTCCTTCTTCAGCCATTTGAGACAGCCATTGTTCCATGGTCACCGTATCATACAAATGAACGGGAATAATCCGCTTTTCCATGGAAAACCTCCTTAAAATTACAAATAATAGCATATTGACTATATCAGCATATCCAAATTTTGTCAACAAAACAAGAAGGTTAATCCTAAGGGATTAACCTTCTTTATTTTTTCTTCTGCAATTTCCGCAAACACCGTAAAGAATCAGCTGCTCACAGTTTACTTGAAAATCCAATTCATCCTCTACTTTTTTATGAATCTCTGTTAATTCATCCAAATATAAATCTTGCACCTTGCCACACTGGACACAAACCGTATGAGGATGGCACTTTACAACAGCATCATAACGAGAACTGCCTTCACCCACATTCAGCTCCTGCACTAACCCAAGTTGCTTAAAATAATCTAAGGTTTTATAAACCGTAGCTAAGCTCATCGTTGGATTTGTAGGCTCTAATGCTTTATAGATGGTTTCCGCATTGGGATGCTCCGTGGTATTTAAAAGCATGTTATACACTGCAATACGCTGCGGTGTTACCTTTAGTCCTTTTTCTTTTAAAATTTGCGCAGTTTCTTTCATAAGCAAAACTCCTAAACGATAACTATTTTTATTTAATAATAATATACAAGAAGTAATTAGTCAATAGGAATATTTTTCAATTCAAAATTTCTCCCATTTGCCCAAGTATTGTCTTATACTTTTCTTTATGCTACAATTTAAAGCATAAGTTAAAAGGAGGAACACAGCATGCATATCGTACTTTTAGAGCCTGAGATACCGCAAAACGCAGGTAATATCGCAAGAACCTGCGCCGTTACCAACTCTGTTTTGCATTTGATTAAACCCTTGGGCTTTTCTGTTGAAGATAAATATTTAAAAAGAGCGGGGTTAGATTATTGGAAACTTCTTGACATTCGCTATTATGAAAATTTTCAGGATTTTCTGAACAAAAATCAAGGAATTCGTCTCTGGATGGCAACTACAAAGGCAAAGCATGTATATTCTGATGTAGAATATACAGAAGATGACTATATTATGTTTGGGCGGGAAAGTGCAGGCATCCCTGAAGAAATTCTTATGGCACATGAAGCAACCACCATCCGTATCCCCATGTTAGAAGCGGCTAGAAGTTTAAATTTATCAAACTCCGTGGCAATTGTTCTTTACGAGGCCTGCCGTCAACAGGGCTTCCCCGGAATGCTCTCACAAGGTCAGTTACATCATCATACTTGGTAAACAATTTGGCTTACTCCAAACGTATACCCTAAATAATGTACTTTTCCTAATTTTTTATACGCTAAAAACAAACACAAGTCTTTCTTTTCTGAGATAATGATAAAGCAATTTTGAACTCATAAAACCACCGGATCTTATATAAGATCCGGTGGTAAATACTTTCTGAACTCTATCATTTTAGTTGCTATGAAGGCATAAAATTTTGAAATCCAGTCAATTGAAATTACTCAGTTTTAGCGAAATAATTGCTCTAAATTTTTCGCTATATCTACAGAATCATTTACCATTTTCTGCAAATCCACCATAGCTTCACTCTGACTTTCAGTATTCTTAAGACTCACATCAGCATCTTGAATGGTGGTGTCTATCTTTTCCCTAATTAATTCGTTTAAAACATCAATTCTTACAACTGTTTCATTGGAACTTTCAGCAAGGGTATGAATCTCTTTCGCTACTACCGCAAAGGTTCTACCGTCATTACCCAATCTAGCTGCCTCGATAGATGCATTTAAACCTAACAGCTTTGTTTGACTAATTATTTTTGCAATAGACTTTAATACATCAGAAACTTCCCTAGTTACATTGCTCACTTCTGTAATTCCTGCAGACAGTTCATTATGGCTACTAGACAACTCTTTTGCAGCTGCGGTTAGCGTTCCGATGGTTTCCGATATATGTAAAAAATTATTGGCTAATTCTTTCGTTAATATTTCTATTTCAAGCCTATTATATCCATTTTCTGCTAATGCATTTACAACAATAAACAAAACATCTGCCGCCGCTTGAATATTTTTCATAGGAACAATATCTATCTCATGAGCCGCAGACCATAATGCATCCTGATTAATATTTAGATCTTTTGCTGTTTTTTTAATTGCAACTTCATTCGGCTGAGAATCTAAAACTTGGCCTCCCAGTACAGTCCCTATATGCCGCCCCTTAATAACAATTGGACAGGCAAAATCCATTAGATTTGCATGGCATGAACCAATATATGGCTTACCCATCTGAACTGCCTTCACACCCATATCATGGTGGCAAGTGGCACATCTCGCATCTCCAATAGATGACATATGTATGTAATTATTACAAAAATCCCGATAATGACTAGGCGCTGTAATTTCTCTTCCTTCTCGATCTACACAAACTGCAGCGCAATTCATACCTATTGCAAAATTATCCAAAAAATCCTGAAGCACTTTTATATCTATAATATCTGTCACTTCCAACTTTTCCAGACCAATCATTCCATTTTGTATCTCTACCATTCCCATTCCCCCTAAAGAAGCGCCAATATTTCATTTGTCTTTGAAAATCCATTTAAAACATTTATTTTCAATGTTATCATTTCGCTTTATCTATGTCAATGTAGGAAAACACAAAATTTACATGCCAAATAATGTAGTTAAATGTCCCATTTCCTCATATTATAAAACCTATTTTTTTGACAGTCCCTTTTTTTTATAGATATTTGCAAGTAATGAGATAAAATTAATACCAAAACTTCAAATTATTTTAAAAACGTAGTAAGCCATTCAAAATTATGACAATTAAATATCCTAATGAAAAGCACTCCAATGGTAATGACACCTAAATTGGAGTGCTATCGTTCAATTAATCTTTTTTCTTTTCCATCCCTTCTATTGACGCAAAAAACTGATCATAGGTATCTCCCCATTTTTTCGGAGCCTCCGTAACGCCAAGGCGACCATCCTCCATATCGGATAAAAACCTTTGACCTTGTTGATAAATCTCTCCTACGGTAACTGCACAGCCTAATTCCGTGGCAAGCTCGCAAAGAGCCAGTTCCGGATCCTCCGCCTTCCTTGTTTCCAATATTTTTTTACGCAGGCTACTGTCTTTTCTTGCTTTTTCCTGCAATTCAAATAATCCGTCTTTTAACATTTTTTTCGCCTCCTTTTTTAAAGTATTTCCAACGAAAACATTTCAATGCTAAAAATTCTTATCAATATTTTACCAATAAAAAAGGATACTCCGGTAAGTATCCCTCAAAATCTAATTCCGTAAAAACCATGGAGAGTATTACCTTTACAGTATTCCCATGGCCTTTGCACTTTCCTCAATGGCATCTGCCGCCAAATCCAAATCCTCTTTGGTATGCCCTGCGGAAATGATTACTCTTAAGCGAGCTGCATCTTTCGGTACCATAGGAAATTGGATTACCTGAGCAAAGACACCTTTCTCAAATAGATCCCGGCTCATTTTTTGTGCCCGTTCTCCATCCCCAACAATGACAGGAATCACAGGTGTAACTGTAGTTCCAATGTTTAAACCCAGTTTTTTCATTCGGTTAGCGAAATATTCTCTGTTTCCCCAAAGTTTTTTTACATAAGATTCCTCATCCGAAATCATCTCAATCACCTTTAATGCTGCTGCTGCCAAACAAGGAGCCATAGGCGATGCTGTAAAAATAAAGCTTCTTGCCTTTGGTCGCAATGCATCAATCAGTTCCCTTGAACCTGCCACAAACCCTCCGGCAGAGCCAAATGCTTTTGACAAAGAACCAGTTTCCACATATACACGCTGACGAAGTCCAAAGTGGTCTACCGTGCCTCTTCCCATAGGCCCCATAACCCCGTCGCCATGGGCATCATCAACCATTAGCATTGCCCCATACGCATCTGCCAAATCGGCAATTTCCGGAAGAGGTGCCAAATCTCCATCCATGCTAAACACGCCATCCGTAACAATAAGCTTTTTCCCTTCCACAGGCTCCTTTAATTTTTCCTCAAGGGATTTCATATTCTTATGCCCATAAACTTTAACCTGTGCCCCGGATAGACGACAGCCATCAATAATACTGCCGTGATTCAAAGCATCACTGTAAATAACATCACCTTTCCCCACCAAAAAAGGAATCACCCCTGTATTTGCTGAAACACCACAATTAAAAACAAGAACAGCTTCCACATCTTTAAACTCTGCCAACGCCTTCTCTAACGCATCGTGAACGGGAAAATTTCCAACTATATTTCGGCTGGCGGTTGGTCCCACTCCGTATTGATCTAAAGCCTCTTTTGCCGCCTGTATTGCCGCAGGATGGCTGGCAAGACCTAAATAGTTGTTGGATGCCATATTTACGACCTCTCGTCCATCCAAATTAATCCGTGCCCCTTGAGGACTATAAACAGTTCTATACATATTCTTTCCCCCTCTGCCTTTGCCTTGTGGAACTTTTCAATAATCCCCGCCCTTACCACGGGAAAAGCTTTCTTTTATTATAACAAATACAATCAGGCGAAACAACAAATACAGCGTCTAAAATATGTAAAAAAGTCCACTCATATTTCCAGCTGACACCTTTAACAAAAGCATAAACAAAAAGCTTGAGGAGCCCCCCAAGCTTTTTGTTATCAGTTAAAATACTGCAAGTTGATTTTTACTTTTCTTACAGTCTATTATTCTGTCCTTCCATTTTTCCAACTCAACAATGGGTAAAGGTAAAAGGGCTAGCCCAGCAACAACAATCCATTCTGTAATACCCAGAGGAGTAACTTTAAATACCGTCGCCAAAGGCTGAACCATAATTACCCCAACCTGAAGGATTGTACCCACAATCAGTGCTCCAACCAGCCAAACATTATCAAAAGGACGAATGGCCAATAAAGAATGCTCCGAGCGCATATTAAAAGCATGAATTAACTGAGACAGAGAAAGTACTGCAAACGCCATAGTCCTGCCAGTGACATACATTTTTTCTTCGTCAAAATATACATGTCCAATGGCAAACGCCAGCAATGCCAACATACCAATCATCATGCCTTCCACCATAATCTTACTTCCCAATCCACCGCCAAATAGCGTGCTCTCCCGCTTTCTAGGCGGGCGATCCATGCAATCCCTTTCCACCGGGTCCATGCCCAATGCAATGGCAGGCAAAGAATCCGTCACCAAGTTTACCCATAACAGCTGAATAGGAAGCAGGGGTGTTGCCCAACCAAAGCACATCGCTGCAAAAATCGTTATGATCTCTCCAATATTGCTGGATAAAAGAAAATGTACCGCCTTACGGATGTTATCGTAAATACCTCTGCCTTCCCGTACCGCTTCCACAATGGTAGCAAAATTATCATCCGTCAAAATCATATCCGATGCACCTTTCGCCACCTCTGTACCGCTTTTTCCCATAGCGCATCCGATATCCGCTGCCTTCAATGCCGGAGCGTCATTTACGCCGTCCCCTGTCATGGCAACAACACTGCCATCTTTTTGATACGCCTTCACAATACGCACCTTATGTTCCGGGGCAACCCTTGCAAATACCGTACAATGGCCAACGGCATCCACCAATTCCTCATCAGATAGCTTCCCTAACTCCTGACCCGTAATGCAAATATCTCCTTTTTGATAAATCCCAAGCTGGGTAGCAATCGCCTGTGCCGTAAGGGCATGGTCTCCCGTAATCATGACGGGGCGAATCCCCGCCTTTTTGCAAAGGGCAACTGAACTTGCAGCCTCAGGCCTGGGGGGGTCAATCATACCGGCCATACCAACAAAAACCATATCCCGCTCAGTCTTCTCTACTCTGGATAAATCAGGCTTCTCCCGCCATTCTTTAAACGCAACCGCAACCACTCTTAATGCACCTGCTGCCATCTCCCCGTTTTGCATCCTTGCCTTGCTTTTCTTATTTCCATCAAAAGTAACCTGAGCATGTCCCTCCAAACATTTCGTACAGCGTTCAAACAAAATATCCGGTGCACCCTTGGTAACTGTCATCCATGTCCCGTCGCCCATGGCATGAAGGGTAGTCATCATTTTTCGTTCCGACGAAAAGGGAATTTCACCGATTCTTGGCATTTCTCCATGCACATCCTCAATCCTCACACCGTTTTCTTCCGCCGCCTCAGCTAACGCCCGCTCCGTAGGCTCACCCAATAATTTTCCATTTTCCATTCGGCAATCATTGCAAAGGGAAAATAGCGTAAGAATAAGCCGTCTTTTTTCCTCATTCTTCTTTTTATCATGGCCTGAAATTTTAACAACCTTCATTTTGTTTTGTGTTAGCGTTCCTGTTTTATCCGAGCAAATGACTGCCGCACTGCCTAAGGTCTCCACTGCGGGTAAACGACGTATTATCGTATTTTTTCTGGACATTCTCTGCATCCCGATTGCCAACACAATCGTCACAATGGCAGGTAGCCCCTCGGGAATTGCAGCAACAGCCAAACTAACGGAAGTCATAAACATATTAAATGGTGGTTCGTGCCGCAAGATTCCCATAGCAAAAATAACGGCACAAATTCCCAGTGCCCCCATACCAAGGACCTTTCCGGTTTGTCCAAGTTTTTTCTGCAATGGCGTTTCTTGATCCTCCTGCTCTGCCAAAAGATTGGCAATCCTTCCAATTTCCGTATCCATCCCTGTTGCAACCGCTATGGCACGTCCGCTTCCGCCTAGTACGAAACTACCGGATAACACCATATTTTTCCGATCGCCCAAAGCCGTTTCCTTCGCAAAAACCTTTGTTTCCTTTTCTACCGCCAGAGACTCTCCAGTAATAGCACTTTCTTCGGTTTTTAAACTACGGCTTTCTGTCACTCGTCCATCGGCACATATGTATCCCCCTGCTTCAAGGAGCATAATATCCCCAACTACAACATCTTCAGCAGGAATTTCCATGCGCTTCCCATCCCGAAAAACCACAGCCTTCGGTGCCGACATTTTCTTGAGCGCCTCTAAAGCCTTTTGTGCCTTACTCTCTTGTATCACACCCAAGAGAGCATTTAGCACGACAATTGCTATAATAATGACAGAATCGATAAAGTCCTTTTCCCCATTTAGATAAGATACTGCAAAAGAAACCACCGCAGCCACTAATAGCAGTATAATCATAAAATCATTAAACTGAGCAAAAAATCTTCTTATAATTCCTGTGTTCTCCCCCTCATGCTGAAGCAGATTCTTCCCATTCTCCGATAATCTCTTTTTTGCCTCTTCCATAGAAAGGCCATTTCCCAAAGAAGACCCCAAAGACTGAACAACTTCCTTTGCATTTTGATTCCACCAATCCATATCATCACACCCGTCCTTTGTTTGTTTAATCAGTTTGTCCTCTTTTTCATATCTATGAGACCATGCCCAAAAAAATGCCATCTGCATACTATGAAATCAGGAGGTGTTTCCTTATGGTTTTTTGTTTGCTGCTTGCCTTTTCCCTCAGTGTGGACGCTTTAGGCATTGGCATCTCTTATGGATTGCGTCGCATTACTTTCCCAACCGCATCCAAATTTTTATTGGCAATAGAGACTTTTTTCATGATGCAAGGTTTTATTTTAGCAGGCCGCGGGCTTGCACTGCTTCTTCCCTCCGCCACAGGCGAGACCTTAGCCGCCTGCTTTTTGCTTCTGTTTGGTCTATGGCTTTGCTTACAAGGCTTTCGGAAGGCAAAAGAACCTCCATCACATCTGGCAACGGTTCACCAGCCTTCCGCTTGCGATAAAGACGCATCTAAGACATTGGAGCCTAAGGAAGCCCTCCTGCTTGGTTTTATTCTTTCCCTTGATTCATTAGGTGTTGGTGTCAGTGCTGCTGCTTCTGGAATAAAAATTGCCAGTCTTCCTATTTTTGCCGCAATTTTTCAGGTCAGCTTTCTATCCTTAGGTGCTTTCTTCGGTGAAAAGCTTACCTCTTCCGACAAAGTTAAAGAAAATCTGTGGACGACGCTATCCGGCGGAATCCTTATTTTGATCGCACTAATTCGTTTAATATTTTAAATTTGCTTCTCCATATTAAAAAAACAATTTGCACGATAGTGGGTGCTAGCATTCTAAAATGCAAGCAATTGGTTTCCATCACCTTAAAATCATGCTATACTTTATGAAACGGAGGTGATGATTATGTTCACATTTTTTAATAGTCTTACAGTATATGTAGCCCATTCCTTAGAAGAACAGGGAAAAATGCGTGAATTTTTAGAGGAGGCTGGAATCGAACATTCTGTATCGGCAGTGGATGCAAATTCCCCCGGAGGGCTTTCTCCCGTAATTTCTCCCGATCGTCTCTTGATACAACCCATTGACTTTAATTTTTACGTCTACAAAAAAGACTTTGACAGAGCAAAGAGTCTTATTCAAGACAATTGGCATTGGAATGAAAATACCTAACGAGGGGCATAATCCTCATATGCACCTCCAATCCCTTCTCTTTCGCAAAAAAGCCCCATTGCTTCGTGCAGGATCTACCTTGCACTAATAAGCATGAGGGCTTTTCATTTTTCCAAAAAAATTTCAATTAATTTTATCGAGACCTGTTCTTCTCACATTCAGTCGCAATCTTACAACTTCTCAATCCAGTAGTCCACAGCCTTTTTCAAAAATTCTGCACACCCTTTTACTTCTCTGTCATAGTAGGCAGTAAAACGTTCATCCATCAAATACATCTCCGTCAACGCCTTATGTCCTTTTAGGGAATAGCCTTTCCAAGTCATTTTCAACCATTCCTTGTGAAGCAGCACTATATTCTTTCCTTCTGCACTTTCCCCTTGTTTCCCCGCAATGACCACTTCCTTTAAACGAAATAAAATTTCATTTTCTAGATTTTTAAGATGTTCATATTCTCCCTCTGTCATATCTAAAATTTTCTTGTTTGTTTCTTCTAGGGCACCATTGCCATACTTCTCTCGAACTTCCTTGCCATAGCGTTCTTCATTTTCTTGAATAATTTCTTCTTTCAATACATCAAATCGTTCTCTGTCGCTCATTTCCACTTCTCCTTTTTTTGATAGAATTGTTTTTTTCACAATACAAATCAAGTCATCTACCCGTTTCTTTTGATTTTCAAGTTCCTGCAAATGACCATATAAGGCAGAAAGAATATCAAAATCAGTCTGATATAAAATATTTCTGATCTGCTCTAAACCAAAGCCCCGCTCCCGATAAAAAAGAATTTGTTGTAAAAGCTCAACCTCCTTTTCCCCGTAAAATCGGTATCCGGCATCATTGGTATGAGAAGGCAAAAGCAGACCAATCTCATCATAATACCGAAGGGTGCGTGAGCTTACTCCCGCCAATTCCGATAGTTCCTTAATGCCATATTCCATACTGTCACCTCCTATTGAAAAAAGGATACACCTTGACGCAACGTCAAAGTCAACAACAAAATTCATCATAGAACACTCAAATTTTTTTGCACAAAAAAGCGAGTAGCTATGCTACCCGCTCAATTAAACTTCTTACGCAGTTGTTTTTAATTTTTTTCTATTTTCCATCAATTGCATTGCAACAATAATACCAACTGCAATAATACCAACGAAGTCTGTTCCTATGCTCGGATAAATCAACATTAGGCCACAAATGATACAGATAACCCGTAAAACGGGATTTAAATCTTTAAACATATAACCAATCATGCCGCCAGAAATAGCAAACATACCGATAAAAGAAGTCACGACTACCTGAATTACCTGTATGGGTGTTGTATTAATAAATAATAACGCTTGGTTGTATGCAAATACATAGGGAATGATAAAGGCAGCAATGGCAAGCATTGTTGCGTTAAATGCCGTTTTCATAGGATTTGCACCCGCAATTGCAGATCCCGCATATGCGGCCAATGCAACAGGCGGCGTAATATCTGCTACAATACCAAAGTAAAATACAAACATATTGGCAGCCACGATATCCATATTCATGCCCGTAATTAATATAGGCGCACAGGTTGTAGCCATAATGATATAGTTCGCCGTTGTAGGCACACCCATACCCAAAATAATACAACATACCATTGTTAGCATGAGCGCAATAATAAGGCTATTGCCTGCTACGGAAACAATCCCTGAAATAAAAATCTGTCCTAAGCCTGTCATACTTACAACGCCGGCAATAATGCCCGCCATACCACAAGCGGCTGCAACAGAAAGGGTACCTTTCCCACCATTTTCCAAGGCTGTACAAAAGCCATTTACATTCATACGATTTTCTTTGTTAAACATACTCACGGCAATAGCTACTAATGTTGCAAAAATCGCAGAACGTGACATGGTGTAACCATCAATAATCATATATACCAGTACAACCAATGGCAAAAGCAAATACATATTTTTAAATAAATGTTTAAATTTTGGCAATTCTTCTTTGGGAATTCCCATTAATTTTAGCTTTCTTGCCTTAAAGTGTACCATTAAAAAGATACCTGAAAAATATAAGAATGCAGGTAAAATGGCCTTTTGAATAATGCTGGCATATTGTACACCGCACATTTCTGCCATCAAGAATGCAGCCGCACCCATAATTGGGGGCATAATCTGACCACCGGTAGAAGCTGCTGCTTCAACTGCACCCGCAAACTCAGGAGGATATCCTGTTTTTTTCATCATAGGGATGGTAACGCTACCTGTCGTAACCGTATTTCCTACGGAACTACCGGAAACCATACCGCATAGCGCACTGGAAATAACCGCAACCTTTGCAGGGCCGCCTGAACTGGCACCTGCCACAGAATTTGCACATTGAATAAAAAAGTTGGATATTCCCGTTGCTTCTAAAAAAGCGCCAAAAATAATAAATAATGCGATAAAGGTAGAACAAACACCGATAGGAACCCCGATAACACCTGTTGTTGTATAAAACAAATTATATATAATTCGTCTGAGAGGTAATCCCGTGGAAAATGCATAGATTACAAAGGCTGTTGCCACAACAATAATAGGGATACCCGTTACTCGGCGGCAAGCCTCCGTTAAAACTAAAATACCAATAATACCAAAAATCACTTCAATTTGCCCTATTCTTGTGGCCTTTTGGATGATTTCGTTAAAATTTATAACATAATAAAGAAAACTGGCAGAACCTCCAATTCCCAAAATCCAGTCATACCAAGGAATATGGTTCACCTTTTGCGACATACCCTTTTTTCTTGGATAAACTGTAAATATCAATAAAATAACTGCGCTCAAAAATAAACAACGCCTAATCTGTTCGCCCCAATTTGCGAATAAATTCATATAAACCATAAATAATGCGAACGCAATCAGCATGCACCGCACAATTATCTTTGGAATCCCTTCAAAATGACGAACATTCGCTTCCCTATCATATTTTTTCATAACCGCTTCCAAATTTGTACCATTTACTTCCTCATGAAATGCAGCAATGTTCTCCAAAGATACCTTTTCTTTCTTTTTAAACACCGTACGTCCTCCTTTTGTTCAGAATGCTTTTCAAAGTATCCAAACCAAATTTAAGCATTTTACATATCTTAATTATAAGGCAATCTAATTTTTTCTTAAAAACAATATGCAAAAAAACAAAGCATTAAAGGGCTTAAATTACTTTGAAACTATCAACCCCTTTTCTATTTCTTCCCCTTTTCATAACTAAAAGTGACAAATCTATCCTTACCGCAAAGTTGGCGCAGACTGATTTCTTCTCCGTTCACACTCAGAATATGATCATAAACAGGGCTTACATTATAAGAAAGATCAGGTATGGGCTTGTCAAAGCCGGAAACAATCATAGATCCATCTTCCCCGTATGTCAATGTTTGTCCATCTTCCACCTCAGTTTGCACCCCTGCTCCAAAATTATAGTATACCGTCTCGTATACAACAATTTTTCCATTCTCAATTCGGTACCGATCCTCCACCGTAGACTTATTTACAGAATGCATGAATCGCACAGAAAATTCCCCGCCTTCTTCCATGGGGTAACTTGCGAGAATATTGCCTGTTCTCCCGTTCCTCAATATCAGGCAATCTCCTGTATGGTTCATAAGAAAAATAGTAGTTGCAATAATAACAATTATTATTGCAACCACTATGCCAGCAAACTGCTTATAGCTTATTTTACCACGATTTGACAATTAGCTCAGAACACCAATCTCTTTAAAGTATTTCTCAGCACCGGGATGGAAAGGAACGGAAATCCCCTGTACTGCTGCATTTGAATCTAATTCAGCAAATTTTGCATTGCTGTTTGCCAAAGCCTCTTTGTTTTCAAAAAGTGCTTTTGTAAATTCATAAATGGTGTCTTCTGTCAAATCATTTTTAGCAATTAAGGTTGCACGAACGCTCAATGTCTGTACGTCATCAGGAACGCAAGAATATGTTCCGCCCGGAATAATTGTTTTAGTATAGAAAGGATATTCAGCCATTAAAGCTTCTGCATGCTCATCATCAATGGTCAGCAAATTAATGTCTTTGGAAATAGCCAAATCAACCACTGCTGTTGTAGGCGCGCCTGCTGTAATAAATGCTGCATCAATTTTTCCATCCTTGATAGAATCTGCTGCATCGCCGAAGCTACCGTTTACTTTGTTAATATCCTTGTTAATATCAATACCATAAGCCGCTAAAATCTGTGTTGCATTAAATTCAACACCGCTGCCTGCGTCACCCACATTTATTGTTTTACCTTTTAAGTCTGCAATACTGGTAATACCAGGGGCTGCTATAATCTGGCAGGTTTCATCGTAAATTCCTGCAATCGCAGAAAAAGAATCAAAGGCGCCATCTGCTTCAAAAAGGTCTGTACCTTTATATGCATAGTACATTACATCATTCTGAACAATGGCAATATCTGAAATTCCTTCGTCTACATCTAAAATATTTGCCTTGGAAGCACCGGTAGAAACCACCTTCAGGCTAACATTTTCCATTACGTTGTTTAATACGGTAGCCATGGTTCCACCGACAGCATAATATGTACCGGTTGTTCCACCTGTACCCAAAGTTAATTCCTGTGCGCCCGCAGAAGCATTATTCGTTTCACCCTCAGCAGCCTCATTGCCACTGCTGCCACAACCTGTAAATGCCATCACAGCAGTTACAGCCAAGGCTGTTAATGTTACTAATCTCTTTTTCATTTACCCATCTCCTTATTTTTTTATTTTGCTTTATGCAAATTATTTTATTTATATTCAGTTGTTATTTTATCATATATCAATGTATACTTCAATCGAAAGTTTATGGTTTGTATTTCTCTGTTTATTTTTCATTCGTTTTTCCAATGCTTTTTTCCATATTTCCCAATTTTATTATTCAAAAAAACTATTGATTTCCGCATCAAAATGAATAATTATATAATTTATAAATGATTGGTTCTTCCCTTGCAAAAGACAACTTATTCATTTTTATAATTAATTTAATTAATTTTAGCCTATTCATTAAAAAAATTGTGTATATTTTGAAATAATACGCATGGATAATAAAAAGTAACCAGACTGGACAATCCTATTTTAAGCGTGTAAAATATATAAATAATCGATTATAGCAAAGGAGAATCTCTATGTCTATACACACAGTTCAATATGAAGGCATCGAATTGGAATATGAACTAATTCGCAAAGATGTTAAATATATCAATCTCCGTGTGAATAAACATGGAAACGTTGTTGTCTCTGCATCAAAAAAAGTTCCTTATTCTGTAATTGAGGAATTCGTAAAATCCAAATCCCTTTGGGTTATCACACACCTTGCCGAAATTGAAAAAATTCGTCAAAATTTACCCCCGGCAGGATTTTATAATGGGAAAACCCTTTACTATTTGGGTAAACCTTACCGTTTGGTGATTTCCAAAGGCACATCCAAAATTGAAATAAACGGAGATAAAATTTGCATGTTTTCTACCAGCACCACCGAAAATGCTCTCCATGATGAATATCTTTTTTGGCTGAAACAACAAGCAAAAACAAAATTCCAAGAAATTTTAAAAGAAATTCACCCCTTGGTTGAACCTTACGGAATTTTACTACCAACCATCCATGTGCGGAATATGAAAACCCTCTGGGGGAGCTGTACTACTTGTGGAGATACCATTCGCTTGAATCTTCAGCTAATGAAAGCCTCAGAAGACTGCATCCAACAGGTTGTACTCCATGAGTTACTACATTTTCGCTATAAGAATCATGGGCATGACTTTTATGCCCTATTAACCCAACTAATGCCCGACTGGCAAGACAGAAAAAGTAAGTTAGAGTCGAAATTTAAGGATGGGGTATGAAATTTGCGACAATGTTGTGTTGACAAACCTGTTTATTAGGCATATAATAAATAACGTAGTACATTTCATGTTGCCGCGGAGTGGAGCAGTCCGGTAGCTCGTCGGGCTCATAACCCGAAGGTCGTAGGTTCAAATCCTGCCTCCGCAATCCAACCCCCAATTTATATGGGGGTTTTTATTTTACCCTTTTAAAGTTGATTTCTCCTGTAGTATTTACAAGCGCCCCTTGAACATCAAAATTTGTTTTTAAAGAGTGTTCCTTGTTTTTGCTGCATTTCATTCACCAAAAATTATAAATTTCGGGACACAAATTCTTCTATGAATAATTCTTCACTTTTTTGCATTTCTTTATGATAAATCTCAAGTTTTTTTTCCTTTAGCTTTTCCAGCGTGGAAGTCTCAATTTTTACTTCTACTACTTCAGCACGCTTCTCTTCTTCCACTTTTTTTAATTTTTCAAGCTGGCGTTTTTCTTGTTGAATTTCCACTTCCAGTTTATAGAGAAAACCTGAATATTCCATTGCTTCAATAATAGAAATTCCTTCTATCTTTTTCTCGTTAAACTCAGAATTGATACCTCTATATCTTTCCAAAAGAAAATCAATTTTTTGATTCTGCTCATTTACCATGGCAATTACTTTAGCATGTTCAGCCTTTTTGCTTTCTAAGCGCTGATTTTTAAAATTCATAACAGATTCCAGCTGAAAACTAAATTTTTTCATTTCATCACCCACAAATATAATACAGCCAACGGTTTATTTTAAAATTTCCTCCATCTGTTTCAAGGTTTCTTCAAGGGAAAATTTCTCATCCACGCCTTGTTTCAAAAAGGAATTAATTTTGTCTATTTTGGAAATCGCAAAGTCCAGCTTATGGTTTGTCCCATGCTTATAAGCACCAATGGAAATCAAATCGCTGTTTTTCTCATAAATACTAAGAATATCCCTTAGTTTTGAGGCCATTTCCAAATGATGTCGTTCAGCAATGGCACTCATAAGTCTTGAAATGCTTGCATTTACATCAATGGCCGGAAAATGATTCCCATTGGCCAATTTTCTGGACAACACAATATGCCCATCAATAATACCTCTTACCGTATCTGCAATGGGATCATTGGTATCATCCCCTTCCACCAGCACGGTATAAATTCCGGTAATAGAACCATCTTTAAAATTACCCGTTCGCTCAAGCAGCTTTGGCATTTCTGCATATATGGATGGTGTATATCCCCTTGCAATAGGCGGCTCACCTATAGCCAGTCCAATTTCCCGCTGAGCCATAGCAAATCTTGTTAGGGAATCCATCATAAGCAGTACATCCTTGCCTTGATTTTTAAAATATTCTGCAATTGCAGTGGCAACCAAAGGGCACTTCATTCGAAGCATTGCAGATTGATCTGAGGTTGCAACAACTAAAACAGATCGCTTTAGGCCTTCTTCCCCTAAATCTCTTTCAATAAATTCTCGAACTTCTCTTCCTCTTTCCCCCACTAGCGCAATTACGTTAATGTCTGTTTTTACTTTTCTGGCAAGCATACCCAGAAGGGTACTTTTCCCTACACCACTACCCGCAAAAATACCCATTCTTTGACCCTTGCCAATAGTAAGTAAGCCATCAATCGCCTTGACACCGAATTCCATTCTTTCTTGAATGGGCGGCCTGGTAAGAGGATTTGTTACAATACTGTCCACAGGAAAATACTGGCTTGACTGAAGCTCACCCAAGCCATCCATAGGTCTTCCCAGAGCGTCTATGATTCTCCCTTGTAAAAAATCCCCCACCGGTATTTTTAAGCACTCGTTTGTATTCTTTACAAAGGTTCCTGCGGAAACCCCTTTCATACTCTCATAGGGCATAAGCAGAATACGATCGTCCCGAAAACCTACCGTTTCCGCCATGATTTGCTTTTTCTCGCTTTCGTTGTAAATCATGCTGATCTCGCCAATACTGGCTTTTCTGCCGGATGCCTCTATTGCCATTCCAACAATATTTTCAATTTTGCCGATATGACTTATGGTATTTGAACGTTTAATCACATCAACCAATTCACTAAACAATGTCATTCCCTCCGAGCTTACCTGAACTCTTCATAATTGCCCTGATATTTTCAATCTGGGTACTTGCGCTGGCATCAATAATTTGGTCTGGCAGTTCAATAATACAGGTTCCCGGCGCAGAATCCTCCATAACAATTATCTTAATATGTTCAGACAAATGCGAAATTGCATCTATCAAATCTGCATTTGACTCTACAATTAAAGCAGAATCACTTTTTGAAATATAAATCTTTGCCCATTCTTTATATTTCATTTTACTTGTAGCAGTTACAATCATTTTTTTTATGATTTCTCCACTGGTTTTCAAACTAATCTGAATGACCTTTTCTGCAATGGAAATTGCCAGTTCTTTTAGCTCATCTATGTTTTGCGAAATAAGCAGCTTTTTCTCTTCTTCATACGCCTGTATAATATCTCTTACTTGAATAAGAAAAGCTGCTGTCTCTTCATCCATTTTTGCTTTATTCTCTTCATAAGCCTTTTGATAACCTTCCTGGTATCCTTCTTGAGAAGCTTGGTCAAAGGCATTTTTTTTGATTTCCTCAGCATCGGTTTGAGCTTGTCCGATCATCTCATCCGCTTTTTTTTGGGCCTCTGCAAGCACTTTTTTCTCTTTCTCAAGAAGCTTAGCCTCTCTTTTTTCAAGCTCCCGCAACAGCAAGTGGCTTTTATCAGGTTCATCAGAGATTTTTTTTTCCGACTCCTGAGGTTCAACCTCTTCCATATCTTCTTCTACCACTTCTTTATCAAAACTGGGCAGTACGATATTCCCGCTGGATTTATTAAAAGTTTTTTTCTCCGCAGAACTATCTCCAAACTGATCAAAACGAAAGGCGTCTATTGTTAATTCTTCATCATGCAATAATATCATCCTTTCCGCCCTTAGAAACAACAATCTGGCCTGCGTCTTCAAGCTTTCTGATTACGCTAACAATTCTCTGCTGTGCATCCTCAACATCTTTAACACGAACATTCGTTGTGATTTCCAGTTCAGATTTAATGGTTTCTGTCATACGAGCAGACATATTGGAGAAAATAACATTTGCAACTTCGCTTTGTGCACCCTTAAGCGCATAAACAAGATCTTTTTGGTCAACCTCACGAATAACTCTCTGAATGGAAAGATTATCCATCCCAACAATATCTTCGAATACAAACATTTTCTTACGGATTTCTTCCACAAGTTCAACGTCACGCTTACTAAGTTCATCAAAGATATATTTTTCATCGCCACGATCCACATAATTCATAACTTCGGCAATATAATCAATACCACCAATTTTCGTATAATCTGTGGTCATTACAGACGATAGTTTTTTTTCAATTTCCTGCTCCACAATTTTCATAGCCTCGGGAGCTGCACTATCCATTCTTGCAATTGCCTCGACTACGCTAATTTTTCTTTGCTCAGGGAGTCCGGCAATAATATTTGCCGCCCGATCAGAGTCCATATATGAAAGAACCAAGGCAATGGTTTGGGGTCTTTCATTGCTTAAAATAGAGAAAATGGACAAGTCATCATATTTACTCAAGAAAGAGAATACCCTGGATTTAAGGGTTTTCTCTACCTTTCCTAATAAATTGCTGGCCACATCTTCGCCAAAAGCTTTTTCCAAAACGCTTTTAGCATACTCCATGCCACCTTCTGTAACAACTTTATGAAGCATACAATTTTTATAAAACTCGTCCAAAATTCCTTCTGTCACTTCTGATGGCAAAAATCCCAGTTTTGCAACTTCAATGGTAATCCTTTGAATTTCCTCTTCCGTTAAATATTTATAAACCTGCGCGGCCTTTTCTGCTCCAAGGGAGATAACAACCGCAGCAGCCTTCTGTTCCGGCGTTATAACATTTTCCTTTGCCACTTTTATTCTCCCCCTCTTAACCAAGATCTGATCAGCTGCGCTGAGATTTCAGGATTATCCCCTGCAAGCTCACGAACCTTATTTTTCAACTCCAAACCTTTCTCGTTTGACAGATTTAAAATTTGGTTTTCCGCATCATCTTGCTGTTTTTGTTTTAATTGCTTTAAGTATGCTTCCTGCGAAGCAGTTTGTTGTCTTGGCGTCTCAAGTGTTGCACCCATTTGCTTCTTTTTCTTTCTTCTTCTGCTAGCGATAACAATAATCGTCACCAAAATGATCAGAAATACACCAGATGCGATTGCACCAATAATAATCCAATTATTCTTTCCTAAATTATCAAGATCTGTCGTAATAGGACTCGCATTAAAAAACGGAGATGCAACAATGGCTATTTTGTCATCCTGGTTTTCTTTAGTAATTCCCGCGGCATTGGCAATCAACCCTTTTAAATCCTTTTGAGAAATATTCCCAATGGTATCGCTGTTAATTGCGATTGAAACAGAAATGTCTTGAATGCTGCCAGCGTCAATTTGAGACTGTTCGGTGAGCTGATTCACCAAATAATCAATGGTGCTATCCTGTTTATAATATGTTTCCGTTCCGTCCGCTTCTACTTGAGAATAGGTAGGCACCTCTGCATTGGTCTGGGTTCCCGGAACACCACCGGCAGTATCTCCACCCTTTACCATCTCAACCCCATTGGTCTCAGTACTGGGAATCCCCTTATCAGAATCTTCCAGGGGAGCTTGGTGATTTACGATTTCTCGAATTTTTTTATCCACATCAACCGTTGTTCTTACAGAAACCTTAACATTATCAGAGCCATAAATAGGGCTTAATACATTCAGTATTTTAGCACGAATGGCATCATCCATATGTTTTTCAAATTCAAGCTTCAGTTTGTTAGCCCCTTCGGAAGTACTATCCCCTGAAGGCGAAACATCGTTGCCGTTTCCATCCAAGACTACAACATCCGCCATTTCCATGGAAGGTATACTTTTTGCAACCAAGCGCTGAATTCCCTTAACCTGTTCCGTTGTGGGAGAACCCCCGTCCTCCATAATAACTACAACAGATGCCTGGGCTTTTTGCGTACTATTATCATCCAGAACATATTTCTGGTCTTCTGCCAAAGCTATGGTAACCTTAGCATCTTTTACCCCTTGAAAAAGACGAATGGTAGCGCCCATTCTATTTTGAAGATCAAACAACTTATAGCTGTCCTTTTCGAAATCCGTGGTTGTCAACCCAATGTTGTTTTTAAAAACATCATATGTAAAACCACTTTTAGGGTAACCTTCATACACAAGTTGTGCTTTCAATTTTTCCTCTTGTTCCTTTGGAACATAAATTACACCATCATTTCCATATTTATAGTCCACACCCATGTCCTGCAGTTTTGTCATGATTTCGCTGGCTTCTTCTTGATTTAAGCCACTAAAAAGCGTTTCATATGGCTTTGATAAATTAAGAACAACTGCAGTGCCTATTGAAAAAAGTATGACCAGGCAAGCCCCGATTAACAATAACTTTCTCCATTTGGGGTTTATTTTTTTATATTGATTCTTACCTTTTTCAAGCAATTCTTTTATTTTTGCATTCAAACCGGTACCCCTCTTACTATAATATTTTCAGTTTATCAAACCCTCCGTCACCCTGTGCCTGACTTCAGATTATCAAAGATTCAGTCTCATTAATTCATTATATGAATCTAATGCCTTATTTCTTAAATTCACCAAAAGATCTACGGAAATCTGTGCCTGTGTAGCTGCAATCCCCAAAGAGTGCGTGTCTTCACTCTGCCCTGTAGCAAATAAATACTGCTCTTTCGCCAAAACATCTTCACTGTCTACCACATTAGATGCAGCCTCAGCAAAAATATTTCTAAAATCATATTGATTATTCTGGGTTGTTTTGTTTGAATTTATCTGATCCATTAACTGCAATGGTTCCAGTCTATTCAGTGGTATGATAGCCATATTCTTTCCTCCAATGATTACTTGCCAACCTCAAGTCCCTTAGTTGCCATTTCCTTAATTGCATTAAACGCAGTCACATTTGCATCATATGCCCTTGATGCTTCCATGCCATCAATGGTTTCCTTTAGAAGATCAACATTAGGCATCATAACATATCCATTTTCATCCGCATCCGGATGTGTAGGATCATAAACTGATTTAAGAGGGCTGTCATCTTCAACAATTTCACTTACGATAACGCCGCCCTGCTGACCTGAAGCGCCCCCCCGGGCCGTTCGATTAAAGATTTCCTGAAAACTCCCTTGATTTCGTGGCTCAAAAACTACCATACGCCTCTTATAAGGATCTCCGCTTTCGGTTCTCGTTGTATTAACATTTGAGATGTTTTCTGCTATAACATCCAGCCTTGCTCTTTGGGCCGTTAGACCCGATGCGCTGACATTCATCGCATTTAAAAAAGCCACAAATACCCCTCCTAATTATTTCATCGCAGCACGAATTCTATTAAACTCGTTATTCAAATTATCTATTGCCATTTTATATTGAATCGCCGCACCTGCCAATTCAACCTGCTCAACGTCCATATTGACATTATTTCCATCCAATCGGCTTGATTCATCCGCTTTCGTATGTACACTGATTGATGTTTCTTTTATTGCCTCCCCGATTTTACTTGCTGTGGCTTGATTGTAAAAATCCAGTTTGCTTTTTAACTCATCTTGGAATGAAACATACTGTGCCTTGTAGCCAGGTGTAGATACATTGGCAATGTTATTTAAAGTTACCTGTTGTTTATCCCATAAATAATCAGCCATTTTTTGCGACATCAAAATTGAGTTATTAAACATGGATACCCCCCTTTCTTTAGGCTCTCTTGTCAATTCCATATTAATAGGTATTCATTTTTTCCTGTAATTTCCACCAGATATTATATGAACTATAATTTATCTGTAATAACATAAAAGTACAAATTTATACCTTTATCCTAGGCATTCCACCTATACTCACTTGGTATACGATTCGTACTTCTTTTTTTCCATCCTAATATTCTCTATGAATAATTATAAAGAATTCCTTAGTAAAAATCAACATTAATCAACTATTTTTTATTTATTCAGACATTAAATTTACTTTCTGAATTCTATTTTTGTAAAATAAAAGCTATTTTTATAGAAAGTTGAATTATATTGTACTTTTTTGCCAACATAATCCTACATATCAATGAAAAAATAGAAAAAAACCGAGGCAGCAATTTTTGCTCCTCGGCTTTTCTGGTTATACTTTTTCTGATTATATTAATGTTGTCTTGTTTCTCTTGGGAAATTAATTTGTGCTTGTGCCGCCGCCAATCTTGCAATTGGAACACGGAAAGGAGAGCAAGATACATAATCCAAGCCAATCAAGTGGCAGAACTCAACAGAAGAAGGATCTCCGCCATGTTCGCCGCAAATGCCCAAATGGATATCAGGGCGTACAGGCAATGCCTTTTCAACTGCCCATTTCATCAGCAAACCAACGCCTGTTCTATCCAGTCTTGCAGTAGGATCACATTCATAAATGTTCTTATCGATATAATCCGCCAAAATTTTGCCTGCATCATCACGGGATAACCCATAGGTCATCTGTGTCAAGTCATTGGTTCCGAAGGAGAAGAATTCTGCCTCCGTTGCAATTTCATCTGCCGTCAATGCAGCTCTTGGAATTTCAATCATCGTACCAACAAGGTATTCAAGCTTTTTGCCCTTTTCGGTCATAATCTTTTCAGCTGTTTCCACCACAATATTCTTCACAAATTTCAATTCTTTAATTTCGCCAATCAATGGAATCATGATTTCGGGTTTAATGTTGATACCCAACTCATTGGAAACCTCGATTGCCGCTTCAATAATTGCTCTTGTTTGCATTTCTGCAATTTCAGGATAGCTTACTGCCAAACGGCAGCCTCTATGCCCCATCATAGGGTTCAACTCATGTAAGCCTCTTGCTTTCACTTTCAACTCTTCCACAGTTTTGCCTGTTTCTGCTGCCAATATTTCAAACTCATCATTTGTATTTGGCATAAATTCATGAAGAGGAGGATCCAGCAAACGGATCGTTACCGGTCTTTCCTGCATTGCCTTATAAATTCCTTTGAAGTCTTCTTTCTGGAAAGGTTCAATTCCCTTTAAAGCTTCTACTCTTTCTTCAACGGTTTCAGAAAGAATCATTTTTCTGAACTTCATAATTCTATCGCCTTCAAAGAACATGTGCTCTGTTCTCGTCAAGCCAATACCCTCTGCTCCAAAATCAATGGCAGTCTGAGCATCATGGGGTGTATCCGCATTGGTTCTAACCTTAAGAGATCTCTTTTCGTCAGCCCAAGCCATAAATTGGGCAAAGTTACCGCTGATTTCAGGGTCAACCGTAGGAATATCTTCGCCGTAAATATTACCGGTAGAGCCATCCAAAGAAATATAATCTCCCTCTTTAAAGGTTCTTCCGCCCAAAGTAAACGTTTTGGCTTCTTCATTCATTTTGATTTCTTCACAGCCGGATACACAGCATGTACCCATACCACGGGCAACAACTGCTGCATGGGAGGTCATACCACCACGTACTGTCAGGATACCCTGAGCAGCCGCCATACCTTCGATATCCTCAGGAGAGGTTTCCAAACGAACCAAAATAACCCTGTCGCCGCTTTCCGCCTGTGCCTTTGCATCCTCCGCCGTAAAGCAAACCTTACCTGCTGCTGCCCCGGGAGATGCGGGCAGGCCTTTACCCAGAGGTTTTGCAGCCTTTAATGCTTTTGGATCAAAAGCAGGGTGTAAAATCTGATCCAACTGCTTAGGTTCAACCTTCATTAAGGCTTCTTCCTTGGTAATCAGACCTTCTTCTACCATATCAACAGCAATACGCAATGCCGCATTTGCAGTTCTCTTGCCGTTTCTTGTTTGCAAGAAATACAGCTTACCTTCTTCCACAGTAAACTCCATATCCTGCATATCTTTATAGTGGTTTTCCAGCTTATTTGCAATTTCAGTAAATTGTTTGTATACCTCAGGCATATCATCCGCCAATTTTGCGATGGGGTTTGGTGTACGAACGCCGGCAACAACATCCTCGCCCTGGGCATTTACTAAGTATTCGCCCAACATTGCCTTTTCACCTGTTGCTGCATTTCTTGTAAAAGCAACACCGGTACCGGAGGTATCACCCATATTTCCGAATACCATCATCTGTACATTAACCGCAGTACCCCAGCTGTAAGGAATATCATTCATTCTTCTATATACAAAGGCACGAGGATTATCCCAGCTGCGGAATACGGCCATAGCCGCCTCAAACAGCTGTACCTTTGGATCTTGGGGAAATTCCTTGCCCTGATCATCAAAATAAATTTGTTTGAACATGGCTGTAACCTTTTTCAGATCTTCCTCTGTTAATTCCGTATCAAAGCGAACGCCAACTTGTTCTTTGTATTCATCAAGTTTTCTTTCGAACTTGGACTTGGAAACGCCGATAACAACGTCTGCAAACATCATGATAAATCTTCTGTAGGAATCATAAGCAAATCTGGGATTCCCCGTTTTCTTTGCCAATCCTTCTACAGAAACATCATTCAAGCCAAGATTTAATACCGTATCCATCATACCGGGCATGGATGCTCTTGCTCCGGAACGTACGGAAACCAGAAGGGGGTTTTCGGGATCGCCCAATTTTTTGCCGGCAATTTCTTCAAGTTTGCTCAGCGCTACATCAATCTGTGCAATCATCTCTTCCGTCAGTTTCTTACCGCCTTCGTTATATTCTGTGCAGGCTTCTGTTGAAATGGTAAAGCCTTGAGGAATAGGCAGACCTAACCTTGTCATTTCTGCGAGGTTTGCACCTTTACCGCCCAAAAGGTTTTTCATGGATGCGTTGCCTTCGCTGAACATATAAACATACTTCTTGCTCATACACATTACCTCCTGTTTTCCATCTGGATTTCAGACTTGGAATTTTATTTCTGGAATTTTAGAAAAACTAACTCATTTAAATTATAACATTCTCCCTTGAAAATCACAATGTTATTCCTTGCAGGCAAAAGCGTATTCTACTCAATTGTTCTAGCAAAAAACAAGTTCGTTGTCATTATGCAATAAATTTTATAATTTTATCTCTATTTTTACTTCATCTTGCCAAAAAAAATATGCCAACCATTCACCCTGGTCGGCATATTGCAATATGGGACACTTAATGTCCCACTAAAATTTCTGCTTTTGGTCTTTTTTTATAATACATCTTATACCTATAAGTGATAAGTATACACTATGGCAAATCATTGTGCAAGAAAAAGAATTATATATTATTCGTGATCTTTTCATTTATTAATTTAGCAAATAAAGTCAAAACCCTAAGGACTTTGCCCGGAAACACCTCAGAGATTTCCATTCAGCACTTTGCCGGGCAAAGTTGTCCTTCGGTCAAATAGCACTTCTTTGCTATTGTATTCTTGCCCCCTTAGCAACACATAAGTAAGCGGTTACAATCACAGTTTTTGGTCTCACTTTTTTCAAAAATCAAGAAGCTTTGAACAAACTCCAAGGTCTTTAAAACTCCATTTTTTCCTTCAAATATGCAGTCAACTGCGCAATGGGCATTCTAACCTGCTCCATAGTATCTCTGTCACGCACGGTAACACTCTGATCCTCCTCGGATTCAAAATCATAAGTGATACAGAATGGTGTACCGATTTCATCCTGTCTGCGATAACGCTTACCAATAGAACCGGATTCGTCAAATTCACAATTGAACTCTTTGGAAAGCATAGCATATACTTCCGTTGCCTTTTCACTCAATTTTTTGGAAAGAGGGAAAATGGCAGCCTTTACCGGTGCAATCGCTGGATGGAAATGCAATACGGTTCTTACATCACCCTCTCCAACTTCTTCCTCATCGTAGGCTTCGCATAAGAATGCCAAAGTCACACGGTCTGCACCCAAAGAAGGCTCGATACAGTAAGGAATATATTTTTCATTCTTTTCTTGATCGTAATAGGTCATATCTTGACCGCTCACGTCTTGATGACATCTTAAATCGAAATTGGTTCTGTCTGCAATCCCCCAAAGTTCGCCCCAGCCAAAGGGAAACTTAAACTCAATATCTGTGGTTGCGTTGCTGTAGTGACTCAATTCTTCCTGTTCATGGTCACGCAAACGAATGCTGTTTTCCTCCATGTTCAGTTTTAACAACCATTCTTTACAGAAGTTTCTCCAATACTCAAACCACTGTAAATCAGAACCAGGTTCACAGAAAAATTCTAATTCCATCTGCTCAAATTCTCTGGTACGGAATGTAAAATTACCGGGTGTAATTTCGTTACGGAAAGATTTTCCGATCTGACCGATGCCAAAGGGCAGTTTCTTTCTACTGGTACGCTGCACATTCTTGAAGTTTACAAAAATACCCTGTGCTGTTTCAGGACGAAGATATACAACATTTTTCGCATCTTCTGTAACGCCCTGGAAAGTTTTAAACATTAAGTTGAACTGGCGGATTTCTGTAAAATTATGAGCACCGCAGGATGGGCAAGCCACATTATGCTCGTCAATAAATTGCTTCATTTCATCATTACTCCAGCCATCAACCACCATTTCGGGCATATCATGGGCAGCGATATAATCCTCAATCAATTTATCTGCACGGAAACGCTCTTTACACTCCTTGCAATCCATCAAAGGATCGCTGAAACCGCCAACGTGACCGGAAGCAACCCATGTTTGGGGGTTCATCAGAATAGCACAATCCACACCAACATTATAAGGGCTTTCCTGAATAAATTTTTTCCACCAAGCCTTTTTTACGTTATTTTTTAATTCCACGCCGATAGGGCCGTAATCCCAAGTGTTTGCCAAACCGCCGTAAATTTCAGAACCGGGGTAAACAAAGCCTCTGTTTTTCGCCAACGCAACTACTTTTTCCATTGTCTTTTCTGTCATTTTAATTCCTCCTTCAAAAAAGTTAAAAGTTTTTTACCGAGGAACAGAAATAAAAAAACTCCCCTCCCTCGCTGTAAAAGCAAGGGACGAAAGTCTATCTTCCGCGGTTCCACCCTTATTGATCTATACCAAAAGCATAAATCCACTCTTGTGAAGTCCTGCTCCAAAGTGCCCTTCTCCGTATTCTGCTGTCCTCTTTTCACCCACCGACGACTCTCTGAAAACTTACTACGGATACTCCTCTTTTTCAATGCAGTTATTTAATTTAGCCCTTATCCTAACACTTTCCCGGTTTTCTGTCAATACTTATTTTCACGCAAATTATAACTCCTTGCTAAATTCACGGCTTTTCAAACGCACCCCCATATGTACCTCCAAATATCGCCTTAAAATACCATCCATTTGCACCATGGCCTCGTCTGAAAGTGCAAAGGCAAAAATTTGGTTTCCATCTCTTTGGGTAATAAAAGAAATTGCTTTTTGAACTGCCGTGAGCAGAGGGATTTCTCCCCCATGGCAATGGTTCTTACAAAGGAGTTCTCCTTCTTTTTCACTAAAAAACAAGGATTCCTCTCCGTTTCCGCATACCATACAGCCTTCCCCGGATAAAAACCCTGAAATTTGTAAATATTTCACCTCGAAAATACGGGAAATCAACCTGGGCGGTAATTGTGTTTTTTCCAGTGCCGCTAATGAGTACAATAGAAGTCTTAAGGTGTCATCCTGTTCCATCCCTGTGGGACATGTTTTATCCACCAACTCCGCCAGATACACAGCTTCTGCCAGCTTATCCATGTCAGTTCGTATGCCATAAAAACTTTCTATTAAATCAGCTTGGGTCATGGAATAAAACCCCTTGCCTTCGTAAGCCAAAAAATCACAGTAGGAAAAAAGCTGCGTACCGGAAAGAAGCTTGCTTTTGGTATTTTTCGCCCCACGGGCGCTCAGCATTACTCGTCCCACACCCTTGGCCAAAACCTGAATTCGTTTACTGCTCTCGCCATTTTGGCTTTCTCCAATTACAATGCCTCTTAACTTCACTACACCCACTTTTTCCCCTCGTTTTCCTTATAAAAATAGTTAAAAATTAAGTTTTCGGGACAGCGCCCCGAATCTTGTAAGCTGGTCAAACCCCTTTGCTTCGCAAAAATCGGCTTCGCTGCCTGCCTATCTTGGACAGTGCAATTTTGTAAAGGCTTGACCCAAACTTTTATAACGCAAAATTTGCATTTTGAAAATGTGAAACGGATTTTTCTTCCAAACCCCCTGAAATTGGGTTTCAATCAAAGTTTTTGCACTTGCTTTTTTCAAGTAGGGTTTGGGGCAAAACCCCAAGGTCTTGTTTAATAAAAATTTTTATTTTTTGAACTATCGGCAATCCTCCGTCGGGGATTTGGTCTATCTCCCATACCAGACTTGTAACGTAAATAATCTTCAACATGACCTGTTTGCACAAATTTTTGCCAGTATGCTTTTTTATTCCGCTCGTCCATAAAACCGTCCCCTTTCTTTCGTTATGTTATGGAGCAAAACCAAAAGCATACAGGTAAATTAATACCAAAGACTCCAAAGAAAGAAAGGAATGTTGATTTTACTAGATATTCCGTTTATCGTATCCAAAATTTCTCAGTAAAAAATCACTGTCTCGCCAATCTTTTTTCACCTTGACCCAAAGCTGCAAGTAAATGGAAGAACCCAAAAGTCGTTCCATGTCCCTTCTTGCTTGAGAGCCGATTTTTTTTAACATACTCCCCTGCTTACCGATAATAATTCCCTTATGGGAATCCTTTTCACAATAAATGGTTGCTTCAACATCTACCATATTTTGATCCTGTCGTTTTTTCATAGACATGATTTCCACAGCAATGCCATGGGGAATTTCATCCTGCAACAGATATAATGCCTTTTCACGGATAATTTCAGAGGCAATCTGCCTTTCCGGCTGATCGGTAACCATATCCCCGGGAAAATATTGGGGACCTTCCGGCAAATATTTTTTGATAACTCCCATCAAATCCTCTGTATTAATGCCTTTCATGGCAGAAATAGGAACAACCTCCGCAAAAGAATACAGCTTTCGATAGGCTTCAATAACTTTCAATAGCTTTTCCCGCTCAATGGTATCAATTTTATTAATAACCAATACAACCGGTGTTTTTACATTTTCCAAACGGTCAATGACGTATTGATCCATTTCCACTACTTTTTCTGTGGGTTCAATGAGCATTAAAACCAAATCCACTTCGTTAAAGGTATTTTCTGCCGAACGTACCATAAACTCTCCCAATTTATGTTTGGGCTTATGAATCCCCGGTGTATCCAAAAATACACATTGAAAATCCTCTTTGGTTAAAATACTGGTGATTTTATTTCGTGTTGTCTGGGGTTTATGGGAAGTAATCGCAATTTTTTCACCAATCAGACAGTTCATTAACGTTGATTTGCCAACATTGGGCCTGCCGATTAAGGTAATAAAGCCGGAATGAAATTTTTTCATGCTTGTCCCTCCGCTTTTTCCACTTCCATATAAGCCTTATATGCTACTTCTTTTTCATCCCAGTCTTTTTGCATATCCAACAAGACCATATACTGAAGCCAACGGTTATTTTTGGTGTCAATATCCTCTTGGGTCAGCCCCTTAACTAAGGTTAAAGCTTGGTAATATTTCATACCCGCTTCCGCCGTCATATATTCGGACTTCATGCCTAATATAACACAAATTTTATTAGGCAAAGCATATCTGCGAATTTCCTCCTCCACACCCTCTGTGCTTTTGCCCAATTGGCGCATAAATTCCAAAGCATTTTTATAATGAATCATATATTCGCTTTCTTTGATTTTTACACGCTGCGCTTTCCAGTTTTCTTCAATATATGCCACCACTTCTTCCATGGTTCTTGCATTGGGTTTCACTTCAACATTGGCAAATTTTTCTCTTAATGCGTCCATTTTTTATTCCTCCTATTTCTATACAAGGTCTCAAAGTTCTCGGGCCGCTGTCCCGAACCCTGCAAGGGGGTCAAGCACTTTTGCATCTTTGATGGTGCAATTTTGGAAAAGCTTGATCGAAACTTTATATAGCAAAATTAATCATTTTTGTTCTCAGTTTAAAAAACTTAGATATAAATAGGGCTAATATTATCCATTCACACCTTACTTATTTATGTTTTTCTATTATATACGGATAAGGCTTTTTTCACAAGCATGTCCACGCTTTGCTATAAAAAAACTCCTTGTAATATTCTGTCCATGAATAGGGTTCTTGTATCATTTTTCTATTGCCACTTTCACATACTGCCCAAATTTCACAACTTTTTTATAAGTTAAAAACATCTAGCTTTCGTTTAGTTCGTCCCATCTTTTACGAATTGCCTTCATATCTTCCCAGGCAGGGCGCTTCTTATCCTCATCCCGCAAAAGTGCCGAAGGATGATAGGTTGCAATAAAATGATATCCCTTTTTTGAATACCACGTTCCCCTTTGTCGGGTAATACGAAAATTAGGGTCAATAATGGTGGTAGCCGCAACTCTGCCAAGGCAAACAATTATTTTCGGTTCTAACAATTTCAATTGATACCTCAAATAATTCAGGCAGGCCTCCTTTTCATCGTCATATGGATCCCTATTTCCCGGCGGTCGACATTTTACAATATTCGTTATATACACATTCTCCAAGGAAAGACCCACACTTGCCAACATTTTGTCCAAAAGTTGTCCCGCAGGGCCAATAAAAGGCTCGCCTTGCAAATCCTCCTGCTGCCCCGGTCCCTCGCCCACAAACATAATGTCAGCCTTAGGGTTTCCTTTTCCGATAACCACGTTGTTACGAAGCTCCCAAAGCCTGCATTTTTTACAGCTGTAACAAGCACCTTCCAACGTTTCCCAGTTTTTTTGAACCATAATCCTCACCCACTTACTTGATGTCCTCTCCACGAAAGCCCATGGGCAATAATTCTTTCAGCTTCATTACCTTCATACCCTCCGTAAAGCTGTCTAAAACCACTTCTCCCTCGGGCATAAATTCATATAACACCTGTCTGCAAATACCGCACGGTGCAGCATAGTCCCCCGAGCTGGCAACAACGGCAATTTTCTCAAATTCCCTTACGCCTTCGGAAATCGCCTTTGTCATTGCCGTTCTCTCTGCGCAAATGGTGGCACCAAAAGAAGCATTTTCTACGTTACATCCAAGAAAAACTCTACCATCCTTTGCTAACAATGCCGCACCAACCTTGAATTTAGAATAAGGGGCATAGGCCTGTTCCATGGCTTTTTTTGCTAATACAACCAATTCTTGATTTTCCATAAAAACATCTCCTTTATTCTCTAGGGATTCCGGCTTTTATCAATATTTCCCGTTGCTTTGCAAACATTTCTTTTTCTTCCTCTTCCTCCATGTGGTCATAGCCCAAAAGGTGCAGCATACTATGGGCAGTCAAAAAAGCAATTTCTCTTTTTAAGGAATGGCCATATTCCTTTGCTTGTTCTTTTGCACGCTCCAAAGATATAATAATATCTCCTAAAAGAATCTCGCCTTTTTCGTTTACATCAGACCGTTCTCCGTCTTCAAATGTCAGTAAGGGGAAACTCAAAACATCTGTTGCTCGATCAATATCACGAAATTGCTTATTAATCTGACGAATTTCTTCATTGTCCACAATAGACACGCTTACCTCACAAGGTTTTTCAAAACCTTCATATTGTAAAGACTCATAAATCAGTTTTTCTATGGCGTTGGAAAGCTCCAAAGAGAGAACCTCCTCCGTCCGGTTATCAATCAGTATTGTCACTGTTTTTCTCCTCTTTCCCAACTTCAACCTTACGAGATGCCGCCTCAATATCCTCTTTTTTAGGATAGCTGACTCTTTCGTGGTACATTCCATGGAAAACCTTTATAAAAGCCTTTCGTATGATTTCCAATTCATGTATCCCTAACCCGCTGTGGTTTAACTGTCCATCATCCAGCTTGTCCTTAATTAAGCCCTGGATTGCACCCTCAACTTCATCCAAAGTTTTGCCGCTGCCCAGCATAGACCGCACAGCCGCCTCTACCGTATCGGCAAGCATCACCACTGCCGATTCTCTGCCTGTGGGAATTTGCCCATCATAGCGGTAATCTGCCTCGTTTACATTCTCCGCACCATAGATTTTCAATGCTTTAAAATAAAAATATTTTACCAAGGAAGTCCCATGATGTTCCTTCATAAAGTTCAAAATAACCTTGGGCAATCCAAATTCCATACCAAGCTCCGCACCTGCTTTTGTATGCTGGGTAATAATACGGGCGCTGGATTTTGGTTCAAGATCATCATGGGGATTATGCCCCGACTGATTCTCCGCAAAATACATTGGGTATTTTAATTTCCCAATATCATGATAGTAGGCTCCCGCCCTTGCCAAAGCAGTATTGCCGCCGATTTCATAAACAGCTGTCTCCGCTAAATTTGCCACAATTAAGCTATGGTGATATGTACCCGGTGCCTCAATCATCAATCTACGTAAAAGCTCATTATTGGGATTGGTTAATTCTAAGAGGCGTAGGGGCGTGTTCGCTTCAAATACACCTTCCCAAAAGGGGAGACTGCCAACGGCAATCACTACAGAAATGAGTCCCATTAAAGCACCCAAGCCTGAAGCAACGACCAACTCCGTGGTATACCCATCCCTAAAAAAAAGCCCCGCCGCAAACATCGCTGTAAAGTTCACCACAGCCATTCCTACAGCAACGGGAACCATATGTGAACGTTTCTCTGTTTTTTGAATCATCAAAGCCCCAAAGGAGCCACTGATTAAGGCATAGGTTAAAAACTCTACATCGCCACTAAAAATCATGCAGGCTATGATAGAAAAAAAGCAGTTCATCAAAAGTGCCATGCGCCGTCCAATTAAAATGCTAATGAGCATACCAAACAGACATAGCGGAATCAGCGAATAATAGGGCAATAAGGCCATAGCTTTGCATAAAATAACCATAATCACATATACGCTAAACAGCATACGGACTTCATTCTTTTTTAATATCACAGCACCTTTATTCCAAAAGAAAAAGAGTCCAACCGCCCCGAAAAGCAAAACTACAATAACAGAGCTTCCTAAAAACGAAAGTAATTTTCCATTATTTTGTGCATCACCAATGAGTTTTAAAGAAACCAATCTGTCATAAATATCTTGGGTAATGATTTCCCCTTCATCAACAATTTTTTGGTTTTTGCGAATCCATACATCGCTGACTTCCTGGCGCTTTTCTTCCCTGGCAGCTTCCATAGCTTCTTCGTCCAGCACAAGATTGGGATCCAATGCGGCGGAAACAATGGTATATCCCATTTCTTTTAAATCAGTGCTCCATCCGGATATTTCAATTCCTTCCTTTACTTGCACCTTCCCTTGCTCCAGTTCATCAGCGGAGAATCCTTCGCTGTAAATCTGATTCAGTATTCCTACACAATCATCTGCAAACAAAATACGATTGGATAACGGCATAGCTTGATATGCTGTCAACTGTCGATTGGTAAGAACCACAGGAAGCTTAAGGGATGCTTCTTGCACCATTTGATAAAAGTCGTCTCCATCTTTCATTTTTAAAATTAAATCATTCAGCTCTTGAAACACATCGTTTACTTGTGTCGTGCTGTTTTCTTCTACGGTAATATCACTTTTGTAGATTGGGCCAACGCTGCTTGCCGCCGCTGTTTTCAACTTTTCCGTTGTAACCTCATCTACCGTATCTCTGGCTGCGACGTAACGCCTTATGGCTACATCACCCACCTGAACAATTTCCTCATTTTGACCATAGGGGCCTATCCCAATGGACAGCAACGTTACCATAAGGGCGATCCCCAGCAAAATCCATTGAGAATACCGCCTAATACCTACCTCTTTTGTCTTTTTTACCATCCTGATCACTCCGCTTCTTGGTCTCAAATTTTTCATACGCCAGAATGATTTTTTGTACCAATGGGTGCCGCACAACATCTTTATTGGTCAGCGTAATAATTCCGATTCCTTCAATACCTGATAATATTCTGGATGCTTCCATTAGTCCGGAACGCTTTCCTTCCATCAGGTCTATCTGGGTCAAATCACCTGTAATTACCGCTTTAGAACCATATCCAATACGGGTTAAAAACATTTTCATCTGCTCCGGTGTCGTATTTTGCGCCTCATCCAATACAATAAAAGCGTTGTCTAAAGTACGTCCACGCATATACGCCAAAGGTGCAACCTCGATTAAGCCCCGCTCCATGTTTTTCAAAAAGGTTTCAGAACCCATAATCTCATAAAGAGCATCATAAAGGGGCCTTAAATAGGGATCAACTTTTTGCTGCAAATCCCCGGGCAAAAATCCTAACTTTTCTCCCGCTTCAATGGCAGGGCGAGTAAGAATAATTCGGTTTACTTCGTTATTTTTAAAAGCAGTGATTGCCATAGCCATTGCCAGATAGGTTTTCCCCGTACCCGCAGGCCCAACACCAAAAACCACAGTATTATTTTTAATTAAATCCACATATTTTTTTTGCCCCAAGGTTTTCGGCTTTAAAGGTCTTCCGTTTGTAGTAATGCAAATCAAATCGTTATAAACTTTTTCCACTTCCTCTAAGTTCATCTCTTCTGCGGCAGAAATAAAATAGGTCAAATTTTGATCCGTAATTTCTTCTCCCTTTCTTGCCAAAGCCGCCATGGAATTCATTACACTCCAAGCCTTATGCACATTCGGTTCTTCCCCACTGATTTTAATGTCATCTCCGCGGTTTACAATTTTCACGTTACATTCTTTTTCAATTTTCTTTATATTTACATCAAATTGACCAAAAACAGGTAACATCACCCTATTGTCCATTTGCATTGTTCTCTCCATCTGTGCCATCTATGGCATCCCGTCCTTTCTCCGCCTCTTGTTTTTCATCAATTCGCTCTGTAAGTTCCGCTTGCCCCTTTGCACAGACACAATCGGTATACTCTTCATAATGCACATCAATTTTTTCTATTGTACCATATTGACTTAAGCATTGTTCCGTCTTTTTTCTTAATGTTTCCTCAAGCTCCGCCTTCGCTTCTTCAACGGTTCGGCTCTTTTTCTCGAGGGTATATATATTATATTGCTCTTTTTTTATAGAAATAGGCACTTTAAAATCTCCCAATGCCAAATCTTTTTCAAAAAGAACTTCTGTATCAGCTTGTTCTTCCTCCAAAGAAGGATGGATAAAATCTGCATCTTTTCCCCAAAAACTTAAAATGCTATTGGTTTTAATCTCTCCTGTATAAACTTTTTCGTCGTATGTAAGGGGTAATTCCGCAGTCAACTGCTGCCAAACCTTCGCCGTAACAAAACCCTCTGCTGCCACATATTCTGCATGCTGCTCCTCTCCCTCCAGGCCAATTAAGACCTCAGAAGAAATGAGCACATCTCCTTTTTTCACCACATCGCCCTCTTGTACCTGGGGCGTTCCTCTTTCAGCAGTTATTTTTAAAATAACGCCATCCATGGAAGCAACCACATCGCAGGGTGTCTCCTTGTCCACTACCTCTGCTTTTTCAATGGTCTCTGCAATTTTTATGGTTACATCGGTTCCCTTAATGCCAACGCTTACCCAAGAAATATCGGGAAACTGCACCAATAATTCTTTTGTAATCTCCTCCGGGTGCACACCTCGTTTCCACGCAGCCGGCTTCAACCCCAATTCTTGGCAGTAAGACAGAATATCCTCTTGAGATACCCGCTCATTCCCTTCTACACGAATCACCCAAATAAAGGACGAAAGTAAGTACAGGCCTACCGCAAAAAGCAAAATCCCCACGGTTAGAACCTGCCGCCCATGAAATCGTCGAATTTTAGCCGGGAATCCGCCATATCCCTGTACCTCCAGCCTGCATCCGGTTTTTTCAGCACATATGGAAACCATATTCATGCTCCCCATTGGCACCTTTAACTTCACTCCAGCGCCTTCCGTAGCCACATCCCATACATATACTCCACGGTATGAAAGCATATTCATAAACCGTTCTGCGGCAAAACCGTGCACTTTTATCATAACATATCCACGAAAATAATACCATAATGCCAGAAACAAAATCCTCACCTCATTAGGTTAAAAATTCCAGCGCAACCAGCTTCCCTGTTATCACCAGTACATCGCCGGTTAGCTGTTTTAGCCCCAAACCCTGCCCACGGATGCATAACGTTCCTGCCTTTGTTCCAACACGAATACTCTCTTCTCCATAGGTCAAAATTCCTTTATGATTTTCAACAGTAACTTCCTCCCGCCCCGTTAAGGAAATCAACGGCAAATCCAACGTGATCTCCTTTGGCAGGTCTAAAGCCTCTGACACACCCCTGCGTAAATCCATTTTTTTCATCACCATCCGAAAAACCGTTTGTTTACATTATGCTAAAAAACCCAAAGAAATACCTTGTCTTTCAATGTTCCCACTGTTCCGCATAAAACAAAAAAAGTACGACTCCCCTTGTTATGAAGTCGTACTAACCTTTTTTTAAATTTTAATAATTAGGGATTTTCCCCTCAAACATTCTTATTGATGTTGCCCTTACGTTTCATATAACCACATAAATACACAACTTAAATAAAATCAGTTTTACTTTCTATTTTTAACCCAAAAGAGCCCTGTCATTTACAAACTCACTACCGCTTGCCACAGAGAATTTTTGCAACAAATCTTCCACTGTCAGCTTCTTTTTCTCTTCCCCTTTAATGTCCAATATAATTCGTCCATCCCACATCATAATCAAACGATTCCCATGAACAATGGCATCCTTCATATTGTGTGTAACCATTAAAGCCGTCAAACTATTTTCGGCAATCACCCGGTCAGAAAGCTCCAAAACCTTGGCTGCTGTTTTGGGATCCAAAGCTGCTGTATGCTCATCCAATAAAAGAAGCTTTGGCTTTTTCAATGTAGCCATAAGCAAGGTCAGCGCCTGTCTTTGCCCGCCTGAAAGGAGTCCAACCTTGGCTCTCAGGCGTGTTTCCAACCCTAAGTCCAACGTCTTTAAAAGTTCCTTATACCATTCTCTTTCTTTGGCGGTAATCCCCCAGCGAAGCCCACGGGACTTTCCTCTGCGGTATGCGATTGCAAGGTTTTCCTCAATTTCCATATCCGCAGCCGTTCCGTTCATAGGGTCTTGAAATACACGGCCTAAATAGACCGCTCTCTTATGCTCTGGCAATTTTGTAACATCAACACCATCAATAACAATCTGCCCACTGTCCACAGGCCAAACACCGGCAATTGCATTGAGCATGGTAGACTTTCCTGCTCCATTTCCGCCAATAATTGTTACAAAGTCTCCTGCCTCAAGGGTAAGATTTACGCCATTCAAAGCCTTTTTTTCGTTGGGTGTATTGGGATTGAAGGTTTTATGGATTTCTTTTAATTCAAGCATTCGCCTTCCCTCCTTTTTTTCCGTGCTTCGTATAATACTGACCTCTTAAATAAGGCACCGCCAAGAAAGCCGCTACAATCAATGCACTTACTAATTTTAAGTCTGTGGTTTCCAAACCTAACTGCAATACTACGGTAATAACAACAAAATATAAAATCGCCCCAAGGGTTACTCCTACCAAACGGAAGGCAAAATTTCTAAATATCTTGCCAAATAAAACACCGCCGATAATGACTGCCGCTAAACCGATAACAATGGCGCCGCGACCCATGTTTACATCTGCGTTACCTTGATACTGTGCGTAAAGCGCACCGGATAAACCAACCAAACCGTTGGAAATCATTAAACCCACAATTTTCATGGCCTTTGTATTAATCCCCTGGGCTCTTGACATATTTTCATTATTTCCTGTTGCGCGAATGGAACGCCCAAGCTCTGTCCCAAAAAACCAATATAAAATTCCTATGGCAATGGCACAAAAAACAGCAGAAACAATAATTGCATGGGGAATATTACGCAAACTCAAAAGCAAATGATATTTATCAACACTAATTGCCTGGTTAGACTTCCCCATAATACGCATATTTACAGAATATAACCCTAATTGAGTCAAAATCCCCGATAAAATTGCGGGGATTCCAAAAGTAACATGGAACACCCCTGTTGCTAAACCGGCCAACATACCGGCAACCGTTGCACCAATTAAGGCTAAATAAGGATTGTACCCAGCAAGCATCATCATTACCGCTACGGCACCACCTGTACATAGACTTCCATCTACAGTCAAATCCGCGTAATCCAATACCTTGTAAGTAATATAAACCCCTATGGCCAACAGACCCCAAATAAGCCCCTGAGCCACAGAACCCGGCAAAGCCTTCATTAATGCTATGACATTCATATCATTTCTCCCCCAATCTTTTTGTATCTCTTTTGTAGAAAAAAGGGAGCGGTCAGTAAACTGCCCCGCTCTACCTCTTTATTTTTATGGAATCTTATTTTTATTGAATTGCCTCGAAACCCTCAGGCATTGTGATACCTAACGCTTCTGCAATTTCTGCGTTATATTTGGGAACAATGTTATCGGAAACATAGCCAATGGGTGTTGTTGCAGGATCTGCACCATTTACCAAAATTTCATAAGCCATCTCACCAGCTTTTTGTCCTAAGTCATAGAAACTAATGCTCAGTGTCGCCAAACCACCGGATGCACACATACCTTCTTCACCGGCAAAGACAGGAACACCTGCCGGTACAGTTACATTCTTAACAATTTCCATATTGCTTGCCATGGTATTATCAGTAGGAATAAATACTACGTCACATTCGCTTACGGCATTTGTAATAACCGCCTGAATTTCATTGGAATCCGCTGCTGTATATTCTTTGAATTCAATACCGGCTTCTGTCAAAGCCTTCTGTGCCAATTCAGACTGGAATATAGAGTTTGGCTCTGCACTGCAATATACAATTGCAACTTTCTTTGCATCAGGGCAAACCTGCTGTAATAATTTCATTTGTTCATCAATGGGTGTTAAATCAGATACACCCGTAACGTTTCTTCCGGGTGCCTCATTGGAATCTACAACACCGGCTGTTTTAAAGTCTGTTACAGAGGTACCTACAATAGGAATATCTGCTGTTGCCGCTGCCGCTGCCTGAACAGCACCCGTCGCATTTGCCATAATCAAATCAACATCGCCGGAAACAAACTTTGTTGCAATGGTTGTGCAGTTTGTGCTTTCCCCCTGGGCATTTTGTACATCGAAGGTTACAGAATCACCTAAAAGTTCTTTCAACTTATCTTGGAATCCCTGGGTAGCCGCATCCAAAGCAGGGTGCTCAACCAACTGCATAATCCCTACGTTATAGGTTTTTGCATCGGCACTATCGTCAGCCGCAGGTTCATCTGTTTGGCTTGTATTGCCACAACCAGCCATGGAAATCATCATTGCCGCCATAGCCATAGCAGCAGCCAAACGCATTTTATTCTTTTTCATACCATACCACTCCCTCAAAAATAAGCCGCATGCTTTAATGCATATGTGCGGTTATGCTTTAAACTATTAAAGTAATTATAACACGCTTTTGTTTAAAGTCAAGTCAATCTTTCATTATATTTACACAAAATTATCTATTGCATCCTCTATCTATTAATAAAATTTTACAATAAGCGAAAAGACCTGCTGGGTTTCCCCAACAGGTCTTTTTTAATTTCACTATGATTATTGATTGCCCTGGAGCATTTTCTTTACAAAACTGCCAACGATTTTATTATCAGCGCGCCCTTTTACTTTCGGTGTAATCACCGACATAACTTTTCCCATTTCTTTAATGGAAGAGGCACCGGTTTCTTTTATCGCTTCTTCTACGATCGTCTGGATTTCGGTTTCGCTTAATTGCTCTGGAAGGTAACCTAACAAAATATTGATCTCTTGATTGAGTTTTTCAATCAGATCAGTTCTTCCGCTTTTTTCAAACTCAGGAAGGGAATCTCTTCTGCTTTTCAGCTGTTTGGTGATTACTTCAATCACGCCGTCTTCATCCAATTCGACTTTTTTGTCCTTCTCGATCTGAAGGATACCCGAACGGACTAACTGAACTGTATCCTTTCGAACGGAATCCTTTTCTTTCATCGCAGTTTTTAAATCTGCAAATAGTTGCTCTTTTAATGACATATCATCATCCCTTTTCGCCGTCTAGATTTTATTTAAACTTACGTTTTCTTGCGGCTTCGGATTTCTTTTTGCGCTTTACGCTGGGTTTGTCATAATGCTCTCTTTTGCGAACTTCGCCCATGATGCCATCTCTGGCACACGTTCTTTTAAAACGACGCAGTGCGCTGTCTAAGGATTCATTTTCTTTAACTTTTACCTCCGACATGAATTTCCCTCCCTCCAGATGCGAGATTCGTTTGTTGCAGATGATAAAAAACCGCGCCAGATCCGCCATTTTTACCATACATTTAAGAATTATACACAAAAAAGCAACAACCGTCAATATAAAGACTATGATTTTCCTAAGAAAAAAAACAAGCTCTCTATATTTTCCACACATTTTGAAGGAGACCCACTATATATTGATATCCGAAGCTAAATCTTTGTTACCTTACTTGTTTTTATAATTTTTTCCTTCTCTTGGGTCAAAACAATCATCCCAAGGGGTGGTACGTTGATGGAAACACTTTGGCTAAAGTGATCCCAAGGTATTTCCTCTGCAATAATTTCCTCCGTATTTTCCACACCGCTTCCGCCAAATTCAAGGCTGTCGCTATTGAAAATTTCTTTATATTTCCCCTTATTGGGCAAGCCAATACGAAAATCGGCGTGGGCAACAGGCGTAAAATTACAAATACAATAAATTTCTTTGTCATCACTGCGACGTATAAAAGATAGCATGGACAAATCTCTATCATCGCAGGAAATCCATTGAAAACCATGGGGATTAGAATCTTCTTTCCAAAAAGCGTCATTTTCCAGATATAACTGGTTTAGCTGTTTTACATAAGTCTGCATATGCTGATGATCTGCATATTGCAGCAAATGCCAGTCCAAACTTCTTGCTTCGCACCATTCATGGTACTGACCGAATTCTCCACCCATAAAAAGCAATTTTTTGCCGGGATGTCCGTACATAAATCCATAGGCAAGGCGGAGATTGGCAAAACGCTGCCAGTCGTCCCCCGGCATCTTCCCAATCATAGCGCTTTTTTCATGAACTACCTCATCATGGGAAAGCACCAGAATAAAGTTTTCCGAGTAATGATAGGCCATGCCAAAGGTCAAACGGTTATGATAATTTTTTCGGAATAGAGGATCATTTTTCATATAGAACAGGAAATCATTCATCCAGCCCATATTCCACTTTAGGGTAAAGCCCAAACCACCCTCCTTAGGATCTTTGGTTACCCCCGGCCATGAGGTAGACTCCTCGGCAATCATCATTGCCCCGGGAACTCTTTCCTTGACAATAGAATTCATATGCTTTAAAAACTCAACTGCCTCTAAGTTCTCACTGCCGCCATACTGATTGGGCAGCCACTCTCCCGCATCCTTTCCAAAATCAAGATACAGCATAGAGGCCACCGCATCCACCCTTAAACCATCCATGTGGTATTCCTGTAGCCAGAATAGGGCATTACTGATTAAAAAATTAGTAACCTCTTTTCTGCCATAGTTAAACATATAGGTTCCCCACTGCCTGTGCTCGCCGCGGCGGGGGTCAGCATGTTCATACAACGCAGTTCCATCAAATCGCCCTAGACCAAAGGAATCCTTTGGAAAATGAGCAGGCACCCAATCCAAAATTACGCCTATGCCATGATTATGGCAGGTATCAACGAAATATTTAAATTCATCAGGCGTGCCAAAACGGCTGGTGGGGGCAAAATACCCCGTAACCTGATAACCCCAGCTTCCATCAAAAGGATGCTCCAAAATGGGCAAAAGTTCAATATAAGTATAACCCATTTCCTCCACATAGGGAATCAGTTGATCTGCCAACTCAATATAACTTAAAAAGCGATCTCCCTCCTCGGGTACTCGCATCCAAGAGCCCAAATGCACCTCATATACATTCATGGGGGAAGTATAAGGACTTCTCTTACTCCGAGCAGTAAGCCATCTTTTATCATGCCACTTATATTTTTTGGAATTGTACAGAACAGAGGCAGTTTCAGGACGAACCTGCGAAAATCTGCCGTAAGGGTCTGCTTTATCCGCAGGGGTACCATCACATTGTATTACATGGAATTTATACTGATCGTTTTCCATCAATCCGGGGATAAAAAGCTCCCAAACGCCCGATATACCCAAGCGACGCATAGGATGGCGCCGCGTATCCCATTGGTTGAAGCTTCCAATCACACTTACACTTTTTGCATTGGGTGCCCAAACCGTAAATGCAGCACCCCTTGTGCCACCATGGTTTATCAATCGGCCTCCCATTTTATCGTAAATTTCATAATGGTTGCCTGCCCCAAATAAGTATCTATCATATTCGGAAATGGTAGGTAAAAAGGAATAGGGGTCATAGCTGCGCCAAGTGATTCCACTGTCATTGGTAAATTCCAACATATATCGAAACCATTCTTTGCGATCCCACAGAAGCACTTCAAAAAATCCATCGTCATGAATTTTTGTCATAGGATACTGCTTTTTTTTATTTTTCATATCTATGACAGTAATTTTTTGTGTACCTGGTAAAAAGGCCCGCACGCCAATGGCTGTTTCCCCATCCATTTCAATCTCATGCATCCCCAACACTCTATGTGGGTCATAGTGTTCGCCATTTACGATTTGAAAGATATCATATAACTCTGTTATTTCCACAATATCATCCCCTTTTTACGTTGCACCTTGATCCCATTTACCCCAAAGGTCTTTCATTTATTATATACCACACAACTATTTCTTTCCATACAAAAAAAACAGGCATTTTCGACAGCGCTCAATATAAAATTGCTAAAAAAAGAGACATCTTGTCATCCCATAAAAATAGAGCTATACTAAAAATGGATTAAATCATCCAAAACCTGTACGATGATAAGGAGGAATCCATATGAAATTAATGTTTTTAGGAGCAACTCATGAGGTAACCGGCAGCTGCCATTATATCGAAGCCTGTGGCAAAAGCATCCTGTTGGATTGCGGAATGGAGCAAGGACATGATACCTATGAAAATCAAGAAATTCCCGTACCCGCATCAGATGTCGACTATGTTTTCCTGTCCCACGCCCATATTGACCATTCCGGGTTGTTGCCATTACTCTACAAAAATGGATTCCGTGGGGAAATCTATGCAACAGAAGCAACAACAGACCTTTGCCGCATTATGCTTTTGGATAGTGCCCATATTCAGGAATTTGAAGCCCAATGGAGAAACCGCAAGGCCAAAAGAGCCGGAAAGGCACCCTTTGAGCCCCTGTATACCACAGAAGAAGCATCAGCCGTTGCCGGGCATTTTGTCCCCTGTGATTATGAAAAGGAAATTTCCGTAACCAACGGCATCTCCATTCGTTTTACCGACGTGGGACACCTTCTTGGTTCCTCCAGCATTGAAATTTGGCTGACCGAAGGCCAGACAACGAAAAAAGTTGTATTTTCAGGGGATATCGGCAATCTTAACCAGCCCATTATTCATGACCCCAGATACACAAAAGAAGCAGACTATGTCATTATGGAAAGCACCTACGGTGATCGTTTGCATAACCCTCCGCCGGATTACGTTGCGGAGCTGGCAAAGCATATTCAAGAAACCTTTGACCGTGGCGGCAACTTGGTTATCCCCGCTTTTGCCGTAGGACGAACCCAAGAAATGCTATATTTTATACGAGAAATCAAGGAACGAAAACTAGTAAAAAACCATGAGAATTTTAAAGTTTATGTCGATAGCCCCTTGGCAATTGAAGCAACAAAAGTCTTTAAGGAAAACAGAATGGATTGCTATGATACCAAAGCCATGGAATTAGTAAAAAAAGGCATCAATCCTCTGGAATTCAACGGTCTGATTACCGCTGTAACCCCCGAAGATTCTCAAGCAATCAACTTTGACCGTGATCCAAAGGTTATCATTTCAGCCTCAGGTATGTGCGAAGCCGGTCGTATCCGCCACCATTTAAAACATAACCTGTGGCGCAAGGAAAGCACCGTGCTTTTTGTTGGCTATCAAGCTATAGGAACTTTAGGCAGAATCATTGTTGAAGGGGCAGAGGAAGTTCGTCTGTTCGGCGAAACTATCTCTGTCAATGCTCATGTTGAACAACTGGCAGGGGTTAGCGGCCATGCTGATAAAAATGGTCTGCTACGCTGGATTAACAATTTTGATCCAAAACCCACAAAAGTCTTTGTTGTACACGGTGATGACCTTGTTACCCAAGCATTTGCTCAGAATCTCATTGACGAATACGAATATCAGGCCGTTGCCCCTTTCAGCGGTGCCTGCTATGACCTGGCAAGTGGCGCTTTATTGACAGAAGGCGTAAAAATCCCCGTAAAGCCCAAGGAAACACCCCAGCAAAAAGCTGTATCTACTGGCGGAAAACGGGCAATCTATCTATCGGAACAGCTTGATTTGGCAGGTCAGCGGTTGATTCGACTGATTAACCAGAATAAAGGTGGCGCAAATAGAGATATGGAAAAGTTGTTGAAGCAGCTTCAGGATTTCTCCAATAAAATAGACAGCTAAATAATTTTTCAACAAAAATAAAGTGAATTTATATTCCCCTCTCTAACCATAAAATCAAAAAACTTCTCCAAAATGGATACAGTTTTTAAAAATTCGGGAATATAAATTCACTTATTTATTTTAGTAATTGTAAAATAGAATATTTAATCAAATTTCTTCCGTTTCTTATATTTGAACATCAAATATCATATTCCAAAGCGCCACTGCACAAACATAAAACACAGCGAAAAAATATTGCCAGGAAAGTTTTTTCTTGTAAAGATAATAGAGTACCGCAAAAATAATTACAGCTCCAACGCCGACAATAAGCCACTTTGATTGCCCATAAAAACTTATGCCGGTTACCACAAGGATTACCATAAGGGGCATTGTCAAATAAGTAGCCTTTAATAGCTTATTCAGACGCGAACGAAAAATAAACCATGACATCAAACAGACTAGGATAAGGTATAACGCCCTACTTAGCATAGGGGGCGGTGCATTTTCAGCAACACCCAAAACGATCATACTTGATTTTATCACAAGAAATGCTAGCAGGAATGCTAAATTAAAAAGGATAAATCCTCCAATTACAATAACAAAAGCAGATAAAATATTTTTTTGATATTGCTTCATGGCCCCTCCTATTATTCATATTTTATTGTCTTCTAATCATTCTTTAAATACTTTAGCATGCATTTTATGGCTAAAACCGCCAGGGTAATTTCTAGCCCTACACGCACTACCGCTGCTACGATAGCCCATATTGTAAATAAAGACCCCATACCAACAAAAGACTGAATTGACTCCATAACATTCTCCCCCAGAAAAATAAATTTTAAAAGCTTCATTTTTATTCAGCATATCCTAATACTTCAACAAAAACAACATAATTTCTGGAAAATTAAGACAATTTTAAACAGAGCCTCATCTATTTTCCTGCAACAGAAATATTTTTTACCAAAACTGATGGAGAGCCTTTTCCGCTTGCCGCAAAATACATATCCTCCCCCATCGCCAAAATATCCAGTAAAAGCGTATAAAAATTCCCTGCAATGGTAATTTGCTCAACGGGCTTTTCTATTTTTCCATTTTCTACTATAAATCCCTCGGCAGAGAGCGAAAAATCCCCGGAAACAGCATTTGTTCCCGCATGCAACCCCATAAAATCCGTAATATAAAGACCATTCTCCATTTGACCAAAAAGCTCCTCTAAACTCTTGTCACCTTTTTGGATATAAAAATTGGTACATGCCGTTTTCACCGGCGCAGTCAATCCTGCTTTAAAGCCATTTCCCGTAGAAGCCACGCCGTCCTTCTTTGCGGATTTTCGATTATACAACAAAGTTTTCAAGCATCCCTCCTGGATTACCCCTTTGTTTTTCCCCGCAACCCCTTCGCTGTCAAAAGGTACAGAAGCATAACCGCCCTCCAAAAGGGCATCGTCCCGCAAAGTAACGCAGGATGCCGCAATTTTCTCCCCAAGCCTATCTTTCAGCAGGGAAAAGCCCTTTTGGGCGTTTTCCGCAAAGAAAATGCCGCTAAAGGCAGCCAACAACGAGGTCATTGCCTTTCCGTCTAAAACAGCGGTATAGGTTCCACTGTTCACCGTTCCTGCCCCCAAAAGAGCCGCCCCTCGTCTTGCCGCTTTTCTGCCTGTTTCTTCCGGGTCAAAATCTCCCCAATCCCTGCCCTTCCAAAATGCAGAGCCTTTTTTCGTTTCATCACCGTTTCTCGCAATGGCACTAACATACCCCGAAGCAAAATTTTTTGTATAAGAAATATCCAAGCCAAGGCTATTGGCAATGGCCACCTCTCTTTTTCCGATTCCTAAAACGCAATAATCCAAAGAAGCAATGCTCTCCGCTCCGTTTAATGCCGCTTCCTCCATGCGTTTTGCCAGCTGAATGCGTTTTTCTACGCAAACCTGCTCCAATTCGGGATAATATCCGTTAAATTCAGGATACGCTTCCCCGCCAAATAAATCCTCACACTCTTCCTCAGGCATAAGCATGGCATTTTCTTTTGCCGCCTGAATCACATAGTCAATACTTTCTTCTTCCAAACGTTCCATAGAAGCATAACCCGTACGGCCTTGGTAAGTTCCACGAAAAGAAATACCCCCTTCACTGCTATTTTCGTAGTTGGAAACCTCGCCCTCCATTAATAAAACTTCGAAGCTTTCCCCACCTAAATAGAATACCTCGCAATCGGTAAACCCCTGTTTCAGTGCCTCATCTATGATTTGCTTTTGCAAAGCCTGTCTCTCCAATGTTTTTACCCCCTTCCGCCAACGGTCATTTCTTTTACCCGTATCATAGGTTGTCCAACATCGGTGGGAATGGAACCGCTGATACTGCCACACATTCCTTGGGCACGGGCTAAATTATTTCCAACCATATCAATTTTCATCAAAACCTCCATGCCCTTTCCAATTAAGGTTGCTCCCCTCACAGGCTCGGCAACTTTACCATCCCGAATCATATATCCTTCTAAAACCGCAAAATTAAAAGCGCCCGTAGCCGGATCAACACTGCCGCCGCCCATCTGCTTTGCATACAGACCAAAGTCCGTATTGGCGATGATTTCAGCCGGGGTGCTTTTCCCGTTATCAATAAATGTATTGGTCATGCGGCTTGTGGGTGCAAAACGATAGCTTTCCCGCCTGGAAGAACCCGTGGACTTGGCACCCATACGCCTTCCATTTAACTTATCCACCAAATAGGAACGCAAAATGCCATTTTCAATTAAAACATTTCTCTGAGTAGGTGTTCCCTCATCATCCATGGCGGCAGAACCCCATCCGTTGGGAATGGTTCCATCGTCAATGGCAGTCACAACAGAAGAAGCAATTTGCTCCCCCATCTTTCCTGCAAAAACAGAAGCATTTCTGGCCACTGCCGTGGCTTCTAAACTATGTCCGCAAGCTTCATGAAAAATAACACCACCAAATCCATTGTCAATGACCACAGGCATTCTTCCTGCGGGGCAAGGCTTTGCCCCCAGCATGGTAACAGCAATTCTGGCTGCCTCCCTTGCCTTTTCCTCCACATCAATTTGCTCAAACAGCTCAAACCCCAAAGAACCCCCGGGGCCCAGATGCCCGCTTTGCTTTTCTGTGGCCGAAGAAGCAATTGCCTCTACGGTAAAACGGCTGCGGACACGCTGTTCCTCTGCCCACAATCCGTCAGTATTGGCAATAAAAACATCCTTTACAATATCCAGGCAACCCGTCTTGGTTTGGGTAATTATATCACTGTATTTTTTTGCCGCTTCCGCCGCTAAAAAAAGCTTTTCCGCCTTTTTCCTTTTTTCCACCTCATCAGGCATGATACGAATAGGATTCATACAGGCCATGTTCATTCTTCTCCATCCTTGAAGGGTATATACCCGATCTCCTCTAGCCGCTGCCGCCGCTTCTCTGGCAATACGAATTAAATTTTTCTCCGAAGTATCATTGGCAAAACCATAAATCGCCTTGTTTTGAAAAAACAATCGTATTCCTATACCATAGTCCATTCCACTTTGTGCCGCCTCAACCCTTCCATTTACCACACTTATTGTGCTGCGTTTGGACTGCTCCATGTATATCTCTGCAAAATCAGCCCCTGTTCCTAATGCAGCTGATAATGTATTTTCCACAACGCTTTTCTTCAGCATAAGCCTCCGTCCTTTCTCTGTTTTTCTTCTGTTTCCTCTAAGTATAGACTTACTGCTTCCAAATAATGCAATAATCCATTACCTGTTTTCTGAATTCTGTATTTTTGTTCAAAAGTCTCTAAAGGAATAGATTTCCTTCCCCCTTTTTCCGCTTTCCTCCAAAACTCTTCCAATATTTCAAAGGGAAGAAGATAATAATCATCTAAAGCCGTAAAATGCACCAGAAGAAAGGCCAACCCTCGTTGGGCACGAAAATCCGCCATAAACTCTATCTGGTGCTTATGTATATTCTGCAAAGGCAGATTCTTATGGGCTGTTTCCTTTGCATCAAAACAAACAGGTATCCCTTGTGCAACACCAATATAATCAACGGTACTCTGTTTTTCAAAATACGCTAACGTAATGGTTTTATTTTCTTGATTTATTTTTACCGGTGTAATGGGCGTAGGCACCTTTTGCAGCAGCGCAAGCCCTCTTTGCCGATATTTTTCGTTGGTAAAGTTGATATTTTCCTCTAAAGAGCTACCACGAAGCCCTCTTGAATTCCAGTGAGACATTTTTCCTCCTCTAATTGTTCTATATTTTGTAAGATCATACTTTTTCCCAAACAAATTGTTTTCATAATTATACCATACCCGCTGAGAAAAGAACATTAACTCTCCGTCAACACCGGTTCCAAATATCCATGCCCATTTCTACTTCTTATGTAAGATTATCTCTGAATTTTTTCCCTATTCGTCAATCAAATCTCCTGCGGTAACAAAGGTAATTCCCTCCTGCTCTAATTCGGGAATCAATTCCTGAATGGCCTTTACCGTCACGTTTCCCCCCTCGGGTCCCACGTGGCCGATGGCCAAAGCTTTCCCGTCCCGCAAGGCAACCTCCGCAGCTTTTCTAAGATTTTTCTTTACCGTTTCCACATCATTGGTACCGTCTAAAAAAACACTTCTGGCAAAAAAGGGAACCCCTTTTTCTTCCGCTAACGTTCGACCCTGACTTTTGGCGGTAGTCACACTGTCAATAAAAAATCCATTCCGTTCTTTCAATTCATCTAGTACAATTCCAAGGCATCTGGTATCCTCCATAATCGCCGACCCCATATGGTTATTCATACCTACCGCATCAGGTAAAACGGCGTAAGCCTCTTCCACCAAAGCCTTAATTTCGTCATCGGTCATATTCCGAAAAACACCTTTTTCCCCTACCCATTCCGGCTT
>NZ_DAOUQB010000016.1 GCF_030625865.1 Anaerotignum sp. | reverse complement strand
TGGGTGAGGAGAAAGCAAAAGAAGTGGTAATCACCAATACCAATCTGATTGCAGATCGAATTGAGAAGATAAAACCCATTCCTGATGAAACCTTCCCCCCGAAAATTGAAGGTGCCGATGACCAGCTTCGACAGATTTGTATGGACAAGGCTCATTCTATTTATGGCGATCCGCTACCCGCAATTGTTCAAGAAAGACTGGAAACAGAGCTGAATTCTATCATCAGCAACGGTTATGCCGTCCTTTATATTATTGCACAGAAGTTAGTATGGAAATCTGTGGAGGATGGATATTTGGTTGGTTCTCGTGGCTCCGTAGGTTCTTCCTTCGCGGCGAATATGGCAGGGATTACAGAGGTAAACTCTTTGCCGCCCCATTATGTTTGCCCAAATTGTAAGTATTCAGATTTTGAGTCCGAAACGGTTAAAACCTATGCCATGGAGGAAGCCTGTGGTTGTGATATGCCAGATAAAAATTGTCCCGTTTGCGGTGAAAAACTACATAAGGATGGGCATGATATCCCTTTCCAGACATTTCTTGGTTTTGAAGGAGATAAGGAGCCGGATATTGACTTGAACTTTTCCGGCGAATACCAACAGCGAGCCCATGCTTATACAGAGGAGCTGTTCGGTGTGGGACATGTGTTTAAAGCTGGAACAATTGGAACCCTTGCAGACAAAACGGCTTACGGTTTTGTGAAAAAATATTTTGATGAGCGGGAAAAAACAGTACATAATGCCGAAATCAACCGTCTGGTTTTGGGATGTACCGGAATAAAAAGGACAACAGGTCAGCACCCTGGTGGGCTTATGGTTGTACCCAATGATCATAGTATCTTTGAGTTTTGTCCCATTCAACGTCCCGCAAATGATGTAAATTCAAAAATTACCACAACGCATTTTGATTATCACTCCATCAGCGGTCGATTACTAAAGCTAGACCTTTTAGGACACGATGATCCTACCGTAATTCGTATGCTTTATGATTTAACTGGCGTAAACCCCCAAACAGTACCTCTTGGTGATCCCGAAACAATGTCGTTATTTGAATCACCCCAGGCGTTAGGCGTCACCGAGGAAGAAATCAACTGTAAAACAGGAACATTAGGAATCCCCGAATTTGGTACAAAATTTGTTAGAGGAATGTTGTTAGATACAAAACCAAAAACTTTTGCTGATTTATTGCGAATTTCCGGGCTTTCTCACGGTACTGACGTGTGGCTTGGAAACGCCCAAACTTTAATAGAAAACGGTACCATTAGCTTAAAGGAAACCATATCTACCCGCGACAGCATTATGATTTACCTTATCAACAAAGGTGTAGATAGAAAAAAATCCTTTAAAATCATGGAAAAAGTTCGGAAAGGAAAAGGTTTGACAGAGGAAGATATCGCAGATATGAAAGCTAGCAATGTACCGGATTGGTATATTGAATCCTGTCAAAAAATTAAGTATATGTTTCCGAAAGCTCATGCTGCCGCTTATGTGATGATGGCATTTCGCATTGCTTATTTTAAAATCCATTATCCTGAGGCATATTATGCCGCTTATTTTACAGTAAGAGCCAGTGATGATTTTGACTATGCAGCCATGTGCAAGGGCTTGGATAAAGCAAAGGAAGCCATAAAAGAAATTCAGGCAAAAGGTATGGAGGCAACAACGAAAGATAAAAATAAACTCACTGTTTTGGAAATTATCGTTGAATTTTATGCCAGAGGTTTTCAATTTTTACCTATGGATCTTTATCAATCTGACAGTAAAAAGTTTATTGTAACAAAAGAAGGGCTCATACCCCCGTTTAATTCATTGCAAGGGCTGGGAACCAATGCGGCAGAAAGCATTGTAGAGGGAAGGGTAGGCGGAGAGTTCAACACTTTAGAAGAATTGAAAAATAGGACATCATTAGGTCGTTCTTTGATTGATTTGCTAAAAGATAATGGTGTACTCAATGGCATCCCTGAAACAAATCAGCTTAGTTTATTCTAATTGACAGTGAAGTAAAAAATATGCTTAAAGGATTTGAACATAATTTTTCTGGATTATTTATTAGCTGATCAGAAAATGAAAAATTTGGCAAGCATTCCTAATAAAAAAGCGTGTCTTCTTTTTTGAAGATACGCTTTTTTCCTTAAAAATATAAATCAAGAGCTCTTTCTGCTAGTTGCTTTTCAGCATTTGCACGAATGGCAAGAAGAAGAACCAGTAAGATTTTTTTTGCTTTTTCATCTTGATATTCATCAATCACATCTTTTGCAGGATTTGCGGTACTCTGCAATCCTTCTGCAACGGACTGCATATTTTGTTGAATGATCATTTGTACTTTGGTAAAGCCTTCATAAATATTCTGGATAAAGGTCTCCTGCTCTTCTTTGGATTTTGTAATCAGAACTGGCTGAAACAAAATGCCAATATCACGAATAGAGAGAACAGCCTTTAAATGATAAATCATAATCAATAACATTACATGGGTACGGCTGTACTTCTTTTTAATTGGAGCAGGAAAAATTTTAGCCTTTGTATAGTTATTAATCATTGTTTTCGTCAAAATTTTATCGTCTTCATAACGTTTATAATTTCTTAACGCTTTATCCATAAATGTTGTTACCTGATCCATATATAAATCAATATTAGGGATATCTTCCATTTCAATAATTCCCGAAACTTTGATTTCCTTCGTAAAGTTTTCTATAATTTTATCTAGTGTGACCATTGTTTCACCTCAAATTCTCCTGTTGTTTTTTTATTATATAGCATTTGAAAAAATGCTTCAAGTCTTATTTCCGAATTCTTCTTGCACTATTATAAATAATGTGCTATTATATGGATATAACTATAAGTAGTATTTAAAACTACATGAAGGAGTTGTAATAATGGAAAGAATCAAAGTTAAAATTAAAGACCCAATCAGTGCTTTGACACATTTTATCGGATTTCTAGCGGTAATTCCTTGCTTTATTTTATTGATGCAGGAAGCAAAACTAGAGGCAAGTGTTTGGCATCAATGGGGCTTTGCTGTATTTGGCATATCTTTATTACTGTTATATGGAGCCAGTACGATATATCATACGCTAAAACTGCCCCAAAGTAAAATCAATATTTTGCGTCGCATTGATCATATGATGATTTTTGTGCTAATTGCCGGAACTTATACGCCTATCTGTCTGGTATCCTTGCATGGCAAATGGGGATGGACAATGCTTATTCTCATTTGGGCATTTGCTTTGGCTGGAATTTTACTGAAAATTTTTTGGATGAATGCCCCCAGGTGGTTATCTACCCTTATTTATGTTGTGATGGGCTGGTTAGCTGTTGTTGTATTTGTTCCACTGGAAAAAGCAGTTAGCTGGCAAGGGATTGGTCTTTTATTAGCAGGTGGTATTGCTTACACAGCGGGAGCAGTTATTTATGCATTAAAAAAGCCGAATATTACTTTTAAAAATTTCGGATTTCATGAGATATTCCATGTTTTTGTTATGGTTGGTAGCAGTATTCATATTGCATTTATGTTCCAGTACGTATTATAATTTTTTAATTTTCATTGACAAATAAAAATATTCTGCTAAAATAGTTAGGTATCTAATGATTAGATATCTAACTATTTTTTTTTAACATTTTTTATATAGTCTTTTTTACTATTATATTTAAACACTTTTAAAAAAAATGCCAATGATTATAAGTAATATGGGAACCAGATTATATAGCTTTTGTGAATTATTGGTCAAAGCAGGGAAAAAATTAGGAGGAATAAAGATGCTTTTTTCTGATGAATTAGCAAAAAAAAGAGAAGCGATGGGAGATCATGTAACGGATTTTACATTTACGTTGAATGTACTGCTTAAGCTATATCATTTACATATGATGCGTAGTGCTCAGGAGATTGGGCTTTCTGCAGGACAACCTCGAATCTTAATGTCTCTTGCAGCCAAAAATTTGCAGACGCAGAAAGAATTGTCCCAATTTATTCGAATAAAACCTGCGTCTATGACTGATGCTTTAAAGAGGATGGAGCGTGATGAGCTAATTGTGCGCATACGAGATGAAAAAGACATGAGAAACATTCGGGTAAGTATAACAGAAAAGGGCAGAGAAAAATTTCAGGCTTTTATAGAAAAAGGCGCAACCTTAGATGAAGTGGGTTTCCGTGGTTTTTCCAAAGAGGAAAAGGAAGTCTTTCTTAGTTCGCTGATTCGGATTTTAGATAACATGAGTAGAGAGTTGCAAGAAATGAGGGAATGGGATTGAAGCTGATTTTAAAATATATGAAACCATATAAAGTTTTGGCAATTTTAGCACCATTATTTATGATGGTGGACGCCTCTTCGGAGTTAATCATGCCAAAGCTGATGACTCTTTTAATCAACAACGGTGTTGCAGGGGGAAATAGCAGTTATATTTTAAAGCTAGGCGGGGCAATGATAGCCATTGCAATTTTGGGCATCATTGGTGGTATTGGTTGTCTAATCTGTGCCAGCATTGTAAGCCAGAGAGCGGGAACAGATTTAAGAAAAGACCTGTTTATGAAAATTCAGGATTTTTCTTTTCATAATATAGACACATTTCAAACACCTTCGCTCATTACAAGATTAACCAATGACATTACTCAAATTCAGATGGTTATTCTTATGTCCTTGCGATTTTTGATTCGAGCACCCTTGCTCTGCTTTGGCAGCTTGATTATGGCCTTCAGTATTAATGCAAAACTAGCTGTAATATTTGTTATTGCGATTTTAATTTTGGGTCTAGTTACCTTTTTGGTTATGCGTAAGGGAATACCGAAATTTCAAATGGTTCAAAAAAAGTTAGATACCGTTAATACTGTTATGCGTGAATGTTTGGCGGGCATGCGGGTTGTCAAAGCTTTTGTTCGTCATGACTACGAAATGGAAAAGTTTGATATTGCAAATGAAGATTATAAAAACACAAATTTAAAAGCCTTTCGCATTGTGATATTAATGTTACCGGCAATGATGTTTATTTTAAATGTTTCTGTCATTGCAATCCTTTGGTTTGGTGGGGTTCAAGTGTATAATGGCTCCATGAGAATAGAAGAAATTATGGCCTTTATCACTTATTTAATGCAGATGATTATGTCGTTGATGATGATTGCTATGGTATTTATGTATGTTTCCAGAGCGCAGATTTCTCTCAATCGTGTAAATGAGGTTTTAAATGAAGAAATTGATATCGTAAATCCCACTGTTCCTGTTTTACCCGAGAAAGATCAAGGGAATGTTACGTTTCAGAACGTATTTTTCCGCTATAAAGGTGGCACAGGTGAACCGGTTTTAGAAAATGTCAACTTTACGGCAAAGGCAGGAGAAACCATCGGAATTTTGGGAGAAACGGGATCGGGCAAATCAACTTTGGTGAACTTAATGCCACGTTTATATGATGTTTCAGAAGGAGAAATTTGTATTGATGGGGTTGATGTACGAAAGTATCCCATACATGAATTGAGAAAAAAAGTTTCCGTGGTTCTTCAAGAAACCATATTATTTACAGGCACAATAAAAGAGAATATCAAATGGGGAAATAAAAATGCTACGGAAGAAGAAGTGATTGCAGCGGCAAAAGCTGCTCAGGCCCACGATTTTATTATGGAGATGCCAAAAGGTTATGATACAGAATTGGGACAAAAAGGTGTTAATGTTTCCGGCGGTCAAAAACAACGTATTTCTATAGCAAGAGCACTGATCCAAAATCCAAGTATTATTATTTTTGATGATAGTACCAGTGCCGTGGATTCTTTAACCGAAAAAAGAATTCGTCAATCTATGAAGGAATCTCATAGCCATTGCACAAAATTTATTATTGCCCAAAGAATCAGCTCTATTAAGAACGCAGACAAGATTATTGTTTTAAAAGATGGAAAAATTGCAGCAGAAGGTAACCATAATAAACTTATGGAAACTAGTTTGGATTACCAAGAAATTTATCAATCTCAAATGAAGAAAGGGGTAGTTTTAGATGCCTAGTCCCCGAATGGGCGGACATTCGCCTGTATCTAATAAAAAACCAAAGAATACCAAAAAGACTCTCAGCAGGCTTTTGCGTTATTTAAACAAATACTGGGTTTATTTGCTTATTTCAATAATTTCTATCGCTTTTGTTACACTGGGAACGGTTTTTGCAACTCGTTTGATTGGGGTTGCTATAGACAAATACATTGCAAAGTTTGACTTTAAGGGTTTAATTAAGATATGCGCTACACTTTTAGCAATTTATGCAGGAACCTCTTTTTGTATGTGGCTTCAAAGTAACTTGTTTCTAATTGTTGGGCAAAATGTCGTTGCTTCAATCCGTAAAGAAATATTTGAAAAGATACAAAAGTTGCCTTTAAAATACTTTGATAATACAACCCATGGTGAACTCATGAGTCGTGTAACAAACGATGTGGATAATATTTCTATGGCACTTAATTCCAGTATTTCTCAAGTATTTCAAAGTGGTTTGACTATATTTGGAACATTGGCAATGATGATTTATTTAAGCATTCCTTTGACCATTGCAACAATTATTTCCATACCCATTATGCTTATTGCCACAAAGGCCATTACTTCTCGTTCTAGAAAATATTATAAAGAAAAACAAGAACGCCTTGGGAAACTGAATGGCTTTATTGAGGAAATTATTTCAGGACAGAAAGTAGTAAAGGTTTTTTGTCAGGAGGAAGAAATGACGGAATCCTTTTCAAAAAGAAATGATGATCTGTTGCAGGTAGGTGTTCGGGCAGAAGTCTTTTCCGGGATGATCGGTCCCATTATGATGGCTCTTAATAATATGACTTATGCAATTGTGGTTGCCACAGGTGGATTTATGATGGTAGCGGGTTTCCCCATGACATTAGGCACAATTTCTAATTTCATCATTTTTTCCAGACAGTTCACAAGACCATTGAACGAACTGGCAAATCAAGTGAATGCCATGATGTCTGCTTTTGCCGGTGCCGAACGTGTATTTGAGGTGTTGGATGAAGCGGAAGAACTCGTTGATACTCCAGAAGCCCTAGAATTAAGGGAGGTGGAGGGAGAAGTGGTTCTTTCCGATGTTAATTTTTCTTATGAAGAAGGAAACCCTATATTAAAGGATGTAAACTTATATGCGAAACCAGGTCAAACCATTGCTTTAGTAGGCCCTACAGGGGCAGGCAAAACCACAATTATTAATTTATTAACACGCTTTTATGACATAGATAAAGGGACGATTACCATTGACGGCCGTAACATTAAAGCAATAAAACGCAATAGCTTGCGCTCAAGTTTGGGAATTGTATTACAAGACACCTATTTATTTACCGATACCATTCGTGAAAATATTCGTTACGGAAGATTGAATGCAACGGATGATGAAATTAAAAAAGCTGCAAAACTTGCCAACGCCCATGAATTTATCCGAAGGTTGCCAGACGGTTATGATACTGTATTATCAGATGGGGGTGGCAATTTAAGTCAGGGACAGCGGCAAATGCTTGCCATCGCAAGAGCTATATTGGCGAATCCTTCTGTTCTGATTCTTGATGAAGCAACCAGCAGTGTAGACACAAGGACAGAAGTAAAAATACAAGAAGCAATGCAGAACTTGATGAAAGGGCGCACGAACTTTGTGATTGCCCATCGTCTAAGCACAATAAAGGATGCAGATTTAATTGCAGTGGTAAATCATGGCCAAATTATTGAGCGGGGAAACCATGAGGAACTTATGAGAGAAAAAGGGTTTTACTATGCCTTATATAGTAACCAGTTTGATACAGAAAAGGCAGTTTGACCAAGCTTTGTAGACTGTATTCTTTTGAAAAACAGCTAAAAACACTTGATTTTTATTAGTAAATATGTTATAAATAAGTTCGTAAATAAACGTTGAAAAGGAAGAGTACAAAGCGATATTTTTTTTCAGAGAGTCGGCGGTTGGTGTGAGTCGATAAAGATGCGTTTTGGAACTGGCCTTGGAGTTTTGCCCAGAACATCAGCCTTGATTAGTAAGCGGCAACGGTAAGCCACCGTTATTGGTTTTGAGTGTGCCTATTGGCAAACTAGAGTGGTAACACGGAGTATCCCTTCGTCTCTAACTGAGACGAAGGTTTTTTTATTTACCATGCATTTATCAGCTTTCGGTTTGAAAAAGATAAATTCCTTCGCTTGTAGGTAAGGTATAACCACAAAAAGGGAGTTTTGCCCCACTAAAACGAAATAAATGGCTAATTCTATTTTGTTTTTACCCAAAATGGGCAACAATTACGTTGGTAAATAATCTGGTTTTTGATGATAGATTATGTTGAGGAGGAATTTTAATGAACAGTCGCTATGAATTTGCAGAAATCGAAAAAAAATGGCGTGAGGAGTGGGAAAAGCACCCCGTAAACGTAGAAGATGATAAAAAGCCGAAATTTTATTGCTTAGATATGTTTCCCTATCCATCCGGTACAGGGCTTCACGTTGGACATTGGAGAGGTTATGTACTGAGTGATGTAGTCAGCAGATATAAAGTGCTTCAAGGCTATCAAGTATTGCATCCCATGGGATGGGACGCTTTTGGTTTGCCTGCTGAAAACTTTGCAATTAAAAATAATGTTCATCCACGCATTTCCACCGCAGATAATATTGCAAATGTAAAACGTCAGCTCCACGAAATCAGTGCTATTTACGATTGGGATAAAGAAGTTGATACCACAGATCCTGCTTATTATAAATGGACACAGTGGATTTTTGTTCAAATGTTTAAACAAGGGTTGGCATACGAGAAAGAAATGCCTTTGAACTGGTGCCCAAGCTGTAAATGTGTTTTGGCAAATGAAGAAGCTGCCGGCGGCACATGTGAGCGCTGTGGTGCAACAGTTACTAAGAAAAACCTTCGCCAGTGGATGTTGAAAATCACAGCATATGCAGATAGACTGCTGGAAGATTTACAAAAACTGGATTGGTCTGATAAAGTAAAAAAGATGCAGTCAGATTGGATTGGCAAAAGCTATGGTGCCGAGGTTGATTTTAACGTAAGTGGCGGCGACAATAAAATCTCTGTTTATACAACAAGGCCAGACACCCTTCATGGATGTACCTTTATGGTTTTGGCTCCTGAATATAAAGGTCTTGCTGAAATTCTAGCACCCGAATGTAAAGAAGCAGTGGAAAAATACTGTTTCGATGCATCTACCAAATCTTCGGTTGACCGTTTGACAGATAAAGAAAAAACAGGTGTATTTACTGGTACTTATTGCGTAAACCCGGTAAATGGCAAAGAAATTCCTGTTTGGGTTGCGGATTATGTATTGGCTGATTACGGTACAGGTGCAGTAATGTGCGTACCTGCCCACGATGAACGTGACTTTGAGTTTGCTACAAAGTTTAAATTACCCATCATTCAAGTGATTTTGCCTGAAGGCGAAGAAGAAAAGCCTTTGACAGAAGCTTATGTAGGTGACGGCGTCATCATTAACTCCGGGGAATGGAATGGTATGAAGGCGTTTGAGGCAAAGAAGAAAGTTCCTCACATCATGGAAGAACAGGGCATTGGTAAGAAAACCGTTAATTATAAGCTGCGTGACTGGGTATTCTCCAGACAAAGATATTGGGGAGAACCTATTCCCATTATCCATTGTGAACATTGTGGTGCTGTTCCTGTTCCCGAAGATCAATTGCCTGTATTGCTTCCTAACGTAGAATCTTATAAGCCTACGGATACCGGTGAATCTCCTTTGGCTCATATAGATGAGTGGGTAAATACAACTTGCCCCGTATGTGGCATGCCGGCAAAGAGAGAAACAAATACAATGCCTCAGTGGGCTGGCTCCAGTTGGTATTTCCTGCGTTACGTGGATAATCACAACAATGACCAGTTGGCTAGCATGAAAGCTCTGAAAAAATGGGCTCCTGTTGATTTATATGTTGGCGGTATTGAACACGCTGTATTGCACTTGTTGTATGCTCGTTTCTATACAAAGTTCTTATATGATATTGGTGCAGTGCCTTTTGAAGAACCTTTCCAGAAATTATTTAATCAGGGCATGATTACAAAGAATGGCGGAAAAATGAGTAAATCTTTGGGTAACGTAGTTTCTCCTGATGAATTGGTAGAAAATTATGGTTGTGACTCACTGAGAATGTACGAGCTGTTTGTTGGTCCCCCTGAAATGGATTGTGACTGGGATGATAGCGGTATTGACGGCGTATTCCGTTTCCTGAATAGAATTTGGAAGATGGTCTACACCAATAAAGATTCAGGGGTACAAGCAGGCAAAGAAGAAGAATTTATTTGCAACAAACTGATTGCTGATATTACCAGCCGTTTGGAAGCTTTAACAATGAATACCGTTGTTAGTGGTTTTATGGAATACTCCAATAAACTGAATGATATTGCTAAAAAACAAGGCGGTTTATCGAAAGAAACTTTGGACACTATGGTAATTTTACTGGCTCCTTTTGCTCCCCATATTTCAGAAGAGCTTTGGAAAGAATTGGGGCACGAGGGCTCTGTATTCGCAGCAGGCTGGCCAAAAGTTGATGAAAGTAAGCTTGTGCAGGATACAATTGAAATTGCAATTCAAGTTGCTGGTAAATTAAGAGGAACAATGGAAATTTCCACCAATGCAACAAAGGACGAAGTTTTGGTTAAAGCAAAAGAAGTTTTGGGCAACCGCTTAGACGGAAAAGAAGTTGTAAAAGAAATTTATGTACCAGGTAAAATTGTAAACTTAATTGTGAAATAAGTCTTTAATAATATGGAGGCAGAGCTGTAAGAGCACGTTCTCAAACAGCTCTGCTTTTTATGCTAAGAGGTGTTTCAAAATGGTGGAACTACTGATAATGGACGCAGATGAACTGAAAGATTCAGAAAAATTTGAAACTGCTATGGAACTTGTGGGGGAGCAAAGGCGCAATAAAGTTGAAAGACTATTTAAGGAAGAAAGTAAAAGACTTTCTTTGGCAGCCGGTCTTTTATTAAGGTATGCCTTTTTTTCTGTCAATCAAGCAAAGCTTTATACTGAAATAGAAGTTACTGCTAACGGTAAACCTTATCTACCGAATAAGGAATACTATTTCAGCTTGTCCCATTCCGGTCGGTATGCGATTTGCACTTTTTCCAAGGTTCCGGTAGGTTGTGATATTGAAAAAACACGGGACAAATTGCCACGAACCACCAAAATTTTCTCTATTCAAGAGGAAAAAGAATTCATCACTTTGGAAGAAAAGGAAAAAAGACAAATTTTTTTTCAGCTGTGGACGTGTAAGGAAAGCATAACTAAGTTGATAGGCAAGGGAATTGCTTATCCTTTTGAATCCTTTTCCGTATTGCATGAGAACCAGGTGAAGGAATCAGTTTTTATTGATGAAAGATATTTCTATTTGAAATCCTTTCATCAAATAGAAAATTACGCAATTTCAGTGTGCACTGAGACTTCAAAAATTACCTGGGAAATAAAAAAAATGAATTGGTATAATTTGATTAAAATTAAAAACACATAATTAGCTATTTAAAGTTGAAAATTGTCACAAAATCTGTATAATATAAAGAGACAAATTGTGATAATAATGAGGTTTTTACGATGAAAATTTTAAAAAAAGCTACTTGCCTTGTTTTAGCGGGATTTTTGACCATTGGGGTTTTTCCCTCATATAAAACAGGTGCAGCAACCGTTGCGGAATTGGAGGCAAAAAGAAAGACACTTGCTCAACAAACTGCAAATGCAAGAAAAGAAATAGAAAATTTAAATTCAAAGCAATCTTCTGTTGAAGATGAAATTAATGCTATGGATAAGGTCATGAATAGTTTGCAGGCAGAACTAGATAATGCTCAATCAGATTTGGATGAGTTAACAGAAGCTTTAACCGCTGCTGAAAAGGCGTTGGAGGAAGCATCTGCCAAACGAGAAAAGCAATTTCAGCTTTTAGGCAGTCGTATGCGCTTTCTTCAACAAAAGGGTTCATCAGGTTATTTGGAAATTCTTTTGGAATCAGAAAGCTTTTCCGATTTGTTTTTAAGAATGCAATATGTTAATGATATCATGATGTTTGACAAGGATATTTTGGACGAACTGCAAAAAATTCAAGATACCATTCAAACAAAAAAGGATGAAATCGCTGAAAACCAAGCTGCTCAAGCTGAAGTTGTTGCGATACAAAAAGAAAAAGTAGAGAGTATGCAAAGCTTAATTTCCGAAAAACAAGCTGTGATGGCGTCTTATGCCAAAGATGTAAAGAAGCAGGAACAATTAATCGCCGCAAACGCAAAGGCAGATCAACAGGTATTGAACTTAATTGCACAGCAGTCCGGAAGCGCAACACCGTATTATACAGGGAACGGATCATTAGGCTGGCCGGTTCCCTCAAGAGCGGCTTCTTCCTCTAGCTTAAGCAGTGGATTTGTCCATAGAATAAATCCTGTTACAGGAAAAAGCGAAAATCATAGCGGCTACGATATTCCTGCGTCATATGGTTCAGCGATTGTTGCAGCAGAAGCCGGTAAAGTTACATATTCCGGATGGATGAATGGATACGGTTATACAATCATTATTGATCATGGTGGCGGACTTTCTACCCTTTATGGTCATAATTCTTCGCTCGTTGTTTCAAAAGGTCAAATGGTTACGAGAGGGCAGACAATTGCGAAATGCGGCAGTACTGGTTTATCTACAGGAAATCATTGCCATTTCTCAGTTTTAGTAAATGGAAAATATGTCAATCCCCAATCTTATTTGGGCGTTCAAAATGTAGGATATTAATTTAGTAGGATATGAATTTAATAGTTAGTAGAGTGTAATTTAAAAATCCTCGTCAAAACTTTTGTAAGTATAGTTTTCGATGAGGATTTTTTTGTTTTAAAAGAACTATGTTTACCATAATAATATTATGTAGATCTGCGTTACTCTAAAATTTTGAAGGAGTCATACAAATAAGTGTCGAGGGGAAAAATCATTTTACTTAGATAGTTTGAAGTGGTGATAGATAATACAAATTTAAAAACTATTCGTGAATGTATTATAACTTCGTAAATTTATACATTTTTCTGATAATTTTGATTTGGCGTATGATAGGCTTTGTGATTTGATTGAGAAAAATAGGGGTTCTGACAGGATTGGGATTTTTGAATGTGTACTTAGTGAGATTCGGTTGACTGGATGGGAAAAAGCTAAATTGTTTGATGTGTTGTGGAATATGGATTGATGCTGTTGCTATAGCAAAATAGCAATAATTATTCGCAAAACGATAGTTTTGCGAATAATTATAAACAACCCCCATTCAGCTACCACCAATCTGTGCTATAGCAAAACCCGTAGATATTTTCTACGGGTTTTGCTACATTTAATTATGGGATTAGTTTTTGAATAGAATCAAAGAATTCTTTATTATTTTCAATTTTACTTTCATTTCCAATAGTACAATAATTTTTCATTTTTGCAATGTCTTGAAGCAATTCCGCAAAATGTAAAATATCATTTTGATTCGTTTGAATAATTTGATTTCGTTCAATTATTTCAAAATTTTGTTCAAACCCACGATATTCTTTATTAATTGCATCATTAAGTTTATCCATATTTGTTTTTGGCTGATCTATTCGATTTATGGTACCCAAAATATATTTTGTCATCTCTCTATCAGAAACATTAAAATTTCTTAGTTTTCCCCATAATTCTGTATAAATTTTATAGGTATTAATCATGTTTGGATCTCGGTATGAGTAAAAATAGCAAAGTCCGTTTTTTTGAAAATTGCATCCACTGCCATAAGCACCGCCTTTCACACGGACCTCATTCCACAGATACTCCAAATTCAATATAGTTTTTAATACCTGCATCTTTCCGCTATAAGCATATCCATATTTTTTAAAATCAGCGGCAAATACATTATAAAGTACTTCCCCATTGGCTGTGAACGCGATAGAGGATGTTTTTCTGACAAAATTATAGTTTCTGGGTCTAGTTTCTGAGCCTAAATCTAGACTTTCAACAATATTGTCTCTGACAAAAACTGCACTTTTCATTACACTTTCTTCACAGCCTATAGAAATATTAAAGTTCTTTTTGGTGAACAAAATCTCTGCTGTTTCCTTTAATTTTTCTATTACTTTTTCCGGAATTTCAGAAAGAAGTTTATCAATATTGGTAAGAAAATGGAAATATTCAATTCCACTAGTGATTTCGTTGATTTTCCCCCCCATGGATAACTGACCAACAGAATAATGGATTCCTTCTATATGGGAGTAATTTAAAAGATAATTTTCACCTCTTATTTTTGCAGCACGAACAATCTTTTTGAGATTTTCCAATGCATCAAAATTTGTATTCAACAAAATTTCTTTGATCAATTCTGCAACCTCTATGAAATCTTCTTTTAAAAATTTACTTTTTAGTGTGAGAAATGCACGGTACTCTTCTGTATTTTTACTATAAATATCATTGTGGAATGATAATCCTCCAAAAACCTTATTTGTTATCAAAGGTAATTCTTGATATGAATACTTTTGGGTATCTAATTTTCCTAAAATATCCGTTAGGAGACCTGCGTAGGGCAGTAATTCTTCACTCAAACAATCTGTATCAAAATGCAGTTTTAAGTATACAATCCCGTTGCTTTCCATAGGAACAAATATTTGGCTACCCTCTCCTACCCTACTTTTGGTGTAATCAGATACAGGTGGGTTAGTATTTATTTGTGATAATTGAAGGATAGGAATCTGTGCCAAAACTTCCGGTGAGTCTTCTGTATGCTGAAAAATCTCTAGTTTTTTTTTATCATCGTAAATTTGTTGCAAATCCTTTTCGGCAAATATCGCCTTCTTTTCTTTCATTTTAATTTGAAAGGCTTCTTGTATCACTTTTGTCTTATTCTTATCTGGAGAAAAAACAAGGATATTCTTTTGGGGATTCAGTAGAATATGGTTCCTAATAATTTTCTTCCAATCAAAATTAGGGCTTTTAATCTTTTCTAATATTTCAAAATGTCGTAAACATTGAACAGGACTTTTTCCATGAAGCCAGCTTTTCATTGATTTCATTCCATAAATGAGCCCCTTTGGTGTTGAACCATAATCCTCTTCTTTTAATAGGAAAGCAAGCCTTCTTATGCTGCTTGCAAGAAGTTCCTCGTCCAGGCCTTCCCGTAGTATGTTTTCTAATGTTTGATTGATGATCTCTTCAAATTCCTCTGCTTTGGAAATATCCGCATTTTTTGCAACAATACTAAAAACCATTTCAAAAGTTGAGGAATCAAACCACCCCTCTGCTTCATCACAAATATTTCTATCCGTAAGAGCGATTTTTAACGCAGATGCATTTGTTTCCAACAAAACATAGGAAAGAATCTGTACGGCCATGGTAAGTTCTTCATCGGTACACAGCCCCACATTTACAGAATACGCCAAATAGCCCGTTTCCTCTTGGCTATCCGATGGAAATGTCTCATGGCTTTTTTTGTCGAAAATCATACCTTTCGTCTCGATGATTTCCGGTAAATCAAAAGAACGTTCAAAACCATTTAAGTATTCATCCCCAATATGCACCAAACACCGTTCTAAATCCATATCACCATACAAATAAATATATGAATTGGAAGGATGATAGTATTTTTTATGAAAAGAAAGGAATTTTTCGTATGTTAGATCCGGGATTGCAACAGGGTCTCCCCCCGACTCAAATCCATAGGTTGTTTTTCCGAACAAACTTTTGGAAATAGCTCCTTGCAGCAAACTTTCTGGGTCAGAAAGCGCCCCTTTCATTTCATTATAAACAACCCCTGTAATATCAAGAGCTTCCGTTTCTTGGTTTACAAGATAACGCCAGCCTTCTTGCATAAAAATTTCTTTTTTTGCGTATATGTTTGGATAAAATACAGCATCCAAATAAACATCCATTAAATTGTGAAAATCCTCTTCGTTACAGCTTGCAATAGGATACATCGTTTTATCTGCATAGGTTAACGCATTCAAAAAAGTATTTAAAGAGCCCTTTGCCAATTCATTGAAGGGATCTTTGGATGCATATTTTCTTGAACCGCATAATACAGAATGCTCTAAAATATGTGGTGTTCCACAATCATCCTCTGGTGGTGTTTTAAATGATATGGAAAAAACTTTGTTATTATCGTTAGATTTTATATAAAAAAGTCTGGCCCCGCTTTTTATATGTTCAAATAAATAAGCGTCTCCGTGAATATCCGATATAGTTTCTTTTTCCTTTAACTGAAAGCCATGTAAAACAGCGTTGAGTTTTAACTCCATAGAATGTCCTCCTTTGATTTTAACAAGATATATATATTAAATTTTGTTTTACATAAGTAAATGTAGCTTGCATTTTAGTTTACCATATATTGCATAAAAACACTATTGTTTTGTTTTTGAGTAAATCTGAAGGGAAAGTTATGAACCCAAATGGAGTTTGTTCACCTTACATACAGGTATGTTAACAAGTTTTTCATAATATAATGTATGAATACAACAAAAGGAGTGACGATAATGCATTATAATTCTTGTCGACTTAGTGAAGCACAAAAGGCGGTATTAAAATATATACCCAAACACAACCATATCTTAACCGAAAAGGAAATTCCTTTATTAAAAAATCAGATAAATACAATCATATATTTGGTATTAAAAAATAACGAAGCATACTGGTTTTTCGTTAAGGAGTGCACTGAAAATCAATTAATTGGCTTTTCAAAACAACACCATACCTGGGTTCACACAGTCATTCAGCTTTCAAATATTAACACTTTTGGTTAAACGGGGGGTGCAAGATGCCTAAAAAAATAAACTTTTCTGCATATTCAAAACAAAACGAATTATTTGCTGCGGAAATTACAAATCAATACGAGTTTGCAGAGGTTTTAACCACACCCTCAAATGAAATAGAGGTAATTGTTAAATTTAACGGAGACATTGTAAAAGTTGCGGAGGAATTGGGTGCAGAAGCCGAAATTATATATTTGAATTACGCAATTATTACCATCGATAAAACAAAAATTGGTACTTTAAATTCCTACCCGGAGGTTGAACATATAGAACTGCCTAAAAAAGTATATTTTAATGGTCCCAATAACCTTATAAGTACTTGTGTAAGCTCTGTGCAGCGAGACAATGAATTTAATCTTACAGGAAAAGGGGTTATTGTTGCAATCATCGATTCTGGAATAGATTATTTGCATCCGGATTTTCAAAATGAGGATGGCACCAGTCGAATTCTTTTTATTTGGGATCAAACACAAACAGGGACACCTCCTGTGGGATTTTATAGTGGAGCAGAATATAATAATCAAGAAATTAATAACGCCATTTTAAATTCCGATCCCTATCTCATTGTTCAAAGCATTGATACCAGCGGTCATGGGACGGCAGTAGCCGGTATTGCAGCAGGAAACGGAAGAGCAAGTGGTGGCATAAATCGGGGAATCGCACCGGATGCAGACATTATCGCTGTTAAGGTAGGCTACAAGGGATATGAATCTTTTGCCAGGTCAACAGAATTAATGCGCGCCTTAAAATATGTGATAGATAAAGCAAGACGTTTTAATAAGCCCGTATCTATTAACATGAGCTTCGGTATGAATAACGGTTCCCATAAAGGAGATTCCTTATTTGAAACTTTTATTTCAGAAATTTCCACTAACTGGAAAACCTCAATTGTTATTCCAACAGGAAATGAAGGTTCTGCCGGACATCATTATCATGGTAAAGTTGAATCAAACGAAGTAGTGGAAATCGATTTTTTTGTTGGATCAGGGTTGGAAACTTCTTATCTATCTCTTTGGAAAAATTTTGTGGACAATTTTACAGTAGAATTGATATTCCCTGACGGAAATTCCACAGGTGTGATTGGTATCGAAAGCCAAACAAAGATAATTAGAAGACCCGGATTTACTGTAAACATTTTTTATGGTCAGCCCTCCCACTACTCGGTTTCACAAGAGATTTTTTTGGTTGCAAATGCCAATAAAGGGACTTTTTCCGAGGGAATATTCAAATTAAAAATTCGCTCACAAATAATCGTCGACGGAAACTTTGATATATGGCTTCCAACGCTGGAGGAAGTTGGTGACACTACATTTTTTTCGGATCCAACAATTTATAATACCATTACCATTCCTTGTACCGCTGCAAAGGTAATACGCGTTGCAGGTTATAATGATAGAGTAGGCAACATTGCCATTTTTTCTGGCAGAGGAAATTTGGACGTACAAACAATTATTCCTGATATTGCTGCCCCGGCAGTAGATATTCTAACAACAAAAAGCGGCGGAGGTTATGACACATTTACGGGAACCAGCGTTGCTGCACCTTTTGTTACAGGTGCCGCTGCTTTAATCATGCAATGGGGTATCATCCAAAAAAATGATCCATTTCTTTATGGAGAACGACTAAAAGCATTTTTAAGATTAGGAGCGGAAAGAAGAAAAGATATTATTTATCCAAATGCATCCTTTGGCTATGGCACCCTTTGTTTACAGGAAACAATGGATTATTTAGTCGAATACAGGCTGGGAGGAGATTATTTTTGGCTACAGTTATAAATGATATAAATGAATCCGATTTACCGCTGGATGAATTTGTAAAGCTACCAACAACCGTAGATTTTAACGTAATAAATACGGACCGATTTAAAATATTTGCGCGCGATAAACCATACCTAAAATTAGGAACAGAGCTTGCTAATGAATTGGTTGTGGTATATACAAACAAAGCAAATATCCCTCTATTATTTGATACCTTAGGAAATGATTTTAATGAGTTTTTTCCTAAAATAATGTCCCCACTCGACAGCAAAAGCAATGAAGACAGCGGTATTGCTCAAATCACAAATCAACCTTTTTTGCAACTTTCAGGAAGAAATGTAGTCATCGGCTTTGTTGACACTGGCATTGATTACACAAAAAGTGCATTTCGCTTTGAAGACGGTTCCTCAAAAATACTCTATATTTGGGATCAAACTATTGACGGAAATAGACCGGATTATCTTTATTTTGGCTCTGTTTATACACAAGAAGATATCAATCGTGCCTTAAATTCAGATGACCCCTATTCCATCGTTCCTACAATAGATGAGGATGGTCACGGAACCTTCATGGCCTCTGTTGCTGCCAGTAACGAGAAAGGCGAATATATAGGGGCAGCACCAAAAGCTTATATTATCGCTGTAAAACTGCGCCGTGCCCGTGAATATTATATTGATAAATTTCTTTTACCAAAGGATAATCCAAACCTTTATGAATCTACAGATTATCTCTTGGGAATGAAGTATATTATGGATCGTACGGAAGAAATGAATTTACCTATTGTAACATGTATTACCATGGGCTCTAACGGAAGTGGACACGATGGAAACACATTATTCGAGGACTATGTATCTTTTGCCGCTCAAAGAGCGGGCTATGTTTTTGTTAATGCGGGGGGAAACGAAAGCAATGCCAAACACCATTCCCAAGGAAAAATACTAAGAACAGGTACCACGGAAACTTTCAGTATTAAAGTTGGAAGACAAGGCGAATCCTTCACAGTATCTATTTACGGCCCTGCATATGATAAAATCTCCGCCAGTATTACATCTCCAACAGGAGAAGTGATTGCAAGGCTTCCTTTTAAAGTTGGCTTAAAATACAGTGAACAGCTGATTTTTGAAGAAACAACTGTATCTATTGAATATTATAAGGGTGTTAACAATGTTATTTTCCTTAGTTTTAAAAATGCAACGCAAGGGATCTGGGACGTAAGGCTTTTTGGAGACTCCGTTGTAAGCGGAGAATATTTTGTTTGGCTTCCTATCACCGGGCAAGTAAGCGAATTAGTTGAATTATTAAAACCCGTTCCGGAACATACAATTGTTTTTCCTGCTACTGCGCTAAGATGCATTTGTTGTGGTGCATATAACAGCAATGATAACAGCCTTTTCGTCTCTTCTTCATGGGGTCCAACCAGGTTGCCTCGTATGGCGCCGGATTTGGTTGCACCAGGCGTAAATGTAAAAGGCATTTATCCCTCAGGCTACGGAACCAAAACGGGAACGTCTGTTGCAGCTGCAATTACTGCTGGGGCAGCAGCGCTTTTGCTTGAATGGGGTATCGTAAAAAAGAACATCCCTTCTATGGACGGGGATTTGGTTCGAACCTTTTTAATCAGTGGATGTACCCGTGAAGAAAATATGGTATATCCCAATACAAAATGGGGATATGGAAAACTGGATTTATACGCTAGTTTCGCTGTAATAAAAGAATCTATTATCAATTATTATATTACATAAATTTCCTTAGGAGGTTGAATATGTCAAACGACAAAATTTTCTTGCGTTCGAATTACATGGGAGGAACAGGATTACTTAGAATAAGTACCTTCTTTACTAACATAGGTAAACCCGCGGAGGGCGCAACAGTAAGTGTTTTTGATCCCTATGATAATACGATTATTGAAGAAGCAAAAACAAATGCATGGGGCGAAGTTTCCCCGATCCCTTTAAATGCGCCCCCGCTTGAATACTCAATGGAATACGATATGCCTCGTCCTTTTAATGAATATAATGTAAAAGTAACTATGCCTGACTATAATGAGGTAAATATCAATAATGTTCAAATTTACCCATCTACTACTGCCGTACAAGAGGTTGCCCTTACCCCCAATTATCGGGATGTAAACATACCCTATCCGGTTTTATATGGTGACTATCCACCTAAGATACCAGAATCAGAAGTAAAAAAACTCCCCTTTCCAAGTAATCAAGTTGTACTGCCACAACCGGTAATACCAAGTATTATTGTAGTCCATGCCGGCGGACCAGATAATGCCTCAGCGCCTAACTATACAGTAGGTTTTAAGGATTATATTAAAAATGTGGCAAGCAGCGAAATATATGCTACATGGCCAAGGGAAACACTAAAAGCAAATATTCATGTTATTCTCTCTTTTACTTTAAACAGAGTATATACAGAATGGTATCGAGGAAAGGGGTATAACTTTACCATAACGAATTCTACAGCATTTGATCAGTCATTTTCCTTTGGAAGAAATATTTTCCAGGAAATTTCTGATGTTGTAGACGAAATTTTCACTTCCTTCATCGCAAAACCTGATATCAGACAGCCGTTATTTACCCAATATTGTGATGGTAAAAAAGTAATAAGGGAAGGTTGGCTTAGCCAATGGGGTTCAAAATACCTTGGGGATCAAGGCCAAGATGCTTTGCAAATTCTAAAAAATTACTATGGTAGCGATGTTTTCATAAAACAAGCAGAAAAAGTTGATGGAATTCCTATGTCTTTTCCTGGTACCACACTTAAAGTTGGTGATAGTGGAGATAGTGTAAGAACAATACAGGAACAGCTTAATGCAATTGCTAATAACTATCCTCTTATCCCTAAATTAATCGAGGACGGACTATACGGTCAACAAACAGCAGACTCTGTAAAAGTGTTCCAACAAATATTTAATTTAGATCAAACGGGCACAGTAAATTATCCCACGTGGTATAAAATTTCGGATGTTTATGTTGCCATACAAAAACTTGCTTAGTGTATTCTTATTTAATTCAATATTAATAAATAAAAAAAGTCCGGTTGCATTTGAAATTTCTTACCGAAATCTTAGCAATACGGACTTTTGTCTTTCCATAAAAACTATCTGTAAGTCATAGAATTATTTAGGACTTTTCATTCATATGGGGTATCACGAATTAAATTATCACAATGGAATTTCCAGATTCCATTTTAGCTATTTTTTTTGTATGTGCAATTACTTTAGATAATTCATCTAACGCTTCAAAGTTTTTATACTCATTCGTTACTACGGCAATTGAAATTGTGGCAAGGGGAAACGTGTCCGTGAAGCCATTACGATTTCTTGAAATAATAAAACCGTTTTCGGCATCTTCATTTGTATAGAGCAGTTTTGTCTTTAAAGTAAATAAGTCAATTATTTTTTTACAATAAGACTCTGTACAGTGTCTGTCAGAAATAATCACAAAATCATCACCACCTATATGCCCAACAAACTCAGTCCTTTCTGTACATTGCTTTAAAATATTACCAAGGATGGTTATCATTTGATCCCCCATGGTAAACCCGTAGGCGTCATTATATGGCTTAAAGTTGTCAATATCAATATAAATTAAAGAATACTGATTCTTTTCAACAATTTTAGTGGATATAAGCTTTTGAATTTCTGTGTTGCCAGGTAACCCTGTAAGAGGATTGGAGCATTTTGCTCGGTTCACTTGTATGTTTATTGTTGAAGTGAGCAAGTCTTTAATTGTAACGATACCATAATAGGAATTGTTATCCGTCACAGCGATTGCATCATAAACGCTTGAAAGCTCTCTGGACATTGCCAGTTCTGCTGCTTTTTCGATAGGCATTTTTTTATTAACAACTAAAAAATCATGACTGATTAATTTATTCGCTTTAATTCTTTTACTTAAGTCATATCCAAATTGACCACTAAATCTTTCAAAAATATAATTCCGTGTTAACATACCACATATGAAATGATTTGCATCTAAAACACAAACTTCAGTGATGTTTGCATCTTTTTTCATGGCACTGTAAATTCCAAAAACATTATCATTTTCCAAAATACAATGCTTTTTTTGAGCAAGAATTCCAATTTCCCCTAGTATCCCGTTTGAGTGTTTTGCAAGATTGGCTGTTTCAAGGAAAATTTGATTTTCCTTAGAAATATCAATGAAATTTTTTTCCGGTTTTGCTAAGAAATAACCTTGTCCATAATCAATGCTTAAGTCTATTAAGGTATTTAACTCCGCTTCCGTTTCGATTCCCTCTGCTATTGTCTTTATTCCAGAATCTTTGCAAAATTTAACAATGGCGGCAACTGCAGATTTTTTCACTGTATCTGTATTAATATTGCGAATCAGCTGCATATCTATTTTAATAAAATTCGGCGAAAAAGCACAGACTCGATTCATTCCTGAGTATCCCGATCCAAAATCATCAATTGCAATTTTAAAATGCTGAGACTGATAGTGTGTTAAGGCAGCGGTGAAGGTATCCATGTGATTAATAGCACTTCGCTCGGTTATTTCAAAAACAATATCATCAGGACATAATCCATATTGCTTAAGCTTTCCCCTGGTAAACCCTTGAAAAATATTGGGATCATGAATAATATTAGGGTCCACATTGATAAATAATTTTGTATTACATGGTTTGCACGCTGCATTCTCAACGGCTTTGGCTCTGCATAATTGCTCCAGCTCCCATAATTTATATTGTTGAGCTGCTATTTTAAAGAGGTCTTCAATAGATAATTCACATTGGGGGATTGTGATTCTGCTTAGCGCTTCATATCCAAGAATACTACCGCTTTCCAGCGAAATAATGGGCTGATAAACTGTACTAATGGCTCCTGTTTTTAAAATCGTAACAAAATCCCTCACTCTGTCAGCTTCCATGTGCCCTTCCCCCTTCTTCATGTTTCCCATACAAGCGTTATTAAAAAAGGAATTGCTTATCAAATTAAACCAGTTTTTTATTACCATCAATATCTACCTCATGACGAATGAACTGCATCATTTGTTGTTTTAATATATTCACTTGCTGATAGCTATCTTCACTGCCATAAGCAAATTGCTTTGCCGTTTCTGTATTCATTCCTGCGATCTGCCTGATTTTTTCAGCTTCAATGAAAATATTTCCAATGTCTTCTTGTTCCTTTTTTACTATTTTCGAAATTTGCGTAATCATTTCTGTAATATCCCCGGTTTTCTTCACAACCACATCCAAAGAATCAGCTGTATGAGAAACGGTATTTGCACATGTATTCGTTAATTGCAAGGAGCGGTCTATTAATTCCGCAGTTTCTTTCGCCGCCTCAGCTACTTTTTGTGCTAAGGCTCTCACTTCCCCTGCTACAACAGAAAAGCCTCTTCCTGCCGCACCGGCACGCGCTGCCTCAATGGCAGCATTTAATGCCAATATATCCGTTTGAAATGCAATTTCATCTACTGTGTGAATAATTTTTTTAATTTTTGATGTATGATCTGCCACATCCAAAATTGCACCGGTTGTTTCTGTCATATGCTGTCTTGTAACACCTACTTGTTCGCTCATCTGAAGGGTGGAGTGATTTATCTTCTCTATTTGTTCTGCATTATGTTTAGAATTATTTGAAATAAAGCCAAGCGTATGGGAAAGCTGTGTAATAGACTCATCCTGTTTTACAGCATGGTCAGAAAGATTTTCTGCACCTACTAAAACATCCTTAACATGACCCTCCACTTTCTGTGTTGCAACATCCACATTGTTTAAAGCATAATTAATATAGGACTGCATATTTTCGGCAGCAACCAAAAGACTTTGGTAATCCCCTGCGTAATATTCTCGATATAAAGTTTGATGAGTCAAATTTCCTTTTGCCATTTCCCCCAGCATCGTTCCTACGTCCATAATAAGCGTCTGCAAAGTAATTGCCATTTGCTCACAGGCAAAAATTACATCATCCAATTCGTCTCCTGCCGGATGACGTTCTCCTAAAATACTTAAATTTCCTTTTTCAATACGATCAGCGATATGAATTATTTTGTGCGTTGCCTTACGGATTGTTTTTTCCAACATTCCAGCTGTGAAAAGTAAACCTGCACCTAATGCCCCCATGGCAAAAAGGAGCACTACCGTCATGTGATGCCGTTGTTGTACCGTTTCCTGCAAGGCAGTTGTTGCAGCATTTTCCGCTTTTATTGACACCGTATCCAAAATAGAATATAAGCTGCTCACACGCTCTTTGTACTCACCGTGAATTGCATCTAATGCTTTTGTGGTTTGTCCTGCAAAAATATAGGACATAACTTTCATTTCCTGCGCCAAATATTTATTTAACGTTACATTTAAATCTCCCATTAACTGTTCATCAGAAAAGCTTTTTTTCAATACGTTTATATCTGAAACCGTTTTTTGAACTGACACTTCAACTATTTGATTGCTTTCTTTATAATCGCTGCTAAAAACAGCAGATAGAATTGCATGGTCTATAGAAGCAACATCATTGCGAATCTGCATTTCTTGAATACTGTTTTTATATTCAATATCATAAAAGGATTGCATTCTTCCTTCCGCGGACTGTAATCCTCCAAGGGCGATTACAATCATTAAAATATTCATTATGATTGCGATGCTGCAAACAAGGTGTAATTTTTGACTGATTTTTAATTTTCCCTTCAAGTTAAAAGTTTTTATAGAACGAAAATTAGGCAGAATGATGGGTATTTTTTTGAATTGGGATAGGGGTTTCCATTTTAACCAGGTGCTAAAACTAAATTTTTTCTTTAATCTGAAAATTTTTGTGAGTGCAAGGTTTGGTTTTTTTCCTATTAATTTTTTCATTTTTTTCTCCATAATATAATGTTATATTTTTCCTTAACTTCATAATAAATTATATCAGGCAAATTTTTGTAGAACTATCAAACCCTAGTAAAGTGTATGTTATATGTTTGTTAAAATACAAAGCTACAATATGCACAAAAAAAGCCTCGTTACCAAAATAACGAGGCCATAGTCATGCTTTTAGAATTATTTATCTCTTAATTGTGCATTTATTTCTGTTGCCAGACCATTCAAAATTGCTTGCATCGCTTCTGCAATATCCGTATCTGCAAGAGTTTTATCCGGACTGCGGAAGAAAATAGAATATGCAACAGACTTATATCCAGCTTCAATCTGTGCACCTTTGTAAACGTCAAACAATTCAGCGCTCTCCAGATATTTTCCGCCGTTTTTCTTGATGATATCACTGATTTCCTTTACTGTAATATCTTCTTTTACAAGCATTGCAATATCTCTTGTCATACCTGGGAATTTGGGCAAAGGTTTATAAGTTACATCTCTGTTTGTATAGGAAATTATTTTTTCAACATCCAAAACTGCCATATAAGCCTTTGTGCCAATTTCATAATTCTTGGCAACTACGGGATGCAATTCCCCTAAGTAGCCAATATTATCCCCATTGACCTTAACGCTTGCTGTTCTGCCGGGGTGCATCCATGCAATTTCTGTTTCGGGCAAAAATTCCACTATACTGCTCATTCCCAAAACATCGAACAAATGCTCTACAATTCCCTTTAAATCAAAGAAATCCATATTGCCATACATCCCCACGGTCAATGTAGGAATTTCATGGGGCAACTCTGTCAAAGGCAATGCCTTTGGCAAATACACTCTAGCAACTTCAAATAAACCTGCCTGCTCATTACGTCTATTGTAATTTGTAGCCAATGAGGTCAGAATGCCGTTGAAAGAAACAGTACGCATGATGCTGTAGTCTTCTCCCAATGGATTGGAAATTGTTACGTTTTCTCTCAGTTTGCTATCACTAGGGATAAGCAGTTTGTCAAAAACCTTAGGACTTTCAAAGCTGTATGTCATTGCTTCGCAAAGGCCATCGGAAATCATTGTCTCTTTTACTAAAGAAGTAATAGTTTGTTCATAGGTTTTCTTTCCAACCGTTGGTGTACCTGATGCCAGCGTATCGGGGATTTTGTCATATCCATAAAAACGGGCTACTTCTTCGGCCAAATCTGCCTGTGCTTCCAAATCAGGACGATACGTTGGGACAATAACCGTATGCTTTGCAGGATCAACAATTAAGCCTAAGCGTTCAAACGTTATCTGCATTTCCTTTTCGGAAATTTCTGTTCCTAGGAACTTATTAATCCATTCAGGAGAATAGGAGAGCTCCCAAGGCTCACGTTTGTTAGGGTAACAGTCAACCATACCGGGAACAACCTCGCCAATACCGAGCATTTCAACAAGCTGAACCGCACGGTTTACGGCATCCAATGCCATGTTTGGATCTAAGCCTTTTTCATATTTGCTGGATGCATCCGTACGTAAGCCCACATTTTTTGCGGTAATACGCACATTAGGGCCGTTGAAGTTTGCGGACTCAAATAGAATCGCTTCTGCATCTTCACTAATCATAGAGTTTTCGCCACCCATAACCCCTGCAATGGCAACTGCCTTTTCAGGGTCCGCGATAACCAGCATGGATTCATTCAGTGTTCTCTCCACACCATCTAAAGTAACAATTTTTTCCCCTGCATTTGCATTTCTAACAATGATTTTTCTATCCGCAATACAGTCGATATTAAATGCGTGCATAGGCTGACCCATTTCCAGCATCACGTAGTTTGTAATATCCACGATATTGTTGATGGGGCGAACGCCTGCCGCTCTTAATCTTTTGCGCATCCAACGAGGAGATGGCTCGATTTTTACGTTTTTCACTGCTCTGGCAATATATCTGGGGCAAAGCTCAGGGTTTTTGATTTCAACAGAAATCATATCCTCGGTTTTACCTGCACCTTCTTCCTTAACTGTGATTTCGGGATATCTAAATTCACCCTTATAGGTCGCGGCAGTTTCTCTTGCCAGGCCTAAGATGCTAAAGCAATCAGGACGATTAGAAGTGATTTCAAACTCTACAACAACATCCTTAATATCCAAAAGTTCAACAACATCTTTGCCTAATTCCACTGCTTCCGGAAAAATATAAATTCCATATTCCGGTGCTTCGGGAAAATCATGGCGGTCACAACCCAACTCCTCTATGGAGCAAAGCATACCTTCGGATTCTACACCGCGCAGCATACCAGTTTTAATTTCTTTGCCACCAGTAATGACAGAACCATCTAAAGCAACAGGCACATAGTCCCCTACTTTTATATTTGGTGCACCGGTTACGATGGTCAAATCTTTTCCTTGACCGGCATCTATGGTACAGATTTGCAATTTATCTGCATCGGGATGCTTTGCAATGGCCTTGATATAGCCGGTTACAACATTTTTAATTTCCCCTGCTAATGTTGTATAACCTTCTACTTTAGAGCCGCTCATCGTAATATCTTCCACATATTCTTTAATGCCTACGTTTACATCTGCATATTCTTTTAACCAGGACATCGGTAAATCCATGATCTTAACTCTCCTTTCTAAATAAAAGCTTCTTTTGGCATCCCTTAGAACTGTTTTAAAAATTTCATATCATTTTCAAACAGTAAACGCATATCCGTGATTCCATAACGCTGCATGGCAACACGCTCCAAACCCATACCAAAAGCGAAACCACTATATTCATCGGGGTCAATCCCGCTCATCTTTAACACTTTGGGATGAACCATACCACAGCCCAAAAGTTCAATATATCCCTCGCCTTTGCATACACGGCAACCTTCACCACCGCAAGCAAAACAAGTTACGTCCATTTCTGCACTGGGTTCTGTGAATGGGAAATGATGGGGACGGAAACGAACCTTTGTGTCTTCCCCAAACAATTCCTTTGCAAATACCGCCAAAGCACCTTTCAAGTCCCCCATGGTAATATTCTTATCAATTACAAGGCCCTCCAACTGATGGAATACAGGAGAATGGGTTGCATCTACCTCATCAGAACGGTAAACAGTCCCCGGGGAAATCATACGAATGGGCATTTTACCCTTTTCCATGGTACGAACCTGAATGGGGGACGTTTGTGTTCTCAAAAGAATACCATTACCAATATAGAAGGTATCCTGTTCGTCTCTGGCCGGATGGTTGGGAGGGATATTTAATGCCTCAAAATTATAATATTCCTGCTCAACCTCAGGGCCTTCCACAACCTCATAACCCATCCCCATGAAGATATCACAGATTTCATCAATTACAATACTCATAGGATGCTTATGTCCTTCAGCCTGAGATTTCCCTGGCATGGTTACATCTATTTTTTCTTTTTCCAAGCGATGGGCTATTTCTGCCGCTTCCAAGCGTTTTTTCGCCTCATCCAGTTTATTTTCAATATCCTGTCTTACCTCATTTGCCAGCTGACCAATGATGGGACGTTCTTCTGCGGAAAGTTTACCCATTTCTTTCAAAATGGCGGTTAATTCCCCTTTCTTTCCCAGATATTTCACTTTCATTTCATCAATATCCTTCATTTCTGTTGCTTCAAAGAAAGCAGCGATTGCCTTATCATGGATTAATTTCAGCTTCTCCTTCATAGCGTTTCTCCTCTCAATTACTTTTGCCATAAAAAAAATAGCCCTCATCCGACAAAGGGACGAAGACTTCCGTGGTACCACCCAAATTCCTGCAAACACAGGCACTCTAATGCGTAACGAGCATGAATCGGATTTTCCTACTATTGTTCAGAAAACCAGCTCCGGTGGGAACTTCTACAAACTCCTGTGCCAAAAGCGCTTTCAGCCGATGACGCTTTTTCTCTGCTGCCAGTTATTTGTATACTTTTCACCTTCATAGCTATTTATTCTTTCTATATCAAAATTATTTTATCACAACAAAAAAGAAAGTCAAGGTAAAAAACAAATTTCATAAAAATCACATGGTGAAGTGAAAAAAAAGGAAACAAAAGTTCATTTGCTTCCCAATTTTGTATATGTTATGCTTTTTCAAAATCAATTATTGCTTTATAAATCTGATCTATTGCCGTTTCAAGATCTTTTTGACCATGATATTGGATAAAAACGACTTTTTCACCTATTCTTGCAAAGAGCATTTGGGAACCGTCTGCTAAAACCAGCGTTGCCTCATCAAATTCCACTTGGGTTAGTTCATGATATTGAATTTTCTCATAGTGGTTTCTGTGTAATTTATTATCTAGCAACTCTTTATAAAGAACTTTAGCAAGAAACTGAAACCGCATACGATAATATTCCGTTTCTAAGAAAGGCTCATAGGTTTCTGTTTGATCTGTGCTTTCTTTCCCCTCAATCTTTCCTTGATCCCCTATATAATAAACATCTGGCGCCAATTCGGACCAATGATAGGAAATATAGCTTATATCTTCTCTTGCAAATTTCGTAGCAAGATTACTGTCATATTCAACAGAAAAATCACTACTATCTTTGACAGAAAAATCAGGGCTGGTTTCTAAAGCCTTAATGGAAATCGTAGGGAGCTTCCCAGCATAGGCCGATAAGTTTTTTTCCCAATAGGTATTTGAACTATATCGGGGTATGGCTACCATGAAAAGAATAAATATCCAAGGTATGGCTAATACAAAATATTCACAAAATGAAGGACTATAGCTTCCATTATGAATAACTTTTATCCCCGATTCTAGCTGTTCCTTCAACTTTTTCATTTTTCTATAATCCCATAAAGTCTTAATAATACCAAAAAAGTATAAGGGGAAGAGTATCAAATTTGAAACGCTAGAAATATATTTAACATTAAAATAAACAAGATAATAATGAAAAGATGAATATAAAAGGAACCCTCCGAAAATTAAATAGCCCACTATAGATATCCCGAAATTAAACTGCAATTTCTTATTCAAATGTGCAAAGGTCTCCCCTTGGATAAACGGGTCTGTATGAATTTCTGTTGCATTGTCCCTCGTTGATTGATATAGGTAAAAGAAACCCGTCTTACAAATATATTTCCATCCCTGTTCTTCATAATATAGAAGCATTTCTTGCTCTGGTTCCTCATACTCGTTCTTAACAGGCTCTAATCGATATTGCGTTTTTTCCGAAGAACCTTTTTCAAAAGTAACAAGATTGCCTCTTATTTTTTTTACAAAGAACCCTTTCGAAGCCATATGGCTAAAATATGCTTCTACTTTGGTAATTTCATATATACTTATAGGCATCAGCCTAATTGTGAACCTCATAAGTCCCCCTCCTCACTATCTAAAATGCAGGTTTTTAGCCTCAAAAGTTCATCTTCATACATTTGGACTCCCCTTTCCGTAATGCGATAAATTCGCTTTCTTCCCTCAACCGCTGTTTCTTCGATAATCTTCTCTTCTTCAAACCGTGCCAAAATGGTATAGAGTGTTCCAGGTCCAATTTTCACCCTACCCTTTGTTTTATCTTCAATATATTGCGTGACATCCATCCCGCACATTTCTTCTTTGGAAAAAGCCATTAAAATGTAGTACATGCTTTCTGTTAAACCCTCAAACGCTTTCTTTGCCAAATAATCACCTCGCTAATATCGATAAATGATATTGTCTATGGATATTGTATTATCGTTTGTCGATATTGTCAAGTATTCTGCTCTAGAAAATCACCTTACTGCTTTTCTTTTAAACTTATCCCATTCACAGCTTTTGAATTCTTTTATATAAATCTTATACAAAAAGGAAAGTTCATTAGGTTGTTTCTATACAAGTGAAATATAAAACTCTTATTTAATACTAACAATTAGGAAATTAATTTATCCATAAACATTTTTGTAAAATAATACGGAAGGTCATATTCTTCCATGATTTGTAACCGGAAGTAATTAAACTGGAAACAATATTTTTGCACAAAAAAGTTTGTAATACAATTGTAATAAAAAATACTTTTTTTTGCTTAAATACTCTATCGAAAACAGTAGATTTTTGGTATACTTAATAGGCAGTTGAATCTGAGAAACTGATGGCAATCAGGAGGATTATTATGAATAGAAAAATGAAAAAGATAATTATAACAGCGTTGACTTTGGGCTTAACGTTTTCCGCTATGACACAGTCAACCTTCGCATATGAAGTACCGGAAGTAGTGCGAATCGGATTGGAAAGTATATGTAAAAATAAAACTTCGGTAACATTGGGCGGAGATGAACTACTCATTGGAACAGAAAAAAATGGTGATTTTCATAAAGATGGGGATATCTCTTCCAGCTCAGGTTTCACTGTTGTGCTATGCGCAGGAGAATACATTGCAATTGATGAAGAAATGAATCAAGAGGATGCCTCGGATTTGGCAAGCGACTTGAGTCACTTGGGCTTTGATTCGTTTTCTACTTATTTAGGTGATGACGAATGGACAGTATATATCGCCGACAGCTCTGTTTCAGAAGTTGAATCAGAAAGCCGATATAGTGCATCCAGAGTGAGAGATTTTATAGGAATAGAATTGAAGGGCAGCAAGGAATCCCTATTATTTCCCAAGGAAGCGGAAGCCGTATTTATGGGAACAGAAACGAATGATACCTTTGTTATAAGCGGAAAAAATTATAGAGGAATGCTTACCTTTGCCATTAACGGTGTTGTCATGACAGCAGTAAACATTGTAGACTTGGAGGACTATTTATATGGTGTTGTCCCTTCTGAAATGCCCCAGTCCTATGAAATGGAAGCTTTAAAGGCACAAGCCATTGCTGCAAGAACTTATGCTATGACTATGCTTAACACCCATATTAGTTTGGGCTATCAACTTTGTGATACCACAAATTGCCAGGTTTATAAAGGCTATAGTGGAGAAGCTTCAAGAACCTCCCAAGCTGTTGAAGCAACTTCAGGAGAAGTAGCTTGCTATAACGGAAAACCCATAGAGGCATATTTTTCCGCATCTACAGGCGGCTATACGGAAAACAGTGAAAATGTTTGGCTTTATGAATTGCCTTATTTAAGAGCCGTTCCTGAAATCGCAGAAGATGGAGATAACACTTGGACTGCTACCCTAACCCTTGATGAACTGGATGATTTATTATCTGCTAAAGGAGAGCACATTGGCAGTGCAGAAGATATTGTAATTACCAAGCTTTCTACAGGTGGTCGCATACAGGAAATGCAGATTATAGGCTCAAAAAGCACAAAAACATTAACCAAGGAAAACATACGAACCTATTTTTCTGCGGCTCCTTGCGGGAGCTTACCGGGAAAAATGTTTACCATTAATGGTAAGGGTGGCGAAATCGGTGTCTATAACGGCAATGTTGACAATAGTGGAAATAGTAAGCAAACTTCCGCAGTAATGGAAGGAACCCTTTCGGCAGCCGCCGCAAAATATGGAATTGTTGCAAGAACAGAAGGAACTTTAGCATCCCTCAATGGCAAAAATATTTCTATTTCCGGAGAAACGAGTGCAACTACTTCAACTGTTAATTCAGGTACATCCTCAAATTATGAGGTGTATTCAGTAAATATCAGCACAGTGGACAGAAGCGGGAATTTTGAATTCGAAGGAGTTGGCAGAGGTCATGGCGTCGGCTTAAGCCAAAAAGGTGCACAATCCATGGCAAAATTAGGTTATACATACGAAGAAATCTTGAAATACTACTATACTGGTATTACAATTGAGGGATGAGTATGAATTTACGAAATTTTTTATTGTTGCAGCGTGGTTTCGCCGATCACTACGAAAATAAAGTTTATTTTGCCGATAGAGGTCTTTATGAACCTCCACAAGGTGATGAATTTTGGTTGTTTTTGGATGAAGGCTTGCGATGCGGTGGTACTGCAAGAAAAATCCCTTGTGATAAAACACATATTAAAGAAGTTCTTCTGGGGTGTGGTAAACTTGAATTATGGCAAGAGGTTTTAAGGAATATTCAAAAATGGGAAAAAGAAAGTTTTACTGAACAAAAGCAATAAGATGTTTTATAAGAGGTTGCAGAAACCCAGCGTTGATGGAATAAATAAATTCACCTTACAAAAACAGATAAGTTTTATTGCTTTGTCAATAAACTTATCTGTTCATTTCTTTGTAAAAGTTTTAAAAATTCATAAAGAATAAAAACATCAGCAAAAATTAAATTGAATTAAGGAGTTTAACATGAAAACAAGTGATTTTTATTTTGATTTACCGGAAGAATTGATTGCACAAGAACCCTTGGCAGATCGAGCATCCTCCAGATTATTGGTTGTGGAGAAGGAAACGGGAAAGTGGCACCATAAACACTTTCGTGATATTAAAGAATATTTGCGAGCTGGAGACTGTCTGGTAATCAACGATACCCGTGTTTTACCCGCCCGCTTATATGGTGAACGTGTTGGTACCGGTGCCGGAATGGAAATTCTTCTTTTAATCCGAAAGGATATGGATACATGGGAGGTTTTAGTACGCCCCGGAAAAAAAGCAAAGCCCGGTGATAAAATTTCTTTTGGCAATGGCAAATTGGTTGCCGAAATTTTGGAAGTGATTGAAGGTGGTAATCGTATCATACGTTTTTCCTATGAAGGCGTTTTCGAATCAATTCTGGATGAACTGGGAGAAATGCCCCTTCCCCCATATATTACCCATCATTTGGAAGATAAGGAACGTTATCAAACAGTTTACGCAAAGCATGAGGGCTCTGCTGCGGCACCCACTGCAGGGCTTCATTTTACTCCAGAGCTTTTAAAAGAAATCGAAGAAATGGGTGTTAAAATTGCTCATGTTACGCTTCATGTTGGCTTAGGTACCTTTCGCCCGGTAAAAGCGGAGAATATTTTAGAACATGAAATGCACTCCGAATATTATGTGGTAGAACAAGATCAAGCTAATTTAATTAATGAAGCAAAAAAAAATGGGGGGCGTATTTTTTCTGTAGGAACAACAAGCACAAGAACCCTGGAATCTGTTGCAGATGAAAATGGAATGATTCAGGCAAAAAGCGGATGGACACAAATTTTTATTTACCCTGGCTATCAGTTTAAAGCGGTGGATTGTTTGATTACAAATTTCCATTTACCCGAATCCACTTTAATTATGTTGGTTTCCGCTTTAGTCGGAAAAGATTTGACCATGGCAGCCTATGCCGAGGCAGTAAAAGAACAATATCGTTTCTTTTCCTTTGGAGACGCATGTTTATTTTTAACGAAACCATAAGGTGGTGAAAAGATGGATCTTTTTGAATATAATAGAAGCCTTAGGGGTAATGTAGACTCTCCCCTAGCCGCTCGTATGAGGCCAAAAACCTTAGAGGAATTTGTTGGTCAAGAGCACATTGTAGGAAAAGACAAATTGTTATATCGTGCCATAAAGGGTGATCGAATCAGTTCCGTTATCTTTTACGGCCCTCCCGGCACAGGGAAAACAACCCTTGCAAAAATAGTTGCCAATACAACGAAAAGCGAGTTTCGCCAAATCAATGCAACCACCGCAGGCATCAAAGATATTAAGGATGTTGTTTCCGATGCAAAAGATCGACAGGGAATGTATGGTACCAAAACAATATTATTTATTGATGAAATCCACCGTTTTAATAAAACGCAGCAAGATGCTCTTCTACCCCACGTTGAAGATGGTACCATTATTTTAATTGGAGCAACCACGGAAAATCCTTATTTTGAAGTAAATAAGGCTTTGGTTTCACGTTCCGTTATTTTTCAGTTAAATCCTCTGGAACAAAAAGATATTGAAAAACTCTTAATTTGGGCAATGGAGGACATTGAGCGAGGAATGGGAGCTTATCAAGGGGAAATTGATGATGATGCTTTGGCATTTCTTGCTGATACTGCAAATGGTGATGCAAGAACGGCTTTGAACGCCTTAGAACTTGCCATACTAACCACTGACAAAGGGAAAAATGGGAAAATTCATATTACTCTGTCTGTTGCTGAGGAATGTATTCAAAAACGGGCATTGAATTATGATAAAAACGGAGATAACCATTATGACACCATTTCCGCATTCATCAAAAGCATGCGTGGCTCCGATCCAGATGCAGCATTATATTATTTGGCGAAGATGATTTACGCCGGAGAAGATCCCAAATTTATCGCCCGCCGTGTAGTTATTTGCGCATCAGAAGATGTGGGAAACGCCGATCCCCATGCCCTTCAACTGGCTGTTGCTGCCATGCAGGCTGTTAACTTCGTCGGCTTACCGGAAGGACGCATTCCCCTAGCCCAAGCAGTGACTTATGTTGCTTGCGCACCCAAAAGCAATGCCGCTTATGTCGGAATAGATAAAGCTTTATCGGATGTAAAAAATACGCGAATTCGTACCGTTCCTCCTCATTTAAAAGATGCCCATAACGGTTCAAAGGAACTTGGAAACGGAATTGGCTATAAATATGCTCATGCCTACCCAAATCATTATGTGAAACAGCAATATCTCCCTGATGAATTGGAAGGGACTACTTATTATGAGCTTTCAGACAGCGGTGTGGAACGAAGGATGAAGGAACACATGAAACGATTAAAAGAAAACATAGAGCGCAAATAGTTTTGCTGGGGGTTTTATTGGCTTACGGCAAATACCGATAAATATTTATGACCTTGCACAAGTTGAAGTATATTTTCCCCGTATAACAAAACAAGAGCTTTCGCCGTTTTCGAAAAGGGAAAAATGAGATAACGAAATAATGTTTAGGCTAGAAAACACCTATTCAAGCACTTCTACACGAGATAGCGCAATCAACTTGGCAATTCATCATATAACAGAATGTACAGATACTTGTCAATAGCACACTGATAAAATCATACTTCGTTTGGTTTTACACAAAGATTAATAAAAGCTTGCATCAATGGACTAATCCATTTGTTTTTATGGTGACCACATACGGCAGAAATGTCTGTATTTTCCATGTCAATTGGTATTTCCACCAATTCACCTCGGTCGAGTTCTTCCTGCACCGCAAATTTAGGAAGGAAAGAAATCCCCACATTGTTCTTAACCAGATTCTTAATTGTGGGAATGCTCCATAACTCAATTGTATGGTCAATGATTATGGATTTTTCACGTAGATATTGTTCAAACATTTGTCTAAAAATACAATTTGTTTCATTGATAATAAAGGAAACGGATATACTTCTGTCTGGGGTAATAAAATCAGGCCAAGCATTCTTCATTTCCGGAGAAACTACTAACACCACAGGATATTCCCCCAACCTATAAGTGGTCAAATTGGAACCAAATCCTCCAACATCTTCGTAAAAGACACCCAAATCCAGTGTCCCGTTTAAAAGCTCATCTCGAATATCATAGCAGTTCATGGAACGGAGCAACAGCCGGGAGTTGGGAGCCTGCTGATGAAACGCTTTCAAAATATCCGGCATTTTATAGCATAGCTGCGTTTCGGCAATGCCGATACTTAACTCACCTTGGAATTGTGCCAAGTCATCTTCAAAGTATCGCATACGATCAATGGATGTTAATACATCATTCACATAAGGGATGAGCTGTACCCCCGCCTTGGTCAACACCATGCGACGACCAATCTTCTCAAATAGCTGGGAGGATAACTCCTGCTCCAACTGACCAATCTGAAAAGTAATTGTAGATTGTGTATAATTAAGCTTTTCTGCGGCTTTTGAAAAGCTGCCTTCCTCAACAATTGTTTTAAATGTGTTGAGATATTTCATATCCATGGCAATCGCCTCCAAACCATTCAAAAATTTTGAAATATAAATTCAAATTATTCGATTTTACTCAACTTGATTCTAGTGGTATGATAGCATAGAGATGATCGCAATGCAATACTGGAACCATGTTTATGAGCCATCTTGCAATGGCTCTTGCAGCGGCAATCATATCATTGGAGGTTACATAAATATGAATTTATCGATATTTTTTACTTACACATTGCTAACAGCCTATAAGCCCGGTTCAAACAACATTATGTCTATGACCAATGGCAGCAAGGAAGGTGAAGCGATTTTTTTTGCCGGTATCTGTATATGTGATTCGTTGCTGTGATGAGCCTCTGTACGGCTTTTTCTTCACTGCCTTATGGGCTTATGCCGATTTCACGCAATATAAACTAAAAATACTGTATGAACAATTCCCAAAGATATATTTGCATTGCTTGGTCAAAAAACCAAAATGATACATTGCTGATATTTAAATGAATTAAAGGTCAAAAAAATATTGTGGTTCGATAGCCTTTCAAGAAAGATATTTACACGCGTTGACGGAAAAAATGAAGAGGTTTTTCCTTTAGGTAATATACTGGCTCAATTGTTAAAAATTTTGAAAGCGTGGTGCTGTAAAGCAACGAACACTTTTGATCAAAAATTTAATATAATAATAAAACAATATGGAGGACAATATGTTTAGTTGGATTCATTTTTTATCGTACGCCATTGCAACCGCTGTAACACCAGGACCGAATAACATTATATCGATGTCCAATGCCAGTAGGCTTGGTTTTCGTAAATCATTTCCATTCAACCTTGGTATCTGGGTAGGTTTTTCCATTGTAATGCTTGTTTGCACTGTTTTCTGCAATACTCTATCCACAATCATTCCTAAAATTAAAATGCCAATGTTGATTGTCGGTGCGCTTTATATGCTCTGGCTTGCGTGGAAAACCATAAGAAGTTCGTCGGTCATTGAAGAGGATCATTCACGCAGTGGATTCATTTCGGGCCTAACTCTCCAATTTGTTAATCCGAAAATCTATATTTATTGCATTGTTTCAATGGAGGCATATATACTACCGTTTTATCATGGAAAGACATTGGAATTAGTATTCTTCGCATTTTTACTTGCATTCATTGGATTTATATTTACCTTGTGTTGGGCTTTATTTGGCTCTGCATTTAAAGCACTGTTTTCCAAATATGCAAAGGGTACCAATACCATTATGGCACTCTTACTAATATACTGTGCGGCTTCTCTGTTTCTCTAGATCATAAAACTTTAAAGGAAGTGGTTGTGATTTACTTTTTTGAAGGAATATTTTTATAGAAATCCTTTTGGACCAACACTTGCTTTGCTCTAGTTTACCATTAGATTAGTCGTTGATAGTATTTCATTAGTTTGTTTACAAAAGGAGGTTGGTAAAATGATTTATCAGAGTAAGCAATTAGAGGAACAGGCAGTACTTCAAACGGCCGCCAAAATGTGTGCGGCTGCCAGAACAGCCCCTAAAGCTCATGGGAGAGATACAATCCATGCTTTTGTGCTAACAGGTGGCGAAAAAGAAGTTTTGGCAGAAGTTATGGAAAAACTTGGGGATGAACTAATGGGTGAAAAAATGCCGACATGGTATGGACGAGATGCGAACAATGTCCGTTCAGCCAATGCGGTAGTGCTGATTGGCGTGAAAAAGGAGCATCGCAATGTTCCGTACTGTGGTTATTGTGGTTTTCAGAATTGTATTTCTTGCGAAAATGCAGGTGCGAAATGCGCATTTGCTTATATTGATTTAGGTGTTGCTGTTTCTTCGGCTGTATCCACCGCTGCAATGGATCAAATAGATTGTCGTATTATGTTTTCCATAGGAAACGCTACAGTCCATCTTCCATTTGTGGAGAAAAATGTGATTTGGCTGGGAATTCCTCTTTCTATTAGTGGTAAAAATATTTTTTTCGATCGAAATATTTTTCATGATTGATAAGCTATTTTGCGTATTTGATCAAAATTTTAAGTGGTTGAGAAAAGAAACATACCTTTATAGCTTTGCTATTTACAAGTCAAACAAAAATGTATGAAGAAACAAAACCACATATGTCTAAGAGGTTACAAATGAGTAGAACAACATATTTAGCGAGCCCGGGGGTGAAAAAACTCTGTAAATAATGATTTTATTAATAGCTTTCTATGATAAAATATAAAATCATAGGAGGCTATTTTTATAGCACGCAGAAAATCAGATTTTTTAGAAGGAAAACAAATTCTTTTTTTAATTCAGATGTGTACATTTCTTTCAACTCAAGCGATTCACTTTCATATAACTTCATAATGCCACTCCTTCTACCAGTTTCTATTTTTTATTGTTCATAGTGGTAACCCCCTTATAACATAATATCAGTTTTGCGATATATAAAACGGCTAAGTTGCAGATCATTAATCGATCTACATCTTAGCCTTAATACTATGAATCTTTTTAGCTAGAACTTGCTACTTACTAATTAATTTTGATTCAATTAATAAATTCCTTACAGCCTGTGCTGCTTCTGCATAGGTTAAACTTGCCTTTGGTGAAATTTTAGTTTCTGTTGTACCATTAAAAACGTGTGCTGATAATACTTCCTTAACATAAGAGGTTGCCCAATCACTTACTTGACTATAATCCGTATAGTTCTGGTAACGATTTTCATCACTTCCTACAAGCTTCGTAATTTTCATAGCTCTTTGGTACATAGCCATGGCTTCTTCTCTTGTAATTTGGTTATCTCCTCTAAATGTTCCATCAGAATATCCTGAAACAATGCCATATTCATTTGCTATCAGTATCCCTAATGTTCTTTCACCTGTGTCCGTTACATCTACAAAATTATTCTCATGGGTTGAGTCTTCTCTGTAAAGTCCCAAAGCTCTAACAATATACTCTGCAAAATCAGCTCTTGTTATTGCTCTATTGGGCTCAAATTCCTGTGGATTAAAGATTACCAATCTGGAAGCCATGTCGTTTACAGCATCTTTTGACCAATGATTTTCAACAGTTTTTACAGTTACTGAATTCCAAATAACCGAGTAATCCGAGTTCGTAAGAGAATTCAGTTTTGCATACCATTTACCATCTTTTTGATATACTTCTGTAGGCACATGGCTATAGGTCGCATCTGAATTAAATACAATACCTGTTGTTATTTTACTAGGGTCAACGCCAGCTGGAATTTCCATAATCCTTTCTACATAGTTACTAAACTTGTTGATGGAGTGCTCCTTCGTTGTTCCGTCAACGTCTGTAGTCTTTGCTGTAATTTCAAATTGCACAGGTGAAAATACAAATTCTGCACCATTTGTCTTGGCAACTTCGTTGTACTTTTCAACCACCTTTTCATCAAGCTTAGCAATTTTCACTTCTACTTTAATATCAGCAAGCGCTTTTTCCTTTATACCAAGATCCTCTGCAACTTTACTTATTGTGAATTCTGCCGCTGGAATTACGTATTCTATGTTATCGCGTTTTAAAGATACATCAAATGTATTTTCTTCCAGTTTCTTAACAGTATCCCCAGTTAATTCAACTTTTGCTACTTCTGCTTTCGTGTCAGCCACGGGCACTTGAATAAAATTGCCCGTTCCGGTTGCATTATTTTTAATAGCATCATCAATATTACTTCCGATAGTCTTATTATCCACTTCTACAGTTACTGTTGATCTTCCATCTTCCGTTTTCTGTGTTTCTTTCCCTGCATTCTGCTCTTTACCATTTACAACCACAACTGTATTCTGGCTTGTGTTTTGGCTTTGTTGGGTTGTGGTAGAACTCCTTCCACCACTGCTTCCACCACTACTGCCACCACTAGATACTGCTCTCGTTACTGTTACCGTATAGGTGTTTGTCGTTGTACCATCTTGTGCTGTTACCACTACCGTTATAGTATTGGCACCCACATTTAAGTTGATTGCTCCCGAAGCATTACCGCTTGTAACTGTTATCCCATTGACAGTGACCGTTGCATTACTATCGGCTATGGCGGGAGTCAGTGTTATACTACTCACTCCATAAGCTACACTTGCTGTATAGCATGTTGTGCTATTTGCAAAAGCGGGTGAAAGGGTTCCACTGCTTAAACTAAGGCCCGACAACTCTGCGTTATTTGCTACCGTTACCGTTACTGTATACACTTGGGTGCTGCTGTCTGCCGCCGTTACCGTATAGGTTACCTGGTTTGTAAAATTTTGCGCTGCACCTGTATTCGGAGATACGCTTGTTCCTGTATGCATTATGGTTGGTACCAATGTCGTTACGTCTGTTCCATAAGGAACTGTCAATGCAATGGTTTTCGCACCCTCATTCACTGTTCCTGTTACATTTGGTGTTACTCCCTTAAAGTCAAAAACTGTAATTGCCTTTGCTGTGGAAGAAGTTGGAGTTACAGTTACATTTACTTTATAAAAGTTTACGGTTGTTCCATCTTCTGCAGTTACCTTGATAATAAAAAAATCACCATTAGTAATCACCTCATTACCATAAACTGTATCTGTTTCAAAGTTTGCCGTAGATTTACCTGAAGCATACTTCACAACTCTCACTGTTGCTTTAGCGTCATTTTTATCAAACAACGTTATAAAGGTAGTGGCATTGCCAGTGTCTGCCGCCTTAGCAGCTGTAATAGTTACTGCTCCTGCTGTTTCAGAGCCAAGTGTAGCATTTGGTGTGCCAAGGCTTGTCACTGTTTGTCCCTTCACCGTTGAGGATGCTTTTAACGTTGCATCACTGCTTGGTGCTATCGAAGTCGTAAATGAGACCTGTGCTCCGTAACTAGTGCCCACCGGATTGGTAGCGTACGCCCTCACATAGTAAGTGGTGTTAGGTGACAATCCCGTTATAGACGAAGTGAAAGCACCTGTCGAAGAAGCATCCCCTTCATCGGTTCTGCCGTCTGCTGTGGTGGGATTTCCATTTTTATTCCAACAAACGCCATGAGCGGTTGGGGCAGGCGTGCCAAAGGCGGTGATGTTACCGTTACCTATCGCCGTTGTGGATGTGATGCTGCTAACGGCCTGTGTCGTTACCGTTGGCACTACACCAGACATAGTAAACGTCTTATCACTTCCATAAGTAGTTCCTTCGGAATTTTCCGCCTTTACTCTATAATGATATGTAGTATTTGTAGAAATTCCCGTTAGGGTTGCAGATACCGAGGTGTTTCCACTTCCGGAACTGAGGGTACCGCTAGAAGGTGTTGTGGCCGAAACACTTGAGCCGTAGCTTGTATCTGCGCCATATTCAAAAGTAACCGTAGTGTCCCCACCATTGTCGTTTACCGTACCGTTCAGCGTTGCACCGCTTGAAGTGATGTTGTCTGCGGCACCTGTTAACACAGTCGGTGCGGACGCTGATGAGCCTAGAGTCAAGTTAGTTATATAAAAGCTAGCACTGCATTCAAATTTTAGGGTTTTAATGTTTGTCAATGGCGTTGAATTAACGTTAGTTAAGTCAACCTCAGTTCCAGTAGTATCTATAGAAAATGCTTGCGATGCAATTAATGTCCCACTGCTATTGTATCCACTTATTGTAACAAAATCACTACCACTTGCACTTTTAACCGAGACAGCAATAGGATCAGGGGAAAATAGTGTCCCGTTTGTTTTTTTTATTTCCAAGGAAAGATTCCCTCCACCCTCAGTAAGAAGCCAACCGTTACCCGAACTATAAATTTTAACCCAGCTACCGCTGCAATCAACAGCTGTTATGGTCAGACCATTGATTGTATCTTCATATGTTTCTGCTGGATTCAAGTTATCTACATCAAACATGCTTCCCCAAGTGTACACTTTGTCTGCCGCCATAGCCGTCAGTGTCATCGCAGGCAATAGACTTATCACCATTGCCAACGCCATTGATGCTGCTATGAGCTTTTTTCTAATTCTTTTTTCCATACACTTTCCTCCTAAAAAAATTAAATAACTGACTTTCCAACATTAGCTGTTACTTCTGTAAACACCTTTCCTTATAACGAATAATATCTTAATTTTATCTATTCTGTCAATAAACCCCAATAGCGATTCAATTTTAATTTGTATGATTAAAATACATGTTTTATAAGTTTAAAAGCATCAGGTAATTTTACTCCATTAAAACTACCATTCATCATGATTTATCCTTTTAACTTAAGTTTTTCCCAGCTATTGAAATTTCTAAATCTCTCATTTTTCTACAAACTTAAAATATCATCTATATTTTCACCATTTTTTAAGGCTTAAAAACGGTACTTTTTTGCCCGTTTTCAAGCCTCAAAATCACTTCAAATCCACAACATCTTGTGGTTAAACCTTACTTTTCGCCCTCTACACCACATTTTGTCACCATGATTAACTCTACAAAGCGCGTTGAGTGGTCAATAATGACGTTATACATAGCAGGTAATTCCTTGGCGAAAAATCCTTTAAGCTCTGATATATTATTATTTAAAATAGTATCAGTAGAAACTCTAATTTTAGTTTTTGAATCAATATTGTTGATTAATAAATTTAATCTTCTTTAATTTCATAATATCTTCGTTAAGATATTTAACCCAGCTGCATGCAGAATAATTTTTTCTCACTTCATATTTATATTTTTGTATAACCTGCCAACTTTCAAATCACTATGCTTTTTCCTTATCTTTGCCAAACTCAAATAGGCCATTCTGCTCTTTCATATTTAATAGGCCCATCATAATACTAATTATTTTATCTGAATCAACATAGATATATTCCCCAAATAAAAGCTGTTTCAAAGCTGGATTACGTTCCTGCTCACGAGAAAAATAATGACTCAGTCCGAACAACGCAATTTCAGAAGTTGCCTGCGGATATTTGCAAGCGAAGGTACCCTCATCATTGCCCTGAATAATAAACTCGGTAAGTTTATCCGAAATAACACCGAAAACATAGTCCCTAATCTGATGAATTAACATGGCGTCGTTAATATCTTGGGCTTCCTTAATTAACTGTGTTCTTTCTGTAATATTTCGCATAGCCACGCTCACTAAACGGTTAATTTTTTCCACTGCATTCATTTCAGTTGGAAAATATCCTTCTGCATTTATTTCATCCAAAAATTTTTGTCTATCCAACCGTACGCATTCCATAAGAACATCTTCCTTAGAGTGAAAATAGTAATGGAATAAACCCACTGCAACGTTTACTTTCGTTGTAATGTCTTTTACAGAAACATTTTTATACCCTTTTTCCATAAACAATTCCAAAGCAGCTTGGGTTATTTCAAGTTTGCGTTCCTCTGGCTTTTTACTTACTCTCATGTAATCGCCATCCTATTCGTTTAAGTTAATATATATTATTGTAACATCAACAGGATTTCTGTCAACTTTTATTGCGAAGGCTCACTTTCAATTCTGCTAAATTGTACATCAGCAGTAAAACCGGGCTTAAGAATATTATCTTTATCATCTGGCTTTACTTGCACTTTTACAATACGGTCGCCATCTTTTTCAATTGCTTGGTTTGCAATTCGAATAATTTGTCCTTCTATTTTTAGATTTTTATTTGCAGTGGGAACAATAAATGCCTTACTATTTTGAGAAATTTGCTCAATAAATTCCTCTGGTACTTCTGCGCTGACAAAAATGCTGTCAGCATCTATCAAATCAATTACTTCCTGAGCCACATTTTGCGTTCCCAAAACGGAACCTTTCACAACAGAAATCTTTTTAACAATGCCATTATCTAAGTTAGAGATTATGCTATTTCCAGATAGATAAGGTTTTTGGCATTTACTACGCATCAAATCAAAATCAAGTTTTGCCTTCGCCGCTATGTTTTTTTGTTGTTTAAGCTGTACTTCCTTATATTTTAAAGCAGTATTTAAAGCATCCAGTTCCTCCTGCAGAGAAGTCCTGATTTTTGCAATATTTTCTTCAATATCGGATTTTGCTTTTTCCTTCTGATTCAATACATCTGAATATTCATCCAGATCAGCTTGGGATATTGCTCCAATCTCGAATAATTTTTGGTATTTAATCAGATCGTTTTGTGAATCACTAAGTTCTTTCTCAGCTCGGATAAGAGAATTTTCAAGTAACTGTAAATCGGCATTACTCCCATTATTCAGTTCTTCTGTTTTTGTAGATATTTGTTTTTTCAATGTTGCTATCTCCATTTTCAGTGCAGCCTGATCAACATTTCCAAGTGCCTCTTTGCTGGAATCAGCCTGTATCTGAAGCTTCTTTGTATTATTTTCATAATCCAACATTGACAACGTTATTAATGTACTTCCACTAGATATGTAGTCACCTTCTTCAACCAGAATATCTTCCACTGTGGAAGGAAAATCAATGTTAATTTGATACTCATTATTATATTTCACCTCACCCCAAACAACAATATCATTATTAACATCTGTATCATCTGCTTCTGCGTTGATTTGCTCACTTTCCTGATCTTGGCCGGAACACCCCGTGAAAAAAATAAACAGGAAAGCTAAAAACAATGCTACATATTTTTTATAATTCATTATAATTCCCCCTTGACGTTATTCAACACTTTTTAATGCCTGAAGCATGTCAATTGTTTTAATTTTTTTAATAACAGTAAAATTAACAATAGTGGAAAACACTATGGTAATTACAGCAGCCAGCAGTACCTTGTCAATTGTGATATGACCAATCAAATCCATATCGTCACCAAACCCCTTTGCCAAAATATTTGTAATTACCCCTCCTACTGGAATTCCAAACAGAATTCCAATGCCCGTAGAAAAAAAGTTTTCCATAAGAACCAACGGGCGAATTTCTTCTTGCCGAAACCCTAAAACCTCAAGAGTTGCAAGGTCTCGCACACGTTCAAAAAAGTTAAGAATCCCCATATTGTACAAAACCACAAAAGCCAATATCCCACCAAAAGTAATCAACATAAAAGCTGCACTTTTTACTGTATTGAGGTTTCCTTCGAAATCAGATTTTTGACTTGTTTTGTTCACATAACTTTTTACATAATCACTATTTAAAAAGTTTTTATCTATGTGATTCCATTTTACAAGCAACGCTGTGGGTTTAAAATCCTCACCAATTTTTTCCCAATAGCTGTTCGTCATATAAATACCTTGACCTGTAGCCATATAAACCAATTTTTCAACTTTAACTCCGATATAGCTGTCATCGCTGCGTTTTAAATTAATTGTATCGCCTACTTTTATATTCATAAGTTGCGCTAATTTTCTCGTCATTGCAATCCCGTTTTCTGGGAGCGCTACGCGGTTTCCGTCTTCATCCTGTAAACAAATCAATGGGCTATTCTTTGAAAAGACAGAAACACCAACCATTCTTCTTGTGCCGTCGTCAGCTGTAATTTGTATCATTCCTTCTTCCACGTCTTCAATAATTCCGTCTAAATTCAAATTTTTAATATCCTGATCTGAAGTCCGGTCTTCTAGCATAACCTTTTGTTCGTAAGTGTAAATTTTCTCATATGTAGTCTTTGAAATTCCAGATACCATGTCAAAAAGTGTGAAGGCACCAATAATCAACCCAGTACATCCCATCACTCCCAAAATACTCATAATCAGCCTGAATTTATTTTTAATTGTGTTACGTACAATCAGTTTGCTTCTAAACTTCATGCTGCTCCATATTTTCGGAAAGCGTTCCAAAAAAATATGATTTCCTCTTTTCGGCGGTTTATCACGGAGCAAAACAGCTGGCATTTCCCCTTGTAACTTTAAACACGAATAGCAAGAGACCCCTCCTGTGCAAAGGATAATCAAAATGGAATTAAAAAGAAAATTAGGAATATTAAGTTTTAAGTCATAACTTGGTAAGGTAAGCAAAAATCTCAACTTACTAATCAAAACTTTGCCAATCATATTTGGTCCAATAAAAAATCCTGCCAGCGCGCCCAAAAGCCCTACATAGATGCCATAAGAAGTATAATGCCACACAATGCTTCCTTTGCTGTACCCCAAAGCCTTCAAAACACCGATTTGGTTTCTTTGCTCCTCAACAAGACGGATCATTGTACTAAATGTAATAAGAGTCGTAACTAAAAAAAACATCATGGGAAAAACCTTCGCCAAAATTTTGAACTGCTGTATTTTGCCGGTTACCATTTTCATACTACGATTATCAGTTTTTGTGGAAATACCAACTAGTTTTTTTCCAAAAATATCATCCACCTGATTTTGTATGGTGTTGATATCTACCCCACTGTTAAGCCGCAGTGCAATTTGGTTATACATCTTCACCCCACCATAAGCACTGGTGATTCTATCTTCATCAACAACAATAAAACCATATTCACTTGGGTTTGGAAGGAGTGAACTGTTATCCTTAATAGCAAAAATATGCCCACTATTAAATGCCAGCGCTTCAATGGTAAATTCTATTTTTTTGTTGTTTACTTCAATCTTTAATTTGTCTCCTACAGTTAGGTGATTTGCATCGGCAAAGTCCTGATCTAAAATTGCTCCACCTTTACTTAACTTTTTCCCATAATTAACATAAGGTACATCCATAGTATTTTTGTTTGGCATAGCGTAAACCTTCAGCGTTGGGTACCCGTCAATTTGAGCAACGGAATTCACTATAAATTGCTTTTCCGCTTTTTCTACTCCGCTGATATTTTGAACCTGCCACATTTTTGTTTCAGAAGGATTTGTTACTGTAATCCAAAGATCGGAAAGATTAGTATCTTGATACAGTTGATTAGATTGGATATCAATGGTTTCCCAGATACTGTCCAGCCCTGTAGCAATACTGATTGCAACTGTAGCCATAATAAAAATAGACAAAAACTGAGGAAAGGATTTTTTCATATCTTTAATTGACTTTTTGAAAAGGGCTCCTTTTACCATACAATCTCCTCCACATCTTGGGGATGCTCATTCTGACTAATCTCGTGAATTTGCCCATCACGCATATGGATCACCATATCTGCCATTTGGGCAATTGGCGCATTATGTGTTACAACAATCACGGTTTTCCCCATATTCCGTGCAACATCCCGAATCAGCTTCAGCACTTTTCGCCCTGTTTCAGAGTCCAACGCTCCAGTGGGTTCATCACAAAGGAGAATTTGAGGATTCTTCGCTAATGCTCGGGCAATAGAAACCCGTTGCTGTTCTCCACCCGACATCTGGCTTGGGAAATTACTCATTCTTTCCGCCAGCCCAACCCGTTCCAGCATTTCCTTTGGATCTAACGGGTTTTTGCAGATTTCCTTTGCTAGCTGCACATTTTCTAATGCTGTTAGGTTTGGAACCAAATTGTAAAACTGAAACACAAATCCAATTTTGTCCCTGCGATATGTAGTCAGGCCTTTCTCATCTAATTTGGAAACAACTTCATCACCCACAAAAATTGTACCCTTTGTAGGCAAATCCATCCCTCCTAGCATATTAAGCACAGTCGTTTTTCCAGCTCCACTTTGACCAAGTACAACATTGAATGTCCCTTCTTCAATGGAAAAACTAATATCATTCACCGCCTTGATTACATTGTCACCAATAATATATCTCCGCTCTACATTTTCAAATTGAATAAAACTCATTTTAACACCCCTGTCTACAAGTTATTTGATTGAATTCATTCAATTATTATATAACTGTTTTTTTTCTATGTCAATCAACAGTAGCTACAAATAACTCCAACCTATTTGTCACACCATAGGTCGTTTATGTTGACCTAAAATAGCCTTATTGATTGCTAAGGAATATTATTTTTATTAGCAATCTCTATTTCAGAATAGTTGTAATGATATTGATTAATTTCCTATCTAAAATCAAATTTCTTGTTGTAAAAAATTATATTGAGTATCTAATGCTGAAACCATCTAATCCCAATACTTTTATTTATGCCACCCCAAATTGGCGTAATCATCCAGATGAGTTGGATGCATTGATAAAATTGTGAGTTTGATCCATTGCACCTTACAAGGCAGTAGGCGGCAACACATAGTTTTTTGCTTGTGTAGGTCCCTTATTCTCATGAAGTTTTGTTATCCTTTTCATCCTCTCTCCCTCTTTTTGTCGGTCATATATTACCTATGAAGTGCCATTTGATGAAGGTTTTATGCCATTAGTTCAGCTAAACCAAGAAAGTATGTTTTTCTATTTAGCGCCGTGATTTTGTGAAATTCATACTTTGTAATCAATCTATTTTCAAGCTTGTTTTGAATAACTTTTGACATGGGGTCATTTGCTTTTTGGGAAACAAAAAAGGAGTCCAATTTTTTGAACTCCTCTTCTTTTGTGTAGAAATTATATCTCTACAGAATCGCCTGCGTAAAGAATACCGCATTTTTCACCTAATATTTTTTTCATTTCAGAGATAGCGCATATACCTGTGCAATGCAGGGGATATACTTTCCGTATTCCTAAATTAGTTAACTGCTGTATGGTTAATTGCAACCTTAAAGGATTAACATTATCTAAATGCATCCCGGCGACTACAGTATCTATCTTTTTGCCAGGAAATTGCTTTAGCGTATAATGCAGACAATTTATAATACCCGGATGGCTACATCCAAGAAAAACAATAAGGCCTTTCTCTGTATCAAAAACAAGCACCTGTTCATCTGTCATCATATCTGCAGATATTTCATTGCCGTTCTTGATAAACAAGCCTTTCGAAATTTCTTCAAATTCTACTGTGCTTGGTATGTTTCCTAAAAGGGCGATATCATCACTTATTTTCTTGTTGCCATTTATAAACGTAATATCATAATCATCAGCACACCATGGTATTCCAATTTCTCGATAAGTTTTTCCGTCCGAATTTATCGCATATTTTTGCTTCACAGCAGATTTTTGCAGATATATTTTCGGAATATTTTTTAAACCGGGAAAACAATATATGCCTCCGCAGTGGTCATAATGACCGTGACTCAGTACAATAAAATCGGTTTTATTTAAATCAAACTGTAACGCATTTGCGTTTTGGATATAAACATCGCTTTGCCCAGTGTCAAACAAAATATTGCAATCTTTGTATTCTATAAACAAAGATAACCCATGCTCAGCAAGCAATCTTCTATTTTTTACTTTATCATCGGTTAAAACTGTAATTTTCATTTTATAATCAAAGCTCCTTGAATTCATTCATTATAATGGTCTAATACTCATAACAAATATTATATAACCGTTATGAGCATATGTCAACAAAAATGCTTACACTTAAGGTGAACTTTGCATAAAAAAGAGAGGCAATAGTTCTCGTTTGCAATTGCTTACAATCGGCATTTATCATACGCTTATTCCGTTGGTATTAATTCTTGAATTACATAGCAAGATAAATTTTTAAATATTACTCATATTTATTTTTTTCATGGTCTATATTTCACGTGTAATTATCTCCGTCGATATAAATTACTTTACCGTATACAAGGCAGCTCAATTTTTTTCCCATATATAACTCTCCCCCTCTATTTTAAAAGAGAAATTTAACTATTATAAATAAATAAAAAAAATTCCGAATAAATTATTGACATATGTCAACAATAGGATTATGATAGTAATGTGCATATGCCAATAACAAAACTTCAATGACATCATGGAATAAAACGCAAGCTTAAAGCCTATACGTTAGAATATTTAAAACTTATAGGCAATAGCCAGATATTCGAAAATTGCTTAAATTAAAGATTTTGTAAAAAGGAGGAATCCATATTGAAAATAGCCATAGCAGTTGAAGGTAAAACAGTTGCACCACATTTCGGAAAATGCCCAGAATTTTTAATCGCAGATATTAAGGGTGGAAAACTAATTCAATCAGAAACACTCCTCATATCCAAGCATTCACCGGGTTATGTTCCTGAGCTACTACACTCTAAAAATATTCAAAGAATACTCTGCGGTGGCATTGGAACAACGGCAGCCGCTTTCTTTCACACTTATGGAATACAAGTAATTACCAGTGTTAGCGGAGATGTAATTCAGGTTCTTGATGCCTTCAAGAGCGGAACACTTCTGGCAAATCAACCTAACTTTTGTATTCCAGGAAGCAAAGGCTGTTAAAATCAGATAGAATGATACACGGTATTAAAAATTCTAAGGAGGGTTTTCTATGCCAAATAAAGATCAAACAGGTCCTTTGGGAAAAGGACCACTGACGGGTCGAGGGATGGGCGTTTGCCAAGGCGTTCAATCTCCCTTCTTCACAAGAACAAGAATGGGTTACGGCATGGGATTTAGGCAAAGACGAGGCTATCGGCATAAGTTTTGTCTTGCAACGTTATTGCCAGGATGTGCTTACTTGACTTATTGTTTGTTCAACCGTAGAAAAAAATAAAATAATCAAGAAAGGTGGAATTATTATGCCAAGAAGAGATGGAACAGGCCCTATGGGAATGGGCGCAAAAACAGGAAGAGGTGCAGGCTTTTGCACAGGCTCTGCAACGAATGAAAATTTAGGAAACTTTGGCTGTAGCTATGGCTTTGGAAAAGGCAGAGGCTACAGACGGATGCTTTATGCAACAGGTTTGCCGAGATGGGCACGCTTTGGAAATCAAAATGAATTTGAAGCATTAGCATGGGGTGTTGGAGAAAAAGAACTTTTAAAAAAACAGGCAAATTTATTGGAAAGCCAGCTTAACGAAGTAAATAAGCGGCTTGCAAGCTTTGAAAAAAATATTGATCGGTAACATTTTATACGATGAAAGGCAGGCTTGTTTGCCTGCCTTCTTCGCAATTCATCATTTATTCAATAATTAAAGGTAATACTATTGTAAAAAATAATGTTCGAAATACTAGGACTCCTTAACCCCCGTATTATCATTTTAAAAGGAGATGAGAATATGATAATATATGGACCTGTTCCCTCAAGAAGGTTGGGACAAAGCCTTGGGGTCAATAATATTCCACCCAAGTTCTGTTCTTATTCCTGCGCTTATTGTCAAATTGGTATCACAAAAAATATGACAATCCAAAGGAAAGCTTTTTATGAGCCTGAAAAAATATTTTCAGAGGTAAAACTTAAAATAACTCAGCTTAAAGAAAATGGAAAGCATCTAGACTATATCTCTTTTGTGCCAGATGGAGAACCTACCCTTGATAAAAATTTAGGTATTACCCTTGATATGCTAAAAAAGCTAAATATCAAAACAGCAGTTATTACCAACGCCTCTCTTTTATGGATGGATGAGGTTAAAGCAGACTTATCTAAGGCGGATTGGGTTTCCGTAAAATTGGATGCAGTGAATGAGGAAATCTGGCGCCAAATTGACAGGCCCCATGGAAGGTTGAGACTTGAAAGCATTTTAGATAGTATTGTTGCCTTCTCAAAATCTTATCAAGGAACTCTTGTTACTGAAACTATGCTTGTTTCAGGATTGAATGATAGAACGGAGCACTTTGAAAGCATCGCAAAGCAAATCGCAAAAATTAAGCCGGAGAAATCTTATATACTGGTACCCACAAGACCACCTGCAGAAAATAACATTTATAGAGCAACCAGCGAAAGATTGATTGAAGCAGCAGGTATAATTAACAGTATTTCCGGCGTTAATGTTGAATGTATTACCGAGGATGATACCGAACAGGGTTTTTTCTTTACGGACAATATTGCACAAGACTTATTAAATATCACTTCAGTACACCCCATAAGAGAAGAAATTATACAGCATTATTTTCAAGTGAAAAAAGCAGATATTTCAATTTTAAATGAGCTGTTAGAACAAAACAAAATTGCGGAATATATCTATGAGGGGAAGAAATTTTATAAAAGAAATCTTAATAATGCCTATAAAGAATAATTGGATGCCCTTCATAATTGACATATGCTAATAATCAAACTATAATAGTAGTAAATTTTTAGCTATGGAAGGGTGAAACGATGTGAAAGTTGGAATTATTCGGTGTATGCAAACGGAAGATATGTGTCCCGGCACATCAGACTTTAAAGTGATGAAAGAAAAGAAAGGTGCTTTTGCAGGAATTGAAGAAGAAATTGAATTAATAGGCTTTAATTCCTGCGGAGGCTGTCCGGGGAAAAAAGCGGCAACAAGAGCAGCGGAAATGATAAAAAGAGGTGCGGATACCATAGCGTTGGCTTCCTGCATAACTAAAGGTGCGCCCATTGGCTTTGTATGTCCCCATGCAGAAGCGATGAAAAAAGCAATTTCCACAAAATTAGGGGAAAATATTAAAATCTTAGAGTATACCCATTTGTAATAGAAATAAATTTTTTCTTCTGAAAGCAAAATACCCAGTCATTGCAAAAAACTTGGTGTTGCGCTAAATGAATATGTTTTCAAGGAAATTTAATTGAAACGGAGTTGAATATTTTGGCAAGACCAACGAAATGGCGAATTATCGAAAATACACCAGCTGTACCCTTCTTTGTACCTTCTGAACAGGGTATCCCTGAAGTGCCTGGAAATATTCTGTTAGTCGAAGAATTGGAGGCACTACGCTTGAAAGATTTGAAAGGCCTTGAGCAGGAAGAATGTGCGGAAAAAATGCAGGTTTCACGAGCAACGTTTCAACGCATTCTGCTATCTGCAAGAGAAAAAGTTGCAGATAGCCTTGTGAATGGTAAAGTGATTCATATCGATGGAGGTAACTATACTTATCATATCTGCGCTGTGAAGTGCTTGGACTGTGGAAGGGAATGGATGGAAAGCTATGAAAACCTTATGGCAATCAAAAACGGAGAATATACCTGCCCTGACTGTGGATCCTCTAATGTGATATGCCAACAAAACTGTAACGGGAAGTTCCACCATAGAAATTGCCGTCACCATGGCAGGAATCATATATAATTTTAAACATAGACTTATGTTCAATCAAAACCAAGGAGTTGATAAACATCCAGTTTACAGTTTAGCTGATGATAAGGTTCAAAAAAGAGGGATTCTGACTGAAAATGATTCATCCCTTTTTATTGAACATCAAGACCCGAATATCTTATTTGATACAGGGTAAAGATACCTTACATGGTACAATGAAACCAGAATTAAAATATCACTTGGAAATATGAGTCCATTGGAGTACCAACGAAGCCTTGTTAGCTGCCTAATCTGTCCAAGAAATTGTCCCCATCCCCAGCTCAAACAAATTGTTTATCTCCAAAAAAATAGCCCAAGCTATTTCTCATATCGAAAAATACACCTTGAGCTATACAATACTTTTTTTTATAATGTAAACAAAAATTACTCTTTTACCTTAAAATCCTCTTTTCCAACGCCACATAATGGACACTTCCAATCATCAGGCAGTTTTTCAAAAGGTGTGCCTGGAGCTACGCCGTTATCCGGATCGCCAACTTCAGGATCATAAATGTAACCACAAACTGTGCATTCATACTTTTTCATCTGAAATCATCTCCTTATTAATAATAAAATTTCACCAAGCCCTTTTGGGGATTGATTTATTATAAAATTTAAACCTTCTTTAAGATACCTGTAAATGATTGGTATCATTAAAGAAAATTATAAATTACAATAACCAATTACTTCAAAAGTATTAGGAATTACAACAGAGTCTGTAGGCAATTCCTAATGCCAATTTTAGCTAAACAGCGTGTTGTCAATAATTGCTTGTAAAAACAGCATAATAATACCTGCTGCAATTTTTTCTTCATAAGAATAAATTCCTTCGCCTTTTTTCACTGCTAAAATCATATTACCTCCATGAATTAAAAATCGTCAAGGCTGTTTATTCCATGCAGATGGTGCCAATCTTGTATATGCAAATGCATCCAGAATACCTCTTTCTTCCAAAGTGGTATTCTCTGCATCTTTACCCCATTCATTCAAGTAAACAATCTCATCCAAACCAAATCTGTAAACAGGATTTAAAGAAGCCTTCGTAGTTTTTCCTTTATCCTCTTCAAAGCCCAACGTGATGATTCCAACAACTTCTTTGTCTGAAAGCACATTCAGCTTTTCTTTTACCCCCCTGCTATCAGTAAATGTAACTCAGCAAGAATCCACGCCGATTTCTGTAGCCTTAAAAATCAACGCTTGTCCAACAAAGCCAGCATTCTCAATGTAGCGATCTGCCACTGCGGATAATTCCCCTTTAATATACCCTACCCCACAAAATTATATAATCTAAATTAGCTTTCTTCTCTTCAAATTTTGCATTTTTGGCTTTTATTTTTGCATTTAAAAATGACCTGACATAAAATAAAAATTCAATTTATTTTTTTTCAATTGTTTTCTCTATTGCATCCACCATAGCCTCAATCTCTATTAATTGGCCTTCTCTAATCGAGGATTTAATGATTATCTTATTTTCTAAAATATTCATATTCTTGCATTTTTCCAACTCAGCTCGAATCAGCTTACCGCTGTTAGGTGCCCATGAACCATTCTCTATCACCGCTACCGTACGGTTTTGCAGATTATGGGCTACAATATCAAATACCAATGCTTCCATACTAACGAAAATCCCATTATTATACGTCGTCGACGCAAATACTAAATGACTGTAACGAAATGCTGCTGTTATAATGTCCGAAGCAGGGGTAACGGATACATCAAACATCACCGCTTTGATTCCTCTGTCCCACAAGCGAGAAGCAAGAATTTCTGCTGCATTTTCTGTATTGCCGTAAATAGATGCATATGCAATGACTACACCATCTTCTTCCGGCGTATAGCTGCTCCATTTTTCATACCTTTGTACATATTTTTCAATATCTGTTCTCCAAACAAACCCATGTAATGGGCATAACAACCGAATCTCTAAATGATCTATTTTTTTTAGCATTGCTTGAACCTGTGGACCATATTTTCCAATAATATTGCCATAGTACCGCCTTGCTTCCTTCATATAGTTATGCTCAAAATCCACTTCATCGGCAAAAATAGCTCCGTTTAATGCGCCAAAGCAACCAAAGGCATCTGCAGAAAATAAAATACCATCGGTAGTATCATAGGTAATCATTACCTCAGGCCAATGCACCATGGGAGCCATATAAAATGTCAGCTGATGCTTCCCGGTTGAGAATACATCCCCTTCTTTCATCACAATGGCACGAGAGTCAATATCAAAGTCAAAAAATTGCTTTATCATTGTCACAATCTTTGCGTTACAAATAATCTTAATATTAGGATAACGCTCAACCACTTCTTCCAATGTAAAAGAATGATCAGGTTCCATGTGATGAACCACCAGATAATCCAACGTTCTTTCCCCTAACGCTTCTGCCAAGTTTTCAAAAAAAACTTTACTTACTGCCCGATCTACTGTATCAAAGAGAACTGTTTTTTCATCCATCATCAAATAAGAATTATAAGAAACGCCATCCGGTACAGAATACACGCCCTCAAACATTGCTAAACGACGGTCATTTCCTCCAACCCAAGTTAAATCATCCGTTATTTTCTTTAAACAATACATACACACTTCTCCTTTCCATTTTCATTAGTTACAAATAATCTTTTATGTGACAAATAAAACAATAAATTTATTAATATACTTACTTTCCTTAATCTTACATATATAGTTTGGTATAGTTTGATGAATTAATACTTTCAATTCGTCTGACAAGCTAAACCAAAGTATTTTTGATTTCGTATATATGAAGTACAATTTCTTAAATCTTCTTATCTGCTGGAATACACCTTGTTAACCATCTTGGATGTATTATAAGTATCACCTAGATTTTTCGTATTTACGCAAAATTTATTTTTCTTTATTGCATTCTAAGAAAATTTTCTTAGGGTAGTGTAGTTTTTCTTATTTCAATTTCTTTCCTACAGTAATTGCTCTAAATCTGTAAGGTCATGCCCTGATATTAGTATACCAGCGTTATTTCTTACACCAACATTAGTGATTTCAGGATTTCCATATTTGAAGGTATTGGCTTCATCTAACAGCGCCATGGCTTTCACGCTAAATTTAATATAGGAATCATCCGCAAACAACTTGCAATGATAAGAAAATGCACCAAACAAATCACTGCTAATTAATATTTTATTTTGCAAATCATATGTTACAAAAACTCCGTGGGAATTTAAATAAGGCATCGGTATAAAGATTAATTCTCTTCTTCCTTTAATCTTAATTTGAACTTATTTTCGTTGATAATCAAATAAGGATTACAATTAAGCCCTACATTTTCATTGGTACCCCCTACCCAATAAACACCATTTTCTATTTATATTGTACTCATATGTATTTCCTACAAGTCCTAAAACACACTTCCTTAAGCTATAGTTTTTTTAATTTAATTACCCTATAGAAAAATGCATTAAAGGTACAACTCTTTTCGCCCTATTAACTTATCTTCTGTTCATGCCAGCTATCCATGCTCAAAAAATGAAATGGCTGCAAGAAACTATCTAGACAATCGGAACTTTTTCAGATAGACAACCTCCTTGATTCTTATTTGTACCAAGCTTCATCATCTGACGGAAACAAATAGTAAACACATGTTATATGGAAATAAAGCAAAATAGTCTTTTGTTATTATCTAACGACCTTTAAGTCTTTTTTGATAATTCTTTTTTCTTGATACATTTTTTCATCTGCATGATTGATAATCGTATCAATATACTCATCTGAACGAAACTTAAACTCTTCTATACCGTGGCTTGCACTAATAATATATTTTCTTCCTCCAGTTTCATTGATTTCCATATACCCTTCATTAATTCTTAACCATATCTCCTCTGCTCCGGATTCATCCAAATGATTAAATACAATCAAAAATTCATCTCCACCAAGGCGGCAAACAAAATCTTTATCACGTATTTCGCCCTTAATGCCATTTACTATGCTTAAAATCAATTCATCCCCAGCTTCATGCCCTAAATAATCATTTACATCTTTTAGTCCGTTAATGTCAATAAAGCAAATACTTATTTTTCCGCTATCCTTTGTTGCATCTTTATATATTCTGCTTAATTTTTCAAACCCAGCACGCCTATTGTAAACTCCTGTCATAGTATCATACTCAGAAAAATACTTAATTCTGTCTTTTTTATTTTTATTAAGCGTTACAAGTACTGCTAATATAAATGAGATACCAAGTAAAATAAGGAATACCCAAATATCTGTTTTTAAAATAGCAACTATTTTTTGGGGTATATTTTCGAATATCAGAATGCCGTTGGGGTTAGATGATCCTATCAGGGAAACAATATACCAATCTCCTTCATCAAGAACAACAGAATTATTCATATTGTCCATCCAAAATTCATTGCTCGTCAGTATATTTGAAAATGAAAAAAGACCATTTGATGTAATTAGCGAACCCTCATTCACTTTAGTTATAGCATTCCATTCTTTAGGATATTCATTGCTAAAATTCTCCTTCAATTTGTCATCATACATAAAAGCCCATTCTTTACTACTGTTTTCTCCATTATAAAGCCAATAAGAGTTAGAATTAAGCAAAAAGACATATCCTCTACTGGTGGATGCTATTTTCTTCACTTGTTGCAGCATATCATTTGCATAGTAATTTAAAACAACAATCCCATGTAGTTCCCCATCACTTCCATAAAATGGTGTTGATAATCGGATCATAGGTTTTATTGGCTGTTCTATTTCATCATGCTCAATATTTAAATCCAATTTTGATATGAATATTTGGTTTTTCTTTAAATTTATCGTATCAGTAAAATAATATCGTTCTTTCTTGTTTTGCAAATCCTGATCGCTTGTGGCATATGAACCTTTTTCCGAATAGTTTATTCGAATCACCTCATTACCATCTAAATCAATATACCGAATCTGATCATAAATCTTTTTTCTGTCAGAAAAAGCCAGCAGTAATTTTTCTATACCTGAATAATTTCCCGAACTTATATCTCCTAGCCTTAAAGTATCCGCTACATATAGTACATCTGTAGTTAAACGATTTACTTTATTCGATACAATTGTCTTTTCTACATCCATTAATAACTCTTCACTACTAACAATTTCTGCTTGTTTTATCTCATCTGCTTTCACACGAAAGAATAATGAAATAGATAAAAATATTGTTCCTATTAAGAAATATATAAGTATCACATACGTGATTGTTTTTTTTAAGCTTCGATACATAATACTATTTTACCTCCAATAGTGACTAAATACTTAAATACCTTCATGCTATTATATTTTATTCCTTTGTGCGTGTTTTTACAAGATATAGTCTCATAACCTTCTGAGTTTTTTCAAAATCTATTTATTTCATCAATATCTTCGTCCCCTATCGCTTTGCTCTCCTGATCCCAAAAGTACTTACATCTAATCTACAGCATCATATCAAGGCCCCAGATTATAATGACATTGTATATGCCTCATTTGTACCTTCTTTTATAGAAACACTGCCACTTGGTGGAATACTTCCTCCATCTACACCCCTTGCCGTTTGTCCTGCTGGAGGCTGTTCTTTTAGCACTGATAAAATAATAGATTTTACATTGGATTATTTTTTATATTTCCTAGCTGCTCTAAATTGTAAAGTTCTGATTTATTATTTTCTAGTGTTCTTTCACTCATAAATATCCTATCATTCTATAATTTAACCCTATTTTTAAAGACTCAAAAAATAGACGCCTTCACTCATTTGAAGCCTCAAAACCGCTCCAAAACCGCAACATATTGTGGTTGAAGTCTACTTTTTGCCCTCCGAACCACATTTCGTCTTCAGTATTATCGTTTTCAACGTGCGTTGAGGAAAAAAGATACCAAGTAAAACTTATCCCCCTCGGCGTTTAACCTATGGCTTTATGTCAAATCAACACCTAGTTTTTTTCATTCCAACTACCTTTTAAAGTTAATTCTCTGTGTTTGATCTTTAAATTTCAAATGATGGATGGCTGGCTGTGTTTGACTGACAATTTTTCCTCTTCTAATTACATACAGGCATTCACTCAATAATCGAATGGCATCCATTTCATTATCAGCATCAAGTATGATTAAATCAGCAGGCTTCCCAACTTCAATGCCATACTGATCACTTAAATTCATGGTTCTTGCTGAATTAACTGTAATCATATCCAATAAACTTCCAATCTGATCATAACCACTCAAATGTGCTGTATGCATTAATAAATTCGCAGCTTGCAGCATACTCCCTTTTCCCATTGGATACCACGGATCCATAATTGAATCATGACCAATACTGACATTGACACCTCTTGCTAAGAGCTCATCTACACGCGTGTGACCACGTCTTCTCGGATAACCATCGGTTCGGTTTTGAAGCACTGAATTGTCAAATGGATTTGTTATTATATTCAATTCAGCTCTTTTTATTAACCCAATCAATTTAAATGCATAATCATTATTGTAATTATGCATTGCAGTTGTATGACTTGCTGTTACTAATCCCTGCCATCCTCTTAGAATGGTTTCCTTTACCATCACTTCAACAAAGCGTGATTGATCATCACCTGTTTCATCTACATGTATGTCAATCAGCGCGTTAAATTTCTCAGCTAATTCAAATGCTGTTTCAACATCCTTCACACCGTCTTCTCGGGTAAATTCATTATGGGGAATGCCTCCAACAACATCTGCTCCCATTTCCATTGCACGTACCATTAAATTTTTACCCTCAGGTGTTGTAAAAATACCATCTTGAGGAAATGCAACGATTTGTAGATCAACTAAATCCTTCATTTCTTCTTTCACTTCTAGCAATGCCTCTACGGTCATTAAAGTAGGATCAGTTGTATCCGCGTGTGTTCTTATTTTTAAAGTTCCGTTAGCGACCTCCCATTTGATCGCCTCTATTGCATTGGCTTTTAAACATTCTTTGGTTAAATGTGGTTTCCTTTCCCCCCATATTTGAATTCCTTCCAATAAAGTGCCTGATTGGTTATAGCGAGGATCACCCACACTTAGGACTGCATCAAGGTGCAGATGTGGATCTACAAAAGGAGGCAATACCAAATTGCCTTTTGCATCAATGGTTTCTAATGCATTTCCATAAATTTCAGTTCCAACTATTTGAATTTTCCCTTTCTCAATTGCTATATCTACCAGTTCGTTTCTATCTCGAAGCTTAGCGTTTTGTATCAATAGTTCCATATAGTTCACCCCTATTCTTGATTACTGGATTCTACAGAAATATTTTGCTTATGCTTATGACTCAAAAGCATATCAAATATATAATAAAAAAGAATTGCTGATAGAATTGCATTTAAAGGTGATATAGATAACATGCCTGTTTTAGGGGACATCAAAGATACACCAATAGAAATCCCCCACGCAATGATTGCAGCCCAATTAACGCTGACAAAGGAATGATTTTCCGGAGACAAATATTGTCTTCTACTTCTTAAAAAGAAATCCGATATGATTATGCCGCCAATCGGAGGTAACGAAATACTTAAAAAAGTTAACCATCCCACAAAATTATTGTACAAAAACACTGCAAAAATCGTTCCTACTAAGCCTGCAGCCATGGTGAGATGCTTCCTTTGAAGACCTGTGATATTTGCCAAGCCTAAGCCTGCAGCATATAGTGCATTATCATTTGTGGTCCAAATATTTAAAGCCAATAATGCAATTCCTGCACCAAGTAACCCCTGAGCCGCTAATACCTCTGTTATATCTGACATTCCAGTGGCAATTGCTCCAATTGCGCCAAAGAAAAACATTAAGCTATTTCCAAAGGTAAAACCAATGACTGTTGCTTGAACTCCAATTGCTTTCGTTTTAGAAAATCGTACAAAATCCGGGGTTAATGTTGCCCCACTAATGAAGGACCCCACGGCCAGTGCGGCACCTACGGCCATAGTCATTGGTTCCTTGGTTGTCGATACCATTAGCCTAGACACCCCGCCCATGGTTCCCATTGCTTTGTAAACAGACATTACACCTAATATGATAATTGCCGGAACCGCAATTTTACTAATCCATTCAATGGCTCTAAATCCAATGACAACCGTGGCAGTCATTAGAACACCACCAATAATAATTAATGGCCATAGGCCAATGCCTGTCAGCTTGTTTATTGGATATGCAAACATTGCAACACCTACTCCAAACCAACCAATTTGTGTGAATGCCAGCATAAAGGATGGCAGCTTAGATCCATTCACACCAAATGCATAACGGGCTAAAATATGAGTTGAGAGATTTGTTTTAGCTGCAGCATACCCCAAAAATGCACCGTAAACGCCTAAAATTAAATTTCCAAACAATACAACAATCAACAGATCCGGGAAAAAATCAAACCCTATGCCCAGTGCACCCCCTGTCCACATGCTTGCAGCAAAAAAAGTAAACCCCAGCATAACCACAGACATTGATACTAGGCCTCTACGTGCGCGCTCAGGTACTGGTTCAAGGGCATAATCATCGTGAACCTCAATGATGCTTTTATCCTTTGGCATACATAATCCTCCTTTTGATCATAATATTTGCACCAACTTAATCCCTGTGCCGTCCCCCGGATTTTCCACACGGACACGTCGAAGCCCACAATCTTTCTTTATTTTTATAATAATCTGATTTCCAGTTTCTTCA
>NZ_DAOUQB010000065.1 GCF_030625865.1 Anaerotignum sp. | reverse complement strand
CGTTAAGACCCATATTAAAACTCCCTTCGTTATTTTATTCTTTGCAGTTGGCGGACTACAAATTTTATTATAACGAAGGGAGTTCCTTTTTCGCCTCATCGCCGTAGGCTTTTTTGAACCACGCGTCTAACGCGTGGTTTTCTTTTCCACAATCAAGGCACCTTTATAAAAAAGGTGCCCTTACTACCGTTTGAAATAAAAATTTTTGCCATCAACGTTCTCCTTGGATAATCCCCAAAATTCTTCCAATAATCCGTCAGATATATATTTTCAATATTTTTTAATTTGAATGAATCATTTCTTGCATCTATTTTTTTAATTAAACATACAGCTAGTTTTTTGAACTTACAACTGCATTTCAAACGGTAGCAAATTTCAACCCCAAAGCTTTACCTTTGTTTTTTTGCTGCAAAAAATCAATTAAACAACACCAAGTGTTCCTAATGTAATTACTGCAATCGTTGCAAATAAAGGAATAACTACAGTAACCATACCAATGTGAATATAGCTTTCTTTATGCGTCATACCTGTAATACCAAGAAGTGTAATAACAGCGCCATTATGTGGCAAACTGTCTAAGCCACCACAAGCAACAGCAGCAACCCTATGGAGTACCTGTATATCAATACCCTTTGCAACAGCCTGATCCATAAAAGTACGTCCAAATGCTTCAAGCGCAATACTTACACCACCAGAGGCAGAACCTGTGATACCAGCAAGAGCAGAACTTGAGATTGCAGTTGTAATCAACGGATTTGAAGAAATTCCCATTAATGCGCCACCTACGATACCAAAAGCCGCAAGAGTCTTGATAACATTACCGTAACCAACCTCAGATGCTGTGTTCATGATTGCAAGGAAGGAACCTTGAACACCTTCTTTAAGCGTAGCCATAATACCATTTTTAAATCTCTTTACGTTTAATGAGATTCCAACAATAATTGCTACAATTAAAGATACAATTAAGCTCCAGTTTCCAAGTACAGCAGCCGTAGTTGTGTTATACTGTTCTTGCAAATACACAAATTCCATATTGGGGAAAACAACCTTTGATAAAATAAAGTTTCCAACGAGCACAATTAAAATTGGAATCATTGCCATACCAAAAGAAGGTGCTTCACTTACATCTACAATGTTTAAATTTTCGTTAGGATGAACACCATATCCTTCGCCAGCTTTTCTTGCTTTTGCAGCTCTTGTAACAATCCACATAGTACCACCGAAAAACATAATCAGTGATGCTACAATACCTAAAACAGGTGCTGCAAAAAGGTCAGTTCCTAAATATTTCATAGGAATAGCATTCTGAATCTGTGGTGAGCCGGGAAGTCCTGTCATAGAGAAGGTAAACGTACCCATAGCAATCGCACCTGGCAACAATCTCTTTGGAATATTTGCTTCTCTAAATAAAGCCGCAGCGATTGGATAAAGAGCAAATGCTGCAACGAACATAGAAACACCGCCATAAGTAATAAGACCACCAGCAATTACAATTGCCCAGATTTCTTTGCCTTTACCTACTTTTTTAGCAATAAACATAGCTATTGAATTAGCTGTACCTGTGTCGTCCATTACCTTACCGAATAAAGCACCTAATAAGAATACCGGATAGTAATTCTTAACATAATTAGCCGCATTGGTCATAAATGTTTCTGTATATGTAGCTAAAAGATGAACTTCACCACCGTCAAAAAGTGCAAAGGATGTAGCAACTAAAGCTAAAACTGGTGCCAAAAGAATAACTGACCAACCTCTATATGCTAGGTAAATCAAAAGGCATAAAGATAATATAATACCTAATAATCCAAACATAATTTCCCTCCTAATTAATTATAATAAGAATAAATGACAAAATATTTCACTTTGCTTCTAGCCCTCCTTTCAAATACGATACACATTGATACATCACATCGTAGAGCCATTTTGTTCAATGTGCTGTGATAAGAGAATACCTATATCTTATAAACTAAAATCCCACAATTTTAGCATTTTAGTGATTAAAAGGATAGATAAGCAAGCTGATTATTTCCCTGCAAAATTTGCTGGTCTTTTTTCAAGGAAAGCCGCAACGCCTTCTACTTTATCACTGGTTGAAAAGAGGAGTCCGGTTACATCTCTTTCGAGGTCAAGTGCATTATCCATATCCATTTCCTTACCTCTGTTGATCGCAACCTTACACATTGAAATTGCTTTCGGTGCTTTAGTAAAAATTGTTGCCATCATTTCTCTAGCTGAGTCAAGAAGTTCTTCAGGAGCAACTACCTTATTAACAAGACCAATTGAAAGTGCCTCTTCCGCCTTAACCTGTCTTGCTGTATAAATGAGCTCTTTCGCAATTCCATAACCTACAAGTCTTGTTAATCGCTGTGTTCCACCGAAGCATGGCATAATACCAAGGTTAACTTCCGGCTGACCGAAAACTGCTTTTGTACTAGCAATTCTAATATCACAAGCCATAGCAACTTCGTTGCCACCACCAAGTGCATACCCGTTTACAGCAGCAATAACTGGCTTTTCAAGTCTTTCAATTGAGTTACAGCACATCTGTCCAAGCTCTGAACATTTTCTTCCGCCCATAGCATCAAGTGGAACAAATTGTGTAATATCTGCACCTGCAATAAAACCTTTGCCTTCAGCTGTGATAATAACACCGTTAATGGAATCATCATCAGCAATGCAGTTCATAATTTTAATCATTTCCTCCATTGTTTCAGCATTTAAGGCGTTAAGTGCCTTTGGCCTATTCATTGTTAAAATAGCAACCCCTCCTTCAATCGCAACAACAATGTTTTTGATACTTTCTTTAAGTTCTACTAACTTCATTAAAACCACTCCTTAAATAAAAATATTTGAAATAACAAGTCATTATTTGCCAAGCCCCATTGGTTCATCCTTGAAAATTCTTCCGTCCATAAGCTTAATCTCGCCCTCCATTTTAGGAACAAATCCCATAAGATCGATAATTTGTGTTTGAATATCAATGCCAGGAGCAACTTCAACAAGATGTAAGCCATCATTTCTAAGTTCAAAAACTGCTCTTTCCGTTATATACATAACAGGTTGATTTGTTTTGTTTGCATACGTTCCGCTGAAAGTGATATGTTCAACTGCATCTACAAACTTTTTCTCAGAACCTTCTTTTGTAATAATCATTTTGCCATCTTCCACTGCCGTTTTAAGACCACCTGCTGTAAATGTTCCGCAGAAGAATACTTTTTTCGCATTCTGTGTAATATTGATAAAGCCTCCGCAACCTGCAATTCTTGGACCAAACTTACTTACATTTACGTTTCCATCGCTGTCCGTCTGTGCAAGACCAAGAAAAGCAAGATCAATTCCGCCTCCATCATAGAAGTCAAACTGATAATTCTGATCGAGGTAGCAGTCAGCATTAATGGAACTTCCGAATTGTGAGCCACCTAAAGGAATACCCCCAACGGGACCTGCCTCAACCGTAAGCGTCATATAATCGCCAATACCTTCTTCGTTGGCAACCATTGAAACATACTCAGGTACACCAATTCCAAGGTTAACAACCGTACCCTCTCTAAGCTCCATAGCAGCTCTTCTTCCGATTACTTTTTTCGCCGAAAGAGGAATTGCCTGCACATCACCTGCCGGTGCTTTTGCTGCACCACAAAGTGTAGGGTCAAATGATTTTCCAATGCATTGCTCATGCTCTTCAGGTGTTGAAACAACAACATAGTCAACATAAATCCCAGGAATTTTAACAAGTTTCGGGTCTAATGTTCCTTCTTTCACAACTCTTTCAACCTGAACAATAACAAGCCCTCCACTGTTTTTTGCTGCCTGAGCTGCTGAGGTTGCATCAACGGGTGTAACTTCTTTTTCTAAAGTTACGCAGCCAGTTTCGTCAGCATATGTTCCTCTAATAAAACATACATTGATCGGGAATGCCTTGTAGAAAAGAGTTTCATTGCCTTCAATTTCAATGAGCTTAACCATGTCTTCTTTTGTTTTGCTGTTAAGCTTACCTCCAGAAATTCTTGGGTCAACATAAGTGTTTAAACCAACATGAGAAATGATGCCAGGTTTTCCACCTGCAATTGCTCTGTAAAGCTGTGCCAGAGCACCTTGCGGGAAATTATAGCCTTCAATTTTATTGTCCATGATAAGTTGTCCAATGTTTGGAGCAAGGTTATAATGACCTGCTATTACCCTTTTTGTCATTCCTTCATGTGCAAATCTGTCTGCACAGCTACCATCGCGATTACCAAGTCCAGCTGCGTAGAACAAAGTAAGATTTTTAGGTGCACCTGTTTCTAAAAACTTCTTTTCGAGAGCTTTTGTAAGTGATTCGGGATTTACACTTCCAACAAATCCGTTTACCGCCACTGTATCATTTTCTTTCACTAATGAAGCAGCCTCTTGTGCTGATATTATTTTTACTTTTCTCATTTTTCCCCTCCCATTTTTTAACAATTAACTTAATATTTAATTTGCTATGAATTTTTTAACACAAATTTCCGTAGTTCAATTATTTTGCCGAAAAATTTATGTATTTTAGTAATTGAGTTGGTAAAAATTTAAATATTTATTAGATATCAAAATAAGAAATAATTAAATCTAAATAATATCTTTGTAAAAATCATATAACATGTTATAATGACTTAAAATAAAGACAAATTTATTCAAATTTATTCAAAACTATTCAAGTTGAATAGTTTGAAGTCAAATATATTCATAAGCCTGTCAAGACTTATGAAATAAGGAGATGAAAAATTATAGAAAATTATGGATCAACTTTGAAACACTTCATTCGATTTACAAATAGTAAGCTAAACTCAATTGCAAATATAACGGGCTATGATGTATCCTATATAAGTAAGTGGTGCAATCAATCAAAGCTGCCCTCAACAAAAACTTATATTTCAATAAATTCAAAGCTTTCTAAAATATTTGCTGAGGAAATTTTGAACCAGGATTTATTTGATGACTTTTGTTCAGAATTTGAAATTGAAACTACACCTGTTCAACTTCAAAATTGTATTAATCTACTTCTTAAAAACACCTTTAAGGCTACCCTTGAAAGCCAAGACAAGAAAACCTCTGATAAGCAAAAAAACCAAACAGAAGTATTCATTGGTCAAAGCGATATTTCAAACTTCATTAACTCAACCTTTTTTGAAATAATAATGAACAGCACAGAACCTATTGAAATGTTATGTACAATGGACGTTTCACGTCTCGTCTCATTCCTAAACTATAATACAAATAATGTGTGCCCTAGACCAACATCACAGATTTTTGCAAAGGTTGGATTAAGCCTTGACACAATGGATGACAAGGCTTTGCTAAATCTTTATTATTTTATTAATAAATATCATAATGTTTTTTTTGATTTTTTTGACAACTCAACCTTTAAAGAGAGCAACCTTATTGTTATTAAGAATAAAATGGCAATTTTAGCTTCCCTTAATTCCAATGGGAACTTTGAAATGCTTTCTGTCATAACAGACCTTGAAAAAGTGGATGCAATTTTCACAAATACATCCTCGCTTTTTAAGATGAATCATCTTCTTATTTTACCTATGACTTCAAAGGAAATGGTTATGGGGGGATATAGAAGTAACTTTTACGCTTTAAACAATTATCAGATTTTTCTTGCCAAAGGTTTTGAATATCTTCTTCCACAAAACTTAATTGATAGTGTGGTGAAAGCAGCGTACGAGCAAGGCTACGATGGTTCAATGGAAAAAATGTTAAGAAAACTTTTAGGATTGTGGGAAGAACTTTTTAACTACGAGACCTTGGACTTTTTTATGATGAAAACTGATTTAATTAAATATCTTGAAGATGGTGAATTTTATTGCACAGATATTATATACAGAATGAGTATTGAAGAAAGAAAGGCACATATTGAAAGGGTTATAGAGATCTGTGATTTAAATCCAAAAATCAACTTCTATATAATAGAAGATGAAACTATTTCGTATCCCAATAAGCATGCTTTGTTTTCAATTTATAATAATAATAGTAAACTGTTTTTAAAAAATACAAAAAGTTTTTATGATTCAATTGGTCCGCAGTTTTATGGTGTTTTAAACGAAAACCTTATAGAAAAAATCAGTATGGGCATGGAATCTTTAAAAAAAGCAAATTGCTGTTACCATTTTTCAGCATCAAGTCTTAGAGAATTTAAAGAAAAATACAGGGTAATGATTGATAGAATTATGTCCTTAAGTGAAATTAACAATATGTTTTAAATAATATACCTAGTTGGCACGATTTCTTTTGTTTTTTCGTTTCTCTCATCTTTTCTTAAAAAAAGAAAATAATCAGATGACCTTTATGAACCGACCGTTGATATTTCTTCTATGGACAATTCATATTTGAAAAAGGTAAAAGCTGCTCAAAAGACATTAACCCGTGACACCATTAGCGTCTTTAAAATAAAACGTCCAAATTATATGGTTCGAACACATTTTTAATTTGGTGCTTTAGCTCCAATAAACCACCAGCTATGCTGGTGGAGTAAAATGCTTATAGCAGTAATAAACCTCCTTTGATAACATTAAAGTGGTTCCCCAACCGCTAGTATATTAAAGGAGGTTTTGTCATGGCTGACATAAAAAGTTTATCACATTCAAAATGGAGATGTAAATATCATATTGTTTTTGCACCGAAGTACAGAAGGCTAGAGATATATGGAAAAATAAAAGCTGATATAGGGGTGATTTTAAGAAAACTATGTGAACAGAAAGCAGCAGAAATAATTGAAGCGCAGGCATGTCCAGACCATATCCATATGTTGGTGGAAATACCACCAAATTTAAGCGTTGCACAATTTGTAGGTTTTTTGAAAGGAAGAAGTGCGCTGATGATATTCGACAGACATGCAAATTTAAAATATAAATATGGAAACAGACATTTTTGGTGTAGAGGATATTATGTAGATACAGTAGGACGAAATGAGGGTGTAATAAAAGACTATATAAAGAGCCAGTTACAAGAGGACATTATGGCAGATCAAATATCGTTAATAAATTCTTCGGGTGTGGGGACTTCTCCCCTGCGGGGAACCTGCTCCTGATAGGCTTTTATAATACTATCATCATTCGATGTAAAAGCGTATTCAAGTGCTGCCTTCATTTCGATTTTAACTTCTTTCATGCTTATACCATTTTGCTTTGCTATTTTTCTGTAAACACTACGATTACTCATATGAACAACTCCTTTTTTCATTTTATGGTTATACTGTATAATCGTAAATCTAATTATATTATACTTTAGTTATAGAATAAACATACAGTATAACTAAAAGAAGTGTTCTTATGAATGTAAAAGATGTAACTATTCGTTTTCCTCAAGAAATGTTAGATAAAATAGCGTATGTTGCCGATTACGAGGGACGTTCTGTTAACAGCCACGTCTTGGTTCTTGTGCGTCAAAACATTGCAGACTTCGAGAAAATACATGGCAAAATCGAAGGAGATATTGGTCCTGATGTCAATGTAAAGCCACCTAGAAAAAACTAAAACAATCCCGATACAAAAAAATTCATCCTTGTATCGGGATTGTTTTTCATTATTTTACGACAATTTCTTGTTTTGGAATAAACTCAAGTTTCAACTGCATATCCATTCCTTCAGCAAGCCTTTGTAAAAGGGAAAGAGTGGGATTTGCATTGCCATTTTCAAGTTTGCTGATGTCTGCTTGGTT
>NZ_DAOUQB010000021.1 GCF_030625865.1 Anaerotignum sp. | reverse complement strand
CGATTATGTAAACCGTTTCTCAGGTAAGCTTCCAAATCCTTGGTGCAGGGAATTATAGACCCATTTTTTTGATACTATTCGCAACAACTTCCGTTAATTCTCCTTCCGCACCCCAGCTAAAATTAAAAAAGGCACCATTGCCACCTCCTGCACCAATAGCAGAAATGAATATTTCCCTTCCACTATCAATAATGGTCACATTTAAGCTCGCTCTACTACTATTTCTCATGAAATATTTATCATATACTCTAACGGCCATTTTGATATTTTCATCCGCGTAATTACTTTTATCAACCAAACTTACACTTACTCCGCTCTTGAAAATGTCTTCATCTAATTGCTCTACAATTTTTTTAAATCCCCATGTACACACTTTTCAAATTTTGCCATTTCTTTTCCCCTTTCCGTATATAAACATGATACCCGGCAATAGCAAACAAGCAAACGGACGTCTAAAAATTCCGAATGTTCTTCGTCCAAAATCCTCCAATAAAATGTTTGGGTTCGTATGAAATAACGAAAGCGTTGGGGGCAATTTCATTTACAAGCTTAATCAGTTCTTTTTCATTGCTCCGCTTCGCCAGCACCTGAAGGACAAGGCGTAAGCCACTTCTCCCTTCTGCAGTCCATGAGGTTACCCCAAATCCTTTTTTACGCAAAAAATTCGGAAGCTCATTGGCAACAGAATCAACAATAATTTGTACCTGTACATATCCGAGGGCAAGACGTTGTTCAATCAAACTTCCAATATAAACCCCCAACCCATAACCAATACAGTAAGCAATAATTTTAATGGGGCTATTAAGATTGTTTAATACAATAGTAAGTCCATATAAATATACCCCAACTTCAAATACAGACAATATGGAAGCCAATAGGCGCTGACCTTTTATTACCAGGATTGTCCTTAGTGTATTAATTGAAACATAAACAATATTAATACAAATTATTAAAAATATAAGCAACATTTTATCCACCTACTTAGTTTAATTTTTTTAATTCCTTCTAAAAATTGTATAACGTTTTTTCATAAAAACCGTTTATAACTCAAATATATTGGAAGTCCTTTTCCACCCTTATTGATTGTTTATAAGTATTATCTTTATTACCCCAAACTATTATTAAATTTCTTGGAGAAGCATATTCGGATTGATTATTTTGTTCAGTGACAAAAGCTTTATTGATAATATCATCGTTATTTAAATCTCCTTCTGCTATGGCTAATTCGCCATTACTTTTTTTTATGATTTCCCACCCCTCAGGTATAAATGACGATAGATCTTGTAAAACATCATCTCTTTCGTCTTTAATTATACCTTCTGTCTGGGCTGTCGCATCATTATCTAAATGCATCGTTGTATTTTCCTCACCCAAAGCTTCTTCAGTGGGTAAACTTTCATTCCTATTTATATACATCCAACAAAAAATAAGCTAAATAATACTATGATAATAATACAATTTTTTTCATATAATGATTTCTCCTCATAAATCGCTAATCATAGGAATAATTTTCTATATTGGGAACCCCCTATTTTCCGTATTTCTAAATATTATTATACCTGAAAGCAAAATTCCATTTTATTTTTTTTGTACACAACGCCAAAAGCTAATCCTCTGGGCTTATCTCCTTAAAAAATTGAATGGAAAGTGAATTTACTTCATGCTCAATGATCTTGGTATCGTTTTAAAAACTTTTCTACATTTTCACTCTGCATATAGATATATTTAAGTGTATATGGCACTGCAAGAGTAAACGAAGAATTGTCATCGCATTCAATTATCAGATGAAAGCTTTTGGACAAAAACATTTTTTTTATCCTAATATCTTTAATACGAGAAGTTGGTATAAAATTAGCATTTTCTTTTTCCAACTCTAAATTTATTTTAACAATAGTTATAGATGTACTATTAAAACCAAAAAAACAGGGATATACACAATCTTTTTTATTCACCTTCACCATGTCCGCCGCAAAATATCCCTCAAAAAAACACTTTTCTTCATTAGAAATAGTCGAAAAAATATTCTGCATTGCTTCGTAAGCATTTTCCTCTATATAAGACATCTGTTGTATCCCTTCATTTCTTATTTTATATACTCTTTAGTGATTTTTTGTACTAATTTAGATCATCAACATATTGTTTGGCTTCTACTAATGTCATTTGAGTATGTTCTCTAATTTTTTTGACAGCTTCCACTTTTTTCCCCGACTGCTTAAGGAGACGCACCGTTTCATACAGCTCATCAGAAATCCAGTTAGAAGATAAATATTCATGCCCTGTTAATTTAGCCAACTGATTTATGCGTTCCTCTTGCTTTTTCATATTTTTCTTTAATGTTGATATTTCGCTAATTGCTAATAATCCCACGATTATTATTAATGCAAAATAGGATTGTTCCATGTAATTTCCTCCTTGGAAAACTTTCATCTCTTTCCATTATACTTTCTAGGCATACTACAATTATACACATCCATACAAATTCTTCCAGCATTTTGCAAAATTTATATTTTCAAATAATAAAATATAACTGATCGAACAACATAAATCCTTATCAATGTACCTTCACATGATATATCTGCATTTGTCATTATTATTGAATGCCCTTTCAACATCCACTTGTTTATCCAAAATGATTTTATAAAGATTTTGAATAAAATCTTAAGGTTTCGCGTTGAGTTCAATTTCCAACAAATGTTCCAAATTAATTTAATGAGTAAAATTTTTCCATCGTTATATCTATTAAGAGAAACAAAATGGCTAGCCAAAGTAAATGCAGCGGATTCATACTGTTGCCGATGGAAAGCACTTTCAGATAACGCCCTCAAATAGTCATTGCCGGCAAGATAATCCCCTTTGTAAATGGATGGTACTCTTTCTAATTTCTCTATTGAAAAAACATTAAAAGACTTTGTCAAAAAAATTATTGAACTAAAACTATTTTTAAATATATCAAAACCTTGTATCCCGTTGTGTCACTTGTAAAGCAGTTTCACACTCCCACTGTCGCCTACATACAATAGCAAAGAGGTGGAGCCCATGAGAAAAATATCATATAATCGGGACAGCGCTGTATCATATGCCCACAGATGGGCATATGGGCGTAATCCAAAATACTACAATTTTGATAGGCTAGGAGGAGACTGCACAAATTTTGCCTCACAGGTGTTGTATGCGGGTTCAGAAGTTATGAATCCTAAACCGACCTTCGGCTGGTATTATTACAGCTTGAACAACCGTGCGCCAGCATGGACTGGTGTTGAATTCCTGCATAATTTCCTTGTGAAAAATCAGGGAATTGGCCCTGTTGGGGTAGAAGTAAATCTTTCACTGGTAGAGCCGGGGGATATTGTGCAGCTTTCTTTCGATGGAATGGTATTTAGCCATTCGCCTACGATTGTCTCCGTTGGAGGATCACCCTCCCCCTCTAATATCCTCGTTGCAGCACACACGTTTGATGCCGACAATCGCCCACTGAGTACTTATCAATATGTAAGCATTCGCTATTTGCACATTACGCATGTGAACACTTGGTAAGTCTGCTTTTTGTGGCAAAATCCTGCCTTAGTGACGTATCCTTAAAAGCGTTTTGCATACCCACATCGCCGACAAAGCTCCTCGCTGGGTTGGCGTACCGAAAAACCTTTATAAAGTGCCTGCGCACGTTCACCAGACAGAATTTGAGCAAGGGGTGTTTGAAAAATATTTCCCAATGCAATATCACCCCGGCTATCCAGACAGCAAGGTACTACTGTGCCATCACACAATACTGCCATCTGGCTACGCAGTCCATGACAGAATATAGGCTGCTCCGTAGGCGGTTCATCCATGCTCGGCCACGTAAAACGAGCAGCCTTTCCAAGGAAAAGTCGTGGTGCCAGTGTGGTGTTTCCGCTTTCACAGATTTTATTTCGTGCCGCTTCTTGTGCCCCATTGTCCAATCCTAAAAAGCGGCACAAAAGGGTAAAAACAGCTTCATTATCGATGTCATTTGCACCCAGATTCCACATTCGCAGCTCACAATAAATTCCTTTTTCCGTTGCAACTGTAACAAACGATGCCACATCTCGTAGGTACTCCTCCTTACAATATGGGCTACCAGGCTCCATGCTGTGCAATGATACGCTTACTTTTCGCAAGGCAGGTGCATTCAGCAGTACTTTCTGTGTTTTCCCAAGCAGGGTACCGTTTGTGGTAATATTTACATTCATGCCGAAGCGATGGGCCACTGTTAAAACTTCTTCCAATTGTGGATGCAATAGTGGCTCTCCCAATACGTGCAGATAAATATGATTTGTATAGGGCTTTGCTTGCTGAATGACATGTGAAAACTCGTCAGTACTCATAAACCGTGGTACACGAACGTTACCAATGCAAAAACTGCAAGACAGATTACACACATTCGTGATTTCAATGTAGATACGAGAAATTTTATTCATAAGGTTTGCTCACTTTCGTTGCTTTTGTGCAGATAAAATACGTTTTTAGACCTTTGTATTATTAGAAGAAATTATTTATAAAATAAAATTAATGGGACATTGATTTTCTACGGATTATACCCATAATAGATGCTAATAATATTCATTTAATCTTGTTTCTTTCTTTTTTCATTTCCTAATGGTAAAACTTTTTTAATTGTTTCAATTTATTTAAACGCTTATCCCGTAATCTTTTTCCATAATTTAAAAATACAGGTACTAATTTTGAATTTTTCACCTATACACTTAGCGAATTTCATCCACATTTTAGTAATTGATATAACTATAAATAAAGTTACAATTGCTTTAAAAATCCACTCCATAATTCCCCTCCTAATTTAATGATACTTCTCGCCGATTTGACTAGTACAACTTGTATATGTATAAATAATAATATTAAACATAATAAAAAATTGGATTTGCTATGAGGTATGCTCATTTTGTCCGGCAACATTTGAATTTGTAGTATGCATTTACAGCAACTAAAATAATCAAATATATGATGATTCCGTTGAGAAATAGTCCTAACGGATTGAGATACATTGACATGAGAGGATTTACGTTAATTTTTGTATCATAAACTAAAATAAATGGTATAGGAAAACCAACATTATATTGGAAGTTATCAACCACTCTAAAAGGTAAAACATAGGATAAAATAACTTCTATCCAAAATGCGGAGTTTAATATTTTCCAGTTAATCTTTTTCACTACAATTCTCCTTCAAAAATATATATAATCTAAACCCGTTAATGTACACTAATAAACATAATGCAGAATTAATTTACTAAGCATAATGCGCATGCCCATTTGAGATTAGTGTTTCCAATTTTTCAATATATTGATTCGGATAAACTAAACTCAATTCACCATGTTTCAATTTCGGAGCAATATATAAAGAGCTTTCCTTTAATGTAGTATGCAAAAGTTTAGCAGATTTTTTCATCACGCCAATTTCTTTTTCTCCAACAATAATTAAGACTTTTGCTGTCGTATTGGCAATGGCGTTTTTAAGCAGATAATTTCCGTTACTTAAAGTAATATTAATAAGAGATTGTTTGGTAATGTTCAAGCTATCACGATAGTATGTTTCAAATAATTCATCTGGCACGCAAAGTGTTTGTGCTTGCATTTTTGCAAACCAACGTTTTTTTAGTAACCCATAGCACAGCTGGTAAGTAGGCACGGTCAGGGCTGTTATCCCTTTTATGGGAACAACCAATGCACTTTCAATAATAGCGTAATCTGTAATGTGTGGTCTTTGTGACAATACTTCACAAAGTATTTGTGCCCCAATCGATAATCCGCCAATAGCAAATACTTTTCCACTTTTTTCTTTTTCAATATAATCTATCAGCTTCGAAGCAGAATCATCAATGCTAATGAATTTCTCACCACCATCTTCTCCATGCCCATCGATAATCGGAGTAACTACATTATATTTATCACTGAATTTATCAACGATTACTTTCCAAGACCAGTCCGACAACCCTCCGCCATGTAAAAAAATGATTGTAGGATATTTTTTATCGCCAATTTCTTTGAAAATCATTTCACTTCTCCTTTACGCAGTATATAAATAATCTTTAGTATCCATTAACTATTTAAACATTAGATTTGTTACAGAGTATGCCTATAAAATCAAGTTATCATTTGCTTTTACACAAACCAGTCTGCTAAAACTCATTTTCATTAAATTCATAAATCACAGTGCCATCGGGAGCAATGATTTTTTCATTCTCCTTGTAACCTAATGGCGGCTTTTTTTCTCCTCCCACATATTGCGTAATGATATATTCCTGTGTGTAGTTTAGATCGCTGGTTACTACCACCTTTCCTATGAGTATTTGACCTTCTTTCAGTTCAAATGTATCATCAACTTCAATCGTTTCGGAATTGAAAGAATCATTTTCGTAAGTCTTTATAACTTCATCGTCTATTGTTACAATGTATTTTATATTACGAAAGCGATTTTGAGTATCCGAATTAAATTTCAGATCAATTTCGCCTTGCAAATAATAGCGATATGGCTCTTCATGATTATATCCACTTTCTCCATGAAATCGAGGATACAGTGAGGGAAAAACCTTGTCTTTCATATCATATACATTAAGATAATCGTTATTTTCGAACTGCTGAATACCATCATTCTCTACTATAATCGTTGGCAATATTTCATCTGACATTGGAAACTCTTTTGTAAGTACAAATGCAGTATCTCCTCGTTCCATTAAAACCATGTCTTGATCAAATCTTAGTGAAACTTCAGTTGTTTTGGTAAGTGTTTTAGGCTGTACTCTAAAAGTTATAGGTACTTTTCGTGATTCAAAATTAAATTCGCCAACTTCATAATTACAGAAAGAAACAATGCTTGCTTGTTCGGCAAGTTTTTTGTCAACATTGGAATAAATTGATCTTATATCTCCATTCAATCGTTCTTCCATATTAGATATGCTATTTTTTGTCCGCTGTACCTCTGCTTTTAAATTGCGAATTTTTACCGTAGAATTCATTTGCATTACAAAAAGTATTGCAATCACAATATATAAGAATTTCGTTTTTTTCATTTTCTACTCTCCCATTAAAAATTATAAATAATCCACAGCGCATTCATATTCAAACATACTAAAAAATTAAATTCCCTTTGGGGTATGCCCATAACCTCAAACTTCAACTGATTCTGTAATGTCCAACAATATCATTACGCGTTTCTAGAATATCTTCTTCATAATCAATCTGATAAGGGTTTGCATGATGAATTACAAAGGGTATGCCTTTTTTTGTTTCTGCTTTCTGATACAATTCCAATATGCTTTTTAAACACAACAATATCTCCGCCCTGCCACTGTTCAATATCTGATATGTCTGTTGTCAGTGAAATTGAGTTGTTTGCGAAATACACCTTTAAATTTTGCACCCTTCTAAAATCAATATTTTTGTTAACCGTTTCTATATTATATAAATCCCTGTGGTTTAGTATATCTTCATTCACAAGTTCCATCAAGTCATATCCCGCACTCCGCAATCCAAACGCTACAACATCGGTACAAACCCCATATTCATCATCAGGATATCCGGTCTCGTAATATTTGCTTTTATATTTGGGATTTGTAGAGATATAATGACGAACGCCCTTTAAAATATCGGTTTGGTCATCAATTCCATCAGAATCTCTGTCTATTTCACTTACATACTGCTGTATATTAAAATCATTATTGCTGTATTTTTTATGGGGTATTATATTAAAACGGTAAGAGATATAAATTCCGACTATAATAAAGGCGATCATTATCAAAAAAAATGCTGCTTTCTTATGCCTTATCATATCCTGCTTCATGTTTTTCTCCTTCTTGGCGGAATTGCATGATTCCTTTTTGCGTTAAATTAGGGTATATCACCGTCCAAATGATCTTTAACAGTTCCTTGTATCTTGCTACAGGCTCCGGTATGCCCGGATATTTCCATGACAGGATGATCAACACAATACCTTCTGCCAGATACCTGCTCGATTCCTTTTCGGGTAAGGTTTCAAAAATTCCTTCTGCTTCAAAATTCCGTATTACTTCGGTATAATATGCAATCAGTTTTTCCCTAACTGCTAATTGGCGGTCTGAGGTGTCCCCTGTATCGGACTGATATTTTCGCAGTGCAATTATATTTGAAAAGTAGAAAGCAAATCGCCTTTGAAACTGTATCATTTCCATCAATTTCTCATGAAATCCGTGAATATCAAGTTTGGATTGCCACTGCAGTGAATGAAAATCCTGATAAATTAAGTTGCCAATAGCACTCATTAAATCAGACTTTTTCGGATAATGGTAAGTGATATTACCAACACTTTTATGCATAGCGTTTGCAATATCACGCATAGTAACCGATTCATAACCGTACTGGTTAAATAGTTCAATGGCTTTTATTAAAATCTCATCCTTCGCAGTCATTCTGTGCCTCCTATCTTGAAATAATTTTATCATACCACATTTGACATTCTAGTACAAGTGTGCTAAACTCAATTTAGGACAATCGTACTAATTTATTGGCTTTGCTGATGCTCGGAGGAGGAATATCAAAATGAAAATTTTAGCAATCAATTCTAGCTTTAGAGGTCCAAAAGGAGTCTCTGCATTTTTAATTGACAAATTATTTAAAGGCGCAATGGAAAAAGGTGCAGAGTGTGAAACGATTCATCTTGCAGAACTCCAAATTAATCACTGCATCGATTGTCAGTTATGTCAAACACCTGAGCATTTGCTGAATTGTACATTTGATGAAAAGGATGATGCAAATTTTGTCTTTCGTAAAATGAGAGAAGCGGATTTAATTATTTTTGCCACACCTGTTTACGTACTGGGGATGTCCAGCTTATTAAAAACTCTTTTGGAACGGTCTTATAGTACTGCAAAAGTAGGAGAATTTCATTTCACGAAAAGCAGAATGTTTTTTCACCATGTAGATCAGGCGCTGATGCAGAAACCTTTTGTTCCACTTGTTGTTTATGACAATCTTGAAACGAAAATGCCCAAGAACATCGTTTCCTACTTTAAGACCTATTCCAAATTTGCAGATGCAGAGTTGGTTGGCACGTTAATTCGAAAATCTGCCGGAATGTTGGGCGTAGCAGCATCCCAAGCAAGCAATCACGCCATAGCAGATAGCATCTTTCAGGCATATGTGCAGGCTGGAAGAGAACTGGCTATCCAGAAAAAGATCAGCAAGCCCACTGAGAAAAAAGCAAACCAACCCATCATAAGATTACCGTTCTTTGTAAAACCTATGCTTAAGCTGGGGATTGGCAAAGATCAGATTGAAAAAGGGCATGCAAGAATGATGAGATCCGTAATGAAAAGAAACCAATACTGACAGTGCGGTAAGGATGCAATTTATAAAAAAACAACCTTCCTTTTGATAAAATTAATCCAAAAAGAAGGTTGTGAACTACTTTGACTACGAATCCACTTAAGTTGTTATCCAAAATTATCCAATTACTCAACCAATCTAATTTCGGTAGGCGGTATACTTTCGCCTATTTGACCGTTATATGTAATATTAATTCCACCATTACAAGAAATCTGATTCCCAACAATACTTCCGTAAAAAATACCGCTATTACCGTTCAAAGTTATTGTACCGTTTGGTGCATATAAAATTCCTGCCACATCACCTTTACCACCATTAAATGTTATGTCACCGTTTATGGAGTAAAAACATACAGAGTCAGATGCATTCATATTAACATCACTACCGTTAAATTCCATGCCTCCAGTTGTAAAAATTGCTCCGGTAGCATTGATCCCACTTCCGTTAATAACCAAATTTCCATCAATAAGTACAGACGGGTATGCCCCCAGCAAATTATTTAACTGTGTATCTGACATCGTATATTGGTTTTTGTTTGATGTATAGGTTGCTCCGAAAATATTCACCAATGTAGTTTGAGAAATTGTAGCTGACAAATTTGTGACCTCTGTAAAATCCGGCATATTTATATAAGAATAGCCTTCTATTGTACCTTCTGACGCATGTACTTTTACATCAATCGTGTTAACGGCAGTAGCCACACCTGTAATTTCGGCTTCATTTTTAATACTTTCATTGGAATGGACGTTACCAACAACTGTATTTGTTCCTTTAAACTGTAGTAAATCCATGCCACTGCCGGAGAAAAGTGCATATTTAAAAGGATCAAAAACAGTGCTCACTTGTGAAGCCGCACTTACCGTTACCGTTGTATTATCACTATCTTGAAACATTTTTGCAAAAGTATATTCCACAGGTTGAACAGCTGTAATTCTTATTTTTTTATTTGAATTTAAAAACTCAACTTGCTGTATATCCGTTTCATTATAGCCGTTTTCTTCAAAATATGTGATTGCAGCTTCTTGCGCCCCTACTGTACTATCAGGCAATTCTTGTGCTCCTGCAAGGACAGCCGCATCCAATGCATTCTGTAATCTTTGTTTTTCTAAAGAAATTCTGCCAACATCAATAACTACTGCACAAAAAGCCATAAAAATGGTGATACCCACAGCAACAATAATAGATAAAGAACCTCTTTCGTTTGACAACTCAAAAAGTTTATCCTTTTTCATCATACTAGCTCCCCTGTATTTTTTATGCTTCTTCCATCTCTTGCAATTCCTTCATTTCTCCAATTGTCGCTTTTTTATTTAAGTTCATCTCTAGCATAGCTATTTTAGAATTCGCTTCATTCAATTTTCTTTGATAATCAATTTTTTCTACTGTAACAAAGGATTTTTCTTTAATCAATTTTATGGATTGTGTATGAACCTCTTCAAGTTGTTTTGTAAAAACTGTATTTGCATATAACAATTTTTTATTTTTATGTTCAAAATCTTCAACTGTTCTTTTCAAATCATCTATCAATTGTTTTTGTAATTCTGTTTCTTCTGATAAAATATCAATGGATTTTATTTGTGTTTTTATTTGGGAATTAAGACTAGCATTCACTTCCGTTTGTGTCATAATCTGATTTGTTAAAGCTTCTATAGCTGTTCTTAATTTAACAATTTGCCCTTCTTCCTGTGACGCTTTTAAATGTTTAATTTCTTCTTCTTTACTCTCTATATGAATGGTGAGTTCAATCATTTTATCTCGAAGTTCTTTTGATTCTTGCTTTTTGGTAGAAACAATTTCCTTTGCCGCCATAACTTCACTTTTTGATTGTTTTAATTGTGTTTTTAAATCAGCCGCACAATTTTCTAAACGTTTTATTTCGTTTCCCAAAGATTTTTTTTCAAAATCAACTTTTTTGACATTTTCCGCTAAGACAGCATTTGCATTTTTCAATGCAATCATATCCTGTGGAGTAAAATCCGAATCTTCAAATTTCATTTCCGTCATAGATTCACTAAGATTTTTGTACTCCATTTGAATTTTATTGATTTCATACTGAAGCGCATTATTAATCTTGGTTAATTCCTCTTTTTCGTCATAAGCTGTCTGCAAGTTGTTGTAAAAAGTATCTGCCGTTACTTGCTGTTGCTTCCGCAAAATACTCAGATATTCCAAAACAGACTTTTTTGTATATCCACCAAGTCTCGTTTTCAAATATTGATCCATATCAATTTCTTCTGTTTTTAATCTTAATGTTTCCACTACATCAAGGTCTTTCTTATTCTCTGACATTGCACCCTCCCCCTCCTAAGAACATATTTCTAAAACTATCCTATCTCCAACTCTTACATTTAAAGCTGTTCCTTCTTTAAGTTCAAGAACGTGAGCAGTTTTTTTCATATATTTTCCCATACGCCACGGTCTCAATGTTTCAACACCTAAAACTTTCATATCCTTTGAAAGATAGATTGCATCAATCGTAATTTTCATAAAAAAACAATGTATGGAAGGCGTACCTAAAAGAAACAATCCCTCTCCGGAATCAAGTTTTTTCCTCCCCATAAGCCCAACAAAACGGCTGAAAAAATTATTTGCAATGCGAACTTTATCTGCCAAAACAATATTATTGCAATACACTAACATACGCATCACCCAAACTGTTCAAAAATTTTAACAACAGCCGGTCCCATTAAAATGATAAAAATAACCGGAAAAATAAACAGTACCATAGGCATCAAAATTTTTATAGAAATCTTTTGTGCCTTTTCCTGAATTTTATTACGTCTGCTTTGTCGCATGGCGGCCGCCTGTGCCCTTAATACATTTTTTATAGATATTCCAAGTTCGCTTGCTTGAACAATGGAACCCACAAAGGTCTTTACTTCATTAATATCGCACCGTTCTCCGAAAATCACCAGTGCGTCTCGTTTTGTCCTACCCATTGACATTTCCCTGTAGGTGATCGTAAGCTCATCCACTAAAGGCCCTTTCAAATTTTCTGTAACATGAAATATCGCTTGTTCAAATCCCAGTCCTGCCTCAACATTAACACTTAAAAGATCCAAAACTTCCGGCAGTTGTTGTTCCATCGCTTTATTTCTTTTACTAATTTTACTTGAAAGATGAAATCGCAATATTGCAAAAGCTACATAAAAACCTACGAAAGTAAATAGAAGATGATTTTTTAAATTTTGATTTGATAACACAGCAAAAATATATCCAATTCCACCTGACCCTGCTATGATCAAAATTCGAATCATTTGATACTCATGGGCCTCTAATAGCAATCCCGCTTTATATAAACTTTTTTTTAATTTTTCATTATTGAATTTATTAAAAACAGACTTCGTATTTGGATTTTTGGTCAACCCTTTTCTGATTTTTAGCATAAAAGGCTTAATGCCCAATTTCATAATTCGCTTAAAAAAAGGCAGACTTAACGCCTCATCATGTTGAAAATTTGTATGAGTAGAATTATTTATTTTTATAAGACGTCTTTGCACTGCATCATACTGATCTCCGCGAGCTCTAAAAACAATAATCATGCAACAAAAGACAAATATTCCAAAAAGAATCGCAATGAACCCAATCATATTATCTACCTCAATATTTAATATCTACTATTTTATTGATAATAAAAAATCCAATAAGCTCCATAAAAACAGAAATGCCCAACATAATTTTCCCAATGAAGCTTTCAAAAAATGATATAAAATAATCAGGATTTAAAATCATTAACAGTAAAATGATAAAAACAGGAAGTAACCCGATTACAATACCTGACATACGTCCCTGTGCTGTTAATACACGTACTTCCTGTTTAATACGAATTCTATCTTTGATGGTATCAGAAATCGTATCCAAAATTTCCGATAAATTTCCGCCCACCTGCTCTGATGTCATTACCGCTGAAACCAACAAACCTAAATCATTATTTTTCACACGCTCCACCATATGATTTAGAGCAACGTTTTTAGTAACTCCAAAACGCATTTCTCTAATTGTTCTGGAAAACTCTGTAGAAATAGGAGGTTGCATATCTTCGGCAATACTTTCCATGGCTTGTAAAAATGAAAAACCGGCTTTAATACAATTGCTCATAATTACCAACGCTTCCCCAAGTTGTTTATTAAACTCCAATTGCCGTTTTTTCCATGCTTTTCGAACAAAAAATGGTGGGATACAAAAGCCTATGATTGCAACGGCGATAGACGTAATAAAACTTGTTCTAAAAAAGAAGGTCACTAATATAGGTACAAAGGTGGATGCCAGCCAAATATAAATAAATTCAGAAGCTCTAAGCTTAATACCGGACATCAACAAATAGTCTCTTAATTCATTACTTTCTATTTTAAATTTTTTATTTTTTTTCTTTTTTACCATTTCACGATTTTCAGCAAAAAACTTTTCTTGTACATCTGAAATACTTTCCGTATCAAGATATTTTTTCATTCTATCTTCGACGACTTCCTTTTCGGAAGGTTTCGTAAAGGAAAGTGTGAATAAATATATCGTAACAGCCGTCATAAATATAATTATGTATAGCAACATATTTTAAATCTCACCTCTTAAACCAATCATCCCTAACAAGAACGCCGTTCGATGTCAATTTTTCCAAAAATGTGGGACGTATTCCCGTTGAAACAAAATCTCCTATGATATTTCCTGCCGAATCCAACCCTCTTTGTTTAAAAATAAAGAGATCCTGCAACGTGATCGTATCCCCTTCCATACCTACTACCTCAGAGATGTTAATCACCTTACGTGAACCATCTCTTAGCCTTGCTTGCTGAACAACAAGGTCTAAAGCCGATGACACCTGTTCTCTAATTGCTTTAATGGGCAATTCCATCCCTGACATAAGAACCATAGTTTCCAATCTGGACATTAAATCTCTGGGGGAATTGGCATGGGCTGTTGTCAAAGATCCGTCATGTCCTGTATTCATAGCCTGAAGCATGTCCAACGTCTCACCGGATCTTACTTCACCAACAACAATTCGGTCTGGACGCATACGCAATGCATTACGAACTAGCTCTCTGATGGTAATTTGACCGACACCTTCCAAGTTTGCAGCACGACTTTCCATGGTTACTACATGATTCTGTCTGAGCTGAAGTTCTGCCGCATCCTCAATTGTAACGATTCTTTCAGTATCAGGGATATACCCGGATAAAATATTTAGTAATGTAGTTTTACCACTACCCGTTCCCCCTGAAACAATAACGTTTAACTTCCCTCTTACACAGGATTCTAAAAATGAAACCATCATTGGTGATATTGAAGATTTTTTTACTAAATCACTTGCTTGCAACGCATTTTTAGAAAACTTACGGATTGTCAAAGTAGGACCGTTCAGCACAATAGGCGGAATGACTGCGTTCACACGAGAACCGTCTAAAAGCCTTGCATCTACCATCGGACTTGCTTCATCAATACGTCTGCCCACAGAAGAAACAATACGGGTAATAATATTTAACAATTGTTCGTTATCCTTGAAAACGGTAGAACTAAGTTCAAGTTTCCCTCGACGCTCAACATATACGTTATATGGACCGTTAACCATGATTTCACTGATATCCGGGTCCTCCAAAAGAGGTTCCAAAGGACCGAGTCCAACAACATTATTATAAATTTCCTTTTGAATTCGCAGTCGCTCTACCCTTGAAATTCCTGCACTATTTGCATTAATCAAACCTTCTATGGATTTTAATAAATATTGTTCTTGATTTTCAGTAACATCATTTCCGTTGGCAACTTCATGATTAATCAGTTCAATAATACCAGCATGCACTTTTTCTTTTAATTCATAATATGCATCTACAAAAGGGGCAGGATTACTTTTTGTACCTTTTGGCTCATTTTCAATAGAAACTTCAATATTATCCTGTTTTATTTTTTGTTTTTCTAGTTTTTCAAGTAAGCCCACTGTTTTCCCCCTCCTTTAAATAAACTCCTTCTTTTTTCTAAGAAAACCAAAGGGCCTTCGTCTTTTATGTGCCTTTTTGTCATTGGCAAATTCCATTCCAATATCGTCCGCCCCCGACAATAAAGCATTGGCAACTTTATTTATTGACTGACTAAGCTTGCTTCCTGCCGAACTAATCACAAAAGGAATTCCTCGGTTGAGCGCAGTAACTGCTACCATGTAATCACTAGGTATTTTTGCCCATATGGGACATCCGATTATTTTTTGAACATCCGCAACAGTAATGGAACTAATATCTACAGCACGATTCACAATAAGTCTAACTTTATCTCTTTGTTGTAAAGAGTCCATAAGAGAAAGGCTTAATTTAGAATTTTTCAAAATGGAAATATCAAGACCTGTGACAAAAAGAATCGTGGAAGATGCCTCGATTGCAGTAATTGTTACATCATTAAAATAAGGCGGCGTATCTATAATCACATAATCGTAATAAGTACGCAAAATACTAAGTAAACTTTGCACTTTTTCAGCCGAAACTAATTCAGCATACTCAGGGCTTTTCGGTGCACATAACACATGAACACCACTGGAATGTACAGTCATATAACTTCTTACCGAATCAATATTGAAAGTATACACTTGCTGAACCAATTCAGATATGGTATCTGCCGGTTCTATATCCAAAAACACATGAATATCTCCAAATTGCAAATCCAAATCAATGAGTGCAACTTTTTTCCTTTGCTCTGCCAACTTAACAGCAAGATTTGTTGCAATGGTTGTTTTACCTAAGCCACCCTTAGCCCCGAAAACTGTAACAACCTTTGACATCCATGCGATATTTTGATTTTCGTCTAAAGAGTTTATACGTATCGTTTCATTATGATGGACAGATTTTATATATTCTGCAAATTCTTTGGAGGACTCTGGGAATTCAATAACATTATGAGCACCTGCTTTATTTGCTTTTTGTAAAATATCTACTTCCATACTTTCTACTAATAAAATGACATGCGTTCTCGGTTTATGCAAAATAATACGTTCGGTCAAACTTAGCACGTCTCCACCTTGGGTATCAAGAAACATAATCACTACATCAGGTGATATATTTTCAATTTTATCTAACGTTTGTGAACCACCCGTTGCCACGCCAACAACAACAAGTTCTTCGTCGGTAATCAGTTGTTTTATTTCATCTATTTTGTTTTCAAATTTGCTGATAATCATAGTGTTAATTTTCATTTCTCGTACCCCTTTTTTCGCAATCATTATAAGTGACTTTTCAGTAACGTCCCTTGTTTAAAATTGCTTGATCGGCAAATTTATAATTTTGTCATCCAATGGCGATCTTAAGATAGCAGAAAGACGACCTGTATATTCATAAAACCGAATTTCCATAACCTGTTCAGGAGTAGCTTGGAGTGTAATCGTTGAATAGGATTCATCTTTACTCATGGTATTTTCATTGTTTGATAAATTAGAATCTGTTGCCAAAACAACGACATTTTGAACAATCAATTTTGTAAAAGCAGTATCATTTTGACTATATTGAGCAATAATATCGACACGATTCCCAGGTTCAATCATATATCCAATGCCTGAAATTCCGTCTACAGCCATTGTAACAGCCCTCATTCCGGGTTCTAAGGAATAACCCAATGTACCACTATTCACATCACCCGCTGTTAAAAGTTTTGAGTGGATAATTTGCTCACCCGCAACAATTTCACTTTTTGCAACTTTCCCTAATATTGCAGCCGAATCCGTAATCACACCATCTAATATAGCCTCATCAGGCAATTGAGTTAACGTAAACATGGATTGCGTAATAGGCGTTTCCATGGGGATTGTTTGTGTTGCAACAATAACATCTGTTTTATGGGCTTCATCATTATGAACAATAGATTTTAAAAAAACAAACATTAACACCGAAGTCAATACTGCCGCAAATAACGCAAATATTTTTACTTTTTTCAATATTTTGCCTCCCAAGCCTAATTCAGCTTTTTATTCCATTCTCATCGTACATTCTGCATGTAAATCAATACAGCCGTTCCCATCGTTTAAAAACTCAAAGAACGGCGTAATTAATCCTACTTTCATCGTAATATCAACTTTAATTTGTTCCGATTCCGGCGTTGTAATTTCCACACTAAAATCACTTGAATAATTCCCCATTATTGTTGTAGCTTGCGTTTCAACCGAAGTTAAGCCATCTTCTAGATAATGGACAGCTGCATACCTAGCTACTTCTCTGCAGGCATTGTTTATAAGAATTTGATTTGAAAATATATTTCCAAATTCACAAATCCCACAAAAAACGAGTAAAAGAATAGGCAATACCAATGCAAACTCTACCATCGCCTGCCCTTTTTCATTTTTAAGATGCAACTGTCTCACCACCTCTCCAACCACTATGTATTGTCGGAACAAATCAACTGCCAGACCTAACCCATCGGAATCTTACCTAACATTTCCCAAAATAAAGCTTTTTCATTTGGAAGATGAATTACGTCAGACTAGCACCAATCGTTGTAAACATACCCGCAACTAATCCGCCCAAAGGAGTCAATGTAACAATAGCAACTACTGCGATGGCAGCAATAATTAAACCGTATTCCACCATACCCTGACCACTTTCTTCTTTTTCTAACCATGCAAATAATTTTTCCATAATACTTCCTCCTTTTTAATTAAATTAACCCAGTAATTACCACAGAAGATAAAAATATCTTTCTCCTTTCTCTAAGGTTTTTCCCAGCATTGTTTCTTTTCATTTTTTTGTTTATTTTAACGATACACAGTATCATTAAATTTAAATAATACTTACGTAAGTAAAAATTGTACCGAACATTATAAACGGAGCAAATGGAAATGTACTGTTTTTCACTAATTTTTTAATTAGCAGTCCTCCAACGCAAAATACAAGTAACGTTACACACATTCCCATTACGGCTATCATTATGTTTGGATAACCAAGTATTAATCCTATTGTAGCCGCCAATTTAATATCACCAGCACCAACCTGTTCAAAGCCAACAAACTTAGCAGTAATGATAAAAATAAAACCAACTGTCACCATACACAACAAAGCATGAATTTGTGCTTGCCAACCAAAACACAATACTTGAAAAACAACTCCCAAAAAAAGTATTAGTAACACTAGTTCATTTGGAATCAACCTTATTTTTATATCTATAACCGAAATAATAATAGCAACGGTAAAAAGGATAGCCACTAAAAGAGCGATTAAAAAATTTTCAATTCTACTTCCTGCATAAGCCCACAAAAAACCGTTCAATATTGCAGCAAAGACATGAAATTTTTTATTAATATCACAATTCAGATTTTCACACATTTTTTGCCTGATTTTATAACGAATCATTGCTTTTGATATTGGTCTGATTGCAATTCCTAAAAAAATTCCAAAAATACTAAAAATTACAATCATAAGAATATTCATTTTATCTCCCCTTATCCAAAAACAAAAAAGTGTCCTCCAATATATAAACCATAGGAGCACACTTAAAAATCGGTACACAAAAAAACACCTTAATTTTTAAAGTTTCTGCAACTGGCTGGCATAGCGATAACATCACCTTAGCCCCTATAGCTTTGCGTCATTGTCTTTCAACAATTATGCCTTTAAAAAAACATCATGAAATATTCAATTTTAAAATAACGTACTTTTATCAATGCAAATCCTTTATTTAATTCCATTATACATAAAGTAAATTTTATGTCAACATATTTCAAAAAACTTTTTTATTTTACAATTTTCTTTATTGTATTACATAATTCGACAAAATTTACTTGCTTTATTTTTGTTAAAAATAAACAATCTTTTCTCACCTCTTACCAAAAATTATTCCAATCATACAAGATATTCTTTTTTTACAAGCAAGATTTATCATATTTTAATCATTTAATTTCTATTCTTTATTTAATCCTTATGCGCATACTTTTTGTCTTAATCAATGAATTTATAACAATATAGCCTAGGAAATCTGGTATTATGTCAATATGTGAGTTATCAAAAATAAAATTTAAATCAAGAAATATTAAAATAGCTCCATAAATATGTTTTTCATTTTCTACACTCCATCTTCTTTTTCCCTTCTCTTTGATTATATAAATTCCTGTCGTCTATGAAAAATAATTATAAAAATGTGTCCGTTTCTTTGGCTATATTTTCCTTTCTAAACTTCATATTTCCACTATTACCGCTGAGCGTTTTGGTTTCATAAGGCAACCTTACAAGAAAATTTGTACCTTTGTCTTTTTCGCTTTGCACTTCTATTGTTCCACCACACAACCAAACAATGCGTTTTGTTAAAGTTAGCCCCAGACCATTGCCTCCACTATGTCTAGATTTATCTCCGCAATAGAACTTTTCAAAAATATGTTTTCGTGTTTCTTCCGCTATTCCAATACCAGTATCTTCAACACAAACCAAAATATTGCTCCCCTCATTATTGAGCTTTATCGTAATAATTCCGCCGTTAGGAGTAAATTTAATGGCGTTAGAAAGCAAATTACACCATACTAAAGAAAGCATATTTTTATTCCCGTAAAATCGGATACTTTCCAACTCAATGTCCAGAGAAAGTTTTTTTTCTTCCCATAGTTGTTCTAACGAAAGAATATCGTTACGAATCTGCTCATCCAAGGAAAAGTATGTCTTATCCAATAAGATATCTTGGTTCTCCAATTTTGAAAGCAAAAGTACATTTTCTGTAAGCTTGGAAAGTCGTTTGGAATTTGAGATGATTTTATCAATATAATTATTACGTTCTTCTGTGGAAATTGTTTCATCTTGCAAGAGGGTTGCATAACCATTGATAACAGAAAGAGGTGTTTTAAATTCATGGGAAACATTGGCTACAAAATCATTACGCAATGTCTCAATATTTTTCAGTTCATTTGTCATGATATTGAAACTGTGAATCATTTCGCGAATCTCTTTTCCACATCCAATTTCCTGTAACTGAATATAGAAATCTCCTTTTGCAACCAAAGAGGAAGCATCGCTTAAATCTGTAATTGGTTTTAAAATCCTCTTTCCGATAACTTTAGAAAAAAATATCCCTGTAACAATACTGGTAATTGTAATAAAATAAAGCATAAAAATCGGCTTGGGATTCGTAATATAACCCATTTTTAATGCAATGATAGTAAACGTAGGAAAAATTATAGAGCTGATGGATTGTGTTATAAAAACTGCAATAGTAAATAATGCACTCAACTTCCACTCATACAGTCTTTTCATACTTTTTTCACCGCCTTATATCCTAATCCCCGTACAGTTATGATTTCAAAATCCGGATTTTCTCGAAAACGTTCCCGAAGCCTCCCAATATGTACATCAATGGTTCTTGGATCTGTTTCTGTATCAAGTCCCCATATTTCATCCATTAATTGTTGTCTAGTAAAAATGCGGTTCAATGTCGAAGCCAATTTAAATAGAAGAAGAAATTCCTTCTGGGGAAGCGTTTCTTCTTTCCCTTCATGGGAAATCGTAAAAGAATCATATTCCAGTAATGTGTTGCCCAGTAAAATCTTTTTTTCATTGTTAATCTGTGCTCTTTTTAACAAAGCGCCCGCCCTCAGCAGCATTTCATTAATATTGATAGGCTTTACCATATAATCATCCGCTCCAGAATGAAATCCCTTTTCCATATCATAAAAGGTGTCCTTTGCTGTTATCATCAAAACGGGCTGATCAAATTTCGCATTGCGTATTGCCTGTATAAAAGAATACCCATCCATAACAGGCATCATAATATCAGAAATAATTAAATCAATATAATTATTCTGCAAAATGTCTAAAGCAATATTTCCATTTTCTGCTTCTAAGCACGTATATCCATTTTTGCGTAAAATTGTGCAAAATAAATGTCTCAATTCTTTATCGTCTTCCACTACCAAAACATCAAACATTTTCATTCCCTCTCTTTCTCCATAATTTATCATTATAATACAATAGTATCAATTTAATATTAACAAAAAATAAAATTAATAGAATTTATTTAATTATTAAAATTCTAATAAATATTTAATTGGAAAGTTCATATTAAGTTGATATTTGGTTGATATTCAGTTTAAGTAATCTGTATAGACTTACACTAAAGTTTAATATTGAAATGCCCTTGAACAGAAGCGCAGTTCTTATATTATTTTAATGCACTTTCAAAATTCAAGGAAATAAAAGGAGGAAATCATGAAAAAAGCAACCTACGTTTTAACAGCGGCAATCTGCTCCGGCTTATTGTGTACTGGCTGTGGATCCAGTAAGCCTGTAGGTGCAACAGGCCAAAATACAGTAGCTATTGCTGTGGAGACGGAAGAAATAGCCCCTCAATCCATCGAACGGTATGTCAGCATATCATCCAAAGTATCAGCCGAACAGGAAATTTCCATAATTCCTCAGACGTCAGGGACAGTGAAGAATTTGTACGTAAGCCTAGGTGATGAGGTGCACTCAGGTCAAATCCTGTTTGAAATCGATAATACCAATGCAAAAATACAAGTTCAACAGGCGCAAGGCTCGTACAATACAGCACAATCCAGTATAGATTCCTACAAAATAAAATACGATGATTTGTTAAAAACATTGGAGCAAACACAAAAGCTATATAACGTTGGCGCGGCTTCTCAAAATGAATTGGATGATGCGCAATCAAATGTTGATCAGGCAAAACTCCAGTTAGATACTGCTGAAAAAAATCTAGAATACAGTGCATCTGCATCTTTAGAAAGTGCCCAAAAAGAGTTAAGCGATACAAAAGTAAAAGCAGAAATCAGCGGTATTGTAAGCAGCCTGGATATTGCACAAGGCAGCACTGCCAGTACGCAAAGCCCCGCATTGACACTGGTGAATATGGATAACCTGAAGGTGTCCTTCCAAGTGTCAGAAGACGTTATCAATCTGATTAGGCAAGGTTCCACTGTTTATGTAACAGTATCAGCCGTATCTGACACCCCCATAACAGCGAGTGTCACAGGCGTGTCAACTGCCGCAGACAGCACCACCGGTCTGTATTTAGTTGAAGCTGCGCTACCCAATCCCGACGGGACATTAAAGCCCGGTATGTTTGCCAATGTGGAACTTGTTGTGGAAAAAAATGATAATGTAATCTCTGTTCCTTTGAATACCGTGCTGGAAAAGAACGGAGAGCAGTATGTTTTTACAATCGATGAAAGTAACATTGCGCATAAAATAGGTGTAGAAACAGGTTTAAAAAATAATGATTACATAGAAATCACAAATGGGCTATCTATTGGTGATACGGTAGTTACAAAAGGACAAGATTTTCTCTCAGAGGGCAGCCAAGTAAATATCACTGGCGATGAAGCTGAAACCGTCACGGAAGAACAGGAAAACCAGTCTGAATCCGAAGTTCGCCAGTAAAGGAGTGGATATAGCTTGGATATTACAAAAATTTCAATCAAACGGCCTGTGGCCATTATGATGGTAATGTTTATTGTCTTAATTTTGGGCTTTGTTTCCATCACAAAAATGGAAATGGAGCTTACACCAGAAACAGATATGTCTATGGTTATGATTATGACTACATATAAAGACGCAGGCCCCGAAGAAGTGGAAAGCCTAGTCACAAAAAAAATCGAAAGTGTGCTCGCCAACGTGGAAAATGTTGATTCTATTTCATCTACCTCCTCCGAAGGCAGTTCCAGAGTGTCTGTGGAATTTGATTATGGTACAGATCTGGACACGGCCATCACTGATATGCAAGAAAAGCTGAGCTCAATAGAATCTTCCCTACCTGATGATTGTGGTTCTCCCACTATCATGAAAATGGATATGAATGCAATGCCTATTGCAACCCTCGTTGTAGCTGCCGATGGTATGACTACCGATGAATTGAAGGATTTCGCAGAAGATACCGTTCAGCCTTGTCTGGAAAGACAGTCAGGTGTTGCCTCTGTAGATGTTGTTGGTGGTACCGAAAAAGAAATTACAGTTGAAATCTCTCCAGAGCGCTTGGAGGGGCTGGGGCTAACTATGTCATCCATTGGACAGGTGCTAACACAAGAAAACAGTGATCAGTCTGCCGGTTCTATTGAATATGGTCAGAAAGAGATGACAATCAGCAGCAAATTGCAGATGGAAAGTATTGACGATATTAGGAAAACTCCCATTCAAATTGCAAATGGAACCGTATTAAAGCTTGAAGATATTGCAGATATCAACGAAATTGAAAAGGAAGTAAATTCTATTAGCCGTTATAACGGTAATTCATGTGTTTCCATCTCTGTTACAAAAAGCAGCGATGGCAATACAGTTACTACTGTTAACAACATTAAAAAAGAAGTGGAAACTCTTTCTAAAGAATACCCTAATATTATAATCAGCATTGTAGATGAGTCCGGTAGTGTCATTGAAAACTCAATCATGAATGTAGTAAAAAATATTTTTGTTGGTGCATTTTTATCAATCGTGGTACTCTTTGTTTTTCTGAAAAACATTGAGTTAACAGGCATTATTGCCGTTTCTATGCCCATATCTATTATTGGTACCTTTGTATTGCTGTATTTTTCAGGTACTTCGTTGAATCTGATTTCTCTGGGCGGTCTTTCCGTAGGTGTTGGTATGCTGGTAGATAATTCTGTCGTTATGTTGGAAAATATCTATCGCTATAGATCAACCTTAGGATACGGAAAAATCAAAGGTACCTATAGAGCTGGACGAGAAATTCGTTCCTCCATTATTGCGTCTACATTGACAACAGTCGTAGTCTTTATTCCCTTTATTTTTGTTTCGGGAATGTTGATTCAAATGATGAAAGATTTAGCGTTGGCAATCGTATTTTCTCTGACAATGTCCCTAGTAACTTCTATGACTGTAGTTCCTATGTTGGCAGGAAACTATGTAAATAATATTCATCGAAATAAAGCGCCAAAGCAGCTAAATTTTATCAATACACTGCTAAATGCCTTTGATAAAGGTGTGAAAAAGCTGGATAATGTTTATGCAAAATTTTTAAAGTGGGCTGTTTGGCACAAAAAACGAACATTATTTTGTGTTCTTTTAGTCTTTGTGATTTCCCTGGGAATGATACCTTGTGTAGGAATGGAACTAATGCCCTCCTCTGATGAAGGTACTTTCAGCGTTACGGTTGAAGCACCCAAGGGAAGCAAATTAGAGGCTGTTAACGAACTTTCTCTACAAGTGGAGGAATTGTTAGAGCAAATACCAGAAATGTCATCCATAAATGTTTCCATTTCAGGTGGATCTTCTATGCGAGGCAGTAGTGACGAAAGCAGTATTAGTTGTACCTTGGTAGATAAAAATGATAGAACAAAAAGTACTGAAGAAATCGTAGAAGAAGTAAGAAATATGACAAAGAATATTGCAGGGGCTCAGATTACTGTTTCTGCAAGTAGTCATATGGCTTCCATGATGGGCGGCGGCGTTTCTGTAGAAATTTATGGTGATAATACAGATAAACTGTCTGAAATCAGCGAGCAAGTTGCAACTCAGCTGGTACAAATAGAAGGTGTAAGACAGGTTTCAAGCTCTCTAGAGCAACAGGATACCCAGGTAGGGTTAAAAATTGATAAAGACAGAGCAAGACAATATGGATTAACAGGTTCCGATATTGCAAGTCAAGTAAGTAATACGATTTCAGGATATACGGCAACCACATTGAAAGTAGATGGGACAGAAATGGATATCCGTATTACCTTCCCGGAAGAAAATACATCCAGCCTGTCAAATATTCAAGATATGTCAATTATTACAGGCTCAAGAACAACATTGCCTTTGTCAGCATTGGCAGATATTACCATGGAAGACGTACCCTCCTCCATCAGCAGAACGGATCAGCGCAGATATGTAACAGTTTCTTGTGACATATTTGGCAGAGATACAGGAAGTGTCAACGATGATGTCCAACAGCTAATTTCTCAGCTTAGCATGCCAGATGGATATACGATTAAGCTGGGCGGTACGAATGAAATGATGAATCAGGTCTTTTCTTCCATAGGGTTGGTTATCATTCTTGCCATTGCGCTTGTTTATATGGTCATGGCGGCTCAGTTTGAATCTTTAATCAATCCGTTTATTATCATGTTTACAGTTCCCATGGCATTCACCGGAGCAATTTTCCTTCTTTTCATTACCGGTGAACCCATTAGTATGATGGCACTGATTGCCTGTCTCGTACTTGTAGGCATCGTTGTAAACAATGGTATCGTTTTAATCGACTATATCACAATTTTACGAAACCGTGACGGGATGGAACTGACGGAAGCCGTATTGAAAGCCTGCCCAACCAGAATCCGCCCTATCCTTATGACAGCACTGACGACAATTCTAGGGCAGTTCCCTATCATTTTCTCAACCGGTGCCAACAGTGAAACTCTTCGTGGAATGGGTCTGGTTATTGCAGGTGGCTTGACGACATCTACCTTCCTAACTTTGGTAGTTGTGCCACTTCTATACATTTTCTTCGATAGAATTTCAGTTGGTTTTAGGAAGAAACTTAAATTAAAAGAAAAAGCAAGTCCTTTTGAAGTAGAAAAGGAATGTTGCTGATTTAGCAAAAAATCAGGCAGAAAGAATTGTAAAATAAGGCTATTGTTAGTAATGGTGCCGTTTCCCCCGCTTCCCATTGCAACTTAGACACTGAAGTAATACAACATTTTATCAAAAAATGGATGGCCAACTAACAGATTTTATTTCCCCACAATACATAACACTTTTTGAACCACTCCCACCTATTCAATGAGGGTACAACATGTCACAATATACAAAAAGGTGGGGGCGCATTATGGCTGTAATAACCAGAGCGATATCCTTTATGCTCACCTGAACGTCCATATTTCTCAACATTAACGAGTTCATCAGCCTCATGGTCAAGCATAGTGTTAAGCGTTTCCTCAAAGCAGTTACGCACTAAATCTTTCAATTCGTTATGGATGAATTCCTAATTTATGGATAAGTTCCTGATTTAATTGTATAATGTTTTTCAGACATGTTCTATAGCCTCTTTTGTGAGATTTGGCTGTGATGGCTTTATTTTATTAAACGACTATAGACCATGTCTATTTTTATAAAATTGATTTTACCCAATTAATTATAACCTATCTTCCAGAATCCGAAATACAGAATCTAAAAAAAGTCACCACAAATGCATGATTCAGTTTATCATTGCTATACGTATTATGATTTGAATCAATGTAGTCAATTGATATAGTGCCTTTCGCTGTATATTTTATACAGTTTGATAGAATTTGTTCAATCAAAAACCCCAGCCATTTTCATCACTTACAACAATACCATCAAACGCTTCAAATTCAAAGAAATCTTTTTTCAATAAAATTAATGGAGTAATTTTTAATTGACTGCTGAACAATTTCATATGGATTGCATTTATTTAGTAACATGTCAAAAGACATGTGTCGTAATCCAAGATAATAAAGTGCCATATCCGCATACTGTTCCACTTTAAATAATTCTTGTTTCCTCATTGCAAAACACTCCCCGAAATGATTTCCTTTATTATACATTCACTAAAAACCCTCGACAAACAAAGGGATCGCCCACTACGCATCTTTGTATAATAAAAATTGACTTCTAAGTCATAAGCCATCAACACATCAATTTTTCTGCTATAAAACATATATCTTCATACCATTTTTCAAAAGTTGCATGGCTTGCTATTCTTTGAGGATGATAAAACGAAATAACCGGTGTTCTATTTTCTTTTCCAGGAAAGTGAGTATAAAAATAATTAAATCCATTTATTGGTATCTGCCATTGTGACAAGGTATTTTTATCCAGTATTTCCTCATATAATAAGTCAGCATTTTTTCCCGTCCCACGACCACAGCAAATAATAATATCCGGACAATATATTGTGAGTTGCTCTAAAAGGTATTTGGCGTCCCTTATTGCATATTGACGTATTTCCTTATTATTGGCCTTACTATTTCCACCGACCTTTTTTAGATTTATAAAGCTAATTCTGCTAAGCCAATCCGTTTTGTCTTTTTTAGAAACATGAACGGGGTACTCTCCACCTTCTAAAATTCCCTTCGTCCATCTTGAAACATTGTTCCATGTTTTCCAATATGTGGCACTTGATTCGGATAAAATCCATTCTTTCATATCAACATTTTCATTCATCCAATTTGCTTCCTTTAATACAAATGTAATCTTAATCTTTTGTTTTTTCCATATCTGGGGATTAAAAACTCCATCCTTTACAAAATATTCATAATTTCGTTGCTCTTTCCATCTACTAAATAACTGATTTTCCAAATAAGGTATATCATCATTATAATTTAATTTCCCCATAATTTTTCATACCTTCCATATCTAAAAAACTTTACGGCAATATCTATCATTTTGTATTGCTGCTTCCCACTATATAGACCTGTATCGTTTCTCCACCATCACTTATTCCATACCCTATTTTCATCTGTACTTCCGATTTAACATGTTGCTTAATTGAGATGCGATTTTATTAATAACTTGCATTGATGTATCATGATCACAAGATATATAAACCAAAATATTGGTTGCATCAAAAATTTCAGAAACAAGTTGTTGATTTTCAAACATTTGTTGAATCTCATAATCTAGCTCCGTAAGTGTTGAAAAAGTGACTCCAAAGTATAGAGATGATTCCGTCGTCTACTACCATGAGATACACAAAATACAGCTATTCCCTTCTTTCATTTTCACTTTGAAATTTTACTTAGACAGCCGTTTGGTCTCCCAATTTTTTTAACAAACCTTACCATTTTTTTACTTTTTCATGCGTAACGAAATCATAACAAAAAAGGATATGTACGTAAAAAAATCAAAAATTTGCGTTCATACCCAATAACTCTTATATTAATATATTTCGTTTATAACTTTGCTTTCCCATCCTTTATTCAGTATCCTCTATGTCTTTCCACGAAATATTAAAGCTAAAATGCCATAAAAGTATTACAATTATCAAAGACATTCCAATGTTTAACGCTAAACCAAAGGGGGAAAACTTTAATGCTAAAAAGTGAATACCCGCAGTTACACCGCATAACGCAAACATAAGAAATATTATAGCCGTACTGCTACCATTCTGGGCATATTGAAACTCTTTATAGAAAGGCAATTCTTTCTTTGAAAAGTGAAAAATGGCAAGCATTAATATCAACATGTTAAGAAAAATCAAAGCCAAGTCCGGTAAAATTTTCAATCCGAAAATGCTAATGAAAAGCAAGCTAATAAGCAAAAAAATTGGCACAATGTATTTATACAAAAAACCTTTCAACGCACCCCTTAATACCACCGCCGGATTGTCAACCGGGAGCACCTTATAAATCCATGCGCCTTTGTAATTTTGGCTTAAACTAATCAACTGAAACATTGCAGCAAGTAAAGCAACTGAGATGTACAAATAAAGATAGTACCTTCCTTGCGATATTTCCGCATATGTATCCGAAAAAGACTCCATACCACCAAACAAGCTAAGCAAGAAAATAAACGGAAATATAACCGCCAAAGCCATATTAGGATATATCCTAAGTTTCAATTTTCTTTCATTGTCTAACATTTGCAACGTAAATCTAAAAAAGGCTTTCTCAACTGGATTATGACAAATAATATCAGATACCGTTCGTCGCAGGGATGCTTTTTCCATTGTCGTTCTCTTTGAGCTGTCACTGTTAAGTTTCTGAAGATTCCTTTCAAACCGAGGTGCAACAACAATAACATATAGCGTTATAGCTATGATTGGCACAATGACTCCAACAACACTAAGTAAAACATAATGGCTATTATAGTCATGCTCAATAAAAATACTAAAAGGAGCCGAAAACCATGCTGAGGGTAGCAATATATGCCACCAATGTAGGGGTATGCTTATATTCAGATCGGTAAAATTAAATATTCGTCCTATAAACTGATACATAATTGTCATGAAAATTGTCAAGATAATTTGGAAATAGTTAATGATATCTTTTAACTTTTCGCCGCTAAAAACAGTAAGAATTACATAGTAGAAAAGTGATGTAAACAAAATTACAAATCCGCAGATCAGTATAATTTCAAAAAGCAAAACAAGAAAAAACAAAAATCCATAACGAAATAAGCCTATAATGAGCGCTCCCGCTGTTATGGCCAATGTTATGCTAAAAAGATAAACAACGATATGAATTAATTTTGCAGCACTTAATGTTTTGGCATCTATCGGTCTTGGCAAAAGTATGTTTTTATCATCAATATCAAGAAGCACCGAAGAAAAATCCGAAATCATAGTTGTCATAATCATAAACATAAGCATACCTATTATAATATTCATTTTTAAAAACAATGGAAATGGAGGCAACATAAAAATCCCAATAAAAATACCCATTAATGCGTAAATCAGTAATCCTGATTTAAAAGAATTGGATTCATTATGATTTTTTCCATTCATCATGATTGTGGGCACTCTTCGTTCATCCATAACAAATTTAATTTGCAGAATTTTTCTCAATAACGGATAATCAATTCCAGCAAATTTGAAAATAAACTTAATTTTATCTAAAAATTTTAAAATAGTAAATTCTTTCATTTTTACCCCTCTTTTAGAACTGAAATAAATTCATTAGCGATTTCCTTATATTGATTAAAGCCTGTCAGCTGATTAAATATTTCTTCAAGTGAGCCTTCACTGCTTTTTTTCTGCAGTTCTAAAAACGTACCGTCTGCTACAATTTGACCATCATTAATAAGAATGATTCTATCACTAATCTTTTCAACAACTTCTAATATATGTGATGAATAAAAAATCGTTTTCCCTTGTGCTGCAAGCTCTGCAATAATTTCTTTAAAAATCATTACACTATTTGCATCCAGCCCGCTTAAGGGTTCATCAAAAAATAAAATGTCAGGGTTGTGAAGAAGGCTTGCGATAATAAGAACCTTTTGTTTCATCCCTTTCGAGAACGAAGATATCCTATTGTTATAAAACCCGCCTATACCAAACAGCTCCATTAGCCTTTTGGCCTTACTGTCTACGATTTCAAAATCCAACCCATATATTTCTCCAATAAAAGTAAGATATTCCTGCACAGTAAGCGTATCATACATCTCTGCTGCTTCAGGAACGTAGCCGATTTTTTTCTTATATTTGACACTTCCCGATGATATATCTTCTCCAAACACTTTTACTTGACCTTGAAATCTGTCTAAAATTCCTAATAAAATTTTCACAGTCGTGCTTTTTCCAGCCCCATTCGGGCCTATGTAACCAATTATTTGTCCACCTTGTATCTCCAGATTAATTCCTTTTAAAACCTGCTTATCTCCAAAATTCATTCTGAGATCTTTAATAGAAATCAGTGATTCGCTTAATGAATTCATAAGTTTTTCTCCTTTTCCTTCCTACAGTATTCCTTAAATCTAAATCAAATTGTATACAAGAACGTTTTTTTGCTAATCTTATAACCAAAATATTCCTTAAATTCCAAAAAAGAAACATGCAATTTATTTAAGAGTAACATAAAAATCCCCAATATACTATTTCATTTTTTTTACAATTCAATCAGCGAAGATTTGTTACATAAGCTTTCTCATAGCATATGACTAATTCTTGTCTTATTGCTCATAGATATCTCCTTCCATAAAATTTTTTAGCTGTCGCAACGTACTTGTTCTTCGGTACTGAATAGTAGAACACATCATCTGCAACAATCACTTCAAGACCTAAAACATTAAAAATCCACTTGGTGTCAAAGTATTTTTCATTTGTATAAATCTGATTAATTTCCTTTTCGGACAAATCAGAAAAGATTACTTCCCGATTATGATTCTACCTAATTAAAAGATTCCAATAACAACCATACATTATAAATAATTTTCAATTCTCAATAGTCTATTATATTTTGCTGTTCTTTCTGTCCTACAAGGTGCACCTGTCTTTTAGGTGGTATCTCTACTAGCAAATGAACATGATCTGGCATCATATGTCCTTCTAAAATTTCTACGTCTTTCAAATCCTTTATTATTTTCTGTATGTCTTCCCGTAATTCATAATATATTGTCTCGTCTATATTTCGGTGTAAAAACCATGTGATACATGCATAACCATTTTGTGTGTGCTAAACTGTTTGCCATAAAGCATCATCCTTTCTTCTATAACATTTATTGGCTTGAGCACTTCTATTTTACATCAAGGATGTGCTTTTCGCTTAAGCTTTAATCTCACCCGCAGAGCGGGCGGTTGTTAAAGCCTGCTTCGCAGTCTTTCCTTACTAAAGTCCTAATTTAATAGCCCCCCTCGATATCATTCGAGGGGGGGACTTGGGAAGGGGTTTCGTCAATATTAAAAGAATAAGAAAAAGCTTTAGTAGCCCTGAATTGAATTTAAAGAACCATTTATTTTATTCTAAAAATGTTTTTGGGAATTTGATTTTTTCTTAATGTACAGCATTGCCATAAAGCTAATACAACTTTATTCCTTACTTTAGGTAAAATCTGTTGCAAAGTTTTTATATTGTAATTCCAGCTCCCTTTAATTCAGCAAGCACAAACTCTCTGCTCTCCTTAATTTCATCCATAATATAGTTTATATCTTCTTCAGAAGCAGTAGCCATGTCATAGTTTTTCACACAATTATGAATATATGACTTTTTTGCCTTAGATAAGTCATATTCTCTTGCCTTAATCATTCCAGGGTCTTCAGGGAATACTAAGGTTTTACCAGGTATTTCGTTATCAGGATCCCCAAACAGAACATCAACTCCATTTTGTTTTGCAAAAGTTAACTGAGGCATAGTATGTTTGCCAGCACCTGTATACTCTGTCTCTTGAACGATAATGATTTCATCTTCATTCATTTCCTGTGCCAACACAAACGCTGCAGTCAAAGATGTATTTCCCGCAGGTCCTCTTTCGTAGCCTTCCAAAACCGCCAATGCCTGCGTAATATAAAATACTTCACCTTGCTTCACAATTACATAACGATCCATATATCGTAGCGTTCTGGCTGCATTTCTAGGGCAATCGGAACGGTCAGGCCATGTTACAAAAGGAATTGCAAAACCAGTATGACCTGTGGTGCAAGATTTTTTGTTGAAATCTCCATTTGAAGCCATATGTAAGCCCTTTAAGTCAATGCTGGCACCAACCACCTGTGTTTTTGTTGCGTCTGCTTTGATTAACCCTCTGGCTGTACCTGTTAAATTACCACCGCCTGCATTGGTACAAACAACGACATCTGGATCTTTTCCATAACGCTGTCTGCATTGTTCTGCTAATTCATAACCCAGTGTTTCTACTCCCGCAATGCCAAAAGGTGTATATAATGAAGCATTAAAATATCCGGTTTCTTCCAATAGCCCAAGGAATGTTGTAAACAATTCAGGCCCGACGGTAAGCTGAACCACTTCTGCGCCATATGCCTCACAAATACGCTGTTTTTCCAAAATTTCAGGCTGTCCAATTTTATCATTATCATAGCATTCTTGCACAACAATGCACTTTAATCCATTCATCGCCGCTTGCGCAGCAACAGCAGCTCCGTAGTTTCCACTTGTTGCAGCAATCACACCTTTGTAACCAAGCTTCTTTGCCTGCTGAACTGCTATTGCTGCTCTTCTTGCTTTAAAACTGCCTGAGGCATTGCAAGCTTCATCCTTCACAAGAATTCGGGCACCCTTACCTGCAGGTGCGTATTTTCTTGCCAGAGCTGTCAGATTGCGCATTTCTAATAAAGGGGTATTTCCTACTGCGTTTTCCAACTGCATCTTGCGCATCTCTTCGATGGAATAACCAACCTCATCCATCATTTTTTCATAATTAAAACCAATTCCTGCTAGTTCAAAATCTTCATAGCTAATTTGCATAGCTGCTTTCATGATTTCATTTTTTCTTGCATTTAAAGCCTCATAAGACATATCCTTAGCCATTATTTTTCACCTCCAAACAAAATTTCTTTTAACTGATGTTCAATTTTCAGAAGTTCTGGCTGGAATTCACCATAGTCATGAACATATCTGGAATTTACCTCAACCAATCTACCCTTTACAATTCTTCCTGTAGTGGTTTTCACCTCAAGTTCTTCATCCTCTTTTGCATCCTGCAGTGCTTCACCTTTTACCCACATTTTTAAGTCACACTTTTGGGTGTCCTCAGGTACCTGAGGTGCTCTGTGACCTGCTGGTAAAACAATGTTTTCAACTTGTACCCAATCACCTTTTTTTGCTGATATCATTTCTACACTCCCTTTTTATAAACTCTGTGCTACTTCATACTCTGCCTGTATCTCATCAGGCAATTTATCCATATAGTCTTTACGCCCAATACCTAAAAACATTGTGACAATCATTACCACCAGCATTATATAGCAGTAGAATACACAAGGCATAATCTGTAATGCTGTCAGAGGTGCAGCGCCATCAGCGGCAAACCCTAAAGTATAAATCATTGCCGGTGTCCATGGTAAACAATAAACCAATGTATTAGATTGAGCATCCATTAAGTTTGCAGTACGGTAAGGGCTGATACCGTGCTTGCGAGATAAAGGCTTAGCAAAAGATGCACCAACTGCTAAAATTGCAGGAGCATTCAAGCCCATTAATCCAGATAGAACAACTACCATTAAAGAAATGGTTAATTCTGCACTAAAAGGTGTTTTTGCTATTTTACCTAAAGAATCTAACAGCATGATATCGCCACGACCACGACGCATAATATTAATGGAGCCAAAGAGCAATAAAGCCAAAATACAAACCTGCAACATACTGTTAATACCAGTGTAAATCACACCGCCTACTGTACGGTCTAACCCCTCACCATAAACAGAAATGATTGCTGGAACTTTTGGGTTGGTCACATCAATTTGAATAAAGTCAAACAACCCAAAACCACAGCCAACTACGATACCAATCACAGTACCAACGGTTGTTGCAATGATAATATCGCCTGTTTTAATAGCAATAAAAATCGTTGCTACAACAGGAATAAACATAGATAATGTTTTAGCATTATATGCATATTCAATGACAGAACCCTCTGTTGAGCCAGTAACCATGCCATAAATAATAATACATGCAATTGTTAAAACACCTGCCGTTAGGGCATATTTCAAACGAGAACGAACAACACCGGGTACATCTACTCCCTGTGAGGTTGCCGAACAAATTGTTGTATCAGAGACAGGTGCTAAATTATCACCAAAAGCTGCACCGGAAATAATTGCCCCAGCCAATAAAGCAGGATTTCCACCTAAAGCAACACCTGCTGGATACAAAACACCCATGCCAGCTGCAATTGTGCCGAAGCCAGTCCCTGAAGCAGTTGCAAGAATTGCAGAAGAGATAAAGGTGATTACTGCAAAAGCAATACTACCCACACCGAACCCTGCTGCCACTCCAGCAACACCATCTGCTAAGCCTGACATACGTAACACTCTGGAGAACACACCTGCAAAAATCCAACATACAACAGGGATAATTGCCTCCTTACTTGCCATACCCTCTATAACCACATTAGCATACTGTGCCTTATCCTTTGCCAGAAAAAAGGGCAAAAGGATGGCTGCAAAAGCAGGAATCCACAGAGCGCCGTCGGAAATAGATCCCCATATAAAGGTTGTCAATACAATTAGAGACAAAAACACAATAAATGGTAAAAATGATATCCAGGTCCCTCCGTAAAACTCAAGTTTCTTTTCGTTTAAATCCATATTCTCTCCTCCTGTAATAAATATTTGAAATAAGATTACGTTATATTAATGAAGCAAAAGTCGTGCCAAATATTTTAAAAAAAGGAAACCTTGATTTTACAAGGTTTCCTTTTCTCAAATATAAAAGAAACTAGGAAAAAAATAACCATATGGAAATTTTTTTCCTAGCAAAATTATGCACAACGCTTATTTTGTTTCGATTTTATACTCTTGAATCTTATTAAACAACTGGCGCCTGCTCATCTTCATTTTTTCCGCAGCCCTAGAAATATTGTTATCACAAGATTCTAGTATTGCGGATATATACTGTCTTTCAAAATTTTGCTTTGCCTCCTTATAGGGCAAAAGCGGAACTCTTGCATTCCTTGTTTGGGGCCCACTCACATCCAAGGTCTCGGATAATCTAAGGATACCATCCCTAGAGAGAAGAACCATCCGCTCTATCATGTTTTTCATTTCACGAATATTGCCATAGTAGTCGTATTCCATCAAAAACTTTTCTGTATCCTTGTCTATTCTTTGGATATGCTTTCCTGTATCACCCACATATTTTCGTATAAAAAAATCTATTAGACTTGGAATATCCTCTTTTCTTTCTCGTAATGGCGGAATTTTAATCTCTATGGTATTAATACGATACAGGAAGTCCTCCCGAAAAAGTCCTTCTTTAACCCTTTGATGCAAATTTCTATTGGTTGCACTCACAAGACGAAAATCAACATCAATCAATCTGTTTGATCCAATCCTTTCAATCTGCTTTGCCTCCAAAACCCGCAATAAGGTTACCTGGGTGGCTAAACTCATTTCTCCAATTTCATCAAGAAAAATTGTACCGCCATTGCCTGCCTCAATTTTCCCAACTCTTTTTGTTACAGCGCCAGTAAACGCACCCTTCTCATGCCCAAACAACTCAGACTCAATCAATTTGTCTGGGTAGTTTTGGCAATTTAGAGGAATGAACAGCTTGTTGGAGCGCCTGCTTCTCAGATGAATTTCTTCGGCAACAATCTCCTTGCCAACACCCGTTTCCCCCGTAATTAATACATTTGCATTAGAATCTGCAACACGGTTAACCAGCTCCCAAACTTCTTGCATTTTTGAGTTTTTGCTGGTTAGATGAAATTTCTTATTTCTTTGTTTTATATTTTGATATTGTTCAGCTTTCAGCTCGATCAAGCTTTTAGCCTTTTTAATATCCAACAAAAGTTCTTCAGGTTTTGAGCCCTTCATTAAATAGCTAAAGGCCCCCAACTTTATAGTTTGCACCGCCGTTTCAATACTTCCATACCCTGTAACCATAATGACTTCTATGTTTTCTTTGTAGGATTCCTTTATTTTATTTAGAAGCTCAATGCCATTCAGTCCAGGCATCATAATATCCGTAATTACAAGGGGGTAATATTCCATCTCTAAAATATTTAAGGCTTGTGCAACACTCTGCGCTGTTTTAACTTGGTATCCAACGCTGTTCAACAGCATTTGCATGCTCTCTCTTGCATCCGCCTCATCATCCACCACCAATATTTTAAATAAATCAGACATCAAAATTCTCCTCTCCCAGCGGAAGTTTGATGGTAAAACAAGTACCTTCCCCTATCTTGCTCTCAACCTTAATACTTCCCGACAGTTTTTCCACCTCAGAATACACAACAAATAGCCCGAGCCCGGTACCCTTACCCAACTCTTTTGTCGTAAAAAATGGATTAAATAAATTTTCCATATTCTCTTCTGCAATGCCACATCCAGAATCTATACATTGAATTAACACGCCATCTTCTACCTTCTCACCCAATAGTGTTAACCTACCAAGATGCTCCATGGCATCTATGGCATTTGAAACTAAGTTAACTAAAATATGTTTTAACGCCTCCTCGTTACAACGGAACCAAAGCTCACTATTACAATCTATCTCTACTTCAATCTCTTTTTTCTTTAGCAAGTTTTCATGCAAAGAAATAATATCACCCAAATTTTTTGACAGGTTAATGGTTTCAATTTGATTTCCAGACACACGCCAGAAATTCATAACATTATCAATGATACATCCTGCCTTTTGCACATTTTCATCGATATATTTCAAAGATTTTTTACCCGTTTCACCCATATTCTGATTTTCTCTAAGCATATATGTATGCATTCGAATAATCGAAAGGGGATTCCTAATTTGATGTGCCATCCCAGCGGCTAACTGCCCAATAGCTAACATTTTTGATGACTGAAGCAATTGCTTCTTATTCACCTCATCCAATGTTATATCCCTCAGGGTAATCAAAGTTCCCCTTTCAAACTCTGTAAGTGAATAGGTTTTTACCTCATAGATTCTTTTCCCTGTTTTAACAAGTATTTTTTCATGCCGCGCAACTTCCTCTTCAGAAACTATATCAACATATCCCAATGAAAACTTATGCAAAATGATATCACAATATTGCCCAAAACAAAGGCCTCGGTCTAAACCGATATATTCTAATATGCCTTTGTTTGCATTTACAATGTTCCCAAACTGGTCAACCATAAAAATATATTCGGGGATACTGTCAAAAATCAACTGCAGTTCATTTCTACTTGCCTCCAGTTCCCTGGTGCGAATACGAACTTGTTTTTTCAACGAATGGTTATTTGCAGCAATCGTACCCACCAATATTAGCAATGCACCGACGCTGATGATTCCCAATCGAATATATTTCTTTGCACCGTTTGCATCTTTTAAGGGGGTTGAAATGCCAAACCACTTTTGCTGTATCTTTTCTAACTGCCCTTTCTTATTTACCTCTTTAATGGCATGATTTACAATTGGTAATAAATCTGCATTTTCTCTAGGCATACCCAATACAACAGGTTCTTCATACAGCGCAGTGTTTATCATCCTAATTTGTGCACTCTTTTTCCCAATATAGTAAGAAACGATAGGCTCATCTCCTATCACTGCATCTACCTGCCCTTGCAAAAGTAAATCCATCCCAGCGCCAACATTATCTACAAAAATCAAATCCGCTTCTGGAAAGTTTTTTTCGATATAGTAATTTGCATAATCCCCTTTTTCAGTTGCAATTTTCATTTCATTGATATCTTTAAAAGAGAATTTTGATTTTTCCTTTACAGCCAAAACCGTTCTTAAATTATATATCGGTTCTGTAAAAACATAATCTTTTGCTCGCTCCTCATTTACAAACATATCGCAAAAATCAGTTTCTCCCTCTTTTAGCTTCCATAATGCTTCTTCCCATTCATAGGGTTCCGTTTTTATCTCTACTCCCAATTCTAAGGAAAGTAGGGAAATATAATCAACAACCACACCCTTATATACCCCGTCTTCATCAAGAAATCTTAATGGAGGGGAGCAGATATTTGCCCCGTAAACCAAATAATCCTTTTCACTCAAATGTCTTTCTAAAATTATTTGCTTGTCCCTTTCAAATGTATTCTTCTTCGCATCCAAAAAAATAAAGAAAATAGCTACCACAATCATAATAAAAACGCCCAAATCAATAAGAATCTTCTTTTTATTTTCAAGGAAAACCTTTGCTTCCTCTTTATTACTTGATTTATGCAACCCTATTCCTCCTAAAGTTTTTTAACGAAAAACTCTCTATAAACTTCATTGTAATTATCATGTTGATGGCAGATATAAAAACTTGCCTTCCACTGTCAATAACGGTAACGTTTAAACTTGCTCAACTGCTACTTATCGTAAAATATTTATCATATACGCTAACGTCCATTTTAACATTTTCATACTCGTAATTACTTTTATCAAGCAATTCTATGCTCAACTCACTTTTTAAATATCTTTATCTAACTGCTCGAGAATTTTATTAGAATCTCCATGTACACACTTTTCATATTTTACCATTTCTGTATATTAACAGTATAAAATCTACAACGGACAAAAAATTTTCTTTAATACATGCACGAGGTATTTCATGATTTATCTTCACACAAGTGCACTTTTCTACCGAATCATACATATAGGTATCAACTTTATCCTTATCGCTGTCAAAATCTAAGTCTTTCAGCCTGCAATGCATCGGTTTACCAATGATGTTTCCATTTTGTTACCAAAAATCATCGGTAAATCGAGGTAGAGAAGTAATTGGGGTAAGCTTTGTCTTTATTCTTTTTTCAAAAACTCAATTACAATATCCCATAACTTTGAATCAAAGAACCAAGAACCGTGTCCATGTTCCACCACTTCAGCACGACAATTCGGAATGTTTTTTACCATAATTTCCTGTACGCTGACAGGCATGGAACCATCATACATTCCATTAAATACCAACGTCTCCGCCTTGATTTCAGATAATCGTTCTGTCGTATCATGCCCTAAGCCATTCCATCCCCTACTGGCAAATTATACAGTTACAGCATTTTTCCATATTCTCCAATAATTTCTCTTTGAGGTTTTTATGAATTTTATTTCACAACTAATATTCCCTTTTGTTTCAAATCTCGATTTTACTTTGATTAGCTTTTCCCTAGATTATATTTAAATCCTTGGCAATTAAAGCTGCTTGAGATCTTCTGTTTACATTTAACTTGCCATAAATACTTAAAACATGGGTTTTTATTGTATTTACTGATAAGTCAAGTTCATTAGCAATTTCTTTATTTGCCTTTCCTAAAGCTATAAAACTAAGTATCTCTTTTTCCCTTGCAGTCAATTCCTCGACTGCCACGTAATTAGCAACTTTTTTGTTCTCAACGGATTTTATAGAATGATGTAGTTTCTCAAGCAATAGTGTATGACATAATAAAGTTTTGATTGTTTCAATACATTCAGTAGAACACTCCTCTGAGTCCGAGTTTTTTTCAAGATAGAGTACGCCTAGCAAAACATCTTGAATACTCAGAGGAAAACAAAAAAATGATTTCATTGGATTATCATTTATATATGAATCATTTACAAAAATCCCTTTTTCTTGATAATACTTAATTTTAACAGTTTCATTTGTATTGAAAGTATAATAAATCATTTTTTTTGGGAGATTCTTATGCTCATAAAGTATAGACTTGTTAAAATCCGCAGAAGAATCCCTATTGTTTTTCATTAAAAAAACATGTAATTCATCATTTTTCTCTAAAAGCAAACAGCTTCTGCACACAGATGCAATATCAAATATAATATCCATAAGACGATTGAAAAGAGTGTAGAAATCATTTTCTGCAACTATAATTCTAAATGCTTCGGCAGCCCTATCGTACAAATTATTCTTTTTTATTTCTAATTTATAAACATTCATACTTCTTTTTTGCATAGCCAAATACGGATATTTTTGTTCTAAGGCTTTTAATTTTCCATCAGCGCCCCATTGCATATATTTCAAGTAAGCGTTATTTATGCATGTTTCTGCCAGCTTCCAATCTCCAACTGAATAAAAATATTTCCCTGCAAGTTCCGAAGCAATTGCTTCATTCTGGATAAAACCGCTCTCTGCAGCTGAACTAATTGCTTTTTTATATAAATCAGTAGCTTCCTCATACTTTTCCTTTATGCGCATTATCTCTGCTGATACTAAATAAAATTTGTGTGCAAAATTGAAAGGGCAACTCTCAAATAATTTTTGTAGTTTTTTCAGATTATTATGTAAAATCACTTTATATTTCATCCCGTTACAATTATCCGATAAAGTAATTAAAAGGGATTGATAGAATAAATATTCAACATGATGAGAAAATATTAATACCACATCTTCTCTTTTGTTCGTTTCCAAAACCAATTCCAGTGCTTCGTCATATTTTTCATTTAAAAAATAAATTTGCATTTTTGCAAGAAAATACATCATTATATATTCTTTTTGAAAATGCCTAACAAGTTCTTCTTCTTCCAAATATTCAATTTGTTGTATCTTAATTGCACGAAAAACTTTTGTCATACATGAAATAAAGTATGCATTTTTAATAGCTTTTATATTCATAGCCTGCTCGTATGCTTTGTTTGATTCTGTGATTAGTTTGTCAAAATTCAAACCCGTATTGAATAAAAAAATAATCTTTAATGGTAAAATATTAGCGGCAAATAAATTTTCACCAATTTCCATTCCTGCATTATACGCACGATCAAAGCAAACTAAATTATTTTGCCAATCATCTACCCAATAATTTATAAAACCTGCATTTATAAAATTGATTAAATAATCAAACTTATTTCTACCAATTTTGGTAAGTATTTCTTGTGATTTTTGTTTCAACTTTTTAACTTGTTCATAGTCATTTAAAAAAACACCGGAAATAAGGGCATATCCATTTAAGCCAAGTGAAGCATATTCAAAGTCACCATATCTAATGGATAAAACTGTAATGCGTGCTATCAAAATGTAATAAAGCCTTGGGTTTACTATTGTAGATGAAACAACTAATGCAACTAATAAATCAAGGAGAATTTCTTTTTCAATAGAAATTTCATTTATATCTTTTTCTATAAGAAAATCTTTAAAAAACAATTTAGATTTCATTACTTCCAATAAGATTCTATTCTTAGATGGCTCTATAGGAATACGTACTTCTAATTTGGCCAAAGCCTCTATTCCAACCCTAATTGCTTTTTCGTTTTCACCAATAGAATAATAAAGCATCACCTTACTCTTTAATACTTTCACACAGTCAATTTTGTTTTGTGCATATGACAATGCCGTTTCAAAAGCTACCTCTGCCTGTTGATATTGCTCATCTAAAAACAATGCATTTGCATATCCCAAATAAGCGTCGAACAATATCAAATAACAGTTATTTGAACTTTTATCCTCAATTAACTCTATTGCAATTTTAAAATAATATAATGCATCCATATAGGCTGAAGCTTTCAAGAGCATATTCGCACCTAAAGAAAAATATCTGCTCAATTCAATTTTTTCTTCATCACATTCAATTAATTCTAACGCTTGGACAAAATAATACAAAATGTTTATTAATATGCTATCATTTAATTTATCTTTATAATAAAGGAATGACTTGCGTCCTATTATTAAATATAATTGTTTCACCTCATCACTCATTTGCAAAAGAGTTTCTCTAAATTTATCATGGGTAAATTCAAAAACATTATAAGATTTTGTTGGGATAATAATCCCAGCCAAAAAAGCCTTATCCAACAATAGCAAAATATTTTGATTTGAAATATTCATAACTTGTGCCAATAATTCTAAAGAAAAAGTATTTCCAATTACTGCAGCATAATTTAAGCATTTTTTAGTTTCATCAGGTAAATCAATTATTTTTTCAATAATAATGTCGATGACATCCTTAGAAATTAGAAACTCCTCATAATTACTATACATTATGTGGTTATTTTCTATATACAACTTTATCTGGTTTAAATAAAAAGGATTGCCTAATGTGTTTTTGAAAAGAATATTGGTAATATCATTGATATCTGCAATTTTTGCATAATAATTTGAAATATATTCATATGTCTGCAAATATGTAAAATTTGTAACAGAAATCTGCTCAAAGCAATAATTAGAATTATTTTTTCTTATCTTATCAGAGAGTATTTTTATTTTATCACATTCTCTGAAAGCACATATCAAAAAAAAGCATTCCTTGTTCAAATTCTCACAAATATATTCAATTAATTTCAATGATGATTCATCCGCCCATTGTAAATCATCAATAAACATTATAATAGGATGATTTTTCAACGCCATTTCTTTCACAATTTTCTGAAAAACTGATTCAAAATATCCTTTATATCTTTGGGCGTCAATATTACCTGCCTTAACCTTATTATCAAAAATATATTCCAACTCAGGTATCAAAGAAAACAAAGCCTGAGAATTTTGTCCTATAATCTTTACCAATTTTTTTTTATTTATTTCTTTTTCAATCTTTGGAACTGAAAGCATATATTGAATTAATCCTCTTGCTAACTGAATAAAAGGATCATACGGTATATTTGCGCTGTGCTCATTAAATTTACTATAAATAAAAATATCTTTTTCCTTTTTCATGGTATTTACAGCGTATTTTACTAAAGCAGTTTTTCCACTACCCGATAAACCACTTACAAAAGCCAAACAGGGTTTGCCTTTAGTACTCTTAATAATCATTTCTTTTAATAATTTTATTTCTTCTTCTCGACCAAATAAACTGTCATTACTTTTTTTCATTATAAAATCCACTCTCCTTTCGAAATCACATCTGCTTTTCTCCTCCTCATAGCTTTTTATATTAAAATTTACTAATAAACAATTAAAATTAACACTTATTCGACCTTTGGCCTTTATGTGTTTATTCACTAAAAAATAACTAATATTCACATTTATTTTAACCAACATTATTTATACAAATTCAACAAGCTAAATAAATATAGGGATAATTACCATATTATTGCTAAATTATACAATAATTTACAAAATATTGCAATAATTATTTTTTTCTATCAAAATTATTCAATAACATTTATAATATTAAAAACCAAATGCAATAAAAAACCGCCAATCAAAAAAATGATTGACGGAAAAAATCCTTATATTTTTATATCAATTATTAAAATCCCAGTTGCTTTTATCAAATGAATATTCCTCTCAGCAATCTATACTGTTGCTGCCACGCTTCCGCTCTTATAAGATTACATAGTCAAATCTCTTTATAACTTTTTTTGAAATCAAGATAATAATCTTGCGTAATTAATAACGGATAAGTGATTCTTTACAATCATTCCTCAATAAGCATTTTCATTAGGTAACTACTTTGTTATGAATATGTATATCCATTTGGTGATATGGAATCGAAAGATTCTCTTCATCAAAACGTTTTTTTACAGTTTCTATTATGTCAAAATATACAGTCCAATAGTCTTTTGCTTTAACCCATACTCTTACTGTATAAATCATGGCACTTTCACCATGCTCCGACAACCTAACAAATGGAGTTGGCGCTTTGAGTGCCAACGGATGTTTATCCACGACATCAGATAAAGAGCGGATAACCTTTTCAAAATCCGCCTCATAACTTGCACTAAACTGAAAATCCACACGACGTGTATCTTTTTCAGAATAGTTCGTAATACAGGCATCCGAGAGACTACCGTTAGGAATGCGTATCACCTTATTGTCTAAGGTTACAATATTGGTATAAAGAATCTGAATCGCTTCTACATTACCAATGTAACCACTGACCTCTATAAAATCTCCTACTTTAAATGGTCTTATAGCAATTAAAAGAACACCACCTGCAAAATTTGATAAAGAACCCTGAAAAGCCAATCCAATCGCAAAACCTGCAGCAGCAAAAATTGCAACAAATGAAGCTGTATCTATTCCTAAGATACTTATAATTGAAATAGCTAATATAATTTTAAGTAAAACCCTAATTAACGTTTTAACAAAAGGTTTTAAAGTTGCATCTAAACCTTTTTTCTCTACAAATTTGCTAACTACTTTATTGATCCAACCAATAATAAGCATTCCAACAACAAAAACTACAACTGCAAATACAATACTTCTTATAATTGGTATTATCATTGGGAATAGTTCAATCATTTTTTCCTCCTTATATATAGAACTTAACTTTTCTACTTATCTTATTTCAGACCATACGTGCGTCAAACGAATTAAATTTTCATTTTTTTCATTACCTGACTCTGCTTTACTTTCTATATTTTTTTCTTCATTTTCTTCTATTATATAATTTTTCTCTATAAGCTTATCCCATGAACGTTCTTTGTCCATAATCAGCAAGTCATAGATTGCTTTCATAATAAACTCTTTTACTGGCATATTTTGTTCTGAAACAGCATATCTTATTGCCCGTTCCACGTTACATGCTTCAGTTGAATGTAGCTTAGCAACATCCTTATACAAATCGGACAGTCTACTATAGCTATCAACATCTTCGACCCCCAATTGAACTGCTGACATTAGAAACTTAAACCCATTATTAGATCGTTTAATGTCAAAATCACGAAAATATTTATAGATGTCAATTATACTTACCATTTCTTTACCCCCTTCTTAAATTCGCTAATACTATTTAAATTCCGACAAAAATTATTTAATACTAAAGTATCTCAATTTCTAATTTTTGTCTTCGCCCATTTGGGTGATTTTTCATTTTTTTTAATTTACTACAATAATTGTCCTAAATATAAATTTCACATCACCCAAACGGGTGAGAAAAACTTATCTCCAGCAATTATGCCCAAGTGGTTTAAAACTATTTTATTAACTTAAGAACTCAATCTAACCCGTTTTGGTGAGGCTAAAGGGCAAAAGAAATCACCGTATCTTTTATTACAATCTTTATAAGTTTCCTTGCATTTTATTAAGTCTGTAAAAAATTAACGCAGCCACATTTTGATTAAAATTCTCCTACAACGCAACCTAGTTGCATTTCAGCGCACCTTCTTCATCGTAAGATTTCTAACTTCTCACTAAATCATAATTTTATTTTCACTTATTACTGAGCATTTGTATCCAACCTTTTGTATACATTATAGAAAAACCACTTTTTTTAATAAAAACACGAAAAAATCAAGAAAAAATAAGAAAATCTACTTATTTTTTTGTAAAAAACTTTATTTTTTGTCGAATTTTGCCGAATTAACGAGTGGATAAATATCCCAACGAACGAAACACCATTAATTATCTACCCATAACTTGGTAACATTCAAAATTACACATTCAAAAAGAAAGGAATTATTATGAAAACAATATTTATTAAATGCATGGCAATATTACTTATTTTATTGGAGGTCAACAATAGTGTTGCTTTCTCTCAGGAAACTTCAAATATTGTACTTCCTGATTACCAAGCAATTATGTATTTGGTTGATAATAATATAATTAGCAGCTGTGATGATGGAATACTTAATCCAAACGAACCATTGACAAACGGAGAATTTTCCGTTATGGTTTGTAAGGCTTTTTTTAAGGAAGACTTTAAAGATGGGTTTTCACAAGAAAAATGTCTGAACTATATTAACAATCAAGGCTTTATGAAGGAGCGGACTTATAACACAGACTCAATATATTCGCCTATTCAGTTATTTGCAGTTGCAAATATTTTAGGCAGCATTAAGCAATGGACACTACCCTATTCAAGCAACTGTTATGATATTTCTTACACAGATTGGAATAATATTGACACCAAATATCAGGATAAATTATTTGCTTCCATTTCAGCCGGCTATATTACACCTTCCTCAACAGAAAACATTTATCCCAACGGACCAATAACAAGAGCTGACTTTTGTAAGATGTTGTATCAAATTTTAGTTGTAAACTCAGATCCAATATTTCCCATTCCTCAGGTGTTGCAGGATATTGATTTAATTTACTTAGACAATAACACCCAACTATATAGTTCCCCCGCAGTATATCAATTAAAATCGTTGCCAGAATCAGTTTTGGAATCATTTATTAAAGATAATTGGAAACTTGTGCTTGTCAAAGGGAATATGGATAAAGTGGCAGGTAGTTCATATTCATATGCCATTGGATTAACAATTTACAATGATCACACTATTGGAATGTGTTCTCGTTATATAAATCTTCAAGGATACAATCCAATAAACCATGAATTCGGTCATTACTTAGACTTCAAAACTGGCATTTCAAATACCCTAGCTATGGATAACTGTGTAAACAAAGAAACATACATTTTAAAGAACATCACAGGCAGAGATTACTGTGCGAAATCAAACAAAGAATTTTTTGCCGAAGCGTTTATGGAATATTGTTATATGGACTCAGTAGAGTTCGATACAAAAATGCCACTGACAAAAGCCTTAATTGAAACAGCGCTTGCTCAACTCCTCGATTAATCTATTAAGGCTATCTTCATAGAACGCATAACAAAAACGTGGATTTTGTCCACGCCTATAAATCAATGTTCATCATGCTTTGTCTCTACCTTCTCCACATGCTATCTATGCAAGGAGAGCGGCATTTCTGTTGCCGCCCTCCTGCAATATTGTATAAATCTGTACTTGATTATTTTTATGGTCTTTCGTATTTTGCACTATCGTAGAAATAATCAGAAGTTAGGCTTAACCACTGCTCCGATGGCCGGGTTCCCGTGTACTCATGGTCGTTCGTAGCCTCGATTACTTCATAGTAATACCATTCTGAGCTGTCATTGTCCGACCATTCCTTAAAACCTGGCATAACACCATCTGCCTCTACTCCACGATAGAGCATACGGTTGATAATCGTCATGGCTTCCGCCCTTGTAATTGGCTGATTCGGACGAAATGTTCCGTCGGAATAGCCACTAATCCAACCGTAGTACGAAGCAGTCGATATATGCTGATATGCCCAGTGTGTTGTAGCAACATCAGTGAAGCTGACCGTTTGCGACTGTGCTCCCATAAATCTGGCAGCAATGGCAACAAATTCAGCACGGGTAATGACTTTGTTGCCGCCAAAGGAACCTTCTGGATAGCCGCTGATATATCCTCCTGAAGCCATGGAGGACACAGCCTTGTTATACCACAAATCCTGAGTTACATCACTAAAACTATTACTGCTGGTAAAAATTTCATCTCTACGAGAAGCTGTCAGTAGCCTGTAGAACATTGCGGTGACTTCAGCACGAGTTACGTTACCATTGGGGCGCACCGTACCATCTGGATAGCCAGCCACATATTTAAAGTGATCTGTGCTATTAAGCACAGAGGGCGTATCGGCACTAGCCTCTTCATCTTCAGCACCCGTATTGCTACCATTTTTACTGTTGGTAACCGTCAATGATTCACTAGCATTGCTGATTGTAAATGAATGCTTCCTAGTGTCCAGCTTGTAACCGGAAGGCGCCTCCGTCTCCACAAAATAATAGTTTCCATTAGAAAGGCGATTAACTTTAATTTTGCCATCATCATCGGTGGTATAGGTACCAATAGCTGTTCCACTACCCTTATAGAGCTTAAATGTCGCACCCTCCAAATAGGTAGTGCTTGAATCTTTATCTACCTTAGTTAATGTAACGGAATAGGTGCTACTACCACCGCTACTGCCACCGCTGGAATTCCTACTCCATTTGGCAAAAAGCGTCATAGCACTTGTTACAGCATTGGCGGTAAAGTCCCACTCAGTGGTATAGTTCGTATCAGTATACCACCCTGCGAAGCTATAACCAGAACGTGTGGGATTATTGGGTGCAGTAATCGTTGAGCCATAGGTTACATCCGTAATTTTGGCTACAGAACTACCCCCCTGAGAATCGAACATAACCGTAAATACTCCAAACACGGGATTATTTCCGCTGTCTATCCATGCTTCCCAACCATTAGCGGATGCCTCAGTGTTGAGAGCGTCCAAAATCAGTACATCTATATCAGTATAATTGCTGGTTCCAGTGGTATATGTTGAGGTTACCACTTGATCGTTTGCGAGCTGCTCTGCTGTTAATCCGGTAAGACTTGCAACAGCGGCTGCAGCATCTTTATCTCCAATAGAGCCATAAGACGAACTATAAAGAAAATATCCATTAGTGATATTGCTGCTCTCTAAATATCCGGTAAAATCACCAGCATATGTGGCTTCGTTATTACTCATTGCACTAAGCGGCATGATTGCACCCGAGGCATAGGCATTTGATACAGAAGAATTATCCAGAATATATCCGACTAATCCCCCACAGCGTTGCACGTTTGCCTCGCACCAGCTTGTAACATCACCTGTTGTATAACAATTATCTGCTTCTGCAGAATAAAGCTTTCCTATTAAGCCGCCAATATTAATAGGGTATTTATCATTCGTCGTAGAAGATAGATTTTCAGCGTTAACAGAACCCGTTGAGTAAGCATTTATAAGAGTCGCAAAACCTCCATTCCTGCCTCTAAACGTACCCACCAGACCGCCTGCATCGATGGAACCAGAGGCATTGCCATTTTTCTGGTAAGCATTAACATCTCCCGTTGCGCAGGAATCTTCTAGGCTGACGTTATTTTCGGCAACAAACCAACCCACAAGGCTTCCAACCTTTAAGTTCGCATTACCATTCTGTGTTGCCGTCATATTAATGGAAGATTCACAGCCGGATATATTTGTATCTACTGTGTACCCAGCAAGACCGCCTACATACAGCGGAGTTGCTGCTTCGTCCATCACTGCCGTAACAGCGCCTTCCACAGTAACATCTGTGATCGTTCCGGTATTAACATATCCGAATAGCCCTGCAACCATCTGGTCTGTAGTTTCAACCGTTATACCAGATATGGAATACCCCGCACCGTTGAAGGTACCAGAGAAGGGATGATTAATTTCCCCAATCGGCGTCCAATAATAACCAGAAAGATCAATATCTTCTGCAAGTGTAATGGTGTAACCACTATAATCCATTCCATCATTAACATTATAAGCAAGGAGTGCTAATTCCTCTGCGCTAGTAATTATAATGGTTTTCTCTGTTGTATCCTCATCGCTGAAACTGTCCATACGACAGTCTATCCAAAAATCCGATGACGTCCACTTGGCATAGAGTGTAGTGCTCTCTGTTACTGTATCGTTATCAAAATCCCATTCGGTTGTGCACGCTGCGTCTTTATACCAACCATCAAAGATATGTCCACTATAAGTCGGTTCGTCTGGCTGGGTAATCGTTGTATTGTATTCCACATCTGTAATATCATCTACGCTACTACCGTTCTGGGAATCGAAGTCAACTGTATAGATTGCATCAGTAATTTGGATATTATCCACATAACATGTCGATTTTAAATCACTGCTATTGTCTGTGTTGTCATTTAATGAAAGAGTAAGCAACGGAGTAGTATTACTGTTACTTATTAATTTATCGAGATCATCTCCTTCTAGGGTACCATCTATGTATACATCACATGTTTCTTCCGTTGTGTCCAAAACCATTCGTACGTTATACCATGTATCAACCGAAAATGCACATAGTTCGTCCAACCCCGGCGAGGATGCTTTACCAAAATATATTTTTCCATCATCATAGTTAAATTCTAGTCGTATTTTTTCGCCGCTGATAATGGCTACAAGCCCAGCATATCTTGAATCGCTGCTGGCTGTTCCGCCGTCACTTCCGCTGACAAATATATCTGCCGACAACTCCACCTTGTCGCTGTCGAATACATACTCTGTGGTCTCTCCTGTTGCGCATGTTACCCTATTGTAAGTGTCGCTGGTGTTCCCATCCAAATACATTTTCCAGACATTCTCATATGTTGAGTCATAATATTCAGTTTCCGTCAAATTGCCTGCTTCACCATAAGTGCCATAAGATATCTCTGTCAATAAATTGGAACTTCCTTCGAAGTCTTCTGAAATGGTCGTGGCCGCATTAGCTATAATAGGAACAGCTCCCATGGAAAAAACAAGAACCAAAGCTAATATTTGTGCTAATTTTCGTTTCAATGATTTCATTTCTCTACCCCCTATTTCAATTATTATTATTCCCTTTTTTTGTTCGTGCTACACCGCTGTTTTACAAAGCTAGATTTGTCCAACACCATATCCAAGCATAATACCTACAACTAAACAGATGTCTGATACAACTCTTCACCACTAGCAAAACTACTAGCCATGCTATGAGCGGGGTTAACGGATGCGTCAATCATCAGCAGTATGCCAATAAGGTGAACAAAGCCATGGTCAATGTCCTCGTAATACCAGGTTTCAGGTTTTACCTGTAGAGAAGAGTTGACACCTCCTTTTTGCAGCTACTCACTTTTGTGTCTACTTAATTTAAATGTAGATCAAAAATAAATTAAATTTTAAAATCTAATATATCCTATAACCTACTAAAAAAGAGCCCTTTTACCCTAAAATAACCTATAATTCTTCTTTTGTCTTCACCCATTTGGGTGATATTGTAAAAAAATCCAACGAATTTTTACTTTTTGAATTTGTATGTAAGTCTTTAGGTATAGTTTAGTAAAATATCACTAAAACAAAGAGATGCTACTAGTATCAAACAATCACTATGCACCCGAACTCAAAGAAAAAAGTCTCCCCCTCTATCTAGAAAAAATTTGGACGAAAAAAAGCCTTACCGAAGAATATCATCTCAGGCAAGGTACAATTACATATTGGTTACACAACAGCATCACAACGATGCCAAACAAATTCCACAATCCATTTAAAAACGCTTCTTATAATGAAAGTAAAACACCTACGAAAAGAGCTTTCAGAAACAGAAAAGAAAATACCTTCTTAAAAAAGCGGCGACGTTCTTTGCAAATATCAAAATATATGTTTTACACTAAGGCTAGACAATAGCTTTATACGTTTGTAATTTGTACAATATAATTTTTATTATTTTTAAATTTGCCTGCCTTTAACTTCTAATTAACTTATTTGCATTCAATGTTTCAAACAAAATTCGGGTTTGTTTTCGTATTTACAGATTGCGAATGGGCCAATAAAAACTCACTTCAACCGTCTGTGGTTTTTCCAAACTATAATCAGAAAAGGGAGTACTTTTACAGTTGTAAGTTACGTATTAGCAATTGCCGCTTTGTAAATAACAACCTCTATTTTAGAGAACATTTTATGGGAACAGTTGCTTTAGTGATACATCAACTACATCATTTTACGATTGTACCAGGATTCTATATATTCAAAGATTGCAGTAAATGCATCTTTTGAATCAATATATGTTTTTTGATGGACTTCTTCTTTCTTAAGTGATGCATGAAATGATTCTATACAAGCATTGTCGTAGGGACACCCCTTCCGGCTAAACGAATGCCGGATTCCATGCTTGAGAAGATACTTTTCAAACAGATCACTTGTATATTGAGTACCAAGATCACTGTGATGAATAATTCCTGTTGGATTTGATGCATTCAGGCAGGCATTCTCAACTGCTCTCAATGCCAGCTCAGCAGTCATAGAAGTTCCATATGCCCAACCGATTATTTTTTTACTATAGAAATCCATGACTGAGGCCAAAGAAGTCCAATCATCCTTTAATGTATGGATATATGTGATATCCGTACACCACTTTTGATTGATACCAGTGGTTGTAAAGTCTTGTTTTAATATATTTTTCCGTTCAATAACCTGCTGATTGCTAGGATAATGACGGTATTTCTTTATTACAATAGAATGCAGGCCAAGAACTGACATGTGTCTTTGTACACGTTTTAAACTGACAAAGCGTCCATTAGAAATCAGCACCTTTTGAATTTTAGGTGCTCCATAACGTTTTTTGCTTTCATAGTATATCGTTTGGATTTCTTCATGGAGTTTCTGACAGTCCAGTTATACTGACAACAGGTTCATCAGACTTTCAGTTTGCACTAGATGGTTCATTGGCTGAACTCCTTTTCTATATTCATAATAAATAAACATTACTTCATGGCAAACAACATAAAAACTGCCGTGCAAAATTTATAAACTTAAATATAAAAAATTTCGTCTTGTAATTTTATTGAAATAGTAGTAAAATATAAGAAAATTTAAAGATTGGAGTTGAAAAAATGATTAACTTTTCTTGCTAATAATTTAGGCATTATAACATTTATAATGGTTTACCATTGTTTTGTTGTGCTAAATTGCAAGAAAGTTATATGATTTTTTAAGGCTCTTATATGGACTGACATATTTTATAATATTGTCTTGTTTTATTTAGGCTGTAAGAATTAACTTTCTTGCAGTCTATATTTTTTAAGGAGGACAATAAATGTCACAAATAAATATTTCAAACTTAACTTTTTCATATGATGGAAGTTACGATCCCGTTTTTGAAAATGTCAGTTTTCAAATAGATACTGATTGGAAACTTGGTTTTACAGGAAGAAATGGTAGAGGAAAAACTACGTTTTTAAACCTATTACTTGGAAAATATGAATATCGAGGTACAATTTCAAAATCTATAGATATGGCATATTTTCCGTACCCAGTTGTGAATATGACTCAATTTACAATAGATGTCGTGGAAAATATTTACCCAAATTATTTACTATGGGAATTATTAAGAGAGTTAAACTATCTAAATATTTCTGACAAGGTATTATATCGTCCATTTAATACTCTGTCCAGTGGGGAACAAACCAAAATTCTGCTTGCTGTTTTATTTTTAAAAGAGAATACATTTTTGCTGATTGATGAACCTACAAATCATCTGGATGTTGAAGGCAGGCAAATTGTAAGCAAGTATCTCAGCCACAAGAAAGGATTTATCCTAGTTTCCCATGATAGAGATTTTTTAGACGTTTGCATAGATCACATCCTTTCAATCAACAAAAATAATATTGAAATACAAAAAGGAAACTTTTCTTCTTGGTACCAAAACAAACAGTTGCAAGATTCATATGAAATCGCACAAAATGAGAACTTAAAAATTGAAATAACAAGATTAAATAAAGCCGCAAAGGAAAAACGGTTATGGGCTGATAAAACAGAAGCTAGTAAATTTGGAGATGGCCCCTGTGACAGAGGATACATTGGACACAAAGCAGCCAAATCCATGAAACGAGCCAAATCCATTCAAAAGCGTATGAAAAATAACATTAATGAAAAACAAAAACTATTAAAAAACATTGAAACCGCAGAAAATTTAAAAATAGAGCAATTGGAACATCACAACAATAAGTTGATTTCATTTGATAATGTTTCGGCCTATTATGAGGAAAATACAGTATTTGAACATATTTCTTTTTCCATTAATGCAGGTGATATTATTTCTGTATGTGGTAAAAACGGTTCAGGCAAATCAACAATTCTAAAATTAATATGCAGAGAAAATATCTCCCATACAGGAGCGATATATATTGCACCTGAACTTAAAATCTCATATATTTCACAAGATACCTCTATGCTTCGCGGTAATTTATCCGAATATGCAAAACAATGTAGTATTGATGAAAGCTTGTTTAAATCAATTTTGCGAAAATTGGATTTTTCACACATACAGTTTGAAAAAGATATTTCTGTTTTCAGTGCAGGTCAAAAAAAGAAGGTTTTAATTGCGAAAAGCCTTTGCGAAAAAGCACATATTCATATTTGGGATGAACCGCTTAACTTCGTTGACGTGTTGTCCCGCATACAATTAGAAAGATTAATACTTGAATTTAAGCCCACGCTTTTGTATGTTGAACATGACAAAACATTTTGTGAAAATATATCAACGAAAAAAATATTCCTATAAAATTCTCTAAGGTGTTTGATGAGTGATTCCTCATCAAACACCTTTAAGTTGGTATGTAACAAAATCCCACTTGACCTTGAAAGATCAGAATCACTACTCCTTCAATATCCAATATAATCCATAGAATCGTTGCAAAAAGAAGTTATTGGCCATCTAAAAACTACATACTTTGATTAAATAGCAAATTAAATTTATATCAGTATTGCTACTCTCAACAGTAACCGCCTGTTCGAGAAAAGTAGTTCCAGATCTAGAGGCGTCGCCAGACGCACTATCTGGTATCTCAAAGTGGTCACTTTTAAGACTTAAACTGCATTACAGTTGCATTACTTTCAATTTTATCTTTTAGCTTATTAACTGTATCCGAAAAAGGAACAGCGGCTTCATTAAAACTGCTAATTTGGGTATTGATAGCTTCAATTATACTTGTTTTTGTGTTTAACCAATTTTCTTTTG
>NZ_DAOUQB010000002.1 GCF_030625865.1 Anaerotignum sp. | reverse complement strand
GTTGGGAAAATTGCGAACAAAGTGAAATATTTGCATTGACAGATGATGTAGAAAAAATACTTTTTCCGTTCGAAAAACTAAATAAAACCGGAAGAATAGAAGCTATAAAAAGAGTTGAAGAACTAACGCTTATCAAAAAATATACACAGGAAACCAAACCTATCCATCTAGTCCCGGTTGCTGCGCAGAACGACAATTCTGATGATGAAGAACAACAGCGTCTAATGGAACAGGATATAGATGAATTATAAACGCAAAAAGAAACGCCCTATCGTTTGGTAGGGCAAAAGGAGGGATACCATGGACTATAATATAACTTACAGAGAAAAAGACGGAGGATGGCAATATATAATCAGCTATAAGGATGATAGGAAGTGGAAACAAAAGAGCAAACAGGGATTTTCATTAAAAAAAGACGCAAAGAAAGCAGCGGAAAAACGCTTAAATGAACTAAAGAAAGAAAATGAATTGACCCAAAAAGCGGATCCTGAATACAGGGGTATCACTTTTGGAAAATTTGCGGACGATCTGATTGAACATGAAAAGTTGTATAAATCAGCTAATACAATAAAAGCAAGAAAAGCGGCAATGAAAAAGTTTAGCGCAATAAAAAATATCCCATTAGTAGAATTGAAAAATGCCGACATTCAAAAATGTGTGGACAAAATGGTTTCAAGCAGATTGAAAACCTTAACTATAAAAATTCATTTAGTTTCAATAAGGTATATTCTTGGGCAAGCAGTAAAGCCGCATAGAGTTATATCTGTTTTACCAATGGAAGATATTAAGTTTCCACCAATGCAATATATCGAAGGAGAAAAAGCGTCGAAAGCACTCGAAAAGAATGAAATCTCAAAACTTCTTGAAGCACTAAAATCGAAACAGACAACCTTAAAGTATTATTATTTATGTTCTTTTGCCCTCGGTACAGGGTTGCGTCGTGGAGAATTACTGGGGCTAACTTGGGATAATATTGATTTTAGAAATAGACAGGTTAATGTGGTACGTCAATGGAAACTTTTGGATGATGGGACGGAAGGGTTTGGTACACTAAAAAAGAAAAATAGCAAAAGGATTGTTCCTATTTCAAAAAACGTCATAGATGAATTGCTTGAATATAAGACAATTTTTAATGTAATAGGAATTGACAACCGAGTTTTTCCGTTCAAAAACAATGTGGTATCAAACAGCTTTGCTAAAATATCAAAAGAGATAGGTTTTTATGTAGGGGTTCATATGCTGCGTCATACCTATGCCACAAATCTTATTGCGAACGGTGTTGATTTTAAAACTGCCGCTTCAATCTTGGGACATGATGTAGAAATGACTATGAAAGTTTACTCGCATGTTACGGACGAAATGATGCGCAAGGCTGCGGAAAAAATAGATAAAATATTTTGACGATTTTTTGACGAACAGCCCAAAAAGTGTTGATTTTAGAGGGAATAATTAAGCATAGTGAGATATGATGATATTATAACATTTTTTGGTTTGAATCAATAGTCTTGTGTTGTAATTATTTTTTGTAATAAAGCAAGGCTTGGAAAACCCCTTTATATTTATTCCTTATAACGGCGTTCCCAGATTTTTGCTTCAATCCAAAGGGAAACAAAACGAAATTTTATACAAAAGAGGAGGACATAATGAACCCTATTCTGAAAATTCATGAAAAAGATAACGTCGCCACCTGTCTAAGACCCGTAGCAACAGGAGAAGTTTTTGATTTGAAAGACCTGCAATTAATTGCAAATGAGGATATTCCTCAATTCCATAAAATAGCTTTGACTGACATTCCAGTTCACGGCCCCATTTTAAAGTATGGGCAAATCATTGGTCTTGCCACCCAAAGGATTTGCAGAGGAGACTATGTCCATGTGCATAATATTGAAAGTACCCGAGGCCGTGGCGATAGAGAGGGGGATGCTAAATGAAGCTTATGGGTTATCAACGAGAAAACGGTACCTATGGAATACGAAACCACCTTTTAATTATTCCTGCCTCTGTTTGTGCAGTAGAAGTCTCAAATCGCATTGCCCAAAAAGTTACTGGCGCTGTTTCCCTACCCCACCAACACGGCTGCTGTCAGATGGGGGCTGATTTTAGACAGACAATACGGACGCTTACGGGATTTGGCTGCAATCCCAATGTTGGGGCGGTTTTGGTGGTAGGGCTAGGCTGTGAAGGCATCCAACCGTCTCAAGTTGCCGAAGAAATTAAAAAAACAGGAAAGCCTGTAGAATTTATTACCATTCAAGCTTGCGGTGGTACAACGAAAACCGTAACACAAGGAATAATAATAGCCGAAAAATTTGCGAAAATCCTTTCTTCAGCAAACAGAGTTCCCTTCCCTATATCACACTTAACCCTTGGCATGGAATGTGGCGGCAGTGATCCTACCAGCGGTATCGTTGCAAACCCAGGTATTGGTATTGCATCGGATCGCCTCGTTTCCCTTGGTGGCAGCAGTATTTTAAGTGAAACCACAGAAGTAATCGGTGCAGAGCATATTTTAGCTGAAAGATTCCCAGATGCAGAGGAACGAGGAAAATTTTTAACTATGGTTTCTAATGTGGAAAAAAGAGCCTTGGCTGTCGGCGAAGATTTACGGGGCTCACAGCCAACTCCCGGAAATATCCAGGGTGGTCTTAGCACCATTGAAGAAAAATCATTAGGTTGTATGCATAAAGCAGGACATTCGGCTCCTTTTATGGGTGCATTGGAATATGGTCAAGCTGTTCCTCCTGCAAAGCTGGGGCTTTACTTTATGGATACACCGGGAGAAGACATTGATTCTATTACAGGCATGGTAGCTGGAGGTGCTCAGCTGATCGTTTTCACCACCGGTCGAGGAACGCCAACAGGATGCCCTATTGCTCCCGTGATTAAAATCACAGGAAATCCCCAAACTTTTCAAACCATGGAAGAAAATATAGATATTAACGGCGGTAAAGTAATCCAAGGCGAATGCACCCTTGACGACCTTGGAGAAGAGATTTTTAAAAAAATGATTTCCGTTGCAAACGGAGAACAAACAAAAGCAGAAAAATTGGGTCATAAAGAATTTGGTATCTATCGAATCGGCTTTACATTTTGATATTTTTTAAGGAGGTACTCCAATGAAATTTAAAAATCCATTGCTGGTTGTTTCTGATCTCCAAAAATCAAAACAGTTTTACAAAGAAGTATTAGGACTGAGGGTTATCATGGATTTTGGTGCAAATGTAACGCTGACAGGGGGAATTGCTTTACAAACCAAAGAAACCTGGCTTGAATTCATCCAAGCAAAAAATGAGGAAATTGTATTTGGGAATAAAGCAACGGAACTATATTTTGAAGAGAACAACTTTGATTCCTTTATACAAAAACTTAACTCTCTGTCGGATATTCATTTTGTGCACCCTATGATTGAGCATAGATGGGGACAAAGAGTGGTTCGTTTTTACGATCCTGATAAACATATTATTGAAGTTGGGGAAAATTTAAAATCCGTTTGTCTCCGGTTTTTAAATGCAGGTCTTACAAAAGCTGAAATTGCAGTGAGAATGGATATTCCTTTAAAATTAGTAGAAAAATTATTGAAGGAACCTCTAGCTTCTTTTTCAAAAACAGATTCATAAAACTCCATTTACATCCTCAATTTCATACAAGGGCGGAATATGCTTAGCACCCGCCCTTCTTATGAATTTAACTGAAAATCCTGTTTATTGATTCATTTCAAATTTCGTTCTTCCAATCGTTATAACACTAATCCATCCAGTCATTTTTTTCTTTGCTGCACAATAAATTCTTACATCTTCCACTAGATAAGATTACACGCACCTAACACTTAACCCTTATATTTTAAACACACTTTTCAAGATTTATCATTTATTTAAAAAATACTAAAATATACATTGACATATTAGTAAGGTACCTTTATAATGTGGTTACCAATAACTAATTTGCGATATTCTTAGAAAGGAGCTTCTTATGGAAGATAATTTAACATTGATGGATCAGTTTTTTCGAGTCAGTCGATTAATGCACCATCAGCATCACCAAAAAAATTGTTTCAACCAAAAAGAATCATTTCGAGGCCAAGGGCGAGTTTTAACCTTATTATATAATCACCCCGGCATACATCAAAAAGAGTTGTCAGAATTGTTGGATATTCGACCCCAGTCAATGGGCGAAGTGATTATGAAGCTGGAACGCAACGACTTCATTATTCGAACCCCCGATGAAAAAGATCGCAGAGCAATGCGTATTTTTTTAACCCCTGAGGGAAAAAAGGCGGCCAAATTTATGGACACAAACATTCGAGAGGGTGTTAAAGTTTTTGACTGCTTAAATGAAGAAGAAAAGAATCACTTGCGCCAATATCTCTCCCGCATTATAGATGAAATTGAAAAAACCACAGATACGGATAAAAACTGAACCGAAAAACCGTTATTTTAGGGCAAAATTTGTATACCTTCTGCATATTTCAATATAACAATTTGTATGTGAATCCTTAAATTGCCCTATTTAATCCAATAAAAATTTGTAGATGGAGATTGCTTATGGACATTCAAACCTATTTATTTTATATTCTAGCATTCATTGCTTTTTTTATTTCTTTTCTCAAAGACAAGAAAAAAACGAAGGCTGCTTTAAAAAAGGCCTGGAAATCTTTCGAAAATCTTCTGCCTCAATTATTAGCAGTTGTTTTGCTAATCAGCGTTTTGCTTACTGTCGTTAATACGGATGTCATATCCCAATTAATTGGCAAAAATTCAGGCTGGATTGGAGTAATTTTATCAGGGCTTGTTGGTGCAATTACGTTAATTCCGCCATTTGTCGCTTTTCCCACTGCCGCAATGTTACTTGATGCAGGTGCCGGATTCATGCAAATTGGTGCATTCATCTCCTCTCTTACCATGGTAGGTATTGTCACAATACCCATGGAGATGAATTTCTTTGGCAAAAAGCTTACTCTTTTACGAAATATGCTAGCTTTTATTTTCTCATTCTTTGTTGCTTTTATTATTAGTTTGGTGGTGGCGTCATAATGGAAAAATATTTAAAAACACTCAAAAAGTATCGTTTATTCATCTTCAATTTATCAGCTCTTGGGATACTAACTATATTTAAACCTGAGATTGGGATAAAAAGCGCAAGCCTCTCCGTTTTTCAGCTTACACAAATGCTTCTTATCATCCCTCCTATCTTTATATTACTGGGTTTACTGGATGTATGGGTTCCTCGGGAAACCATGGTGAAATATATGGGCGAAAATTCTGGAATTATGGGTATTTTCCTTGCCTTTATCATTGGGTCTTTTGCTGCAGGCCCCCTCTACGGCGCATTTCCTGTTGCAGCAGTTTTTATGAAAAAGGGCGTAAAATTTACCAATCTAATGATTTTTATTGGTGCATGGTCAACTACAAAGGTTCCTATGCTGATGTTCGAGATGACCTATATGGGGATGAAATTTGCCCTTACACGCCTTGCAATAGACATTCCCGGTATTATTTTGATTGCATTTTTGCTCAATCGTTTACTATCCAAAAAAGAAATTGAAAAAGTATATCTACAGGCAGAAAACCTTGATACTTTATAAGATACAAAAAGAGACATCCACATAAAAATGGAATGTCTCTCTTTTTATAATGAATTTATAGAAAAGATTACTTATTTTAAGTTCACCAAGTTTTTTTCATATAACTTCTGCAATGACATCATGATACCAAATTTTGCATGATACCAAGTCAATCCCCCTTGGAAATATACGGAATAAGGAGGGCGAATAGGCCCATCTGCACTTAACTCAATGGAAGAACCCTGTACAAACGCCCCTGCCGCCATAATAACATCACAATTATAACCGGGCATAGCATATGGCTCAGGTTTTACATAGCTGTCTACAGGAGCAGCAGCCTGGATTCCCTCACAAAATGCAATGACTCCTTCTGCACTTCCCAATTCCACAGCCTGAATAATATCATGGCGAGACTCTGTACCGTTTGGAATAACAGGAAAGCCTAATTTTTCATATACGTTTGCAGCAAAAATGGCGCCCTTTAACGCCCCTGCCACCACATTGGGAGAAAGAAAAAATCCTTGATATAACGAACGCATAACATCTAAGCTGGCACCAACTTCTTGTCCCAATCCCGGCGCACTTAAACGGTAAGCGCAACGATCAACGCAAGCCTGTGTGCCGCAAATATACCCGCCAATGGGAGCCAACCCGCCACCGGGGTTTTTAATCAAAGATCCTACAATCATGTCCGCACCCACGTTGGAAGGTTCCGTTTTTTCCACAAATTCACCATAACAGTTATCAACCATACAAATCACATCTGGTTTTACTTCCTTCACAAAACCAATTAATTGTCCGATTTTCTCCACCGAAAAAGTAGGGCGCATTTGGTACCCCTTGGAACGCTGAATGGTTACCACTTTTGTTTTTTCGGTAATTGCCTTACGAATATTTTCATAATCAAAAGATCCATCCTCTAATAAATCCACCTGACGGTAACTTACACCATATTCCTTTAATGAACAGGGAGATTGACGAATCCCTATCACCTCTTCCAAAGTATCATAGGGTTTTCCCGCCGGTGCAAGGAGTTCATCTCCTGGCAGCAAATTTGCAGAAAGGGCTATTGCAAGGGCATGGGTGCCACAAGTAATTTGGGGGCGAACCAAGGCTGCCTCTGTTTGGAAGCAAGCTGCATAGACCCTCTCCAAAGTATCTCTCCCTGCATCGTTATACCCATAACCGGTACTACCTGCAAAGCAAGTGGCATCTACCCGCTTTTTTTGCATTGCTCCGATCACTTTGCACTGATTATATTCTGCAATGGAATCAATGCTTTGAAACCTTTCTTTTAAATCTACCAAAACTTTCTCACAAAATTTCTCAACTTCTGGGGCAATGCCTAATACTTGGTACATACTGCTCATTTATTTCTACTCTCCTTCAATTGTTTGCGGGGAATCCTCCCCCTGTGTATTTTCATCTCTGGTAAAATCCATAAGCTCCACTCGTCCTTTTCCATCACTGGAAAAAATCATAGTGGCTTTTCCCTTTTCTCCTGTTTGGGGTAGCGTTAAACGTACATCAAGGATCTTTCCCTCTTTTAATAGCATTTGAATCATTTTATTTGTTAAATCAATTCCATAGGGAGTAAGGCTATCTTTCCATACGGTAAATTTGCAACCCGCTTTCCATTTTGAACAAAAATACGCCTTGCTATTCTCCAGCACATCCCCATCCTTACAAACAGGACACTTTCCCAAGGCCTTCCCTCTTTTTCTTGTACCTTTTTTAACTTCTTCCGGAAAAACCACATCTGTTTTTCTTCGGGCAGCATCTTCAACAAGAAAAGAAACATATCTTTTAATGCTTTCCATAAAACGCTGCTCCTCCATTTTTCCCTTTGCAATGGAGGAAAGTCCCTTTTCCCATTTTCCTGTTGTTTGGGGAGAACGCAATGCCTCTGGAACAACCTGAATCAAGCCCTTCCCCTTTTCCGTAGGAATTAACGTTTTTCCTTTTCTTGTAATATAGCCCACCGCTAACAAACGCTCAATGATCGCCGCTCGTGTTGCAGGCGTGCCTAAGCCTCCGTCTTTCATTTGCTCTTTCAGCAGTTCATCTTCAACAAACCGTCCGGCATTTTCCATAGCCGAAAGCAAACTGCTTTCTGTATAAGGCTTTGGCGGCGTTGTTTTTTTCTTTAATACCTTTGCCTCTAATGTGGGATAGATTTCTCCCTCTGCTAAGGGCGGAAGTTTTTGCTCATCGTTAGATTTTGTCTTCTTTGCCTTAACAGGGATTAGTTTGTTTTCTACCCCTTGCCACCCCTCATCCAAAACAACGGTTCCTTTGGATAAAAATCCCTCGTCCTGACAGTCTAAATAAACTTTTGTTACCTCATAACGGTAATTGGGATAAAATACGCTGATAAATCTGGCCGCTACCAAAAGAAAAACATTTTTCTCCTCCCCAGTCAAACTATTCAGATTTGGACGTACATCTGTAGGGATGATAGCATGGTGGTCTGTCACCTTTGTATTGTCGATAATACGTTTGGAAAAAGAAAGTTTTCCTTCCGTTAAAATAGGTTCCGCAAAACTATTAAAAGTTTCAGTTCCTCCTAGGCGCTTCATGGTACTTTGCACTTTTGCCTTCATATCTTCGCTTAGATATCGGCTGTCTGTTCTTGGGTAAGTAATCATCTTTCTTTTTTCATATAACCCTTGGGCAAGATCTAAGGTCTTCTTCGCAGAATACCCAAATTTTTTATTACATTCCCGTTGAAGCTCCGTTAAATCATAAAGAAGAGGTGGAAGAATTCTCTTTTCTTCCTTTTCCACCTTATTTACCAAGGCATTCTGGCCCTTTACCTTTTGGGCAATCTCTTTTGCCTTTTCTTCTTCTTCTATTTTCGTCTGCCCATCCTCATTAATCCAAAAGCCATAAAATTCTCCAAAATCTGCCTGTACTTCAAAATAATCCTTTGATACAAAAGCGTCTATTTCCCTTTGCTTTTCTACAATTAAGGCTAAAGTAGGGGTTTGTACCCGTCCGATGCTTAAAAGAACATTATAACGCAATGTATAAGCTCTGGTGGCATTCATACCAACCAGCCAATCCGCCTGGGAACGACACTTTGCCGAATGATATAGTAAATCATATTCAGAACCCTCTTTTAAAGCTGCAAATCCCTCTTTGATTGCCTGTTCTGTCATACTGGAAATCCATAGACGCTGAAAAGGCTTTTTACATTTCGTTATTTCATAAATATAACGAAAAATCAATTCCCCTTCTCGCCCACTATCCGTGGCGCACACAATGGATTCTACCTCTTTATCGTTCATCCATTTATGCAATATCTTCAGCTGGGAACGGGTAGCCTTTATTGCTTTTAGTTCCATTTTTTCCGGTAGGATAGGTAAAGAAGCAAAGCTCCATTTTTTCAACTTTTCATCGTATTCTTCCGGCTCCGCCAAAGTTACAAGATGCCCGATGGCCCATGAAATCACATATTTCTCGCCCAACAAGCACCCATCGCCTTTTTGCGTTACTCCCAGTGTTTTTCCTATGTCTCGTGCCACCGAGGGCTTCTCCGCTATTACTAAAACTCTGCCCATTTGCCCACCTCCTTTTTTGCCTTTCCAAAGTATACCACCCTTGCCCAAGAAAGGCAAACCTTTGCTTTATTGACATAAAACAAAATTTGTTTTAGAATAAAATAACTTGTGTGCAATTACATTATCACGGAGGTACTCTATGCGAACATATCAAATCATTTCCGATAGCTCTTGCGATATTGCGCCGGAATATATTGAAAAAGCGGGCTTGGGGATTGTTCCTTTTTTTGTTTCCTTTGATGGGGAAAATTATTATAAAGAAATTTACGAATTAACTCCCAACGAGTTTTACGATAGAATAAACGAAAGTTCTGTCTTTCCAAAAACATCTCAACCCACCATACAAGACTATTTAGATGTTTTTGAACCACATTTAAAAGCAGGAAAAGATATTCTTTGCCTGTGTCTAACCTCAAATTTCAGTGGTTCCTTTCAAAGTGCAGTCAATGCAAAAAATATTTTGTCTGAATCTTATCCGGAAGCACGAATCGAAGTTTTAGATTCCAGAAATGTTACAGGAATCCAAGGTTTATTGGTTTGGGAAGTCATACGAATGCGAGATGAAGGCTATACCTTAGATCAGCAATTGGAGAAAATCAACATTCTAAAGGAAACCACTAAAATAAACTTTACTGTAGATTCTTTGGAACATTTACAAAAAGGCGGAAGAATTGGCAAAGCCGCCGCTTTGGCCGGTACTATTTTAAATATCAAACCAATTATCGTTGCTCAGTATGGAGAACTCTTCCCTGAGAGTAAAGTAAGGGGCCACAAAAAAGCCCTTCGTACCATTATGGACATGACACGCCAAGAAATAGGAGATCAAAAAGAGCAGTATCGGTTACTTTTGCTTTATGCTGAAAAAGAAAGAAAACCGGCAACAGAAGAATTGGCAAATGAACTTAAGGCTGAAGGTTTTGAACTAATTAACCCGCCTTTGGCACAAGTGGGTATCACCATCGGAACCCATGCCGGCCCCACAGCAATTGGAATCTGCTATATCAAAAAACACGAGTTTGTTTGATTTTTCTCTACTTATTCTATTAAAATACATAAAAAAGCCGGTATCAATCAAAACAGATACCAGCTTTTTTTCGTTAATCTATAGCTTCTAAAAAAACTAAACCTTAATCAAAATCTTCTTCGTCTTCTTTTCACTTTACGTGAAACAGGTTGTCGGAAAGAATAACCTCTGGATGGCCTTCTTCTTCGTCCACCAAAAATACGGAAAAGGATAAAAAGGAGAACAGCTACAACAACAATGATTGCTAAACCAATTAAGCCCTTCTTAGAAAAAACAATGGAAGTAAAGTTTTTAAAGAAGTACTTTATATTACTCCAAATGGTTCCCTTGGATACTTCACGACCTGCGTAAACATTCTCTGTTAAAACTGTTTTTCCATCAACTTGATAGGTTACTGTTCCTATTTTTGCATCTTTCGCAATAGGAGCCTTTAATTTTAACACATCATCCTTGCTTTCAGCCAAATAATTTTCGTCATAAGCAATGTTCTTTGAAACTTTATCCGATGTACCTGTTGGCAGATACGTCAAAACATCTTGATTAAATACAACATCAAGGGTATCCCCTTCTAAACGATTATGCTTGGTTAAAGGGACTGCTTCCACAACATCAGCTGTCTTACCCAATTCAACCTTTTCATATTGATTAAAACCAAATTCAAACAAACTTTTTGCATCCTGCCAACGTCCCGGATCAGGAGAATCGAAAATAATGGAAATTAAAGTTTCTCCATCCTTTTCAGCTGCTGCCGATACACAATCCCCTGCTTCATCCGTAAAACCGGTTTTGATACCTGAAGCATAGCTATAATTATATTCATTATCAGTAATCAAAAGGTTATGGCTTCTCCATACATAATCTTGCGTTTTCATACTCTCGCTTTGGGCAAACATATTATCAGCACCATTGCCTGAGAAGCTTTTTTCATTTGCAATCTCTGCTAACGTGCTATTTTCTAGATATGCACGGGCAAATAATGCCATGTCATAGGCGCAGCTATAATGGTTTTCATTGTGATACCCGTGAGCATTGGTAAAATGTGTATTTACTGCACCTAATTCCTTTGCCTTTTCATTCATAAGTCCGGCAAAAATTTCCTGACTTTCCGAAAAGGTTAGGTTATCATTGTTTTTCACTTTTTTTGCAACGGCTGCCGCCAAAACATTGGCTGAATCATTTCCAGAAGGAATAATTAACCCACGAATCAAATTTTTAACGGTGATCGTCTCTCCCACAATATGTCCAGCCTTGCTGGAATCAAGAGACACCTCATTTATTTCGCTACCAACGGTAATTAATTCATCAGGTTTAAAATAATCCATGGTCACAAGAGCTGTTATCATTTTTGTCATACTTGCCGGATACATTTTATCTTTTGCATTTTTTTCGAAAAGTATTGTCCCTGTTGACTTTTCAACCAATATTGCCGTTTTTGCAGAAACATCGGGTGCGTTATCTGCCTGAATAAAAGCTGCTTGCAATAGAGGTGTTTCCTCCCCCTCAGTGGTCACAAGGGGTTGGGCATCCTGTGCTGTATTCTCTGTGTTTTCTGCTCCCGCTGTATTTTCAGGTAAGGGTTCTTCATCCTTGCCACATCCAGCAACTCCCAAAGATAAGGTCATCGCTAGTAATAAGACGATTTTTTTGCAAAATTGCTTTTTCATTCCGCTTATCCTTCCTTTTTCTTTTCAAAATAGTTTTTCGTACATTGCATTTCTTTGTCACTTTAATATATTTTTCTCATTCAAATAATTTAAAATATCCGTCATTGCCATATCAAAGTCAGCCTTGGATAAATCTACCCACAAGCCATCAACCTGTCGTCGAAACCAAGTGAGCTGACGCTTTGCAAAATGCCGGGTACCTTTTTTCAATGCATCCACAGCCTCTTCCAAAGAACCCTTCCCCTCAAAATAAGGAATAAACTCCTTGTAGCCTAACCCCTGCATGGACACCAAATCAGGGGAGTATCCCCTATCCAAAAGACCTTTCACTTCCGCCAATAAGCCTTGCTCCATCATCAAATCCACCCTATATTCAATGCGCTGATATAACCTTTCCCGCTCCATGGTTAAAATGATAACTGCGGCATTGTATGGGCTTTCCTTTTGCTTTTGCTCTGCATTATGTGAGGAAAACTTTTCGCCCGTTAAAAAGTGATATTCTAAGGCACGGGCAACACGTTTTACATTGTTTGCGTGAATGGTCTGGGCATATTCAGGATCAACCTCTTTCAACCTGGCAAACAAACTCTCCGCTCCCTCATTTTCCGCCTGGGCATAGCAAGCTTGGCGAAAAGATGTATCATTTTCCGTTTCCGTAAAATCATTATCATACAGCAAGGCATTAATATAAAATCCCGTACCTCCAACCAAAATAGGAATTTTCCCATTTTCCCAAATTTGTTTCATATACGCCTTTGCTTTTTGCTGAAAGATCATAACATTATATTCTTCATCAGGATATAGCTCGTCCACCAAATAATGGGGTATTCCCTGCTTTTCTTCTTCTGTCACCTTGGCAGTACCAATATCCATAAAGCGGTACACCTGCATAGAATCAGCGGAGATTACTTCACCGTTAATCCTTTTTGCCAGTTCAATGGACAGAGCTGTTTTTCCACATGCAGTGGGCCCTCCAATAATTACAAAAGGTTTTTTCATCCTACCACCCTTTAGTTTTGAATTCTTTTAAATTTCTTTTCTAGTTCATATTTCGTCATTTCAATAATCGTAGGGCGCCCATGGGGGCAGGTAAATGGATTTTCCAACTTCAACAGCCGTCCAATCATGGCCTCCGCCTCCTGAAAGCTTAGGCGATCGTGGCCCTTTACCGCAGCCTTGCATGCCATTGTCGCCACAGCTAAAAGTTTCATATCATATACAGAGCGTATTTTCTGCTCCGACAGGCTGTCCAAAATCTCTGTAAAAAACCCTACGCCGCTTGGTTCTTTCAATAAATAAGGTACTGACTTTAAAGCATATTGATTGCCGGTGAATACTTCAAATTCAAATCCAAAGTCTTCTAAAAGACTCCTATTTTCTTTTAAAACTTCAACCTCAACAGGGGTCAGATTCAACATTTGGGGTACCAATAGCTTTTGAGAAATCACCTGTTCCTCTTTAAAACGACTCATCAATTCTTCATACAATATGCGCTCATGTGCAGCATGTTGGTCTATCAAATATAAGCAATCTCCTTGCTCTATCATCCAATAGGTCTGAAAAATTTGACCAATGATTTTATATTGCTTAAAAAATGGATCTGCTTTTGGCATTGACGCCTCTTCTTTTACCTCTTTGATTTCGTTAATCTTCCCATCCACTTCAGTATTTAGCGTCTTTTCTTCAGCCACCGTAGGTTCAATCAAAAAAGGCTCTGCGCTTTGACGAACTTGATTTTGGGAAACTGTCTTCCTATTTAACAGCTGATCTACCGTTTTTCCCACACTGGGAGAAGAGCTTGAATTCTCAGAAAAAGAATTCTCCATTACCTCTTGGTAAGAAGGCAATTCCTCAATTTTTTGCTGCTCAACAACTGGGCTTTTTTCAATATTTTTTTCATTTGTTTTCTTATCCCAGTTTACTTGAGGAATCAACACCTGTTCCTCTAAGGCCTTACAAATCCCTCGATAAAAAAAGTCATAAACTTCATCGTCATTCTTAAAACGTACTTCCAACTTCGCAGGATGTACATTTACATCCACCTGGCTGGGAGCCACTTCTAAATTCAAAACAAATACTGGAAATTTACCAATTAACAAACGAGTTTTATAGGCATGCTCCACCGCAGTTGCAACAACCTTGTTTTTGATAAACCTTCCGTTGATAAACAAATTTTCATAATTACGATTTCCCCTGGAAAGTTCCGGCTTGCCAATTAAACCGGAAAGAGAATACTCTCCATTTTTGTAACACAACGGAACCATAGAATTTGAGGCTTCTTTTCCGTAAACATAAAAAACGGAAGCCTTTAAATCTCCATTTCCCGCTGTATGTAACATGGTTGTATCATTATTTATGTATCGCAAAGAAACTTCAGGATGTCCCAATGCTAATTTGTTCATCAGATCAGAGACATAACCGCTTTCCGTAGCGGGCTTTTTCAAAAACTTTCGCCTAGCGGGAACGTTGTAAAACAAATTCTTTACGGTAACGGTAGTTCCCTCCATACAAGAGGCATCTTGTATCGTTTTAATTTCCCCACCGCTAATTTCAATCAACGTACCGATCTCTTCCTCCCTGGTTTTTGTCATCATCTCTACCTGTGAAACTCCAGCAATGCTGGCTAACGCTTCACCACGAAAACCAAGGGTAAAAATATGCTCCAAATCTTCAATTTCACTCATTTTACTGGTAGCATGGCGTAAAAAAGCCGTTTTCACCTGCTCTTTGGGAATACCTCCTCCGTTATCTGTCACACGGATATAAGAAATGCCGCCTTCTTTGATTTCTACGGTTACCGAGGTCGCCCCTGCATCAATGGCATTCTCCACCAGTTCTTTTACAACGGATTTAGGAGATTCCACTACTTCGCCCGCAGCAATTTTATTAATTGTTTTTGTATCAAGTATTTTAATACTTTGCAAGGAAATCCTCCTTTCCTTTACAGCCCTTTTGCCTTCTTTTGTAATTCAAAAAGGGTTTGCAGCGCTTCGATAGGAGTCATTGACATGACATCCAGCTTGGAAATTTCATCTATCATCTGATTCTCCTTTAAAGAGAACATATCTATCTGCTTTGCCGCTTCTTCCGCATTTTCTTTGGATTCCACAGCAATTTTTTTCGCTTTTTTCGTAATATCAGCAGCATTCAGCTGATTTAAAATCTGACCGCTACGGCGAATCACCTTTAGGGGAAGACCTGCTAACCTTGCAACTTGAACCCCATAGCTATGGTCTGCGCCGCCACGCTTAATTTTACGAAGGAAAATAATATCTTCCCCCATCTCCTGAACATCAATACAATAATTCTTTACACCTGAAAGTTTCCCCTCAAGTTCCGAGAGCTCATGATAGTGGGTTGCAAAGAGAGTTTTTGCTCCAATTTGTTTGACATCCGCTATGTACTCCAATACTGCCCAAGCAATGCTTAAACCATCAAAAGTACTGGTTCCTCTTCCTATTTCATCCAAAATCAAAAGACTTTTTGATGAAGCGTTATTTAAAATATTGGCAACTTCGGACATCTCTACCATAAACGTACTTTGTCCGGCACTCAAATCATCAGAAGCCCCAACTCTTGTAAAAATTCTGTCCACAATCCCAATATGTGCCGCTTCAGCGGGTACAAAGCTACCGATCTGTGCCATTAATACAATTAAAGCTGTCTGACGCATATAAGTAGATTTTCCTGCCATATTCGGCCCTGTAATAATTGCCAGTCTGGTTTCTTCTTGATCCAAATAAACATCGTTGGGAATAAACTGCCCTTGCATCATCTTCTCTACAACGGGATGACGTCCGGCAGTAACAGAAATCATATCTCCCTCGTCTACCAAAGGCTTAACGTAATTCATACTCTGGGCAACTTCGGCAAAAGACTGCAATACGTCTACCACTGCTACAATATAGGCACAATATTGAATCCGCTCAACTTCCGCAGCAACTGCTTCACGAATTTCCGTAAAAATCTCATACTCCGCAGTTACAATCTTTTCTTCTGCCCCCAGTATCAATTCTGCCAATTCATTTAATTCAGGTGTGATATACCTTTCACAATTGGCAAGGGTTTGTTTGCGAATATACCCTTCAGGAACATCCTTAATATTTGATTTGGTGACCTCAATATAGTATCCAAAAACTTTGTTATAACGCACCTTCAAGTTTTTGATGTTTGTTTTTTCTCTTTCCTCTTCCTCCATCTGCTGTATCCAGAGGGTACCCTTTTCTTTGGCTTGCATATAGGTATCTAAATCTCCATGGAAGCCTTGTTTAATCATACCGCCCTCTCGAACAGAAAAAGGAGGATCATCAACAATTGCCTGCTCAATTAATTCATGGATATTTTCCAATGGATCAAGTTTATCACAAAGCTCCGTCAGATATGGGCTTTTACATCTTGCTAAAATATTTTTCAGTAAGGGAAGATTCTCAATAGAATTTTTCAGAGCCGCCAAATCCCTTGCATTTGCACTTTGATAAATGACACGTCCCATAATCCGCTCAAAATCATACATAGAGCGCAAAATATCCTTTATTTCTTCCCTAAGGAATAAGTCAGTACAAAGTTCTTCCACGCCGTCCAGTCTTTTTTGAATTTCCACCGCAGAAAGCAAAGGCTGCTCTACCCATTTTCTAAGTAGTCTTGCCCCCATGGCCGTTTGCGTTTTGTCCAAAACCCATAACAAAGAACCCTTTCGGCTTTTTTCTCGCATGGTTTCCGTAAGTTCCAGATTTCTTCGGCTGGAAACATCCAACAACATAAAATCGCCCGCCGTATAATATTTTACCGAAGAAATATGGTTTAGATCATTTTTCTGTGTCTCTAAAAGATACCACAATAATCCTCCCGCTGCTGCCACTGCCATTGGTTTTTTATTTAAACCGAATCCATCCAACGTTTTTAATTGAAAATGCTTTAAGATGGTGTCCTTTGCCGTGGCAAAATCAAACATACGGTTATCAATGTCATTTAAAAAGTAATAAAATTTTTCTTTTATTTCTTTCGCCAAAGGATTACCCAAAAACAATTCATTGCAAATAACTTCCGCAGGAGAAAAACGGGCAATTTCATCTATAATTTTGCTTGCCGCTTGAATACTGGTAAACTCCGTTGTTTGGAACTCTCCTGTGCTTACATCACAAACGGCAATACCATACCCGGCTTGGCTACTGTATATGGCAAGAATATAATTATTTTTACGCTCATCTAAAACAGCATGATCTAAAACCGTCCCCGGTGTGACAATCCGAACAACATCGCGTTTTACAATGCCCTTTGCCATTTTCGGGTCTTCTACCTGTTCACAAATGGCAACCTTATAGCCCTTTTCCACAAGTCTGGCAATATATCCATCTGCCGAATGAAAGGGTACCCCACACATAGGCGCCCGTTCCTCCTGACCCCAGTCTTTTCCCGTCAGGGTAATCTCCAACTCTCTCGAAGCGATCATTGCATCTTCAAAAAACATCTCATAAAAATCACCCAAACGAAAAAAAAGCAGACAATGCTTATAGTTTTCTTTTATCTCAAAGTATTGCTGCATCATAGGCGTAATTTTTGCCATGATCGTTCCTCCCTTTATATAATCCACCAATATACTTATACGGATTGCTTGTTTTCATCTTGAAATAAAATAGCAATTTAAGTATTTATTCTTATATTTTAAGCTTTATTGAAAGCAGATTTTTCGTATTTAAATTTTTTCATATTGTTCAAACTAAACCCTCATCAAACTATTTCGTTTGTTAACTTATGTAAAAACCCGAACCCCGCAAGGGAGCTCGGGCATTTTTTCAACGCTCGTTCAATTGATCAGTGGCATCCGCCGCCGCAAGATGCGCATGCGCTGGGGCTGCATCCGTTCTCAGCTGGCTCTTCACCTGTCAAAGTAGAGGTAATGATTGTAAATACAGAGTTTACAAAATTATTAAAATTCATTTCAGCTGCAAACAAATCGGCTGCAATTTTGTTGTTTCTGATTTCTTCCCCTCTTTTTGCCATATCTTCAGAGAATGCTTTCTGTTCTTCTGCAGAAATGCCACCCTGTTGCATTTTTGCTTCAAAATCCTGATGCAGTTTTGTATATTCTTCCACTGCCGCAGAAATTTCAGGGCTTTCTTCATAAGCCTTTTTTGCTTCCATAAGGGCCTCAACCTGAGGAGTTTTCTTTAATTCTTCGCCTAAGTTTCTTGCTAATTCATAAACAGATGTCATGTTATTCACCTTAAATCCTTTCTGCAATAAAATAAAAAGTTTTATTCTCAATGATCCTAACGGGCACTAATTTCCCGATGAAATCTTTATTGCCTTCAAAATGTACCAGCGCATTATTGTCTGCCCTTCCGGTCAATACATTTTCGTTATGTTTACTGATTTCTTCAGCCAAAACCATAACCTCTTTCCCCACCATTTTTTCATTTAACTCATGAATCATAGGATTTAAAACATTCAACATACGATCAAAACGGTCTTTGATCACGTTTTCTTCCACCTGATTCTCCATGGTGGCTGCTGGTGTTCCTGTGCGTTTGGAGTAAATAAAGGTATATGCCGTAGAGTATCCTACCTTACGGATTACATCTAAGGTTTCCTGAAAATCTTCTTCTGTTTCCCCTGGAAATCCAACGATTATATCCGTGCTTAACGTAATCCCAGGCATAGCCTCTTTTACTTTTCTTACCGTTTCCAAATAAGATTCCTTTGTATAATTACGGTTCATGCGACGTAAAATTTCACTACTACCCGATTGCACAGGAAGATGCAGGCTTTTGCAAACCTTATCACAATCTTTCATTGTTTCAATTAATTCATCTGATAAATCCTTGGGATGAGAGGTCATAAAACGAATGCGCTCGATCCCCTCAATCTCATTAATCATACGTAAGAGTTTTGCGAAGCTAACAGGCTCGTCCAAATTTTTACCATAGGAGTTTACGTTCTGACCTAACAGCACGATCTCTTTTACACCATCAGCTGCCAGATTTTTCACTTCGTCTAAAATATCCTCCGGCATACGGCTGCGTTCTCTCCCCCGTACATAGGGCACAATGCAGTAAGTGCAAAAATTATTGCAGCCAAACATAATATTTACAGAAGCTTTATAATGAAAATGTCGGATACTTGGCAAATCCTCCACAATCTCTTCATGTTCCTGCCAAATATCATAAATAGTTTCGCCACTTTCCATGCGTGTATTCATTAGTTCAGGCAATTTATAGAGATTGTATGTGCCAAAAACAATATCCACATGGCGATATTTTTTTCGTAACGTTTGTAAAACACTATCCTGCTGCATCATACAACCGCATAATGCAATCACAGTATCCGGCTTATCCTTTTTATAATGCTTTAACCAGCCTAATTTTCCATATACTTTTTGCTCTGCATTTTCACGAACACAACAAGTGTTATAGATCACAAAATCAGCTTCCGTTTCTTCCTCTGTTCGCTCATATCCCATCTCGTCCAGCATTCCTTCCAGCTTTTCCGAGTCATGGGCATTCATCTGACATCCCATAGCCAGACTGTAGAATTTCTTCTTTTTTCCTGTTTCATGCTCAAACATATCGTTTTTCTCACGAATAATATGCATATATTCTAACTGCCGTGACAATTCTGATTCATCCACAGCGATCTCTTTTTTTGTATCCCTCATGGCTCTTTCCTTTCAATGCAATTTTGGGCAAGCCCACTATTTTTTAGTATAACATAGAAATACAATTGGCTCAACGAATTTTTTCTTATTACAATTACGTCAGAAATTTTTAATCCGATTCTAAATTATCTATCTATACGGGAAATTACCAAATAAATAAGCAACACCAAGAAAATATCATTTTCAAATTCCCTTTGGTATTTCTACCACTTCCATTGCATTTCCGTGTTCTTTTATGATGTCAAAAAGATCTTTTACTGACAAATAAACAGAGGCAGTATTATCATTTGGATGAACGGCTATTCTGCTCATAGCTGTAAAGTCCCGATCAAAATAAACCTTTACCCTTTTTTCCCCATCATTAAGAATCCCCAATGGGGTTACCGCTCCCTTTTTTAGTCCCAAATGTTTTTCCAAACGTTCTTCAGATGCAAAAGAAAGTCTCGTCAAATGAAACGCCTTTCCAAAGGCTTTTAAATCCACTTTTTTATCGGAGCGCACCACAACAATGTAATGATTGGTACCTTTTCCGTCACGTAAAAAAAGATTTTTTGCAACATCTAAATTTTTGTCAAACCCCATGCGAATCATATCATCAATGGTGTATGCCGCTTCATGGTCTATCCATTCATAGGTAATGCCTTTTGTATCTAATAATTTTCTGACTTCTTCCTTACCGTACATGATACCCCCTCTTTCTTTTACAATTAATGCTATGATACCATAAAAAGAAAAATTAATGGGCAAAATTATGGAAAAACTTTTCTAAATTAAATATACTCCTGCTTGATAAAAGCGAAAAAAGATTGTGAATTAGAGAAAAATTCCATATAAATAAAATCTTTTCCATACAAAAAAACAAACAAAGGAACAAAAAGCACAGTTTTTGCAAATGTAGTAAGTGGTAATTAGAAGCTAAAAGACCTTTAGAAATCGTAGTATCTGATATGACTAGGATGTGGCAAAATAATGTTTTATATGAATGGGCTTATATATGGGCAACATTCAATAATGAAATTATTTCTCATCATATTTCAACACAAGAAAGTGATAAACTCCCATACTATCAATGTCTTAACGATTTAAAAGAAAAAGTAAAGGAACAGAAAAACCCCGTCATTTTGCATGGGGATATATTCAATGCTTTCTTAGGAACAAAGCTCTTATAAACACTGAATTTCTATTGTATTTATATTTTTTTGAAATGTTTACAAAATGTTCATATTCCCTACATACCCAATTCATAAACCTACTTTATTATAGAATCATCCTAAAGAGAAGCAAGGATAAAGCAAATAACATAGTAATACATACCCTCCCCTTTAAAAGAGCCAGTTTGGCTCTTTTTTTTTATGAAATAACAAAACTATGATATAATAAAACTAATTAGGACGAAAGAGGTGTTATAATGGGAACAATCAAAGAGGATGCTCAAAAAATTATTCAAACTTCAATACAAAGTGTTCTTCCAGATGTTGCAGTAAAACGAGCTTTAGAAGGAAAAATATTTGCCGGTAAGGTTATTGTAATTGCCATTGGAAAAGCCGCTTGGAATATGGCAAACGCTGCCGCCGAAATTCTTGGTGACCGCATTAGTAACGGAATTGTACTTACCAAGTATCATCATTCACAAGGTGATATCAGTGGTTTTACTGTTTTAGAAGCCTCTCATCCCCTTCCCGATGATAACACCATAGCGGGAACAGAAAAAATAATACAAGCCGTTTCCCATCTAGCCCCAGAAGATACAGTTGTTTTTTTAGTTTCGGGTGGCGGATCTGCTTTGTTTGAGAAACCCGCAGGTAATTTGGGATTAAATGACTTTTTACAAATCACAGATCAATTGCTAAAATGCGGTGCAGATATTGTAGAAATCAATACAATCCGTAAACATCTTTCTAGTGTAAAGGGCGGTAAATTCGCCACACTATGTGCTCCTGCCCATGTTTATACCATTGCCTTAAGCGATATTTTAGGTGACAGACCTGATTCCATTGCGTCAGGCCCTACCTGTTCAGATCTTTCCACCTGCGAAGAAGCCTTTGCAACCGTTGAAAAATATGGGCTAAGCCTTACAGAAGAAATGAAAAAGCAACTTTCTATAGAAACACCTAAAGATGTTTCAAATAATACTATGCTTATTACCGGAAGCGTAAAAGAGCTTTGCTTCTCAGCGGCAACAGAAGCGAAAGCTTTGGGATATACGCCCCTGATTTTATCCACCTTTGTAGACTGTGAGGCAAAAGAAGCAGGCCGTCTTTTGGCTTCCATTGGCAAAACAATTCAGCAAGAGGGTTTGCCCTTAAAACCTCCTTGCGCTGTGATTTGCGGCGGTGAAACCGTTGTGAAAATTACAGGAAAGGGAACAGGTGGGAGAAATCAAGAAGTGGCCTTATCCGCTGCTGCATCCATTTCAGGAATGAAGAATATTGTGATTGGAGCAGTGGGTTCCGATGGCACAGATGGCCCCACTGATGCAGCAGGTGGCTTGGTTGATGGTGCTACAAAAGAAATGATACAAAAGACAGGCATTTCCATTGATGATATTATGTTGGAAAACAACTCCAATCACGCTTTGTCTATTGCCGATGCTTTAGTGATTACGGGTCCCACGGGAACCAATGTAAATGATCTGTATTTCCTTTTATGCAAATAAAAAATGTTGTAAAACTAAGTTCTTGAATTTATATTGCTTGAATTGTCAAGTCAAGTGATTAAAAAAAGAGACTTGCAATATGCAAGCCTCTTTTTTTAAATAATACTTTTATTAATTTACCATAAAACGTTTGAATATTGATTATTTATATTGTAATATCTTCTCCCCTTCTATTGTCAACGGAATCAGATCATCACAATTAAGAAGGGAGATATCAAATTTTCTGTTTAATGCCGCAAAGTGTTGAACACCAAAACCAATTTTATTGAGATAAGAAAAAACACCAATGGCGCCTGTGGAAAAACGCTCTGCCTGTTTTCCGTAGATTGCACATAAATCAGGTAAATCACTAAATATTTCCTCGACAGTCGTACCAAAGCTTTGAAACTGTTCTGGAACCTTCCCAGCCTTTATTTTCTCTCCAATGCTTTGTCCTGTCATGGCTGCTGCCATTGCCGCTCTGCATAAGCCCACTGAAGTAATATATCCCTCGCCAAGAGCAAGAGCCTTAAATACCTGATCCTCGCTGGCAAATCCACCGGTTATGGAAATTGCCGGCAAAAACAATCCCTCTTTTTTAAGTTTCTTGCAAATTTCAACAACCTTCTTTTCAAGAACAATTGTAGGATATGACCATTCATTCATCATTTTAGACGGGCTATATCCGGATCCGCCCCCTGCACCATCAAAGGTAACCATATCCACTTCATTAGCACAAGCCATTCTAAGTACCCGTTCTACATCCGCCTCGTCATAGCCAGCCATTTTGAAATAAATATTTTCAGCACCCATTTCCCTTAAATTTTCGATATGTATTTTTATATTTTCCTCTGTCCAATCAGGAAATCTTCCACAGGAATAAAAGCTGGGACATACGGCATTTTCATGAGCCTCTTTTATCTTGGGATTCAACGGATCAGGATAAACAACACACCCCTGAGCCTGTTTTTCCAAAGCCATCTCATAATTTTTCAGTCGTTTTAACGGCTGCACACCTTTTGCGCCTTGTCCGAACTTAATTTCCATTGCCTTATAACCATATTTCTTGATTGCTATCTCAGGCACCCCCAAGAGGTTATCATCTGCATTACATTGCAAAATCAGTTGACCATAGCCACGATAAAAAGGAGCATAGCTATCCATAATTTCTTTCAGAAGGGGAAATTCAGTAATTTTCCCATTGCACATCACTAGGTTGGGATCGTTATTTCTGGCATCCTCGCCAATAACACAACTCACCCCTGCCATTGCCGCACCACCAAAGTAATCTTTCCAATTTAATTTTATTAATGCCGGCAAAATAACGGGAAGTGTCATTTTTACTTTGTTCTTTGCGCCATACTCCGTATTTAAATTTACATCAAAGACGGTCAGCTCCTCCACCGACTTTTCAGTCCCCTCTGCACCAAAAACCCTTCCATTGATGTTAAAATGAGAATAGTCAACTGGGTAGTTTTTTTCACTGGCAATTTGATTACTGCCTGTGGTAATAGGATAAACAGTTCTAGCCCCTAGAACAGCAGCCAAAGCAATTTCACAAGTTCCATTACAATCTGATGAACACAAAGAACACATTCCGGAAATTGGTGATATAAATCGACTGGAATTTCTCCCTGTAGTAAAACCAGATGACAACGTTGGAGAATATGACATACAAAACACCCTTTCTTTATATATATTTTAGATAACATAGAAATGAACAACTTACGGTTATAGTAAAATTTTACCACTTTTTTATATTTTGTACAGGAATATAATCATATTTAAACAAATAAAATTATTAAAGTAACATGTAAGATATGCTACTCGCCTTGACATTTCCATCACGCACTGAAGTTAAATCATAGATGTGTATAACTTAATAATCAAAAAAATTAGACTGTGAGTCTAAAATGTTTAGCGCCCACAGTCTTTTTGCCATTATTCATCTTCTGCCGTAATTCTCATGACAAAGCCCTTTTCGTCCTCATCTTCATCTTCCCATTCATCTCTACAAAACGGACATTCCACTCCAAATAATCTGGCCAATAATAGAATGGTAGTGATAACAAATATTGCGCCGCAAATTGCCAAAACCGGCTTCTTCTTTCCTCTTGGTAAGGAAACTCCAATCATCATACCAAAAGCCGTAAGACAAAGCTTAAAAATGCTAATATCCTTCCAATCAAATTCAACAATGTAGCTGTCTAAAAAATCTTTTATTTTCTTCATTGTATCCCTCCTTATCGCTTTATTGTTTCATATATAAAGTCATTATCCGTACCATCAAAAGTAAAGAAGTCAGCCGCCCCCTCTGTCGCAATGACTTTTCCGTCTGCCGTAACAAAAACGGCTTCAAAATCGTTACTGTTTCGCCAGAGATTTGTGGCATCATCCAAGCCCATCACAAACAATGCAGTAGATAAGCCATCTGCTTTGGTGCCATCCTTACTAATAATGGTAACAGATATCAAACCCTTATCCGCAGGATACCCAGTATTGGAGTTAATTATGTGATGATATCGTTTTCCGTTTTCTTCAAAATATCGCTGATATCCGCCGGAAGTAATAACAGCACAGTCTTCTACCTCTAAAATCCCTACACTATCATTGGCATCTAAGGGACTTTCAATGGCAACTTTCCATTTCTCTCCATCCGGTTTCTTGCCTATAACAGAAACATTTCCCCCTAAAGAAAACCACCCACTGGTGACTCCCTCTTCTTTTAACAACGCTGTAACTGCATCGGAAGTATACCCTTTTGCAATTCCACCCAAATCAACTGCCATTCCTTTTTTTAATAATTCCGCTGTGGATGCACCTTCATTGATAACCAAATCCTTAGGGTTGGTTAATGGTAATAAACTATCCAATGTTTCTTGGGATGGAACGTGTTTTTCTTCGTCTGTTGTGAAACCCCAAGCCTTTACAACAGGCGATATGGTAATATTAAATGCGTAATTGGTAAGATCACCGATTTCCCTGCCTCGGTTTAATATTTTCAACGTATCTTCGGAAAGCGAAACCGGTCCCAACCCCGCCTGGTTATTCAGCTTGGTAATTTCGCTACCCTCCATAGTTACCGAAAACAGCCGCTCCAATCTGCGAATTTCTTGCTCCGCATCTGTTAAAAGCTGTTCGCCATTTTCATTATATATGGAAAACTGCATCACCGTATCCATAGCAAAAGTTGTCATTTCATGTAAGTCTTCCTCCGAAGATTTAGAAAGCATCTCCTTGGCTTCCTCTCTTTTCTCTACACATCCGCCAAAAATAACGGCACAACATAGGCATATAGCTATTAATTTGAATTTTTTCATAAATTGGTTCTCCCTGCATAATACTTGTCTTATTCTATTTTAACTGCTCCCAATCCCTGTGTCAATGAAAGAAAGGTCGTACCGTTTCGATACGACCTTTCTTTTAAAATAAAATATACAGCATTGCAACAGCAAGACCAATTCCAATCATCAAGAGACTTTTTGCAAAACCCTCGCCGTAAACTTCCTCGTCATCATCCGAATCAGCATATGTTGAGAAATACTGATCCTCCGGGGGGACTACCCTACCGGTGTCATCATTAAAGATAAGCATACGCAAAATAGAAATAAATCCATCCGTCAAAGAGGCCGCCAAACGAGCAAAGAAAGCGCCGATAAAGGGTAGCCAGCTTAATAATGCCGGACGATATATTTTGTTCTCCAAATTTAATCCCACTGGCCAACGATCTACATAAACCAAATTTCCATTATGATCTTTCACCATAAGTACTTTTCTAATAAACAGGAAGTACACCAAAGCACCAATCACGACAGAAATAACCGCGCCCTTTAAATTAATCCAAGCAAAGAAATGCACAGCATGCTCTGGCGCATGGGCACCCATAAAGTGATAGCTTGCATCCGCAATTTTGTCAGCAGTCATATGGGGTACTACGCCGATTACAGGTAATATCACTGCACATACAATCAAAAGAATGGCGGAAAGTTTGCTCATATAAGGCTCATGGATATTTTTAGAATTTCCTTCAGCATAAGGATTTTTTTCTACAAACAAAGCAACAAATATCTTTGTCATGTATGCCAAGGTTAAACCGCCGGAAAATAGGAATAACCATTCTACTGTTTGCATATAGCCTGTTGCCAGTCCTGCCTCATGCAAAATTTCAATATATTCCACAATACTCTCGTGTATCATGGTTTTACTGATATAACCATTCCAAAACGGAATTCCCCCGATACCCAGTACTGCCATAAGAAAGGAAATTTTCAGTAACGGTTTATCCTTGCCCCAACCCCTGATTTCGTTGAGATTCAGCTTTTGAAGGTTCATATAAACAACACCAGCTGATAAAAATAAAACCAGCTTTAATAAGGAGTGATTTATAACATGAAGTATTGTTCCCCCTGCTGCCAAGGCATTATGAGATCCCAATAACCCTTGCATACCAATTGCCACAACAATAAACCCAATCTGAGACATGGAAGAGCATGCTAATGTTCTTTTTAAATTAACGGAAAAGACAGCTAAAACAGCCCCAAGTACCATGGTAATCACACCGAGGAACAAAATAAAACCGCCCCAGTTCGCATCATGCAAAAAAATTTTGCAACTTAAAACCAAAACACCAAAAATGCCTGCCTTTGATAAAACGCAAGATAACAAAGCAGTTGCTGGTGCCGGTGCCGCAGGATATGATTCGGGCAGCCATGTATGCAATGGGAAAATGCCTGCTTTTGCTGCAAAACCAAAGAGAATTAATACACCTACTGCATAAAAAGCACGTTTGTCCTCTTGTGCTGCCATAAACTCAGCCAACGCATCAATATTTAATGTGCCCGCCATATGATACATCAAAAACAAGCCCATCAATGTTACCAAACCACCAATGATTGCAACACCCAAATAAGATTTTGCTGCACGAATGGTTGATTCCTTTTCCTCATGAATAACCAAAACAAAGGAAGTAAAGGACATAATTTCAAAGAAAATAAGGGTTGTATATAAATCCCCAGAAAGAAACACCCCTAAGGTTGCCCCAAGTGTCATCAACATAAAGAAATAATATCTATTTCGATTGCAAAAATGAGTGAAGTATTCCTTTGAAAATAAGGTTGTAATAAACCAAATGGAAGAGGTTACAATGGCCAATATCACTCGAAGGCCATCTCCCTCGAAACTCAAGCCTAAACTACAAAATCCCGGCAAAGAATAGCTTGCATCTTTTCCAACTAGCATAAATGTTCCAATCATAACCAAAAAAGTTACAATAGAAACCCATATATTCCTTGCCTCTTTATTTTTTCGTCCAATCAAGTAGCTTAAAACCGCCGCTACCATGGGGAAGAAAACCAATAACGGTAAAACAATATTTTTTTCCATATTCGTTTTCCTCCTTTCTTAAATAATTCCTGTTGCAACCTTCTCTAAAATAGAAAGAAGGTTGGACGGGAAAAGTCCGATTACTACCGTAATAATTGTTAAAACAACCAAAGGAACTGTCATATAATAATTAGGGTCTGAAACATGCTCATAATACCCTTTAGGATACTCCTTTTTCCTTGGAAAATAAGCTCGAACGATAATGTAAAAAATATACAGTGCCGTTAAAACCGCAGAAATAATCAGCGCAAAAATGCCGATATATGCCACTGGATTCCCCGACTGCACCGCCGCTGTTGCCAATGCCCATTTACTATGAAAGCCTGCAAAAGGCGGTACCCCAACCAAACTAACTCCTGTTAAAGCCATACTTAAGAAGGTAATGGGCATGAGTCTTCCGAAACCCTCCACTTCATATAAATATTCTCTATGTGTTTTATACAAAATTGCGCCGGCTGTGAAAAATAGTGTTATTTTAATTACCGCATGATAAATCATGTGCAAAAGTCCGGCTGTAAGGCCTGCCGGTGTCATAAGTGCTGCACCAAAAACAATGTAAGAAAGATTGGAAATTGTGGAATAAGCAAATCTTCTTTTAATATGAGGCATTCTCAACGCAAGCGTGGAGCCAAATACAATGGTAATTGCTGCAGCAATCAGTATTACGCTTTGTGCCCAGCTTCCGATGAGGAACTCTGTACCAAAACTAAAATAAATCAGACGGACAATGGCAAATACACCCGACTTTACCACCGCAACCGCATGAAGTAACGCCGTAACAGGGGTAGGCGCTACGGAAGCTTTTGGCAGCCAACGATAGAACGGTAAAACTGCCGCCTTCACGCCAAATCCAAAAAAAGCAGCCAAGAACACAATTTGTAATGTATACTCATTCCCTGCCACAAGCTGTCGATTCAACACGCCGCCATAAACAAACTCCAGTCCATCGCCGTAGCAATATAAAAATACAAAAGCGATAAACGCTAAGGCGGCACCAAACATCATATAAAAAATATATGTTTTTCCGGCATGGCGTGCCTTATCATCCATTGCATGCATAACCAAAGGCAGGGTAGCCAAGGTCAAAAATTCATAAAATAGATACATGGTTAGGAAATTTCCGGAAAAAGCTACACCTAAAACCACACCATAAGTCATGGTAAAGAAGGCAAAAAATTTGTCTTCCCTTCCTTCATGGGTCATATACTCAAAAGCATAAACCGTAGTAATTACCCATAAAATGGAGACCATTGTTCCAAAAACTTTGGATAATCCGTCTACATGCAGTGTTAACGATAACCTCTCACTAAAATGGAATAATGTGACAACACCTGCTTCTGCAAAATAAATTGCATAAAGTGCAAAAATTGTATTAATAATCGTTATAGATAAAACCCATGCTTCTCGTTGCTTTCTATTTTTAAATTTTACCGGCAGCAGCGCAACCCCTGCTATGATCGGAAAGATCACCGGTAAGATCGTTGCAAATCCATTCATAACGTTCCCACCCTTTCCTTAAAAAATTACGCCGCTAATGCTATTGATAAAAGTTTCTAAATACACCGGGAAAATCCCTAGTAATACAACCGATATTGTTAAAATTACCAGAGGCATTGTCATCAAGTAATTTGGCTCTTTTTTCTCAAGGGCTTCGTAATCAAAATCTTTTCCCGGGAAAAATCCATCTATGACAATAGATAACAAATATCCAGCTGTCAGCAAAGCACTAACCATAAGAACAGCCACACCAACAATAGCAAGTGCACCCAATGAGGAGCTTAATGCACCTTGTGCCAAAAACCACTTGCTCACAAAGCCTCCTGTTGGCGGAATACCTACCAAGGATAATGCCGCAATGGCAAAACACCACATAACAATAGGCATTTCTTTTCCAACCCCACGAAGCTGATTTACAAAAGTTGTTCCTTTTTTGTAAATCATAGCACCGGCACTAAGGAATAGAATATTCTTTCCCACCGCATGGAAAGCCACCTGAAGTAATGCTCCCGCAAAGCCAACAGGGGTTAACAGCATTAGCCCGAATAAAACATAGGAAACCTGACTAACCGTAGAATAAGCCAACCTTTTCTTCAGCAAATTTTCTTTATATGCCAGCATGGAGCCCATAAAGATTGTGATCAGCGTTAATATCAGTAAAGTTGTTTGTGCCCATGATCCTCTGATAAAATCCGCCCCAAACAAGTAAAATGTCACACGTATGATACAAATGACACCACCCTTTGTGATAATACCCGAAAGCACTGCCGAGGCAGGAGCCGGTGCAACAGGATGAGCTGTGGGTAACCATGCATGAAGGGGAAACATACCCGCTTTACAACCAAAACCAACCACCATAAGAAAGAACACAAGCAACAAAAGATTCTCATTTCCCCGAGCAAGAACAAAATCCAATGTTCCACCGGGCGCAAACGTTGTCGTTACGCAGTAGGTATTTAGGAAGAAAAAACCCAGAAGGCCTAGTCCAGCACCAAAAATAGAATATCCTAAATACTTCATTCCTGCCCTTACTGCTTGTACCTCTTGGGAATGAATCACCAATGGAAAGGTTAGCAAGGTCATAAATTCATAAGAAAGATACATCGTAATCATATTGGCTGAGAAACATAGGCTAATTAAAGTACCTAGGGACATTACATAAAACATAAAAAAACGTGCTTGCTTATGCTCATGCTTAATATATTCCATTGAAAATATCGCTGCCAATAACCAAATAATACTGATTATACAAGCAAAGTATTTCGCAATACCGTCTATATGATAGGCAATTGTAAGTCTTTGTGTCATATGCCATACTGTCAAATCGCCACCTGTCATCATAAAATAAACAACGAGAGCCAATTCAACGGCAAGCGTTATAAAAACCATCATATTCCGTTGCTTTTCATTCTTAATAAAACCGATTATTATCCCCGCTATAAATGGCAGAATTACCGGAAGCAACAGTATCGTATTTCCAGACATTTTTTCACCTCATCCTCTCACCGTTTTGTTATCTATTGTACTAATAAGTCAATGCTCATTTGAATGATACGAGTTATCGGGCGATAATAAATTCCCAAAGCAAAATTCAGAATAATAAACCCAACAATAGAAACGGCAAACACGGGAGAAACTGAAGAAGTCGGTCTGCTTTCAGCCCCCTTCACAGGAGTCCAGATTGCAATAACAGAAGGCAAGAAATACAATGCATTTAACACCATACTAACACCTAAAACAATGAGAACTGCGGCCATTTTACCCGATGAATATACCGATGCCGTTGCAAAATATACCTTTGAAATAAAGCCTGCTAAAAGAGGAATACCAACCATGGATAATGCGCCAACGGTATAGCCAACACCAGCCAGCAGGTTGCGATGTGCCGCACCTCTCATATGATAAATTTTTTCTTTACCGCCGCTGTCTTCTACAAAACTGCCGCAGCAAAGGAATAATAAAGTTTTTGTTATCGCATGGGCAAGAATATGGAAACACGCAGCAGTCATCCCAACACGAGTACCCATACCAATACCCATGTAAATATAACCGATTTGTGCCACAGAAGAATAGGCAAGCATTCGTTTCATCTTGCGCTCTTTCATGGCGTAAACAGACCCCATTACCATTCCTGCCAAACCGAAAGCAAATAAAACCTCAGTAATTTTTAATGTTTCCATCACATACTCCGAAAACACACAGTATATCAATTTGATGCCTAAAATTACATAGCTTTTTAAAACCAAACCGGATAAGATCCCGCTGGAAGTAGGTATCGCTGCATGATAAGCCCCCGGCAACATAGAATGAAAAGGAAATAACGCACTTTTTATTGCAATACCAATGAACATAAAACCAGTTACTACTAATAAAGGTAGTCTATATTGCTCTGTTTTTATAATTTCCAAAATTGCTTCCTTCATTTGGGGAAATAAAAGATGTCCCGTAATACTATACAAAATAGAGGCACCCAAAAGAAACAAACCGGAACCTAAAAGGCTAATTACCAAATAATGCGTCGTTCCCACCATAGATTGCGGTGTTCCTTTTGCCATAATTAATGCACAAGAAGCAATGGTATTAATTTCTATGAAAACATAAGCGGTAAAAATATCATTTGTGTAAACCAAAGCAAGCATGGCACCAAATAACGCATTTAACATAATAAAGTACAGCGGTTGTTTTTCAGGAAGCACATCCTTAAAAATAAATTCTGAACCACCGCTTACCATTAAAAGCATAACGATGCTAAAAGTAACTGCCATCAACGCTTCCAAAGGACCTGCCCTTAATTCGTTCCCCCAAGGAGCAGGAAAATGACCCATCATAAAAGTAAAAATTTCATTATTTTTGACGACACTGGCCAATAAAATTCCTGACATGATACCAACAACAAGAACCATTATTGTATGAATTTTATAGGCTACTCTACCATTCTTTACCAATGCAGTAATAATACCGCAAAGCATTGCCAGAAAAATGCTGAAAAAGGGTATATTATGTACCAAATTTATATGCTCCATTATTCCCCTTCCTCCTCTCTGGACAATTTCATGATTTCGTCCATATTCAACGTGCCGTAATGCTTATAAAGACGCTGAACCAATGCCAGAGAAAAAGCAGTGACACTTACAGATACAACAATTCCTGTTAAAACAAGACCTGCTGGAATTGGATTTATATAATAAGAAGCATCCACAATTCCATCAGTTAAAATGGGCGCCATTCTCCCCCAAATATAGCCTTTTGCCGCTAAAAACAAATAAACTGCCGTATCCATGATATTCAGACCAATGAATTTCTTGATCAGGTTATTTTGCAATAGCAGATTCATAAAGCCAATTCCAAACAGAATGACCGAAACCGCCTCGTAAAAATTTGTTCCCAGATGATTCATAGTTAGATATCTCCTTTAGTAAATAAAGCATAGAAACCATACATGGTACACGCAACAATTAAACCTACACAAATATTTAGTGGCAAAATAAAACCTGCGCTTAAAATATGTCCGGGTATGCCTTTGGGAATTTCAAACCCAACATGGTTGGCACCTGTAAAGAAGGAATAGCTTTTGCAAGCACAGTATGTTAAAAGTCCTCCCACGCATATAAGTGTAAATGTCCGGAATGTAAAAAAAGTCTGCATCTTTTTTTGTCCATAAGCAGAGGCATAAAGAATCAATCCTGCTCCAATAATTGTTCCCCCGGAAAATCCCCCTCCTGGTGAAAGATGCCCATTCAAAATGACATAAATGCCATATAGGATTATCAGCGGAGCTAACAATTTACCACCAATTTGTAAAATTGGACGTTTTTCGTTTTCATCAAAAAAGTCGTCCTCTCGATTTTCTTGCTCTTCCTTTGCACTGTAATTTTTTTGATCCTTCTTTAGCAAAAGAACAACACACATGACTGCCAAAAATAAAACATTAGCTTCTCCAAAAGTATCAAATGCACGATAGTCCAGAATCATTCCGGCAACAAAATTAGTTGCACCCGTTTCCTCAATCCCGCTTTCAAGATAACGTTCCATAACTTCATTGTCCGCAGGATTGGCAGGATTACCAAATTCAGGCAAATCATTTACAACAGAGAGCATAATTCCAATAAACAATACGCTAATTGCAATACTTAAAAATCTGTAAAGTTTGACATTCCCTCTTATATATTCCATGGAGAAATTGCGTCGCCAATTTTTTTTTTCTCTCTTAGATCTATTAACAATATATTTATCAGCATCTAGGATGACTTCCTCTCCATCCACCCATGCTTTTAAGTGTTCCCAAACTGATTTCTTCTCTCCCATATCAGCCCTCACGCGTACCTTTCAGGTAATGAACTTTTTTCAGTGTGAGGAAGAATAAAACACTGTCTACCCCTGCTCCTACAGCTGCTTCAGTAATAGCCAGGTCGGGGGATTCCAATAGTAACCAAATTACCGCCATAATGGAGCTATAGCCCATAAAAACGATAACTGCTATGAATAAATTTTTTGTAAACGAAACTGCCAAAGCACAAACGATTAAAAACACAAGTAAAATAATCTGAATTCCAGTACTCATTTATCACGCACCCTCTCTTCGTAGTTTTTGTTCGTCAGTATTTCAACCTTTGCAATGCTATGTGTTGCAATTGGTCCAGACAGCCAAAAAAATAAGATGATTAAGAAAAGCTTGGCACCGGCAAAAAAATCAGTGCCCAAAATCATCAATCCTACGACTATTGATCCCAACCCAAGAGTATCTCCCAAAGCGGCTGCATGTATTCGGTTCAAAACATATTTAAATCGAAAAACCCCGAACATAGAAAGCAAAAAAACAATAATGCCCATAATAATAAAAATTGCCGCTATTATTTCTCTCATTTTTCTTCCGCCTCCTCTTTTCTTCTTTTTAAGAACAATTCTCTACCTTTATGATGCAACGTAACTACATGGCAAATAATAACCACAGCCAAAAAGCTTAATAACGTATATACCAACGAAACATCAATCAGCCAAACTTCATTTAAATATGCCGATAGAATACAAATAATTGCGGTTGTCATAGTTCCGATCATATTGATTGCCACAATACGATCCGTAAATCTTGGACCCTTGATTGCTCGAACAAAAACGACACAAACTCCCAAAGAGAGAACCCCCAAAGCAAATTCCAACACGTTTTTCATAAACACACTCATGACTTCGCCTCCAACTCCCTTATTTCTTTGGCAAAAACAGAATCATTCAAATCTTCCCCAAAAGGCTTGTCCAACGCATGAATTAGATATTCATCATCTTCCAGCTGAATGGTATATGTTCCCGGCGTTAAAGTAATAGAGTTTGCAAGAAATACCCTTCCAAGATCAGACTTTATATCTGTCTTAAACTTTACAATGGCTGGCTCAAATTCTTTTTTGGGAGATAGAATAATACGAATAACGGCAATATTGGCCTTTATAATTTCAAGTGCTAATATGAAAAAAAACCTAATGTAAAGATGCATGTGTTTTAAAATCCTCATCTCTTTATTCGCATGATAACCCAAATATTTGCACATAAACCAGTAAAGCCACGCACAAATAGCAATACCGAACAAAACAATTTCTAAAGTAACCTTACCATTAAATATAATCCATAATAAAAATAGCAAGAAAAACATATCTTCACCCTTTCCCCCTGTCAAATAATAAATTTAAAACCTCATAACTATCTGAATGCCATTCTATTATCTGTTTTCATTTTCACAGAGTTTCCCTTTTTCTGTTGCATTTTGTATTCAGAAAAATCACCCCTAATCGATTGAAATTTGCAACTCTTTCTTTAAAAATAATATAAACAGACCCACAAATATCATAAAAAAAGAATCTCAAATTTTTACGAAATCTTAACACGATAACTGAAATAAGCTTTCTGAACAAATGCATATCCATAAAATATATACCCTAATTCAACTATTATATTATGGTCTAAATATGCCTAAATGTCAAGTATCACATAATAAGTAACAATTTACTTTTGTGATTTTTATTGGTAATATTGCATTTCTTATATCTTTCACTCATTTTACCCGTTAATTAAAGCATATTTTTGTTTAAATTATATAATTTTAAAGGTTCATTTGCGATGTTTCAAAACCATAAATTATAAAACTCCCGCTAAAATCAATATAAAATTACAACCCACTTCTTTCTTCTCTTATCTGACAAGACCATTGAATATATTGATTATTCCCGAACAAAAAATAAAATTCGTTGTTTTTCCTTTGTAAAAACCTTTCTTGCTTTTTATCTGCCGATTTTTTTTTGTGCATTTTGCCTTTTCATAATTCTGCAGTAATATTAAAAAACAATTATAATTATTCAATAATTAAATGGTTTTTTTGAACACAATGTAGTTTACTGAAGAAGCTTGTATTTCCACATAAGCACTTCTACTTTAAAAAGTATTGAAAAATGAAGCTATTTATGGAAAAAACTGAAGCTTCATTCCTTCAATGCATACATAAAAATATCTACTAGCAATTTTTCTTCCAAACGAAATATTTTTCGTTTTTTTGAAAAAGAGCAAGTTTCATTCCATTTTCCTCGTCATTGCAACGAGAAACAAAACACTAATTCAATTTAGTATTTCCCTCTTTCATCTTCTTTATCTTTTTTGGCTTAATATTATACTGACAAAAAAATTATCCTTTGCATCACCCCACTAATTCACACTATCTATGTTTTTTACTCTTTTCTCCCATAAAAGTTGTCATATTTTCTTTTGAAAAACATCCAAGGAGTAAAAGGAAAACAAGGTATAACAGTCCCATTGCCATCAAGGAAAGGAAAAATAGAATTTTTGACGGTGTTGAAATGCGAATAATGTAGCGTACAATCAGGCCGGAGGCTGCCCCTGCCAAAAGAGGCTTTATGAAACAATCGCCAAATTCGGGAAAAACGCCCGTGCGTATGTAAAGCTTATACAAGCAAGATCCCACAGAATATACAAGACCCAGTGCCCAACTAACCAAAAAAGCCGGAATTCCATATAAAGGCATAAAAAACCAGATGCCAGCAATGGTGATTACAGAAGTAACTAGGTTATTACGGAATAAAAAAAACTGCTCACCCATTCCATTTAGCAAACCATGTAGGGTTGTTTGGGCATATATAAAGGGGCAAAGAAATGCCAAAGGGAATAAAAGTTCTCCCAACCCTTGGCGATTATATACGATATAGCAAATTTCCCTGGGGAAAACTGCAAATAAAGCTGCCGCACCAATGCCGATAATAAACGTGAACAGAAAGGTTACAGACACGGTTTGGCTAATTCTATGGTTTTGTTGTACGGCACAAGCCTCGGAAATTTCAGGAACCAAAGAAACAGAGGCCGCCATTAAACAGGCAGACGGCAATAAAATTAAAGGCATTGCCATACCTGTTAATTCACCATAGGAACTTAATGCTTCTTGCGCATTCTGACCAAATAGTTGCAATTGTCGGGGAATCAATATATTTTCTGTGGTGGCAAGCAAAGAACCGGCTATTCTCGTTGCAGAAAGAGGAATCGCCATGGTTAAAATCATATTACATGCTGCAAAAGGAGAAAGACTTGGCTTTTTAATCATCTTTTTCCTTCTTTTAAATCGTAAGTAACTAATTATAACAAAAACAAAGGAAAGAAATTCCCCCAATACTACACCAGCAACAGCCGCACAGCACGCATAAGTTAAGCCCATGGGAACAAAAATGCCGGCTAATAAATAAATTGTCAAAATACGAATTGCTTGCTCTAGGACTTGAGAAAACGCAGGAATCAAAGTATTCTGTAAACCAATGAAAAAGCCTCTAAAACAAGAACCTGCTGCCATAAAGGGTATTGCAAAAGAAAGTAAGCGCAAAGAAAGAGCTGCTCTGCCATCTTTTAGAAGACTCAGCGCTATTTGATCTGAAAACAGAAATAAACAGCTAGAAACAATGAGACTGAGTCCTAGGGAAAGCAAAATGGATTGCTTTACGATGCGCCCAATATTTCCTGATTGACCAAGAACATTTTCCTGGGCACTCAAACGGGAAATAGTTGTTGTAAACCCTGCCGAGGTTATACTCCAAGTTAAAACATAAATAGGCAGTATCAATTGGTATAAGCCCATGCCCTCTGCGCCAATGGCATTGGACATAAACACGCGATAAAAGAATCCCATGAATTTTGTAATTAAATTGGCCGTTGTCAAAATCAACGTTCCTGTGATAATCGTTTTTTTACTCATTCCATCACCTTATGTACGGGTATTGGTACATATTATGAAAAAATATGGCAATAAAGAAATACTTTTTTACAAACATAATAAAAATAAACAATCGTTTACTAAATTAAAAATATTGCAATAAACCTATTGACAATTTGCATTGAAGATTGTATACTGACTCTACAAATTACATATAGCCAGTTGATATACATGGGAGATCTTATTTTTTATAATAAGAACCGATGGAGCAATCCAAAAGAGCCGTTTTTGGAGAAACTTTCAGGTGCAAAGAACCTTGTATGGATGGAACTCTGGAGAGTGTCTTGAAAAAGACCGCCGTCGAAGTAATGCTTTCAGGTGAAGGTACAGAGGATATATAGGCATATATACTGCTTGTATATCCTTTTTTCTTTGCGAAAAAATCAGCGAACTATGTAATTTTACTCAATTTTCACGTTATTGGAGGGAAAAAACATGGAAAAAAAGCAAGAATTGAAAAGAAATCTTGGAATATCCACAGCAATGGCAACAGTAGTAGGCTGCGTAATCGGTTCTGGGGTTTTCTTTAAGCCGCAAGCCATTTATACAGCAACCGGAGGTGCACCGGGATTAGGCATGCTGGCATGGCTCATTACCGGTCTGGTTTGTATCGCTGCAGCAATGACCTTTGCAGAAGTTGCCATTATGATTCCAAGAACAGGTGGTATGGTTGCATACTTGGAAGAAGCTTTTGGTAAAAAAGTCGGCTTCTTAGCCGGATGGATGCAAAGTATTTTATTTTATCCTGCCATGATTGCTGCATTGGCTGTTATTTTTGCAGAACAGGCAACCCTTTTTGTAGGCGAAAGTTTCCGATTGCCTATAGCAATTGGCGCTATCATACTTATTATTATTTTGAACAACCTTGGATCCGCCGTTGGCGGTGGTGTGCAGATTATATTCACAATCTGCAAATTAATTCCTTTAATTTTACTTATGATTTTCGGGTTTCTTCGCGGTTCCGGCGCAAACCCAATTTTTACCCCTATGGTTTCAGACGGCTTAAATCCTGGGGTTGTACTTGGTCAGTTGATGGTTGCTGTTTTATTTGCCTTTGAAGGGTGGACCAATGTTGGGGCTATTGCCGGTGAAATGAAAAATCCTGGTAAAGACTTGCCCGTCGCAATTATCGGTGGTGTTTCCGCAATTATGGCAGTATATTTCGCCATCAACTTAGCATACTTATGGGTATTGCCCGCAAATGAATTGATGAACCTCCCTGCCCCTGCCTCTGCTGTAGCAATTGCAATTTTTGGGGACATTGGCGGTAAAATTATTTCCGTAGGTATTATGATTTCTGTTTTGGGTGCCACAAACGGCTTTGTTCTTGCAGGTTCTCGTGTAGCTTATTCCTTGGCAGAAGAGGGAACTCTGCCTTTTAGCAGCCAACTTGCAAAGCTAAACAAAGCACAGGTTCCCACAAATTCCATCATCTTGGTTGGTGGTCTGGGTTGTCTTTTTGCAATCAGTGGACAGTTTAATCGTTTAACAGATTTAGCAGTTTTTGCTTGCTGGATTTTTTACACATTAACCTTTTTTGCAGTCATTCGATTAAGAAAAATCTGGCCAGATTTTGTAAGAACCTACAAGGTGCCTTTATATCCTGTTATTCCTGCAATCGCAATTATTAGTGGTATCTATGTCGTTTTAAATCAATTGTTTATGTCGGGTTCTACAACAAGAATTTTAGCAATCGGCAGTATCATTTTGACCTTAATTGGTTTGCCCATTTATAATGCAACAACAAAAAAGAAAACACAGTAAAAATTGATTTGCTTTTCATATTCTCCCCCTAAGGCATATGGCTCCCTCCATATGCCTTAGGCAATAAAAACTCACTCCTACAAGAGTTTTTAAAAAGAAAAAAGAAAAAACCCATATTACAAGGCATAGCCCTATAATATGGGTTTTTTCATGTTAATAATTACATCTGTAATCAAATAATTATTCCATCTAATTTTATCTCGTAAAATCACTTCTCACCGATTTCAGTTGGAGTAATTTTAAATTTCTCAATAAAATCCGCCTCACTGATAATTGGAATATCCAATTCTTTTGCCTTTCCATTTTTAGAAGAGGAAGAATAAACATCATTATTAATTAAATAATCGGTTTTCTTTGTAACACTTCCCGTCACTTTCCCCCCTCGTGCCTCAATGGACGCAGCGAGAGCCTTACGGTTAGGAAACGCTGATAAATCCCCTGTAACTACAAAGGTCAGCCCCTTCACAAGGGAATCCCTTTCTTCCCTAAAAACAGGAATCTTAAAGAACAGAAACTCCAAAACTTGGTTTAATAAAGCAATGTGTTCCTTCACTTGAAAATATTGGCTGATACTATGGGCAATAATCGCTCCAAAACCATCAATTTCCTGTAGTTCATCCTCTGTGGCTTCCTTAATCCGCTCCAGGTCATACTCAAATTTTTCGCAAAGGAGCTTTGCATTTCGTAAACCTACCTGATTAATACCCAAAGCATAGATAAAATTAGGCAGTTCCACATTCCTCGCTTTTTCAACAGAATGAATTAAATTCTGATAGGATTTCTCACCAAAGCCATCCATATTCTCAATTTCTTCTTTATATTTTCCCAAACAAAAGATATCAGGATACTGTTCAATAAATCCTTTTTCTAAAAATTTCTTTATTGTTTCTTCTGATAAGCCTTCCATATTCATGGCATCTCTGGAAACAAAATGGGTAAGACGTTGAATCCTTTGGGCAGAACATTCGGGATTTGTGCAGTATAAAGCCTCACCGTCTCTCTGCTTCCTAATTTGGGTTTCCCCACCACATACAAAACAATGCTCAGGTATCATTGCTGTCGCAGAACCTGTCAAATTCTCTGCAATTTGGGGAATAATCATATTTGCCTTATAAACCTTTATTTTGTCGCCAATGCCCAACTTTAGTTCATGCAAAATACTCACATTATGCACACTAGCTCGGCTAACGGTTGAACCTTCCAATTCTACAGGGTCGAAAATTGCAATGGGATTCATCAAGCCAGTTCTTGAAGTATTCCATTCGATTTCCCGCAGTGTGGTTTCTGCCATTTCATCCGCCCATTTAAAAGCAATAGAATCTTTTGGGAATTTTGCCGTTCTGCCAAGGCTTTCACTATAAGCGATGCTGTCAAAAGTCAGAACCAAGCCATCGGAGGCAATATCGTTTTCCTTTACATGGCTGCGAAACCACTCTACTTCCCTATCCATGGTTTCCGCCTTCACTAACTTATGCTCCACCACTTCAAAACCAAGGGAGACAAGCCAGTCTAAATTTTCCGCTTTGCTATCTGCCAACACTGCACCCTCAGCCTTCACCAGTGTAAACGCGAAAAAGTGAACTCGCCTTTTTGCCGCGATTTCGCTGTTAAGCTGACGCACTGTACCGCTACAGAGATTTCTTGGATTCTTATACGCTTCTTCTTCCCCCAGTGCTTCATTGATTCGCTTAAATTCAGAGTATGAAATAACGCCCTCTCCTCGAAGGATCAAATCCCCTTTGAAACTGATTTGCAAGGGCAAATTAGCAAAAACCTTTGCATTATGGGTGACATCTTCACCAATTTCTCCGTTCCCACGGGTTATGGCTTGTACCAGCTCTCCTTTTTCATAAGTCAATACGATGGTCAAACCGTCCAACTTCCAAGAAAGAATCCCTGCTTTTTGCGCTAAAAAACTTTTCAACTTATCTATTTCTTTTGTTTTATCTAAGGATAGTATGGGGCTGTCATGTTTTATCTTCTTCAAATTACTTAATACAGTATAGCCGACTCTTTGGGTAGGGCTATTTGCCAGTATCATGCCGCTTTGTTTTTCCAATTCCACTAGTTCATCATATAAACGGTCATACTCTTGGTTAGGCATGATTTCTGAATCCATTTGATAATATGCCTTACTGGCTTTATTCAAAAGAGAAATCAATTCCTTAATTCGGTTCACCATTCAGCCTCAACTCCTAATCCATTATTCGCCTACTTTGATGAGCTTAGATAGCTTCGCCATAAACTTCTTGGTGCCTTTTTCGCCAAAAGAAACCTCAACCTCAAAATCCGCACCACCGTTTTGGATGGATTTTACCACGCCAATACCGTATTTGGGGGCACGAACCTTATCGCCAACTTCATAATTCAGAACAAAATCTTTTGGTGCAGGCATAGTATTACGCCCAATGGAGGATGTAACCGTAGATCTTCCCATTCTTCCCCCTCCAGCTTTTTGCTGCTTCAAGGATGTAATCGGGGAAAGCTTCATGCTGTCACGCATTGCATATTTTTTTGCCATATCAGAAATCTGACGTGTAGGCATATCTACCAATTCTTGAGGGATTTCTTTTAAGAAACGAGAAGGTGGATTATACTGTGTAATTCCATGTTGCATACGACTTTTGGCATGGGTCAAAAACAACTCTTCCCTAGCACGGGTAATCCCCACGTAGCAAAGACGACGTTCTTCTTCGATGTCCTTTTCTCCACCATACATAACTGCTCTGAAAGTGGGGAACATCCCTTCCTCCATCCCAAGCATAAAAACATAAGGGAATTCAAGTCCTTTTGCACTATGTAGTGTCATAAGAACAACAGCATCGTCACCTGCTTCGTAACTGTCAATATCAGCTACCAACGCCACTTCTTCCAAAAAACCGGCCAAACCACCCTCGGGGTTAGTCTTATCGTATTCTACAGCTTTATTCACAAACTCATCTATATTTTGCAAACGAGTAAGCGCTTCATCTGTCCCTTCACTCATCAAAAGCTGATAATAGCCGGAACGTTTTACTACCGTATCTATAAGCTCCGCTGCACAGAGGGAAGATGCATCATTTTGGAGACTTTGAATAATCTCAAAAAAATCACGGAACTTTGCTGCTCTGGTTTTCAATTCCGTAATTTCATCCAATCTTGCCAAAGCATCGAACAAAGATATCTCATTTCTTTCAGCAAAAGCCGCCAGTTTATCAATGGATGCCTCGCCTATTCCCCTTTTAGGTACATTTATAATACGTCGCAAGGCAATGGTATCCACAGGGTTTGCCAAAACCTTAAGATAGGAGAGAATATCCCGAATCTCCTTACGCTCATAGAACCTAACGCCGCCAAATAAACGATAGGGGATTCCTTTCTTCACAAACTGATCCTCCACCGCACGTGACTGGGCATTCGTACGATAAAGCACAGCCATTTCCTTAAATTCTCTTCCGTCATTTACCATTTCCTGGATTCTTTCGGCAGCAAAACGTGCCTCGTCATATTCATTTTCCGCTTTATATATATGCAAAATGCTGCCGCCATCATTTTCCGTCCAGAGAGATTTATCCTTACGTTTTTGATTATTTTGAATTACCGAATTAGCCGCTTCCAGAATTTTTTTCGTAGAGCGGTAATTTTGTTCTAGTTTTATAACGACAGTTTCAGGGAAATCCTTTTCAAATTCTAAAATATTTCGGATGTTTGCCCCTCTCCAGCCGTAAATGCTCTGGTCATCATCACCCACTACGCAAAGGTTTTTATATTTCGACGCCAACATATAAACCAATTCGTATTGTGATGTATTGGTGTCCTGATATTCATCCACCATAATATATCTAAATCTATCCTGATACTTTTCCAAAACCTCGGGATGATTGCGGAATAATAAAACCGTTTTATAGATTAAATCATCAAAATCCAAAGCATTGTTTTCTTTCAAACGATTTTGGTAGGTTCGATAAACCACCTTAATACGATTTGCTTTTTCGTCTCCCGGTTCAATGGTTTTGGCATAATCTTCCCAGGAAATCATTTCTTCCTTTAAACTGCTGATGCTGGACATTGCACCTTTCACAGAAAAAGCTTTATTCATAGCATCATAACCTAATTGTTTGAAAACCTCACGCATCAGCTTTTCCTGATCGTCGGCATCATAAATTGAAAACTGCCCGTCGTAATCCAAATGATGAATTTCCCTGCGTAAAATACGAACACAGGTAGAATGGAAGGTACTGATCCAAATATCCTCCGCCCCATTCTGTACCAATTTATGCACTCTTTCCTTCATTTCCTTTGCCGCTTTGTTCGTGAACGTAATGGCAAGGATATTCCAAGGTTTCACTCCAGTTTCCAATAAGTGGGCAATACGCACAGTTAATGCACCAGTTTTTCCACTACCTGCCCCTGCTAAAACCAAAACCGGACCATCCTTCTGTAAAACAGCTTTTTGCTGCATATTGTTAAGCTGATCAAAACCTATCATAACTACAATTCTCCTCTTTGTTTATTTTCCCCGACAATTATGGCAAAAGCGGCAAGAAAGGCTGATAACGGCAACAGCCGGAAAAATATCCTTTTGCTTCGCCGATAATCAGCCTTACACTCATTTTATTTTCTGCAACTTAATTCTCTTCTGCCTGTTTCAATGCTTTTACACGATCTATTGCCAATTTATAGCCGTCTGTTCCATAATGAAGACAGCGATTTACTCTACTGATCGTTGCTGTTGAAGCACCTGTTTTCTCTGCAATTTCCACATAAGTGCATTTTGCATCCAGCATAGCTGCAACTTCCATCCGTTGGGCAATGGCCTGTATTTCATTCACCGTACAAAGATCCTCGAAAAGTTGATAACATTCTTCAACTGTATTCATACACAAAATACATTGGAAAAGCTTATCTGTAAGCTCTGTTTTTATTTTCTTATTCATTTCCAAAGGCCACCTCTTTTGCACTAAAATTCCTTTATATATTAACATACTAAAGTGTTAAAGTAAAGGCTTTTCACCTCTTTTTTCGCCTTTATTACGTTTTATAGTGCCCAACAGATTTTGGCAATTGGAATTCAAAACCAGTTCCTCCGGAAATCCAATCTTTTCCATTAGCCTTTCTACAAATGATACATCGCCAATTCCGGTGTAAAAATGAGCATCACTTCCCACAACAACCGGAACGTCTTCCTTCATGGCCATCCTTAAAATCCGCTCAATATTTTCTTCACTACCTGCACGAACGCCCTCAGGTACCAAAGATGCATTGTTGATTTCCAGTAAGGTCCCCGTTTTCTGCGCAGTTCTAAAAATTTCCTCATAATCCAAAGGATATCTGGGGTCACCAGGGTGTCCTAAAATATCCACCAAAGGATTCTCCATTGCACATAGGCAAGCTCTCGTATTTTCTTTTTTTGATCCTGGAGTAATACAAGGTGTATGTAAACTGGCGATGGAAATATCAAGTTTTGCTAATGTAACCTCATCCAAGTCTATGGTTCCCTCAAAATCAATAATATTTAATTCTACCCCTTTTAATACATGAATACCAAACAGATGATCCGGAATAACATGAAGATTGGCAAAATACGCATGGGAAGTTGTATTTTTCATAGCAGGCGCATGTTCCGTAAGTGCAACTAATTCCAGACCTTTTTCCGCTGCTGCTTTTATATTTTCTTGAATGGTGCTGTAAGCATGTCCACTGGCCATACTATGAGTATGTGTGTCTGCTAAAATTTTCATTGTATTACCTCTCTTACTTCGTTTGTTTCCCACACAAAAGGAAGCCCCGTCTTAAAAATAACCGTTGTCTGTTGATTTAAATTGTAAATTAAACCTAAAACAACACATTCAATATATGCACAAATAATAATTTGTTTCACATAATAAAACAAGACTATTGTTTTAATCTTCCATTTATATTGAAAAACGGTCGTTTTCTTACTTCTTATTCATTATGCTTTTTTTATTATATCACATTATGGGAGTAAAAGCAAAAGAACCATCCTCTATTCTATGGTGTCCTTTCTTCTTTTTTCTACAAAATTTCTATGTTTCATGCAAAAATCCTTGCTATCTATAAAGAAAATAAAATCCCCTAACATCATAACTAGGGGATTTTGCTATCACAAACAATTAATTTTCATAAATAGGGTATTTATCTGTCAATGCTCTAACCCGCTGTTTTGCCTCTTCCTTTGTTCCTTCAAAATCTTTCAAAACCAAGGCAATTACTTTGGCAATTTCTTTCATATCTTCCTCAACCATACCTCTTGAAGTAATTGCTGGGGTACCAATACGAATACCGCTGGTTACAAAAGGTGACTGGGGATCATTTGGAATAGTATTTTTATTAACCGTAATACCAACCTCATCCAAAATTTTTTCTGCATCCTTGCCGGTGATATTTAATGCTCGTAAATCCACCAACATCAAATGGTTATCTGTGCCGCCGGAAACAATATCCACGCCGTTTTCCTTTAAACTTTCAGCAAGAACCTTTGCGTTTTTAACAACCTGGGCAATGTATTGCTTAAAAGAAGGATCTAATGCCTCTTTAAAACATACTGCTTTAGAAGCAATGGTATGCATCAAAGGCCCGCCCTGAATCCCAGGGAAGATTGCCTTATCTATTTTTTGAGCATACTCCTCTTTGCACATAATCATACCACCACGAGGACCACGCAATGTTTTATGCGTTGTTGTTGTAACAAAATCAGCATGGGGAACAGGTGATGGATGGAAACCCGCTGCAACCAGACCTGCAATGTGAGCAATATCCACCATAAAATATGCACCAACTTCTTTTGCTACTTTACCCATAAACTCAAAATCAATTGTTCTGGCATAGGCACTTGCTCCGGCAACAATCATTTTGGGCTTCACTTCTAAAGCCTTTTTGCGGAACGCTTCATAGTCAATATATCCATTATCATCTACGCCATAAGACACAAAGTTAAAATATTTGCCGGAAAGGTTTACAGGGCTTCCATGGGTTAAATGACCACCGTGATCTAAATTCATTCCCATAACAGTATCCCCATATTGCAGCATTGCAAAATAAACAGCCTGATTCGCCTGGGAGCCACTGTGAGGCTGTACATTCACATGATCGCAGCCAAATAATTTCTTTGCTCTGTCTCTTGCCAAGTTCTCAACAATATCAACCTTTTCACAACCACCATAATAACGTTTTGCAGGATAGCCTTCTGCATATTTATTTGTCAAAGGCGTACCCATTGCCAGCATAACAGCCTTAGAAACAATATTTTCTGACGCAATCAATTCAATATTATGCTGTTGACGTGTAAGCTCAGCCTCAATTGCCGCTACCACTTCTGCATCTACACTTTTGATCTCTTCAAAATTCAAACTCATCCGTACTCCTCCACTCTATTTTGTAATTTTTAGCAAGAACCTCAAGAATATAACCCAATCAAACGAACTTTTCATATAACAACGATAACCCCTTATCTTTACCGATGTCAAACTCACTTTCGTCTAAAAGCATAGGAATACTTTTAAACGCCTAAAAAACAAGTCCTATTCATTGAGTATAACCAAAGTATACCATTTTAGTCTATAAAAAGCACTTGGAAAAAGTAATAAAAATACATTTGTAGGTATACAAAAAGCAGTGAATTCTTCCAACTCTTTTGGGAAAAGCAAAAATCTCGCAATATATTTGTTTCGCCCCTATCACCCATTTTCCCCCCTTACATACTATATATAAGAACAACTTACTAATCAAAGGAGGCAATCTTATGGGAGCTTTTGAATTTGATAGCAATAACAATCTCAGCGCAAGAAACTGTGGCTGTGGCTCCAATGCAGGAAGAGGCGAAGTCTGTATCATCGCACAAAAAATCCTCGACCAATGCCGCATTCAGAAATGTTTAACTCCTGATATCTTAGGACCTGCAAGAGCTGCAACAAATCCTGTTCCCTGCTGCAATGAAATGTTTTGTGACGGAGACATCATCGTTCCTCCTTGCAACGCAACTGATGTCATTATGAAACATTTAAGACTTAAGAAAATCGAAATTATTCGCAAGACACCCAGCCCTTTGCAAAGCGGCTGCTGGGATATCGAACTAAAGTATATTTTTGAATATACCTTGGAATTCCGTCGTGCTGACGGTTGCTTCATCGGCTGTATTGATGCAACCAACAGCTACACCTTAAAATTAACACTATTTGGAGGTAGCGAAACAGACATTACAGTCGTAAATGATATGTTTAATGGCAATAACAACTCCAGTAGTGAACCTTACTGTATCGCTGAAGGCAAAGCATTAGGGTTGGAAGCAGAGCTAAAATACGCTAATCACAATTGTAGCTCCAGTTGCTGCTGTTGCTGCGATTGCTGCTGTGACTGCGGTCCTGGCAGTGGTCACCACTGTGACATGCCAATGGATGCCCCTATTGCTGTTAGTGTTACAATCGGTTTGTTTACAATTGTCCAACTGTTCCGTACGGTTAACATGTTGGTTGAATCCGCAGGTAGATGCTTGCCTGAACCTTGTGTATCACCCCTTTCCCCTTCCGGTGACCCTTGTGCAAACTTTGATGCCATGAGTTTCCCTTGGGATTTGTTCTCACCTAATGAAGTGCCAAAATCCTGTTGTGCAATTGGTCCAAATTACAGTTCTCCAAACTGTGAATTAGACGACAATAGCTGTGGCAATCATAGTTGCAACTGCAACAATAGCTGCGGATGTAATAACAGAGGTGGATGTAGATAAGCAATTAGATTCACCATAAAACACAAATCTTCCCCGGCAAACCGCCGGGGTTTTTTATATCATTTACTCATACCTAAAAAATAGACTGAGCCCAATAATATTGAACCCAGTCCATAAAAGCTACTCTTTTTAAAAATTGTTCTCGTAAAGTCAGTGAATTATTAGAAACTTATCATCTTAAAATCACATTATTTTTTCATCTGGTTCAGACGCTCCTCAATCTGAGTCAAAACAGCTTTATATTTTTCTCCCTTTGCTTTTTCTTCGTCGATCAAAGCCTGAGGAGCTTTTGCTATAAAGCCCTGATTTGCAAGTTTCTTCTCAACACGCTCCACTTCCTTGCGCATCTTTTCCCGTTCTTTTTCCAAACGTTCTATTTCCTTGGAAATATCAACCAATTCAGCCAAAGGCATATAAATTGTTGCTTCGGATATTACAATGGAAACTGCATCTTCGCCAATGCCTTCACGATTATTTTGAATCATAACCTCGCTGGCATAAGCCAATGTTTTGAAGAATACTTTTGAATGCTCAAAAATATGGCAAATTTCTTCATTTTCAGACACAACATAAACCTGAACCTTCTTAGATGGTGCAACATTCATCTCTGCGCGAATATTACGGATATTGCGTACAGCTTCTTTTATTGTGTCAATTTCAATTTCGTTTTCTTTATAATTCCATTCTTCTTTATATACAGGCCAATCGGAAATCATAATGCTCTCCTCGGTATCCTGAATATGCAAGAATAGCTCTTCTGTAATAAACGGCATAAATGGATGTAATAGCTTTATTGCGTTGATTAAAACAGTTTTCAGTGTCCAAAGGGCCACTTCTCTTGTTTTATCCTCCTTATTGTACAAACGAGGCTTAACCATTTCAATGTACCAGTCACAGAATTCATCCCAAAGGAAATCATATACTTTTTGCGCTGCCAGACCCAATTCGTAATGATCCATATTGTCGGACACTTCTTTTGCCAGGGTATTTACTTTAGAAAGAATCCACTTATCTGCAGAAGTGGGCATCAACAATTTTGTTTCTTGCTTCTCGTCCATATTCATCATCACAAAACGAGTTGCATTCCAAATTTTGTTGCAGAAATTTCTACAGTTATCCAGTCTTTCCCAATAGAAACGCATATCATTTCCCGGTGCGTTTCCTGTAATCAGCATCAAACGCAGAGGGTCAGCACCATAGTTTGCAATGACTTCCAAAGGATCAATGCCGTTACCTAAGGATTTAGAGAATTTTCGTCCTTGATCATCACGAATTAACCCATGAATCAATACATCATGGAAAGGAATCTCATCCAGCTGTTCCAAACCACTGAAAACCATCCTGATAACCCAGAAGAAAATAATATCATACCCAGTTACCAAAGTGCTTGTAGGGTAAAAATGTTGCAATTCCTCTGTATTTTCAGGCCAGCCCAATGTAGAAAAAGGCCATAAAGCAGAGCTGAACCAAGTATCCAGTGTATCCTCATCCTGTTTAATGTTAGGAGAACCACACTTTTCACATTTATCAGGGATATGCTTGCTTACGGTAATATGCCCACAATCTGCACAGTAATAAGCAGGAATCCGGTGACCCCACCAAAGCTGACGGGAAATGCACCAGTCACGGATATTCTCCAGCCAATGCATATAAATTTTTCCAAAACGATCAGGTACAATATTTAATTTTTGATTTTCATATACTTCCATGGCTGGCTTTGCCATTTCATCCATTTTAACAAACCATTGCAACTTAATCATAGGTTCTATGGCAGCATTACAGCGTTCATGGCAGCCAACGGCATGTGTGATATCCTCTATCCGAATCAAATAGCCTTCTTCTTTCAGTTTTTCAACGATTGCTTTTCTGCACTCATAACGATCCATGCCGGCGTATTCTCCCGCCAATTCATTCATGGTACCGTCATCATTCATAACGCAGATACGAGGCAAATCATGGCGCAAACCAACTTCAAAATCGTTAGGGTCATGGGCAGGTGTAATTTTAACAACACCTGTACCAAATTCACGGTCAACATATTCATCCGCAATAATTGGGATTTCTTTGTTTACCAAAGGTAACATACAATTTTTCCCTATTAAGTGCTGGTATCTTTCATCCTGAGGATGAACAGCAACAGCAGTATCCCCAATCATTGTTTCAGGTCTTGTTGTAGCCAAACGCAACTTTTCATCAGAGCCTACAATAGGATAATCAATGTGGTAAAAATGGCCTGCCGTATCCACATGGTTTACTTCTGCATCAGAAATTGTAGTTTGACATTCAGGGCACCAGTTAATAATTTTTTCCCCACGATAAATATAACCTTTTTCGTATAGACGACAGAATACTTCCAAAACAGCATCAGAACAACCCTCATCCATAGTGAAACGAACTCTGTCCCAGTCACAGGAACATCCTAATTTGCGAAGCTGGTTCAAAATAATACCACCGTATTCTTCTTTCCATTCCCATGCACGATCCAAAAATCCCTCACGGCCAACATCATCCTTTGTTAGGCCTTCGGATGCCATCTTTTGAACTACCTTTAATTCGGTAGAAATACTTGCATGATCAATACCGGGAACCCATAATGCATTGAACCCAGCCATTCTTTTCCAGCGAATCAAAATGTCCTGCATGGTGTTATCCAATGCATGACCCATATGCAGCTGGCCTGTAATATTTGGAGGGGGCATCACGATGCAAAAAGGTTTTTTACTCTTATCAACCTCTGTGTGAAAATATTTTTTTTCCATCCACTTTTCATAGTGCTTTTCTTCTACAATTGATGGATCATAATTTTTAGCCAATTCCTTCATAAGCTTTCTCCTCTCTATTTCTAACCCATTTTCCTTAGTATCTAAACTATCTTGATTTAAAATTGTTACTTTTGGTAAGTATCTTCGCACATAAGATCTTCCTTTATTAAAAATCAATCTTACGTTACGTCTGCCAATAAACATTTTTGTTTTTTTATGCTGAAGCATGGGACAAGAATTTCACTTACTAATAAAGATTTCCCTTTGTTCCACGTTATACCCAAATTTTTAGCTTATTCGTAGCACAATTTCGTTTTTCACTTTTTAACATACTCCAAAAAGCATCTTTCAACAAAAAAAGAGCTTTCATCCCAAAAAGGACGAAAACTCGCGGTACCACCTTTATTTCTACCCATAAGGCAGACACTCATCAACCGTTAACGGGGTCAACCGTTTTTGCCTACACAGTAAAAACCTTCGGCAAAACAACTCAAAAGCTACCTTCCGTATCATATCTTGAAAAGGGTTTACAGCCAACGACCCTTTCTCTCTGCCAATTATCCGATACATACTCCTCTTTTTCACTGTCTTTTGCTCTTTCTATATCACAAGATTTTAGTCAATTCCACCAAATTTGTCAAGTATCTTTTTTTCAAAACACCGAAAATTCAGAAATATTTCTTCAATAAATAAAAAAAACTCATCTTCAGTCTATTTTATCGAAAACAGTATACAGAAAAAATAACTTAAATTATAAACAATTATGTTGCAGTTGAAAATCGGAAGATTTTGTTGTACTATGAATTAAATATACCCCTCAATAAAACTTTCAGAAAGGAGCGATACTCTATGATGTACAAATTAGATGCTGCAAGTAACAACACTGACTTGTGGCTTACCATAAAACTGGAAACACAGCTATATGCCATTGATAGTTCCTATGTGGAATCGATTTTCCTATTGGAAGAGCCTATCAGTACGTTAGCAGAAAGCAATGTAATGAAACCCGGTATCATTCATTCAAGAGGCAACGTGGTTCCAATTATTAATTTAAGAGCTGCCCTGGGTTTAAAAACCTTTGAACAGGAGCAAGATGACTTTGAAGCAATGTTGGAACAAAGAAAAAATGAGCACATTCATTGGGTTCAAGAGATGGAACGCTGTCTTCGCGAAGAGGATAAATTCCACTTAGCTACTGACCCTCACAAATGTGCTTTCGGAAAATGGTATGACTCTTATCATACCGAAAATCAATCTATTGCTTTTCATCTTCGAAAGATTGATGACCCTCACAAAAAACTCCACAATACCGCTCATTTGGCTTTTGAATGCCCTAGCGAATACAATAACTGTGAACGTGACAAATGCTTGCAAGATCAACTCAAAGAAGATGCACATACCTATATGAATATTGTTGTTACCTTATTGGACGAAGCAAAAACCATATTCCGTGAAAATGCCAGAATCATGTGCATCATCGTAAAAGATAAAAACAACGCAATGCTGGGTTTACTTGTTGATGAGGTTTTAGCAGTAGAACCCCTGGCAGTAAAAGATTTGCCCACTAGCTGCATGAATACTTCCGGTCCCCAAATACTCACTCAGATCGGCGAAAAGCAAGGCTCTGCCGCAACATTTCTTGTCTTAAATATGGATGGGATTTACAGCCTTTAATTCATAAAGACATCGTCGTGCTTTATCAAATAGATTAGTTTCTTCTTTTGAAAAAACGTTATGATACATATTTAAAAACAAAAACAGCACAGTCCATTCCATGGAAATACTGTGCTGTTCTTTATTTTATTCCTTTTGATACCTTGAAATGTTCAAAAGAAGCCCAATCATAATTGTTAAAAACAAAAGTGAGGTGCCACCATAGCTAACAAAAGGTAAAGGCTGGCCAGTATTGGGAATAGTATTTGTAACTACCCCAATATTAATAATTGCCTGAAATGCAATAACCGAGGTAATTCCCGTAGCCATTAGTGTACCATATGTATCTTTTGCAGCCATAGCAATTTTAATCCCTCTCCAAATCAAAACTGCAAACAGTATAATGATGAGTGCTGCTCCGATAATCCCTAATTCTTCACAAATAATTGCAAAGATAATATCATTATGGGATTCGGGAACAAAGGTTTTCTGACGACTTTGCCCAAGCCCTAATCCAAAAATTCCTCCGGAAGCTACCGCATAAAGCCCTTGAATGGTTTGAAAACCTTTATTAATCGGATCTGACCAAGGATTCAGCCAAATTTTGATTCGGTTTAGTCGATAAGGAAATAATATAACGGCAAGTGCACCGGCAGGAATAAGGGCTGCTGCCCCCGCAACAAAGTACCAAATTTTAGGGCTACCAATAAATAACATAGTGAGCCCCATCAATAGAATCAATAATGCCGACGAAAAGTTAGAAATAGCAATCAACCCTACAGGGATTGCCAAAACCACCAAGGCTCTAAAGAACCCTTTAATATTCCCCAAATCCTGCCTGTGATTTACAATATAATGGGATAAAAAAAGCACCAATGCAAGCTTTGTAAACTCTGAAGGCTGGAACTGAAGCATTCCTACCCCAAGCCAACGTTTCTGTCCACCCGCCTCGATACCGATAAAGGGCAAAAGCAGTAAGAAGAAATTGGAAAGCCAGTATGCTATTAAAGAAAATCGACGCCAAAAATTATAGGGTATATTCATAACAAAAACCATTGCCACAGTACCTAATACCACCCAAACACTTTGACGTTTCAGAAAATAGAACATATCATATTTATATTTTGCGCTGGTCATCGTTGTATAGTAGCTGGCACTGAAAATCATTACAACGCCAAACAACATCAGCGTCAACACCACGAACAGAACCGTAAAGTCAAAGGAATCGGGCTTAATTCGTTTTCCTCTTGCTTTTGGTGCCTTTCTGTGGCTATTCACTCTTCCCATTTCCTCACTCCGTTCATTTGGATTTTAAATAAGGGCTTGAAAACTATGCTCAAAATTTTTAAGATCTAAAGACCTTGAAGCTCTGCCTCAACTCCACAAGGGATTTCATCCCTTGACCCACTTTTGAAAAATTTCTGTTTTCCAGGGGAATCCCCCCTGTTCTCCTTCGGAAAACCTATCCTTATTGGTAATCTTGCCTTTCAAAACATTGGCCCATTCTATTTTATAAATCCCCTCACCTGTTCTTTAAACATATCGCCACGCTGTTCATAGTTATCAAACATTCCCCAGCTTGCACAAGCGGGTGAGAGCAAAACACAATCTCCCGTTTCTGCCTTTTCCTTGCAAAGGCATACGGCCTCTTCAAACGTTTGGCAAATAGATATGTTCTGAAATCCAAATTTTTCAGCAGATTCCTTAATCTGCTGGGCAGTAACCCCTATCAAAACAAGATGCTTTACTCTGCCCTTAAAAAGCTTCGTCCATTCGTCAAAGGATACCCCTTTGTCATAGCCCCCGCCAATTAGTATAATGGGTTTTTTCATGGCAAGCACCGCCCGAATAGAGGCATCCGTATTTGTTCCTTTTGAGTCATTATAATAATCTACGCCGTCAACCGTGGTAACATACTCAATTCTATGGGCAACACCGGAAAAATTTTTCAAAACACTGCAGATTATATCTATAGGCACCTTTGCAGCAATTGCCATAGCCGATGCCGCCATAACATTTTCATAGTTATGCACCCCTAAAACTTGGAGGTCATGAATAGAAATTAAATCTTCGTCCATTCCGTCCCAGCGAAAATGAATCATATCTCCTTCCAGATAAATCCCTTCATCTAAAGGTTCTTTGCTGCTAAAAAAGAATACCTTCGCCTTTGTTTTTTCTGCCATCTTACAACAAACCTCATCGCTGTAATTCAGAATACAAAAATCGCCTTCCTCCTGATTTATAAAAACACGCTCTTTCATAGCAATGTAATTTTCCATGGTTTTATGACGATTTAAGTGATCCGGGGAAATATTCAAAACTGCACTGATATGTGGACGAAAGGTTTTCGCCTTCTCCATCTGAAAGCTGCTGATTTCAGCCACTACCCAATCATCTTCCGATAGCCGGTCAACTTCCCCACTATAAGAAACGCCAATATTACCTACCACTGCTGTATTCGGTTTTACTGCCTTCATAATCTCTCCCACAAGGGTGGTTGTAGTGGTTTTACCATTTGTTCCCGTAATTGCAGTCACAGGGCAAGGGGTGAAACAGTACGCCAATTCAACTTCGCTAACTACAGGTATCCCCCTCTCCTCTGCCTTTAGAATAAATGGAAGATCACAGGGAATCCCTGGACTTAGCACAACCAAGTCCTGCTCCAAAACAATATCACAAGGGTTTGATCCTAAAAACAATGAAATTCCTTCGTCCTCTAAAAGCTGAGGGTCTTTTACTTCCTCACGCTTTTTCATATCCTGTAATGTTACCCTTGCGCCCATTGTATTCAAAAGTTTGGCAGCAGAAACACCACTTTTGGCCATACCGCAAACCAAAACCCTTTTGTCCTTATAACTCAACATATATTCCTTCTTTCCGTGAGTTTTGCAGCCTAAAAACAGCTGAAAAACCATAACAAATAATTAAATTATGCAATAACGGTTGTTTCGCTAACAAAAAAACTTAAAAAATATTCTTGCAGCCTAAAAATCCTATCAAACATAGCATGGCTGTTGCAACATAAAACAATGTAACAACCTTCGTTTCTCTCCATCCACTCTGCTCCAGATGATGATGAAACGGTGCCATTTTAAATAGTCTCTTACCTGCACCATATTTGCGCTTTGTCAGTTTAAAAAAGCCCACCTGCAACATTGTACTGATTGATTCTAAAAGATAAATAAACCCTACAATCAGAATAAAAATGGGCATTTTTAAAATGAAAGCCGTAGATGCAATAAATCCACCCAAAGCAAGAGAACCGGTATCACCCATAAAAACTTTTGCCGGATATGAATTAAAAATCAAAAAGGCAAGTAAGCCACCAACAATCGCGCCGCAAACAGGTGCAACGGTACTGCCGGATGCCCAAGCAACCACAGCAAAAAAAGCTGCTACAATCAGTGTTACGCCACCTGCCAAGCCATCCAAACCATCGGTCAAATTGACTCCGTTTACCGTTCCCAAAACAGCAATAAATAAAAATGGAATAAAAAGGATTCCCAAGTCTATGGTTACACCGTTCCCAAAAGGAATATAAACTGCTGTACCAATGCCACTTTGAAAGATATACCAGCAAAAAGCACCTGTCACAATCAGCTGAAGCAGGATCTTCTGCATTGCCCGAAGCCCCAAGGAACGCTTTTTCACAACCTTGATATAATCATCCAAAAATCCGATAATTCCGTAGCAAACCGTTACCAAAAGAATTACCGTGCCATCTTTATTTCCTTTCATGAAAAAGGCGGCAGCCACTGCAAAAGCGATTAAAAATGCAATCCCTCCCATGGTGGGTGTGCCTTGTTTTTGTAAATGGCTTTGAGGGCCATCATCCCTTACGTTTTGTCCAAATTTTAATCTATGCAGCATTGGAATCATAACGGGACAAAGGATAACCCCCACCACAAAAGAAATAATGATCGCATATACTGCCTGTTCCAAAGATCCCACTTTAGTTCACTCCCTGTATTTTCTCTACGGTTTTTTCCAACGCCATACTTCTGGATGCCTTCACCAAAATGCTATCTCCCTTATTCAGCAATTCCAGTCCATGATTCCAGAAATCTTCCTGACTGTCATAACGATGAATTTCTTTTATTCCCTTGTTTTTTGCCCCCTGCTCCATGTACTCACTAAATTTGCCGATGCAAAAAAGAAGTTCAACCCCTTTTTCAGCGGCATATACGCCAACCTCTTCATGCATTTCGGTGGCATATTCCCCAAGCTCACCCATAAACCCTAAAATGGCCACCTTACGCCCATCAGCATTTGCAAGAATATCCAATGACGCTTTCATAGATACAGGATTTGCGTTATAAACATCGTTTAAAACTGTTGTTCCGTTGTCAAGCTTCATAATGTTCATTCTATTTTTCGTTGGTACAAAGTTTTCAATTCCCGCCTTCATTTCTTCAAGGGTAAGCCCCATTTCAAGCCCCACTGCCACAGCAGAAAGCGCATTCAAAACCATATGCTCCCCTGGCATAGGCACGAGAACATCAAAGGAGCCTGCAGGTGTATGCACACAGCATTTTGTTTTTTCCATACCCAATAATTCAAGATTTTCAGCATAAACATCTTTTTTATTTTCCACACCAAACCAGCGCAGCTTTTGATGAAGTTTCTCGTCTAAAGTAACGAGCATGTCATTATCAGCATTTAAAATTGCCACACCATCTTGGGGCATAAAATCAAACATTTCGCATTTTGCCTTCAAAATTCCTTCTCTGCTGCCTAAATATTCAATATGAGCAACCCCTACATTGGAAATCAACCCCAATTGGGGGCGAACCACCTCTGCCAAAGCGTGAATTTCTCCAAAATGATTCATTCCCATTTCAATTACTGCAATTTGATGATGGTCTTCCAATCGAAATAGTGTTAACGGAACACCAATGTCATTGTTATAATTGCCTTGGGTCCAAAGAACATCATACTTTTGGGCTAAAACCGATGCAACCATATCCTTTGTTGTTGTTTTACCAACGCTGCCGGTTATTCCAATAAAAGGTATCTTGAATTTATTCCTATAATGTGCCGCCAATTTTAACAAAGCCTTTTTCACATCAGGAACCAAAAGCAAGACACTACCCTTTTTCGGTGCAATCACCTTTGAGGATAAACAAGCAGCAACACCCTTTTCAAAGCACTCCGCCACAAACTGATGTCCATCTAAACGCTCTCCCTGTATTGCAAAAAACAAACTGTCCTTGTTAACCTCTCTGGAATCCTGAGTAATATGAGAAATATTCTTTTCCAAAATCTCATCCAGCTCATCAACAGCAATTACTTTTGCATCTGTAGCTTGAATTATTTCTCGAATGGTCATTTTTTTCATATGCAATCCTCACCAAAAGCCTTTCGTATTTCTTCCATATCGTCAAAGTGAATGGTACCATCTTTAAAAATCTGATAATTTTCATGTCCCTTTCCTGCAATGATAATCACATCGCCTGCCTTTGCCATCTTCGCCCCTTCTATAATTGCTTCTCTTCTGTCAGCAATTTTTACATATGGACATTGGGTTTTTTTCATTCCTATCTCTACTTCATTTAAAATGGTCAAAGGTTCTTCCGTTCTGGGGTTATCGGAAGTAATGATACAATAGTCTGAACCATTGCCTGCAATTTCTCCCATAATAGGTCGTTTCGTTTTATCTCTGTCGCCGCCACAGCCAAAAATTGTAATAATGCGTCCCTTGGCAAATTCCCCTGCAGTTTTTAAAATATTGTCTAAGCCATCGGGTGTATGGGCATAATCCACAACGGCTTGATACCCTTTTTTGCTGCGAACAGTCTGAAAGCGTCCTGCCACGCCGCGGTTTTCTTCCAAGCCGCTCACAATATCTTCCATAGGAATTTCTAATAACAAACAGGCACCAATAGCCCCCAAGGCGTTGTAAACACTAAACCTTCCAGGTGTACTTAAATGCACATCATATTCCTTCCTATTCCAAGTCAAAGAAAAATCTGTACCTTGAGCCGAAATTACAATATCCTTCGCCCTCAAATCAGCTTGTGCTTCAACAGCAAAAGTTAACACTTGCCCCCTTGCCTTCTCCTTCATAAAAGCACCGGCTGGATCATCTAAATTGATTACGCTTTTTTTTGTCCGTTCAAATAGTTTGGACTTCGCTTCCTTGTATTTTTCCATTGTCTTATGATAATCCAAGTGATCTTGGGTAAGATTTGTAAAAATCCCAATCTCATACTGAATCCCATCGACCCTGTGTAAATCCAAAGAATGGGAAGAGACCTCCATTACCACATGAGTAACCTCCTCATTTACCATGGTATGCAACAGTTCCTGCAATTCTTTGGATTCCGGAGTGGTTCGCTCCGTATGAATCACTTTATCACCAATGCGGTTTTCTATGGTTCCTACTACGCCAACTTTTTTCCCAAAATGATCTAATACGGATTTAATCAAATATGTGGTTGTCGTTTTTCCATTTGTTCCGGTAACACCTACAACATGCATTTTTGAAGACGGCGCATCAAAAAAATTCACCGCCAAAAGAGGCAAAACCTCACGGGTATTTTCCACTTGTATAACCGTAACATTCTCATTGATTTCCTCGGGCATATACTCACAAATCAAAGCAATAGCACCACTTTCTACCGCCTGCGCCGCAAATTTGTGCCCGTCCCTTTGAAATCCTGTAATACACACAAAAACATCTCCCTCTATTATCTTTCGGGAGTCATACTCAATCTTTTTCACTTCCATGGCGGGATTTCCTTGCAACATCTCGTAGGTGACCCCTTTTAACAGCTTTTTCAATTCCATGGCTGTTTCCTCCTTTTGTTAACTACAAATCGAAGTTTTCAGCTTTTATTTCTGAAAACATCCAACAAACGGTAAAAATCACTCAATCATTTTACTCATAATAAACAGTGATTACAACCCTTTTTGTATTCATGCATACCTCTCTTTGGTATTAGATGTAAATAACCTCTGACAAGCAGCCTTCCTTGCGGGAAAACATGTATTTTATCGAATACATAAAATGCAATAAATCCGCAAGGAAGAATGCTATAGAAGTTACCAAAAATATTCTGGAAAAAGTATACCACATTTACGCTTTACTACCAAATTTTTTTATCTGTAAATCGTCAATATAACAAACACTTCTTTTTTTGTTAATCTATTCCAAATAAACAATGACCTCCGTCCCTTTGTTTATTGTCTCTCCACTGGGTGGCAACTGCCTTTGAACGGTTTCCCCTTCTCCACGAACACTCATAGTAAGACCTTCTTTTTGAATCGTGTTTTTTGCCTCCTGTAACGTCATACCAATTACATCAGGCATGACAGCCTGTTCTTTTGCAGCTTCTTCAGCCTCTTTTTCGTTGTATTCAGGCTCAACTCCCAAATAAGGCAAAATATTTTTCAATAGCTCCTGCATAACAGGCCCTGCAACCGTACCACCATAATAAACCCCCTGGGGCTCATCAATCAAAACAAGAGCCATGACCTGAGGATTTTCCGCAGGTGCAAAGGACATAAAGGAAGCAATATATTTGCCGCTCTTTCGAGGTAATTTTTCTGAGGTGGCCGTTTTACCGCCAATACGGTACCCGGGGATATAAGCTTTGCTACCCGTACCCTCTGCAACAACACTCTCCAGAATCATTTTCATGGTTTCAGAGGTTTCCTTTGAAATAACCTGTTCCCCTTTATCATACTGATACTCTTCAATTAAATTACCTTCTTCATCGGCAATCCCTTTTGCAAAATGGGGTGTAACTAAGTACCCTCCATTTACAATGCAGGAAGCAGCTCTTAAAAGCTGTAACGGTGTAATTTGAAAAGACTGACCAAAACTCATAGTTGCTAATTCCACAGGCCCAATATTCTCAAGTTTATGGATAATCCCCACTGCTTCCCCAGCAAGATCAATTCCTGTTTTTTGGTCAAAACCAAACTTTTTCATATAATTAAGAAACCTTTCAGCCCCTAAACGCTCAGCGACCTCCATGAAAACAGGGTTACATGAGTTTTGCACACCCTCCACAAATGTTTCTGCACCGTGAGATCGGGGATAACGCCAGCATTTAATACGCCTATCGCCGGCTATGTAATATCCTCTGCAGTAAAATGTGCTTTCCGGTGTAACCACACCTTCCTCAAGCCCTGCCGCAGATGTTACAATTTTAAAGGTGCTCCCGGGCTCGTAGGTATCATTTATGGCCGTATTACGCCACATAGCATTCAAATAATCGTTTCTTTCTTTTTCCGAAAAGGTATTCCAAACTGCTGCCAAGTCATCATCATTAATGGTGAAAGGATCGTTCAAATCAAAAAACGGATAGTTTGCCATAGCATAAATTTCACCATTTTGCGGATTAAGCACAATAATAAGCCCATGATCAGCGCCCTTGGTTTCTACCGCCTTTGCAATGGTTTGTTCCGCATATTGCTGCATTACAACATCAATCGTGGTTACCAAATTTTTTCCGTCTTCCGGAGGAATTCTATCCTGTTTGCTGTCTACCTCATTCCCTCTGGAATCAGTAAGCGTCAAAATTTTTCCTTGCTTTCCCTCTAACGTATCATCATATTTTGCTTCCAGACCCAAAATACCTTGGTTGTCCTTTCCCACAAATCCAATGACCTGAGCTGCCATTTCAGAAAAAGGATACACCCGCTTAACATCCTCATCCACCATTACACCGGGAACTTCTGCCTTTCGGATTTCCGCCGCCAACTCACTGTCCACCTTTGTCTTGATTCTCACCAAGGCAACGTTTTCCTGAACCTTTTTTAAAACCGTTTCATAATCCAGATCCAGTTTTTCTGCCAAATAAGATGCAGTTTTTTCTTTGTCCTTGGCTTGTATAGGAATAACACTAACAGCATTTACTGTTTCCGTCAACGCAATTCCTACACCATTTCTATCCAAAATACTGCCTCTTTTCGGCATAATCAGCCTATCTCTTGTCTGCTGCTCATATGCCAGTTCCTGCCATTGCTGCGAGCGAAAAAGTTCAATATAAATAATTCTGCCAAGCAATAAGGTAAAGCCAAACATGGCCCCCAGCAGAAAAACTAATAGCTTCTTCTTAACCCCTATGGGCGGTCGTTGCATAAAAACACCCCTGCCTTTTCCATTTATAAAGAATATATGGAAAAAACAGGGCGTGTATGCGTATAAGTGGGAAGCATGCATCGTGAAAATACAAGTCCCCTCCTTATGAAAGCTTTAGATTCATTTGATAATCTATCACCTTATCATTCGCTCCATTGCATTTTTGAAGAAAGCCTCTTTAATTCTTAAGACTTAATGCTTCAAATATATTATATAGATATTTTAGCCGTTCTGTGTTGCATCTGTTTTGGCTTCCAGCTTTATTTTAACTTCTTCACCTTTTTCAACAGATACCCCATATTGGGGATTTTGAGAAGATACAATACCATCGGTATCTCCTTCAAATACCACCTCAAACCCTGCATTCGTCAATATAGAAGTTGCATCATTGTAAGTTTTGCCCATCACGTTTGGCACTGAAACCGTTCCTTCGTCCCCGGATGCTTTTTCAACATACAAAATTATCTCACTGCCCTTTTCAACCGTGGCACCACTTTTGGGAACCTGATTGGAAATGGTGTTTCCTGTACCTACAACTTTATAAGTCAATTCCTTTGCATCTAAATCTGTTACTACATCATAGGTTGAACTGCCAACATAATCAGGAAGTACAACAGTTTCTTTCGTTGTCAAAGCCGAAGCTGCCTCTGCCCCCTCCGTTGGCTCCAAATTCTTATATTTAATAATTTTCTCCATCAAAGACTTTGTCATAGGTGCAGTGCTTTGTACCCCATCGGCATAATCTTCCGGCAAATAGATAACTGTTAATATGATATATTGAGGATTTTCCGCAGGGAAGTATGCCATATGTGTCAATGCCCAAAGGTCATCCCTTTCTCTGTCACCCTGCTCGGCTGTGCCCGTTTTGCACCCAATGGAGTACCCAGGAATTTGAACTTTTTTACCTGTTCCTCTCTCTACTGTTGCCTTTAAAGCAATCCGTAAATAATCAGAAGTTTTTTTCGAAATAACCTGACGAACCACTTCCGGCTTATTCTCATATACAATATCTCCTTTTGGATCAATCACCTGAGAAACAACATAAGGCTTCATCATATTCCCGCCGTTAATCAGCGCAGAAAAAGCAGTTAAAACCTGAATTGTAGTGCAGTTAAAAGTTTGTCCAAAAGAAATGGTAGCCAATTCTACAGGCCCAATACCAGATAAAGAGTGCAATAGATGTGCCGAATCCGCTTCACCAGGCAAATCAATACCGGTTTTTTGACCAAAGCCAAATTCCATTTGATAACGAAAGAGTTTTTCTGCCCCAAGTTTTTGCGCAATCTGAATAATTCCCACATTACAAGACTGGGCTAAAATGTCTTCCACATTGACCGTTCCATGTCCGCTATGCAAATGACAATGAATGGTAGTGCCACTTACATCTATAGAGCCACCACAATAAAAAGTTGTTTCCGGTGTAATAACCCCTTCTTCCAACGCCGCAGCAGCAACCAAAGGCTTATAAATTGATCCCGGTTCATAGGTGCTGCTAATGCTGAAACATTTCCACATATTATTCAGATATTCCATTTGTTCTTTGCTGCTTTTTGCTTCCCATTCTGTCTTAAATGCAGGATCGGTTTCCACTTGGGGAGGAATACCCGGATCATTTAAATCAAAGCTATTTGATTCCGCCAAAGCTAAAATCTCCCCTGTGTTTGGATCCATTACCAGTGCAGCAATATTTTCAGCAGGCCATTCATTCATCGTTTCATCTACAACATCTTCCGCATACTGTTGAATGGTATAATCAATGGTGGTTACCACTGTATCACCGTCTTGCGCCGGATAATCTTGATAAGTAATGTCGTTGGCACCATCATAGAGTATAAAAGAGCGCCCAGGTGTACCCACCATATAATCATTATACTGCCCTTCTACCCCCCATTGGGACCCCCCTCGAGTAAAGCCTAACAGGTGGCAGGCTAAATTCTTCAGAGGATAAGAACGCTTGCTGGTTTGTTCATAATAAACACCCTTTAGATTCAAGGCCTCCAATTCCTCTTTCAAAGAGCGGTCAATGCCCTTCACCAAGTATTTCCAGTTGTTAGGTAAATTGATTTCTCCCGTTGTAGGGTTCTCTGTTATATAATCCTTTAGGGTTGTATAATCTAATTCGGGAAAATACTGGCATAAGGTTGTTAACGTTTTTTCCTGTTCTTCCGTTTTGTTTTCGGCCAAAACCAAAGAATCCAGAACCACATTATAAACTGCAGTGGAAACAGCCAATACCTGCTCGTTACGATCCAAAATACTACCTCTGTTTGGTGCAATCACCGCATCATAGCGGTTAATTTGCTGATTTTTTGCAGCCGCCTCATATTCCTCTCCATGAACAACCTTCAAATAAACAACTCTGCTCAAAATAATAACAAAAGTTACGATAAATACAAAAAGAATAAAAACAAATTTATTTTTTGCTTTTATTCCCATTGTGGTTTTTTTCATTATGCATCAATCCTTTTTCAACCGATTTGTAATATTTAAAAATCCGGAATCTTTTTTTTCGTCTGTTGTGTCCGCTGCGTATTGAATTGTATAGCTTTGCTTAGGTACATCTATGTAGACAATCTGATAAGGCTGGGGTTCCGCCATTCCCAAACGGGTTGTGGCTTGCGCTTTAATATAATCCAAATCAATCTGTTCTGTTAATTCTGCTTCCAAAATAGCGTTGCTGGCTTGCAAATCCGACAACTGCCCTTTTTCTTTTCTCAGTTCGAAGTTCTCCTGGGTCACCTTCACATGCATCCCCATAAAAGCAATGCTGCCGGCAAAAAGAACCATAATCACTGCAATAAGTTTGAAAGCGGCAATTCTACTTTCCCTAATTTCAGCTTTTCGTAATTTTTCCTCTGCCAGTCGCTCTTTTTGTTCATTTTCATCAGAATAATAGGGGGTATACTCCGGCTGCACATCATAAGCAACGTTCCCAAAGGAATAGTAGGAGGAACCTCTATATGCATTTTGATTTTTGTCCAACCGCTTTGCAGCCATAACTTAATACCCCTTTCCGTTTATTTTTCTACCCCCTCTAAAACACGCAATTTTGCGCTTCTGGCACGGGGATTTGCTGCCAATTCTTCTTCGCTTGCGATAATAGGTTTTCTCGTAATCACCCTACCTGTCTGCTTCCTACCACAAACACAGACCGGAAACTGCGGTGGGCAAATACAGGGGTTTTCTTGTTTACGAAAAGCCTCTTTTACAATCCTGTCCTCCAAGGAATGGAAAGTTATAATACAGAGCCTTCCTCCCGGATTTAATCTATGAGAAACATCATCGATGGCACGCTGTAAAACCTCCAACTCGCCGTTTACTTCAATGCGGATTGCTTGAAAGGTTCGTTTTGCAGGATGTGGACCATCCTTTCTGGCCCCTTTCGGCACTGCCTTTTTAATGACATCAACCAGTTCTCCTGTTGTTTCTATTGGCTTGTCCTGCCGTTCTTTTACGATAAACTGAGCAATCCTCCTTGCCCAACGCTCCTCACCATAACTGAAAATAATACGGTTCAGCTCATCCTCATTATACTCATTCACTATTTCATAAGCTGAAAACGGTTTTGTCATATCCATTCGCATGTCCAATGGTGCATCATGCTGATAGGAAAACCCACGCTCTGCTTCATCCAACTGATGAGATGAAACACCAATATCTAAAAGCATGCCATCTATTTTTTCAATTTCCAACTGATTCAAAATATTCTCAATATTCCCGAAGTTGTCATGAACAAAAGTAATTTTGTCTAAATACTCTTTTAATTTTTCCCTCGCCGCTTTATGGGCATTTTGATCTTGGTCAATGCAAATCAGCCTTCCCGTAGTCAATTTTTTTACGATTTCCAGAGAATGACCGCCGCCGCCCATAGTACCATCCACGTATACCCCGTCAGGCTTAATATTTAAATTTCCAATACACTCCCAAAGAAGTACAGAAACATGATGAAATTCCAAAATAGTTACCCAAGGCAGCTTGGCTGCACCCTTTCTGATATTTTTTATAATCTACGGCCTTCGTCCAACGCCGCTTAACTCTCAAAAACCAATAAAAGATGAATCCTTTTGCAGTTCTATGGTAAAGTAGAAATTATATTCCCAAATTCTCCATCTCAAAGGCCAAATCATTGCTGATAAAATTTTCTTCATTGTTATACTCGTTCCAGCTATCCTTATTCCAAATTTCCACCCTGTTGTTAACACCAATGGAAACCACATCTTTCTTCAACCCTGCATATTCTCGAAGGTTTGCCGGCAAGTTTATTCTACCCTGATTATCTAAGTCACATTCAATGGCTCCGGCAAAGAAAAAACGTACAAATTTTCTTGCACCGCTGTTTGTTAGGGGGAGTTGTTTCAGTTTTTCTTCAAAAATTGCCCACTCGCTTTTTGGATAAGCAAACAGACAGTTATCCAAACCTTTGGTCACTACAAAATGTTCGCCTAGACCTTCTCTGAATTTCGCAGGAACAATTAAGCGCCCTTTGGAATCAATAGAATGTTGAAATTCACCAAGAAACAATTTGCAGTCACCACCTTTCACCAAAAGAAGAACAAATTGAGGTTAATTAACCATTTTCAACCACTTCTCTCCACTAATAACCACATTGTAATATATTTAACGGGATATGGCAAGCCCCCAGCCCCAAAAATGTTGCGATTTTTTTATAAAGAAACCTTGATAATTCAAGGATTTTTCTCTATAAGTTTCAAAACATATTAACATTCGACAAAGGCAATCCTCATCCATTCTCCACCATAAATGAATTACCAGAAAAATAACCGCAAAAACATGGGGGCATTCTCCACAACAGGTGAATAAAATTGATTTTTCATTCAAATTTATATCTAAAGATAATCCTCCATTTTCCTCCACAAATATAAAAAGAACAGGTATCGCAAAAGCAATACCTGTTCTTTTTATATTTCAACAAACTCAAATTCATAATTGCAAAATGAGCATACCCCTTTATTTTTTAACGCATACAACATTTTTATCCTTTTCCCACATGGATAAAAAAAATTAATGCTTATATGCTTCTGCCAGCTTTTTAAAAGATGGTAAAGCCCGCTCAATGGTATCTCTTGCTACACAATAGGCAATTCTAACGTAACCTTTACAGCCAAACCCATCGCCCGGTGTCATTAAAATTCCAAACTCCTTGGCTTTGTTTACAAATGCAACATCGTCTTCCTCCAATGCCTTTACAAACAAATAAAATGCTCCTTGAGGCTTCGCACATTCAAAACCATATTGAATTAAAGCATTATACAAAATTCCTCTATTATTATCGTAAAATGCAATATCTGACTTCTCATCACAGCATTTTGCAACCACCAATTGCTGCAACGCAGGGGCATTTACAAACCCCAATACACGGTTAGCAACGCCTGCTCCATAAACCACATCCTGAAAATCCTCCACAGACGAAGGAATGGTTAAATAGCCAATTCGATCCCCGGGAAGAGAGAGAGATTTTGAAAAAGAATAAGCAACAATGGTGTTTTTGTAAATTTTCGGTATATATGGCACCGTTGCCCCGTCAAATACCAATTCCCTATATGGCTCATCAGAAATTAAATAGATAGCATTTCCAAATTCCTTTTGTTTTGCTTCTAAAACTTCCGCAATTTTTTTCAGAGTTTCTTCGTCATAAACCACTCCCGTAGGATTATTGGGATTATTGATAATAATCGCCTTTGTTTTAGGGGTAATAGACTCCGCCAGCTTTTTTGCATCGGGCAAAAAAGAAGGAATATTGGGCTCAATAGCAATCAATCGTCCCCCTGCGTTGGCAACATATACGTCGTATTCTGAAAAATAGGGAGCAAAGGTCAAAACTTCATCTCCTTGGTCTAGTAAAACCTTCAAAATCACGTTTAAGCCGCCAGCCGCACCTGTGGTCATAACGATATTTTCGCCTGTGTATTCCTCTTGAAAGCGATGATTTAGGCTTTCCGCAATGGTTTGACGTACAGTAGGGATACCCGCACCATCCGTATAGCTGTGCAATGCCAAAGAATCCATATTTTCCAACAGTTCAATGGCTGTTTTATTTACAGAAAGAGGTGCCTTCACGTTGGGGTTGCCAATGCCAAAATCAAAAACATTTTCGTCTCCTAAAATTTGACGCATCCGCTTTCCCTCAGTAAATAATGCGCTGATGGCAGCACTCTTATCCACCAAAATCTTCATATTTTTTGAAATCATGGCTTATTCCTCCTTCTCATTTCCGTTTTTTAAATACAACATAGCTTCCTTGTATCCCAAAAAGCCCTTCCCCATAATTGTTTTAACGCAAGCTTTGCCTGCATAGGAAATCTGACGAAAATCCTCTCTTTGGCTTACATCAGAAAGATGTACCTCCACTGTTGGCAAATTCACCGCCTTCAGTGCATCCAAAATAGCAACACTGGTATGGGTGTACGCTGCTGGGTTTATTACTATTCCCTCTGTGCCATCATCATAAGCCTGTTGAATACGATCCACCAAGGCACCCTCGTGGTTGGACTGATAGACCTTCACCATCATCTCATTTTCTTTGGCAGTTTCTTCAATTAAACGTACCAAGTCATCATAGGTTCCACTACCATAGATGTTTTTTTCACGAATACCAAGCATATTTAGGTTAGGGCCGTTTAATACCAGTATCTTCATACTCCACCGCCCCTTATATTTCAGAGTAGCATCCAAGGAAGGAGAGCTTATCTACTGATAATTCCATGTCCTTCAATAAAGTCAATACATGGGAGGAGAATACAGAACCATCTATATCAAAATAGAAACGGAATTCAAAATCTTTGCCCGGAATAGGACGACTTTCTAACTTACATAGATTCAGGCCATGACAAGCAACCTTACCAATCATTTCATGCAAAGAGCCGGGTCTATGCTCCACAGAAAGCAACAAACTAATTTTATTTGCACCAGCATAGATCTCCATATTTTTCGCAATACAGATAAATCTGGTATAATTATTTTGATTGTTCTGCACATCCTCTTGCAGGATATCCAAGCCATAAAGTTTTGCACACTCTGCGGAAGAAAGAGCCGCTATATCCGTACGGTCACATTCCGCAACATACTTTGCCGCTGTTGCAGTATTTTCAAAAACAGTAATTTTCACATTGGGCAAAGATTTTAAAAATTCACTGCATTGCTGTAATGCCTGATCCTTAGAAATAATTTCTTTAATATCAGACAGCTTTGTACCTTTTTTTGTAACAAGGGCATGGTTAATATGAAGCTTCAATCCTTTAACAATATAAAATTTGTGGCGAACCATTAAATCATATACTTCGGTTACGGAACCGGCTGAACTGTTTTCGATTGGCAAAATACCATATTGACAAAGACCCATTTCCACTGCATTGAATACACTTTCGAAGCTGTTGAAAAACATAGTATTGGGCATGGAGAAGAGCTTTCCGCAAGCACGTTCTGCATAAGACCCTTCCACTCCCGCACAAGCGACCACAGCTTTTCTGGGAAATTCCATTTTAGGCTCTTTGATATTGGAGAGGATTTCTTGAGTAAGAGATGTTTCTTTCGATAATATTCCAGCCTGATAGCTTCTGCTTACCTCAAATAAGGTTTGATAAAGGGTATGCACGTATAACTCAAACTCTTCTCCCGCTGTTTCCATGGCACGCTGCAACACTTCATTTTCTCTTTTTTTATCCAAAACAGGAAGATTATTTTCCGCTTTTGACTCACCAATCTTTGCAGAAGTCTTCATACGCTCCACGAACAGCTTCACAATTTGATCGTCAATTTCATTTATACTGTTTCTTAATGCTTCTAAATCCATCTTTTATTCCTCCTTTTATTAAGCACAATGCTCGTCAAAACTGCTTTTATCATCACTTTATAAGTTAAACTATTACAAATTTCTTAACCCAATCTCATATAAATCCAAAATAGCAATTGCCATGGCCGCCTCCACGCAAGGCACTGCTCTTGGAACAATGCAAGGGTCATGACGCCCGGTAACGCTTAAGGTAGTATTTTTTCCTCTTTGAAGGCTTACTGTATCTTGGTTTTTGCTAATAGAAGGTGTCGGTTTAAACGCCGTTCGAATCAGCAAAGGCATACCGCTGGAGATACCGCCCAAACTGCCTCCATGATGATTCGTTCTTGTTTTTATTTGCCCTGTTTCTTCTATATAAAAGCTATCATTATTTTCCGATCCAAAAAGTTCTGCAACACCAACCCCCTGTCCAAATTCTACGCCTTTTACAGCAGGAATGGCAAATAATATGGAGGATAGCTTGCTTTCCAGCCCATCAAACATGGGTTCACCAATGCCCACAGGTAATCCAATGGCAACACTTTCAATGATTCCGCCGACGGAATCCCCTTGTTCTCTGGCTTTCTGAATGATGCCCTTCATTTCTTCCGCCGCACTGGCTTCAATGGTCGGGAATTCTTTTGATGTAACCTTAACCAATTCTTCCTTTGTGATACCTATGGTATCAAAGTCCTTGTCTCTCCCTTGGTGAATAGAAAGTATGTGAGCACCTATGGAAATCCCTCTGCGTTCCAAAATCTGCAAGCAAACCGCCCCTGCAAAGCAAAGAGGTGCTGTTAATCTTCCAGAAAAATGACCGCCGCCTCGGTAATCCTGAAACCCGCCGTATTTTATTTCAGCAGTAAAGTCTGCATGTCCCGGTCTTGGCATATCCTTAAGCTGGGTATAATCCTTGGAACGGGTATTGGTATTTTCTATCATTCCGCAGATTGGCGCACCACAGGTTCTACCGTTAAACAGACCCGAAACCACACGAACCTGATCCCCCTCTTTTCTGGGAGTAGAATAGTCATTTTTACCGGGAGCCCTTCTATCAAGGAAATGTTGTACTGCCTCAAGATCAATTTCCTCCCCAGCAGGCAAACCATCAATCACAACACCGATTGCTTCTGAGTGAGATTGTCCAAAAATACTTATTTTCACTTTTTCTCCAAAATTAGAAGACATCCGCAGCACCCCCCAATCTTATAAATTCTGCAAAAAACGTAGGATAAGACTTGGAAACCGCTTCTGCCCTTTCAATAACTGCTTCTACACCCAAAGCTGCTGCCGCAATGGCAAGGGCCATAACAATTCTATGGTCATCGTAAGAATCCAAAATAACCTCATTCGAAGGCATATCACTCCCTCCTTCAATGATAATAGATTCTTCCTGTTCCGTTACCTTTACACCAAGCCTTTGCAAACCCTCTGCCATTGCCTTAAGGCGGTCACTTTCTTTCATACGCAGTCTTCCTGCATTATAAATCACGGTTTTTCCTTGGGCTACCGTTGCCGCCGAGCAAAGAACAGGAACTAAATCCGGTATTTGAGATGCATCAATGGTAATTCCACTTAAATTTCCAGCAGAAACCTGAACCTCATTTTCTTGCCACGCAACCTTTGCACCAAAACGTTCCATTAAGTTAACAATCTCTTTGTCTCCTTGGCAGGAGTCCTTACGCAAACCGGTACAAGTAATATCGCCGCCAGCACCCCCTGCAACAACCCAAAATGCAGCGCCCGACCAATCGCCTTCTGCTGATATTTCAAGGGGAGAATGATAGGTTTGACCACCTCTCACAGAAAAACCCCAATCCTGCTGTTCAATTTCTATCCCGAATGCTCTTAGTGTTTCCAGTGTCATGTCCACATAGCCCTTGGACTCTGTTTGTGTGGTAAGACGAATCTCACTTTTTTCCGACAAAAGGGGTAACGCAAACAAAAGTCCTGTGATAAATTGAGAACTGATATTTCCCGGCAAAGTATAAACACCACCGGTAATCCCACCTGACATTTCAAGGGGTAAGGAATTTTCCTTTACCAAACATCCGTGGCTCCTAAGCTCCTCCAGCAAAACCCCAACGGGTCTTTCCGGCAATCTGCCTTGCCCCTCCATGATAGCGTGTTTTCCTAAAGCCGCTACAATGGGAAGTAAAAATCGCAGCGTAGAACCACTTTCCCCGCAATCCAACACAGCATCCTTTGTTTGCGCTGCCCAAAGAGGCGTAACTTCAACCATACCGTTATCACGTTTTATCCTACAGCCTAAAGCTTCCAGACAATTTTTCGTTGCCTCAATATCATTAGACCAACCTTCAACCATAATCCTCGTCGGCTGATCGGCTAATGCCGCCGCAATCAGCAAACGGTGGGCATCGGATTTGGAAGAAATGACCTTTATGTTCCCTCTCAGGGTACTTTTTCCGATTCTAATATTCACTCGTTTCACCTACTTTTCATAGCCTCTGCCACTAATTGCTCTACCTCTTTCACAGGAACTTTTACCAGATGGCATCTTCCTATTTTTTCAGGAAAAACAAAACTAATTGCTTCTCCTCTGCGTTTTTTGTCCATCAACGTCCCCTGGGCAATTTGTTCAACTGAGAACTCCGTTTTCGTAGGCAAGCCGTTTTTCACAAGTGCTCTGTCAATCCGTTGGGCAAGCCCACGCTCTCCAATGCCTCTTTCCTCAGCAGCCTTGGCAATAAGATACAACCCTATAGCAACAGCATGGCCATGGGAAATTTTAAACCCACTTAATTTTTCTATAGAATGCCCCAAGGTATGCCCAAGGTTTAATAACTGACGTTCCCCGTTATCAAATTCGTCCCGCATTACAATGTCACGCTTCATGGAAACACAAATTTCTATGGTTTCCTCCAAATCTTGCAGAAAATCCAAAGACTCTACCTTCTCAAATAATTGTTCATTTCCAATTACACCGTATTTCAACGTTTCGGCAACGCCATCGGCAAAAATTTCCTTTGGCAGGGTCAGCAATGCATTGGTATCGCAAAGAACCAGTTTGGGCTGATAAAATGCACCCGCCATATTTTTCCCCGCCTTTAAATCTATCGCTGTTTTCCCGCCAACAGAGGAATCCACCGCTGCCAAAAAAGTAGTGGGGATTTGAACAAAACCAATGCCTCTTTGGTATACAGCTGCGGCAAACCCCGCCATATCGCCAACAACTCCCCCGCCTAATGCAATAATAATATCCTGCCTGGTCATTTCGTTCTCAGCAAGAAATTCCAAAATATCACTAAGGGTTCCGATATGCTTGGAGCCTTCTCCCCGGGGAAAAGCAAATTTACATATGGAAAACCCTGCATTTTCCAAAGAATGGGATACTGTCGCCGAAAATAAAGAATCCACCTTGCTATCTGTAATAATTGCCGCTTTACAAAGATTCACCCGCTTGGAAACTTCTTTCCCAACTTGTGTCAGCAATCCTTTCCCAATTAAAATATCATAATCTGACGATGTACTTACCTTCACTTTTCTCATAGGCAACCTCATTCAAATTCTTTTACTTCATCAATGGCAAGGCGTTTTTCCTTGCCTTCCTTTAACATATCTCTAAGTTTTACGCTATCTTTTTCCCGTATTGCTTTGCTATAATCTTGCAATCGAGTAATCAAACCATCAATTTCATCTGCAAGGAAATCGTTGTTATCCAAAAACAGTTCCGTCCACATGGTTTCATTTAGTTTTGCAACTCGAGTCATATCATGAAAACTCCCGGCAGAAAAACCCTTAAATTTGGGAGATAATTCACTTTTAATGTATGCACTGGATACAACATGCGCCAACTGAGAGGTATACGCAATCATTTGGTCATGCTCTGCATCCGTAGCCACCTGCATTCTGGCAAACCCAAGGCTTTTAAAAAATAAGCTTAATTCATTCATGGGTGCAATGTCCGTCCCGGTGTAAGGTGTTAAAATCATGGTTGCCCCTTCAAATAGTGCAGACGTTGAATAAGTAAAACCACTACGCTCAATACCCGCCATGGGATGGGCACCGCAAAAAATAAATCCGTTTTCCGCTGCAACGGCCTGTAAAGGTTCACAAACCACACGTTTGATTCCGGCGCAGTCAACCACCATTGCTCCTTTTTTAAATTTAGAAGCAAACTTTTTCACATAATCCACTGTTGCTCCGGGATATAGGGCAATTAAAACCAAATCACAATCAGAAGGGTCTCCTCCTTCCAAAATATCATGCACTGCTTCAGCCAGCTTCCCACTGTATCGCACCATCTCCGATTCATCCCAACCATAAACGATATGCTCCGTTTTCTGTTTTATTGCCTTTGCCATGGAGCCACCAATCAGCCCCAAGCCAATCACTCCAATTTTCATATGCTCACCTCAACCTGTTTTCTAATTCTATTGGGAGGCTGTTCTTGGTTTTGGTCAATAAACAACCCCCATCTTCTAATTTTCATATATGCAATAGCACTTAGTCTTCGAATGTGCAAGCAAAAGGTCTTAATTGGAATACCGCCTTTGCTACATCGTCAAATGCCTCCGGAGTCAAAGATTGTGCTCCATCACACAAAGCATGTGGAGGATCATTGTGTACCTCAATCATTAAGCCGTCTGCCCCTGCCGCAGTTGCCGCCATTGCCATGGGTTTTACCATGTATGAGTAACCTAATGCATGGCTAGGATCAATGACCACAGGTAGGTGCGTTAACTTTTTCAGCACAGGAATAATAGAAAGGTCTAACGTATTTCTGGTTCTTGTCTCAAATGTACGAATCCCTCTTTCACAAAGAATCACGTTTTCATTACCACCCGCCATAATGTATTCTGCACTCATTAACAATTCATCAATGGTATTTGCTAAACCTCTTTTTAAAAGTATTACCTTATTCGTTTTCCCCAGCTCTTTTAAAAGTTCGAAATTCTGCATATTTCTTGCGCCAACCTGAATTACATCCACAGGGTCAAACAAAGGCAAGTGTGTGATGTTCATAATTTCAGAAACGATGGGCAAACCCGTCAATTTCTTTGCTTCAAGCAAAAGGTTGATTCCTTCTCCATGCAAGCCTTGGAACGCGTAAGGGGAAGTACGAGGCTTGAAGGCACCGCCACGGAGCATTCCTGCACCAGATTTCTTTACGCATTCAGCAACATAGCAAACCTGTTCTCTTGATTCAACAGAGCAGGGTCCAGCAATAATCTGAAATTCTCCTCCGCCAATTTTCACACCATTTACATCCACAACCAGTCTTTCATTATGGAATTTTTTATTGGCATTTTTAAAGGGTTCCTGAATTCTTTGCACTTTTTCCACAATATCCAAAGAGCGAACTAAATCCACATCTACACTGGAAGTATCTCCTACCAGACCTACAATGGTATGGTTCACGCCAACAGACATATGGGTGCCAATGCCCATACTTTTCAACCACGCTTTTAAATTATCAATTTGTTCCGGCTTTGTTCCGTTTTTCAATACTACGATCATGTTATATCCTCCTTCATTCTGTCCAATGTTTTTAATTTGAAAGATTTTTGTAAATATATAGAATCCATACATACAACATTTGGCTTTTTCAATATAAAAAGAAAGACTCCGCAGCGAATCTCACTGCGAAGTCTTATTAGCCTTCTTTTTAGAAAAAACCATCACAACTAACCGTCTTTTCTCACAGTAAAATTCACTTTGAATCTCTGAAAACACGGTAAAAGTAAAAGTATGTAGTTGCAGCAAAATTGATCTGATTCATATTCGCAACCTCTTTCACAATTATTTTTGGTATTTGGTTATTTTTAAACATACTACCACAAAGGCAAATGTCTGTAAACCCCTATTTTTAAAATTTGAAAAAAATAGTATAGCAAACTCTAATCTCCTAAATAACAATGGTTCAGTCTCCCAAAAAAAATCACTTTGATTAAAAACCAAAGTAATTTTAATAAAGCGAAAGATTTTCCCCATTTCTTCCTTATTTACAAAATATCACAATGCGTGAAGTTTGTCAACTTAAAACATTCTTCGACAATGTTGTTTTTTTAAAACATAAAAGAATATATTATTCTAATTATCAAAAATCAGAATTCCCTTCTTTATTCAATATTTTTTTAGTTAACGGTTAAAATAATAAAAAAGGAGGTGTAGCTATGGCATTTACTCTTGATAAAAACGAACTAACACAAACTTTAGCAAAAAATACACTAGATAATATTCCTTCTCCAAATCCCAATGCAAAAAAAATCACCGGGCTATTAAAACAAAGCGGAAAAATAAAAGGCTATCAACTTTCAGATAATACACTCATTGATAAGGATGACGCCATTGAACTAGCCCGCCAGGGTGGTATAGAAGGTGTAGGAATCGCCCATCGTGGAAATACAGAATATTTAAAATCAATCCCCGACGGCACAGAGGACAATAACTTGTCTCATTTACCAACCATTTCAGTAAATAAATAAGTTATAATTAAAACCACGCGTTTAATGAAGTTGTCAAGTTAATGCAGACAATTTAAAAACCACCTTAAGGAAAGCCTTGTTCAGTTCTATATTGAACAGGGCTTAAATATTTTAAGGCGTAGGCGGGACGCTGATTATAAAATACTCAACATATTTATTTAAAAATTCAGGAAAATCTGTTTTCTCCTCTTTGCTATAATCGCAACGTATTTCAGCTTTAATCCATTAATAGATTCAATGATAGGATTGATGGAATTATCCGTCGGAGTTCCTACTCGTAACTTATTGGGGTCACATCAGCGGTTATATTTCTTGTCTACTTTGATTTTACAACTTCATCAAACGTGTGGGTTTCTTTTCTACAAAAAAGCAGCCCTTTCTACCAAGTAAACGGTAAAAAGACTGCTTATTTTTATTTAAAATCCTTACAGCTTCACAATTTCTCTCTGAAATTCATTATTAATAATCTGACCAAGGGCAGCGTAAATTGCACTACCACCACAGAAAATACCTTCATAGCCAGCTATTGTTTTAATAAAATGGCTGCCTGTAAAATCGCCCAGTGACAACAGGAAGAACAATAATGTCAAAGAACCAAAAACCACTCTCGAAGCCATGTTGTGCTTAAAAGTACCAATAAACATACCCATTGTAAAAATACCCCACAGCAATAGATAAAATCCCATAGAAATTTCATCTGAAGCCTGTACAACACCTTGCGGAATCACAAAGGGCAGCAACCAGATTCCCACCAAAGACCACCAGAATGTTCCATATGCAGTAAAAGCAGTTGCACCAAAGGTATTGCCTGATTTAAACTCCATAATGCCTGCAACCACCTGAGCAAGCCCGCCCAAGAAAAGCCCCATACTAATAATTACTGCTGATAATGAAATAATACCTGCATTATGTAAGTTCAACAAAATTGTAGTCATGCCAAAGCCTAACAGACCTAAAGGTGCCGGGTTTGCAATATTGCTTTTTGGGCTACTCATAAATAATTTCCTCCTAAATTTTCACTTTAATATTCACTTTTTTTACCGCTTTTTGCCCGAACTTTACCAAACTATAAAAATTCGGGCTATTAAGGAACAATTTATCATACAACTTAAAATTTAATATTATTTTTTTTCAAAAATTTAATATCCTCTTGGCTTAGTTCCGCCTTTTCTAATAAATCAGGGCGCTTTTGTGCCGTACGAATCAATGCCTGCTCCCTGCGCCATTTTTCTACATTTCCATGATGACCGCTAAGTAATACTTTTGGTACCTCCCTATCCTTAAAAACAGGAGGTCGAGTATACTGGGGATATTCCAGAAGGCCTTGGGAAAAGCTCTCGTCCTCAAAGGAAGCTTCTTTACCAAGAACACCTGGTGTTAAACGAGACACAGCGTCGATCATAGTAATTGCAGCCAATTCGCCACCGGTTAGTACAAAATCCCCCAATGAAATTTCATCAGTAACAATTTCTTCGATCACCCGTTCATCCACACCTTCATAATGACCGCATAAAAAAACCAGGCTCTCCTCCTGCGCCAATTCCTCTGCCATACGCTGGGTAAAAGGCTTTCCCTGGGGCGTCATGTATAAAACCCTTGCCTTGCCCGCCTTTGGTAATATGCTTTGATAGGCATCAAATATAGGCTGTGGCTGCATAACCATACCGGCTCCGCCGCCATAGGGGTAATCATCCACCTGTAAATGCTTATTCATGGAAAAATCCCGAATATTAATGGCTTCTATGGAAATGAATCCATCTCTTTGGGCTCTTCCCAAAATACTATGGGAGAGCGTTTCCTGAATCATTTCGGGAAATAATGTTAACACAAAATAATGCTTCATTATCTCAACCCTTCCAGAAGTGATACTGTCATAACACCAGCTTCCAAATCCACCTTTTTGATACAATCTTTGATGGCAGGAATTAAAAGTTCTTTCTCATTAGGGCTTTTTTGCACTGCATAAACGTCGTTTGCACCCGTAACGTAAATTTTAGTCAACACACCTAATTCTTCCCCATCGTCAGTAATAACCTTTAATCCATACAAATCTCTGGCATAATATTCATCCTCTTCTAAAGGAATGGCTAACGAATCAGGAATCAAAATCGTTCCGTTTTTGTAAAGCTCTGCTACATTAATATCTGTTATTTCTTTTACGGTAAGCAAAACAAACTGTTTATGATATGCTACCTTTTGTATATGAAAGGTTTCTCTCTTTCCTCTGATTTCTACAATAATTTCTTTTAAGCGCTCAAACCTAGTAGGATCCTGTGTTGTAGGAAACACACGCATCGTCCCCTTGATTCCATGAGTACCTGTAATCTTTCCAATTTCAAAATACTGTTCCATACACACCTCATGATAAAATAATAAATTCTTCATAATAAAAACAGGCAGGATGCACGCATCATGCCATTAAATTACATAATAGATATTTCGGCTTACCCGAAATATCACAACATACTCAACTACATCCAGATTTTACGAAGAGCGTAGACTTTGTCTACGCTCTTATAATGCCCCAATATTAAGGCAATTTTTCATTGAATGATTTCAACGATAATTTTTTTGTCTTCATGAACGCCGGATGCCTTTACCAATGTACGAATTGCTTTTGCAATCCTTCCTTGTTTGCCGATAACCTTTCCCATATCCTCGGGGGCAACCTTTAACTCCAGCACTAAGGTGCGTTCGGTTTCCGTTTCGGTTACTTGCACTTCATCAGGACAGTCCACAAGATTTTTTGCAATGACTTCTAATAATTCTTTCATAGCCAAGCCTCCCGCCTTCGGATTATTCGCCGATTACGCCAGCTTTTTTCAAAAGAGCCTTTGCAGTTTCGGAAGGTTGTGCACCATTCGCAATCCATTTGGTAGCTGCTTCTGCATCAACTTTCAAAACAACGGGTTCCTTTGTAGGATCATAGTAACCAATCTCTTCAATAGATCTACCGTTTCTGGATGTTCTGGAATCCGCAACAACGATTCTATAGAAAGGAGCCTTTTTTGCACCCAATCTTTTCAATCTGATTCTTACTGCCATATCATTTCACCTCCTAAAAAATTAAACTTCATTTATCGGAAAAAAGGAAGTTTTCCTTTCTTACCCTTTTGCATATTGTTCATCTGCTTCATCATTTTTTTCATTTCTTCAAACTGTTTCAACAGACGATTGACATCCGCAATGCTCCTTCCGGAACCATTGGCGATGCGCTTTTTTCTGGGACCATTGAGCACAGAAGGATTTGATCGTTCTTCTTTGGTCATCGACTGGATAATGGCCTCTACTTTCACCATTTCCTTTGCAGGGTCAACTCCTTGCATTGCCTTATCAAGGTTCATCCCATTTAACCCGGGAATCATTCCCATTAAATCCTTCAACGGACCCATTTTTTTGATTTGCTGCATTTGAGAAAGGAAGTCTTCCAGTGTAAATTCGTTGGAGAGCATTTTCTTTTGCATCTCAACTGCTTCCTGCTCATCAATGTTTTGCTGTACTTTGTCAATTAGGGAAAGAACATCGCCCATCCCTAAAATTCTGGAAGCCATACGGTCAGGGAAGAAAGGTTCCAGATCTTCCATTTTTTCACCCATACCAATATATTTGATTGGTTTGTTGGTAACACTTCTGACTGAAAGGGCAGCACCGCCTCTGGCATCGCCGTCCAGCTTCGTCATAATAATACCATCTACACCCAATTGGCTGTCAAAACTGCCTGCTACTGTCACAGCATCCTGTCCGGTCATAGCATCTACCACCAGCAAAACTTCCTGTGGCTTCACCGTAGCTTTAATATCTTGCAGTTCTTGCATCAACTCTTCGTTAATATGCAAACGACCCGCAGTATCAATCAGAATCACATCATGGTGCTGTTCCGCAGCATATTCCAAAGCTTTTTTTGAAATTTCTACGGGATTAACCTCGGTACCCATTTCAAAAACAGGAATACCATAATTTTTTCCTACCACCTGCAACTGTTTGATTGCGGCAGGACGGTAAATATCACAAGCAACCAAAAGAGGATTCCTGCCCTGCTTTCTAAGCTGACCTGCTAACTTTCCACTGCTGGTGGTTTTACCTGCACCCTGCAGACCTACCATCATATAAACTGTAGGCGGACGGTTTGAATAGGTTAACCTGCTTTGTGTACTGCCCATGAGAGAAATTAATTCTTCATTTACGATTTTAATGACCTGTTGACCGGGGTTTAACCCCTGCAAAACCTCAACGCCAACAGCACGGGCTGTAACAGTTTTTATAAAATCTTTGACAATCTTAAAGTTTACGTCTGCTTCCAGAAGTGCGATCTTCACTTCTCGCATCGCAGCTTTTACATCATCCTCCGTTAAAACGCCTTTTCCTCGGAGTTGTTTGAATACTTCCTGAAGCTTGGCGGAAAGATTTTCAAATGCCATAGATCGCCCTCCTCTCTAGGATAATATCCCATCTGCAATTTGTTTCATGGCAGAAATAGCTTCCGTTGTTTCCTCGCTGATTTCTCCCATTCCTATTTTATCAAGAATGCTTTTCATTTTCCGAACAGCACTTTGCTGCTCTTGAAAGCGTTCTACCAATTTTAACTTTTCTTCATATTCAATCAGAATTTTTTCAGTACGCTTTAGCTGATCTCGCACAGCCTGCCGACTAATTGATAATTCTTCTCCGATTTCAGAAAGAGAAAGATCGTTCTGATAGTGCATCTCAAACACTTGCTTTTGTTTTTCCGTCAAAAGTTCGCCGTAAAAATCATAAAGCAAAGTCAGCTTTAAAATTTCAACCATCTTTCATTCCCCCTGTAAAGGAAAATTACTTTACAACCACCTGAACTATCATACTAAAAAAAAAGCAAGCTGTCAAGTATTTTTCCTTTACAGCTCAAAAAATTTTATATTTAAACAGGACAGTTTATTTTTTCAATGGTTATCTTTTTTTCTGAAACCCATGCTGAGCTATAACAACCTTGTTCGCAGAAAAAATGCCAAAACCCATCGGGTCCGGCTCCCGTTAAATAACAAAGCATGGCACTCATCGGTCCATTATGAGATACGATAATGATTTTTTTGCCCTTATTTTCTTGTATCACCTGCTCTAATCCATCCGTTACCCTCTGGTAAAAATCCGGAAAAGCTTCCCCGCCCGGTAAAGAACTTGTTTTCCATTCCTTTACCCACTGATTTAATTCTTCCTTATAATTTTCTCGTATGTAACTGCCCTCTTTGTCCTCCCAATCACCATAGAACAATTCACGAAAACAACTATTCTTTTTCACCTTAATATTTTTATCAGATGCAATAATCTCAGCCGTATGTGCTGCTCTAAGTAAATCACTTGCATAAATTTTATCATAATCAGTGGTATCAAAAAAGTTTTTTAGTCTTTTTGCTTGTATCATTCCTTTTTCATTGATATCACAATCTGTCCATCCGTAAAACATTCCACGTAAATTCCAGTCTGTTTCACCATGGCGAACAAGATAAATCTTCATAAAAACATCACCTCACTTTTATTATTTTACGCCAAAGTGGCTTATCCTAGCAAGGATATTTCTATTAAATTCATAAGAAATGCGGGCATTCTTTTATGACAATTCATAAAAAAACGCCCGCTATCAAAAAATAACCGGTTATCTTATTTTAAAGTGAAGGATTTACAATCTGTACACTGATCCATTGTAGGATTTCCTTCATGTGTGCCAACTTGAATGGCCTCCAAAGTACAGTAGTTTTTCGCATTATGATGGTGTCTGCAATTTTCTACAGTACATCTGATACATTCATTACATTTCTCCATGTTAATTCCCTCCTTCATTTTGATTTCGATATTATTTTGTCCGAAATAAAAATAAATATTACTGTAATTCTTAAGCTCTTTATAAAAAAAAATGGCATTCAAAAAAATGAATACCATTGCAGTGTGTCGATAAAATCAACACCCTTTAAAAAAAGCTCAGTTCCTTCAAGCTTTTTTCAAGTTAGTAGAGAATAAATAGATGTGTTCCTGCGACCAAAAGGTCTTGAAACACCCTATTTTCCTCGGATGGGCAAAGCTCATCCTGCGGATTCCACTTGGGAAACTCTTTGTTTCCCAAGCCCTTCCATTTTATAAAATAGGTTTTTCCACAGTCTGAAATGGCATTCAAAAAATGAATACCATTGGTTTTATTTAAAATTTTTTAGATTTTTTAGTTCTTGGGATCTGCCTTCATAGCTTCCAGGGTTTTTGTCAATAACTCATCCAATTCCCATCCCAGCTGTTCTGCGCCCCTTCTAATCACATCTCTGTTACATCCAGCGGCAAAGGCTTTATCCTTAAATTTTTTCTTTACGGATTTTAATTCCATATCCTGTACACTTTTAGAAGGACGCATTAAAGCCGCTGCGCCAATTAATCCGGTTAATTCATCTACGGCAAAAAGAACCTTCTCCATTTCATGGGTAGGCTCAACGTCACAGCAAATTCCGTATCCATGGCTTGCTACCGCATGAATTAAGGACTCCTCCAGATCGTGCTCCTTCATAATCTCCTGACATTTAATACAATGCTCATTAGGGTAAATTTCAAAATCCAAATCATGTAGTAATCCTACATTTCCCCAAAATTCTTCTTCATCACCATATCCAAGTTCTCTTGCAAAATAGCGCATTACGCTTTCAACCGTTTCACCATGTCGCAAATGAAATGGATCTTTATTAAATTGTGTCAGTAACTCCCAAGCTTCATCTCTTGTTATTTGGTGTGCCATGTGCATTCTCCTCTTCCATAGTATATTTTTACATATTTTACAGCAAAATTTGAAAGGTATCAACCCTTGATGCAAAAAGTTATACTTGAAATTCCAAATAAAAACGGGTAGAATGACCTTGTTTGATAAATAAAAAGGGAAAGGAAGAGAAATATGGATGTAACCAGCTTCGGTATTGATCACAATACACTTTTAAGAGGGATTTATGTATCCAGAAAGGATACCGTAGGAAACGGAATTTTGACTACCTTTGATATTCGAATGAAAGAACCCAACCGCGAAATGGTTTTAGATACCTCTGTTATGCACACCATAGAACATTTAATGGCCACCTTCTTTCGCAGCCATCCCCTTTGGGCAGAAAAAACAGTCTATATCGGCCCTATGGGATGCCGTACCGGCATGTATGCTATTTTCAAAGGAGATTTGGAACCCTCCAATATTGCAAGCATTATGAAAGACTGCTATGAATATATGAGCGACTTTAAAGGAGAAATTCCTGCAGCAAAGGCCGAAATGTGCGGAAACTACCTAGACCATAACTTGGCGATCACAAAACTGGAATGCAAAAAATTTACAGAAGAGGTTTTGGCCTGTCTAAGAGAAGAAAACATGGTTTATCCTCGGCAAAGCAGTTAATGTTTTTATTTTAAAATTTAAAATTAATATACACAAAACATACGAAAAGTACGCAACTACTAACTTCGTATGTTTTTTTATTGTTATTTTCGTGTTAAATTTGGGATGAATAGCAGTACCAGAACTATAATCTCCTTCACTAAAGCAGGATTTTCATCATATTATGTACTATTATAAAAAGCGTTTGGCGATTTCCTCTTCTGTTTTTGACGAAAAAATTTTTCTGATGCTTTTACGAAATACAGTAACCATTTAAAAATGGTTATTTAGAAAGGGGAACTTTTTAATGAGTATGCCAGAATTGAAAAATAGTGAAGTTTCAAGAGAGAAAGCGGTAACGGATGTAATAGAATCCATTGCTTTAGAACAATCTGCACTTTCTCATATTTTAAATGCAGAAGGCCAAAAATTACAAAAAATCATCAGCCTTTCCACGGTACCTGATGATGTAGCAGTTATTTTATCTGCAAATAAAACCGTAAAAAAAATGGTAAACACCATTACTCGTCTGGAAATATTATTACAGATAAAACTGGAATTGTTTGAAGATTGTTTATATGAAGAGGATGAATAATCTCAACACTCCTCCGTTTATCGTCAACTAAACTTATCTGACGATATTTTTTTCATGTAATTTAAACAGATTCTTAAAATAAAATTATCAATACAAACAACAAACTCATATCATATAGTAATGATTTTGACTATATTCATTTTTTTGGGGGGGTTCCATGAAAACATTTGAATTGATCGATTCCTTTGCTCTTTCCGTTGCTTGCGCAAAAAAATACAATAACTGCGCTTTCGATGGTTGTTTCTATTACTTTACGGTTAAATGTTGTTGCCAAATTATAAAGACCGATTGTCATTTTTACATCGTTGAATGTTACAATACTTGGAAAGAATATGACTGCATTTGTTATGACCAAACAGATCATTGTTTTTGGGCAACAACAAAAAAATATAACAATGCAGTTTTTAAGTTAAACTGTAACATGTGCGAAATTGATTGTATTACAATGAACGGCTATACCGATTTTACAGGGGATATCACAGGTATTTCTTATAATTGTTGCAACAATCAGCTGGTACTGTCTTATTCAAACTGCATCCTGGAAACCAACAAAGAAACGGGCTTTTCTAACTTGCTTTATACCCCAAATGGGTTCCAAATCACCAGTGTTTTAAGCTTATGTCCCGGCTTGGTAATTTCGGGTATATACAACAACGAACAGTACATGTTTATCCTAAATTCTGATAGTACCGTGGCGTATACGGAGCCCATCAGCAATGAACTGCAAATAAGAAATATTCTTTTTAATCCTTGCGTTAATGATGATAATTATTATTTAGAATTATTTGTGCTGAAAAAAGGCTGCTACCCTTATATTTACAGATACCAACTTTTTTTAAATGAATTACCCTTCGAGCCTGATGAATGCAATTTTAATATCTGTAGTGAAAACTGTTGCGAACAAGAAAATTGCGGTGATCCCTGTACTTCAATTTTACAATCAATTGCTTTAGTTGAAACTGAAATTGCCCATATCTTAAACTGTGAAGGGGAAAAGTTGCAAAAAATTATCGAAGAAAGCACAGATATTGATGTTATTATTGGCGTAAATAAAGAAGTAAACAATACAATTTGCAATATTTCACAATTGGAATATCTACTTTATTTAAAACTAAATGCGTTGGTTGAGAGTGGAATATGCAATGGTGTTTGCGAAGAGAATGTTTCAGAGGGAGCTTCAAAGGAAGGTTCCGAGGACTCCCCATCTTCCGGGGAGACAATACAGCTAACCCTACAAGAACTTTCTGAAAAGCAGGAGGATAGCTTAAAACCCGAAAATTCCACAAACACCCAAAAAGTGGTATTAGATAGTCCTACAAAAATAAAGTATGCAAAAGGTCTAAATAACGATACCACAGCTACCATAACAAATTCAAAAAATCCTGGAGGAAAGGACATTCGTGTATAAAAAAAGCGGTGATTAAAATCACCGCTTTTTTATATCCCTTCTTTTTGTCTGAAACAAACTGCTTTATTTCAGAAAAAAGTTGCTTTTCGTACAACCAATTTACAAATTTATCACAAGATGAATATTACCATTTAATGGGTTTGCCTTCTTTTCTCCACTGTTTAAATTCCGCAGCAGCAGTAAACAATGCATCAGTAGAGGAGTTCAAACCAGTTTCGCAGGAATCCTGAACAACACCGATAATAAAACCTACACCTACAACCTGCATCGCGATATCGTTAGAGATACCAAACAGGGAACATGCCAAAGGAATCAGCAATAAGGAACCACCAGCAACACCGGAAGCACCACAAGCGGAAACCGCAGCTACAATACTTAAAACCAAAGCTGTACCGATATCAACGGAATAACCCAATGTGTGTACTGCTGCCAAAGTCATAACAGTAATGGTAATCGCAGCACCACCCATATTAATTGTTGCGCCTAAAGGAATGGAAACGGAATAGTTATCTTCGTCCAAGCCTAAGGATTCACAAAGTGTCATGTTAACAGGAATATTTGCGGCAGAACTACGAGTAAAGAATGCTGTAATAAAGCTGTCCTTCAAACACTTAAATACCAATGGATATGGATTCTGCTTAATATTTAAGAATACAATGATAGGGTTTACAACAAGGGCAATCACAGCCATACATCCTACTAACAATAACAAAAGCTTGCCATAATCTGTGAAAATTCCCAAGCCACTTGTAGAAACGGTGGAGAATACAAGACCTAAAATACCAAAAGGTGCAAAGCTAATTACCCATCTAACTGCCTGAGAAACTGCATCTGCAAAGTTGCCAAGCATTGTTTTTGTTGTATCTGATGCATGTTTCAACGCCAAACCAAAAACAACAGCCCAAGCCAAAATACCGATGTAGTTTGCAGTTGTAATAGATGCTAAGGGGTTCTGAACGATGTTCATAAGCAAAGTTTTAATTACAGTGCCTACGCCATCAGGAGGTGTACCACTTCCGACTGCATCTGCCAAATTTAAAGATACAGGGAACAAGAAGCTACCTACAACTGCTACTAAAGCAGAAGCAAAAGTACCGATTAAGTACAAAATTACTACAGTGCCCATGTTTGTCTTTGCACCTTTCTTGTGCTGAGCTAAAGAACTCATTACCAAGAAAAATACCAGAATTGGTGCAACGCCCTTTAATGCACCAACAAACAGATCACCCAAGATACTGATTACAGTTAAGCTTGGTAATACTTTACCAAGAATAGCACCGATAATCAAACCCGCGATGATACGCTTAACCAAGCTGATAGAATTCCATTTTTGAAATAAACTAGTCATTTTATCAATTCTCCTATTTAATTTAAAATATTATTGCGGTTACTTTGGTTGTACGAAAGCAAAATAAGTTTTAGCAATGACCAAATACTTTTTCACAAAGTTTTTTACCAGTAGGGGTTGCTGCTAAACCGCCCTCTGCTGTTTCTTTTAAAGCAGGGGACATTGCTTCCCCTATTTTTTTCATAGCAAATATAACTTCATCAGCCGGGATGGCACTCTCCACGCCCGCCAAGGCCAATTCAGCTGCTACGAAAGCATTTGCAACACCCATGGCATTTCTCTTAATACAAGGAATTTCTACCAATCCTGCCACAGGATCACACACTAACCCTAAAATATTTTTTAAGGCAATGGCACAAGCATGTTCGCTTTGTTTTGGTGTTCCTCCGCAAAGCTCTACCAAGGCAGCGGCTGCCATAGCACTGGCTGCACCGCATTCTGCCTGACATCCACCTTCTGCACCGGCAATACTTGCCTTATTGGCAATAATGATACCTACTGCGGATGCAGTAAAAAGAGACATTACCACGTCATCATCAGGAATTTTTCTATCTTCTGAAATTGTTAATAAAGCTGCAGGTAAAATTCCGCAGCTACCTGCTGTTGGTGCTGCTACAATTCTACCCATACAGGCATTTGTCTGTGAAACCGCAAGGGCTTTCACCATTGCTTCCCCGAAGATTTTTCCACAAATGTTCCTGTTTGCCTTTACAGCCTCGTTCATTTTATAAGCATCACCACCTGTAAGTCCACTGGCCGATCTTTTTTTGGGATCCAAACCAGTTCCAACAGATTCTTTCATAACCGAAAGAGAACGCTTCATATTTTCAAACAATACACTTTCATCAGTTTCTGCTGTCTCGGCTTGATCTTTCAAAATAAGTTTGCATAAGGCAATATTTTCTTTTTCCGCTTGCAAAACTAAATCTGATAAGGAATCATATTTCATTTTATCACCTCATTTCTAATTTTTCATAATTTAGATAATAAACTTTATAAACAATAGTACTTGTCAGATTAATGAAAAAAATATCTGACTTCTTCATAACGAAAATACCGTTACTCTATAGTTTCCATTTTTTTATTTTTATATCAAATAGCTTTTAATAAGGTGGAAGCCAAAATATGGGGTTGCTGCGTAATAACATTATTTATACCCTCATCAATATCGCCATCTATTTCTATAGTCATTACGGCTGTGCCCCCTTTGTGATCTCTACAAAGAGAGAACCCATGAATATTTACACTGTGCTCAGCTAAAATTTTTGTCACAACAGCAATCATTCCCGGAACATCCTCGTGGGGAATAATCAATGTATCAGATTTTCCTGAAATTGCAACAGTAGTGTTGTTTATTTTATTAATAATAATATTACCTCCGCCAATGGAGGCTCCTTGGATCAAAATTTCTTTACCATCTGCATCCTTTAATATTATTTCTGCTGTATTTGGATGTGCTCCGTCAATTTCAGTTTCCTCAAAAGTAAAAGCAAGTCCTTCTTCTTTGGCAACGTCTAAGCTGATACGAATGCGCTCATCATCTGTTTCCATTCCTAAAATTCCAGCAACAATTGCTTTATCCGTTCCATGTCCCTTATAAGTCTTTGCAAAGGAACCACTAAAGCGTATCAACGCAGAAACAGGGACAGTACCCAAAATAGAACGGGCATATTTCCCAATACGAACTGCTCCGGCAGTGTGGGAACTGGATGGGCCAATCATTATCGGACCGATAATATCGAACACCTGTAACAAGCATATTCCTCCCCTCATTATAACCCTCAATATTAGACAAAAGTATGTTGAATGAACTAACTTTTTGTCCTTGCAAAGCAATTATATATGAACTTTTTCGTCAAAGTCAATAGAAAAGACAAAAAAAGTTTTTTACAGGCGGACATTTTTTTATTTTGCTTTACATCTGTCTTTCGTTGAAAAACATTTAGTAAAAAATTCGCTAAAAAATACAAATAATCTACATTATGTTATTTTCATTTTTTTCAATTTTTTTTCCTTTAAAATAAAATTATTTTCATTTTTTTCAATTTTAAACCTTATTTTTCAAAAAATTTTTACTTTCACTCAAAAAATTAAAAATTACTCTAAATATTTTTACTATAAATTAAAAATTATAAACATAAAATCCTTAGAATTTTTTCCGTTCTCTCAAATACAAAAAACCTCCATCCATAAGGACAGAGGCTTTTTCATTTTGTATAAAAAATTAATCAATGGGGGTTACGAAGAATTACATATATCCGCCCATGCCACCCATGCCTGGATCAGGCATAGCAGGTGCCTTGGAAGGCAATTCCGCAACAACTGCTTCCGTTGTCAAGAAAGAAGATGCAACGGATGTAGCATTTTGCAGAGCACTTCTTGTTACTTTTGCAGGATCAAGAATTCCAGCTTCCACCATTTCAACATATTCTTCTGTTAATGCGTTAAATCCAACACCTTCAGCCATTTCCTTCACTTTATTAACAATTACAGAGCCTTCTAAACCAGCATTCTCAACAATCTGGCGTAAAGGAGCTTCTAAGGCTTTAATAACAATGGCAGCCCCTGTTTTTTCATCTCCAACCAGATTCTGGCATTCGGATTTTACTTTTTCAATTGCATGAACCAGTGCAGTACCGCCGCCGGCAACAATGCCTTCCTCAACCGCTGCTCTTGTTGCCGCCAAAGCATCCTCCATACGCAGTTTCTTTTCTTTCATTTCGGTTTCTGTAGCCGCACCAACTTTAATTACCGCTACGCCACCGCTGAGCTTTGCAAGTCTTTCTTGCAATTTTTCTCTATCAAAATCAGAATCGGTTTCATCAATTGCCTTTTTAATCTGATGAATACGTCCTTCGATTTCATCTTTAGAACCTGCACCATCTGCAATAATGGTCAATTCTTTCTCAACACGAACTGTTTTCGCACGACCCAACATATCCAACGTTGTATCCTTCAAATCCAAACCAATTTCCTCGGAAATAACCTGTGCACCTGTCAATGCAGCAATATCTGCAAGCTGGGCTTTTCTTCTTTCGCCGTAACCGGGTGCCTTCACTGCAACACATGTGAAAGTACCTCTTAACTTATTTACAACCAAGGTCGCCAATGCTTCGCCTTCCACATCATCGGCAATAATTAAAATTTTCCCGCCTGCCTGCATAACTTGTTCCAAAACAGGAACCAATTCCTGAATATTAGAAATTTTCTTATCTGTTACAAGAATATAAGGATCTTCCAAAATCGCAACCATTTTCTCCATATCTGTGGACATATAGGAGGAAAGATACCCTTTATCAAACTGCATACCTTCTACCAATTCCAACTCGGTTTTCATGGTTTTGGATTCTTCCACTGTAATAACACCATCATTTGTAACTTTTTCCATTGCATCTGCAATCATATCGCCAACTTCTTCGTCACCTGCGGAAATGGCAGCAACATTTGAAATGTGTTTTTTCGTTGTAACCGCTTGGCTCATTTTCTTAATTTCAGCTACAGCGGCTTCTGTCGCCTTATGCATCCCTTTTCTTAAGATAATAGGGTTTGCACCTGCGGCAATATTTTTCAATCCCTCTTGAATCATAGCCTGAGCCAAAACGGTTGCAGTTGTAGTACCGTCACCGGCAACATCATTTGTCTGGGTAGCAACCTCTTTTACCAGCTGTGCACCCATATTTTCATATGGATCTTCCAGTTCAATATCTTTTGCAATGGTTACACCGTCATTTGTAATCAACGGGGATGTAAATTTACGATCCAAAACAACATTACGACCTTTGGGTCCCAATGTAACTTTTACTGTATTTGCTAATTTATCCACGCCTGCTGCCATGAAACTTCTGGCATCTGTGCTGTATTTAATTTCCTTTGCCATATCTAAAACGCCTCCTTAAATCAGTCTTTTACTACTGCCAAAATATCGTTTTGTCTCATAACCAGATATTCTTCGCCATCAAATTTGATTTCCATTGCGCCGTATCTGGAGAAAATAACATGATCCCCTTCTTTCAGCACCATCTCAACCTTTGTATCCCCAACCATACCTCCAGGGCCTACCGCAACAACAATTGCCTCTTGGGGCTTTTCCTTGGACTGAGATGTTAAAATCAACCCTGATTTTGTTGTTTCTTCTGCCTCCAACTGCTTTAATACAACCTTATCTCCTAATGGTGAAAGTTTCATATCATTACCTCCTTATTTGTATCTGTTAGCACTCATCGTTATCGAGTGCTGATTTCTGATATTATATTAGCATTTTTTCAAGAATATTCAAATTTTATATTCAGTTATTTTATGCCAAAATTGGTTTAATTACTATAAATTTTCTAGAAATCAATGCATTTATCAATTTTTACTCATATTTACTTCATTTTTCTTAAAATTCCATCTTTGACTAAAAATAATTAGGAAAATCAGGATTTTCATCCCCTTTGGATTTTCACTCTTCTTCATTTCATTGCACATAAAAATCCCTCTAAGCATTCCCATTTTGGGAAACAAATTAAAATAGGGTTCCCAAAAAACAGGGGCAATATCATTTATATTGCCCCACAGACTGTAGACAAACCTATTTTATAAAACGAAAGGGCATAGAAACGAAAAGTTCCCCAAGTAGAATCCGCAGGATGAGCTTTGCCCATCCGAGGAAAATAGGGCGTTTCAAGACCTTTTGGTCGCAGGAACACATCTATTTGTCCTCTGCTAACTTGAAAAAAGCTTGAAGGAACTGAACTTTTTTCAAAGGGTGTCGACTTTATCGACACCCTGAGGGGCAATATCATTTATATTGCCCCATTCCTTTGTAATGCCTAGAGGGAGTCTATTATTCTTTCTTCATTTGGTCGATATCTGAAACAGCGGACAACGCAGCAACCAAACCTTCCCCAACCGCCTTGGCAATCTGGTATGGTGCACCGGTACAATCTCCCGCCGCATAAACACGAGGTAAATTTGTAGCCATATGCCGATCAACCTCAATATTTTTACCATCTGTTTTTAATCCGAAAATCAAACTATCCGGAGGCATGGTATTCTTTGCAAAGAAAATACCATCACAAGTTATTGTATCTTTATCTGTTTCCAAAGCTGTTAGCTTATCTCCACCGCCAATGACTGCCTTGGGCTTTGCTTCCAAAACCGTCACATTTTCCTTCAGATATAGAATATTTTTATATAACGGAATATAAATCACTTCTTTACATATATCTGCCAAAAAGTTTGCTTCTGCTTCGCCTTCCTCGTTTTCACTCACAACCACAACCTTTTTGTCACGATACAGCATCCCATCGCAAGTTGCGCAGTAACTAACGCCCTTACCCAGATAATCCATCTCGCCGGAAATCCCCTTGCTTTTGCTAAGTCCGGTAGCCAAAATAATGGCTTTTGCTTCAATGAAATTATTCTCTGCATTAATCATATAATGCTCACCAACATTTAAAACTTGGGTAACACGGCATTCCTGAAACTCTACCCCATTTTTTACAGCATGGGAATAGAAACGATTTAACATCTCTTCTCCATTAACATCCGGCAATCCCAAATAGTTATCCACTTTTTCTGCGGCATATAATAAGGAACTGTCCAAGCTTCTTCCGAAAATACAAACCGTTTTATTCCGCTGACGACAGTTTAGTGCAGCAGATAGGGCTGCGGGTCCACCGCCAATAATTGCAACATCTAGCATATTAAAACCTCCTAACTTTTTTAAACCAATCAAAAGCTATATTTCTCATTTCTCAACAAGTCATTCCAAATCAAAGGAAAAATTAAGGCTCAAATAAATGAATACCTAACAATAAGCTAATTACGTAACAAAGATGATGAATCTTAAATCATGATATTCATATCATTTATTGTTCCCTTCAAAAAAATATTCTATCCCAATATTTTCCTAAGGTTTCAATTATTCTAACATAAAATCACGAATTTGTCAGTGCCTTTTGCACGTAATCATCCTTTATATTTACGACAAAACATTTATAATAGCAAATGTTATATCAACCATAAACAAAAATAGACACTTACCATGAAAAAACGAAGATTTCTTTGTTTTTCCATGGCTTGTGTCTGTAAAACATTCAATAATTATAAATTACTTTTCTTTTTCTGCTGCTCTGACTTCAATTATTTTTTTCTGAATTTCCATTGGAGCTTCTTCATAACGTTCAAAATAATGTTTATATTCACCACGGCTTTGTGTCAAAGAGCGTAAATCAGTAGCATATTTATGCATTTCTGAAGCAGGAACTTCTGCAATAATACATTTTTTACTCCCGGCTGCATCCATACTCAAAATACGTCCACGTCGCTTATTAATATCACCCATAATATCGCCCATGTATCTTTCGGGAACCAGCACCTCAACATGCTCAATGGGCTCCAGCAAAGTGGGTTTTGCCTGAGGAATACCCTCTTTGAAAGCAACGGCAGTTGCCATCTTAAATGCCATTTCGGAGGAATCTACAGGATGATAGGAACCATCAGTCAAGGTTGCCTTTAAACCAACAACGGGATAACCTGCCAAAACTCCACTTAAAACACATTCCTGCAAGCCTTTTTCAACTGCAGGGAAATACTGCTTGGGTACAGAACCCCCGAAAACTTTCTCCTCAAATACATAAGGCACAGACATATCACCACTGGGCTCAAATTCCATAACAATATCGCCAAACTGACCGTGTCCACCGGATTGTTTCTTATAACGCCCTCTTACAGAAGTCTTTGCCTTAATCGTTTCTCTAAAAGGAATAATTGGATCTAACAAGTCAACCTCAATTTTATATTTTGTTTTCAATTTATTTACCATTACATCAAACTGCTGTTCTCCAATCCCATATAGAAGTGTCTGCTTTGTTTCTTTGTTTACTTCCATCTTAAGCGTAGGATCTTCTTCTCTGATTTTTGTCAATGCGGCAGAAAGCTTATCCTCATCCCCTTTTCCCTTAGGTTGAATTGCCATGGAAAGAACAGAGCTTGGCAAAGGCAGTTTTGGGATCAAAATAGGATTTTCTTTTGCAGCCAGTGTATCCTGTGTGGATGTGTTTGTAAGTTTCGCTAACGCACCAATATCACCTGTATGCAGCTCTTTTACTTCAATTTGTTCCTTGCCTCTTACAATATAAATATGGCTAACCTTTTCAAGGGTATCTTTTTCAACGTTATAAATACTGGTAGAAGTATCCAATTTTCCTGTCATTACTCTAAATAAATTCAAACGACCGATATAAGGGTCAGAAATCGTTTTAAACACAAATGCGGAAAAAGTTTCATCTTCTGAACTGCATAGGACAGTATCCGTCCCATCAATAAATGCATGGAAATTTTTCTTTGCCTCCATTGCAGGAGGTGTAAATCTTACGATTGTATTCATCAATAATTTTACGCCATAGCCCAATGTTGCCGAGCCACACATAACCGGTGAAATACTCCGATTCTCAATACCTACAAGCAAACCGTCATAAATTTCTTCTTCAGTCAGTTCTATATCATTAAAGAACTTCTCCATCAATTCTTCACTGCTCTCGGCAGCTACTTCTACCAACATAGAACGGAGAACCTCTACTTCATCAACTTTATCGGCAGGAACCTCACAAGGCTGCAATTTGCCGTTAACTTTCTTTCTTGCATCTTTTTTAATCAGATTAATAAACCCAATAAATTGACCATTTTCATCATTAAAAGGAATTTGCAATGGTGCAACTGCCTTACCAAAATTGCTTCTTAAATCTGCCAACGTTTTTTCAAAGTCTGCATTTTCGTCATCCATTTGGTTTACAAAAAAAATCCTTGGGAGATTCGTTTCTTCCGTATACTCCCATGCTTTTTCTGTTCCAACCTCAACGCCTGATTTTGCTGAAACCATAATAAGTGCTGTATCGGCAACACTCATTGCCAATTTTCCTTCCGCAACAAAATCAAAATAACCTGGTGTATCTAGGAAGTTGATTTTTGTATCCTGCCACTCAACGGGTAATACAGATGTATTGATTGATACCTTACGACGAATTTCTTCTGCTTCATAGTCACTAACGGTATTGCCCTCATCCACTTTCCCAAAGCGCTTTGTCGCACCGGAGAAGAAAAGAGCTGCTTCGGCATATGTTGTCTTACCGGAACCGCTGTGACCCAATAGAACTACGTTTCTTACTTTGTCTGCAGTGTAATTTTTCATAATACCAACCTCCTGATTCAATTTTTAATGGCGAAAATGCCTTTTTTGTATATACGCTTACACAAGTTATATTTATTTCACAATATATACATTTATTATCTTTCTTCACTTGTATTGATTTTCCTTTATAATTAAATACCAAAAAAAACATTCGTCACTTTACACTGAAACAAGGCTTATTTATTGTAAGTTTTTCAAAATTAAGTTGTATATATTTGGTAATTTCTCATAAATATCGGCGCATTCTTTTTTAAGCATATAAAATAATAATTAATCTTCATTTTTTCATACCATGACCGTTTTCTTATTATCCAAATTACAGAAGCATCATTCATCTTCATCTCAAAAAAGGGCAGCTATAAAAATATAGCCACCCCCTTTTAAAGTCTTTTATTCTTTCAATTCATGATGGTGTAATTCATCAATATCCTCCACCGGAGGCTTCAAACCTTGAATTTCAATTTCATTTTTTTCAGCATAATCCCACAAAGCTGCATGCAGTGCTTCTTCTGCAAGACAGGAACAGTGCACTTTCACAGGAGGTAATCCGTCTAATGCCTCCATAACAGCCTTGTTAGTTACTTCTAAGGCCTCCTGAATTGTTTTTCCTTTCACCAATTCAGTTGCCATTGAACTTGTTGCTACAGCAGCACCGCAACCAAAGGTTTTAAATTTTGCGTCCAAAATCCGTCCACCTTCTATTTTCAAATATACTTTCATAATGTCGCCGCATTTGGCATTGCCTACCTGTCCTACCCCGCTTGCATCCTCAATAACGCCAACATTTCTAGGGTTCATAAAATGGTCCATTACTTTTTCGCTGTATTCCATATGAGTTTCCTCCTTAGTTGTTTAATCTTATGCTTTTTTGTTGGTAACTTCCTCGTATAATGGTGACATATCCCTTAATTTTTGAACAATTTCAGGAACTTTTTTCAATACAAAATCAATTTCTTCCTCTGTATTCATGCGATCTAATGTTAATCTTAAAGAACCATGGGCAATTTCATGAGGTAAACCAATTGCCATCAAAACATGGGAAGGATCTAAAGAACCCGAGGTACAGGCAGACCCACTGGAAGCTGCAATTCCAAAAGCATCCAATAATAGCAGCATAGACTCTCCCTCGATATAAGAAAAAGAAATATTACAGTTGCCTGGTAGTCTGTCAGTTGGGTGTCCATTTAAACGGCTATAAGGAACATTTTCCAAAATGCCGGTAATCAATTTATCTCTCAACTGAAGCAAACGTTTTGTTTCAACATCCATTTCTGCAGTTGCCAATTCTACCGCTTTTCCTAATCCAACAATACCCGGAATGTTTTCTGTCCCAGCACGTTTTTTCTTTTCCTGTGCACCTCCAAAAATCAAAGGCTCTATAGAGATCCCTTTGCGAATATAAATGGCACCGATACCTTTTGGAGCCCCTAACTTATGACCACTCATAGAGAGCAAATCAATTTTCATCTCATCCACGTTAATGGGGACGTGGCCAACTGCTTGCACCGCATCCGTATGAAATACAACACCATGCTTTTCGGCAATTCTTCCAATTTCTGCGATAGGTTGAATGGTTCCGATTTCATTATTCGCAAACATTACAGATATTAAAATTGTTTCCGGGCGAATACTTTTTTCAAGTTCTTCCAAACGAATCTTGCCAAACTCATCTACAGGTAAATAGGTCACCTCATAGCCATTTTTTTCCAAATATTCACAAGTATGCAAGATCGCATGATGCTCAATTTTTGTTGTAATGATGTGGTTACCTTTCCCTCTCAATGCTTCTGCAACCCCACGAAGAGCCATATTGTCACTCTCGGAACCGCCGGCAGTAAAATAAATTTCCTCGGTTTTTGCTCCAATTCCCTTTGCTACCTGTTCTCTTGCCTTTTCCAATGCTTTTTTGCTTTCTTTTGCAATACTGTACACACTGGATGCATTGCCATAATAGTCTTTAAAATAGGGAAGTATTGTCTGAAATACTTCTTCCCTTACAGGTGTTGTTGCTGCATTGTCCATATATATTTTAGTTGCCATAAAAATGCTCCTCTCGCCAATTTTTATATCATAGTATTCCTATATGTTTTATGTGTTAAAAATATCATTTTTTTTATAGTTTGTCAATAGATTTTATGAATAATCTGACATAAGTCACAAATAATATCATTTATTATGGGATTACATCCATAAACCATGGTTTTTTTCATTTATTGTTCCTTTTTTATGGATTTATCTTTCGCACTGTCGATTTTCACTTTATAATCATTTTATGACATTTTGCTTTATACTATTATATTCCCTTTGCTAAATGAGGTGTTTCTATGGAATTTCACGAAAGGCTCAAACAACTGAGAAAAGAAAAAAAAATGACACAAGCGGCTTTGGCAAAAGAATTAGCTTACGGTGCAACCGCTATTTCAAATTATGAATCCGGTCATAACCAGCCTTCCATTACCGACTTAAAAAAAATCGCTTCTATTTTTAACGTTTCCATGGATTATCTTTTAGGGGTAAATGAAATTCGTCGTCCATATGAATCTGATAAAAAGGCAGACGATTACGAAACATTCATTAAATATTTTGAAATATTGGAGGAAAGAGGAAGAAAAGAGTTGCTTCTTTATATTCAATGGCTTTTAAATCGGCAAGAAAATTCTTATGAAGACCCTTATGTGGATGTTTATGGATTTCAAAACTCTTCCTTGCAGGTGGCACAAAAACCCAAAGATTTTAAACTATAGTTATAAAAAAAATAAACGGTATTTTCCTCAAAGAAAAATACCGTTTATTTTTATTTCATATCACGAACCTTTTTTCCCTTCACGCAATTCTTTCGCAGCAGTTAACGTAGCTGCAGTTATATTTGTGCTGCCCATAAGACGTGCGACTTCCTCAACAGAAGCCATCTCATCCAGATTTTTCACCCTAGTTATAGTTTGTTCTTTCTTTGTTTGTTTCTCAATAAGAAAATGTTTGTCTGCCATAGCAGCAATTTGGGGTAAATGAGTGATACAAAGAATCTGCCGTTTTTCGCCAATAACACTCATCTTTTTTCCGACTTTTGCAGCGGTTCTACCACTGACACCTGTATCAATCTCATCAAAGATAAATGTTTCAATTTCATCCGCATCCACCAAAACAGATTTTAAGGCCAGCATAACACGACTCATTTCTCCACCGGAGGCAATCTTGGCAAGAGGCTTTAAATCTTCCCCCTTATTGGCAGAGATCAAAAATTCAACCTTATCCTTACCCGTTGCATTCCAATCATCCCGGGACACCACCTGTATATAAAATCTGGCATTCTTCATTTCCATATCCTTCAAAGAATCCTCAATTTGTTTGGCAACCCTCTCTGCCGCTTCCTGACGCAAAGCTGTTAGCTGCTTACCACTTAATTCCAAAATGTGCTGTTCCTTCTCTCTCTCAGCAGTTAATTGGATAACCCTTTCTTGACTGTTCGAGAAAAACGCAATTTCCTTTGTGATTTTCGCATAAAAATCTAAGGCAGCCTCTATGCTTCCACCATATTTACGCTTCATTTTATATATAATTTGGAGTCTCTCCTCCACCATTTCTAATTCAGCTGGGTCATCCTCTAAATTTTGGGCATATCTCTTCACTTCTCTTGAAATGTCCTCCAGCTTTGCATAGACATCTTCAAGACCACTATAATAGCCCTCTAAAGTTGAATCCAAAGTTATGCACTCCCGAAGCTTGGCAACAGCAACACTTAGATTATCACAGGCAGAAGGCAGGTCATCCGTTCCATCATACAAAAGGCTGGCACTTTCACTCGTTAAGCGCATTAAACGCTCCATATGCGTCAATCGCTTTTTTTTCTCAGTTAATTCTTCTTCTTCTTCAACAGATAAAGCCGCGTTTTCAATTTCTTCCTTTTGAAAATTTAAAATATCCAAACGCTGTTCCCTTTGGGCCTCGTCTCCCATAAGTTCTTCCAACTGTTTATCAATTTCTTTTCGCTTTTCAAAACTTTTCTTGTAAACCGACATCACCTCATCAAACTCACCGGTGCAAAACCGATCTAATAGACGAATGTGCTTTGATGGGTTTAAAAGGGATTGGTGCTCATGCTGTCCATAAATATCGATTAAATCGGCAGCCAGTTCCCGTAGCATACTTATGGTTACAATGCTGCCGTTAATCCGGCAAACTGACTTGCCCGCATCGTTCAAAGTTCGGCTAATTAATAAAGTTCCGTCCTCTTCAGGCTCTATTCCACTTTCCTCAAGTCTGCAAGAAAAATTTCTATCCTTTACTGAAAAAAGTGCTTCAACTAAGGCCATTTTTTGCTCTTTTCGCAAAAAATCCTTCCCCATTCTTCCGCCCAACGCAAATTGAAGAGAGTCAATTAGCATGGATTTACCCGCACCGGTTTCTCCGGTTAGAATATTTAACCCTTTGCCAAAAGAGACTTGACACTCCTCAATTAACGCTACATTTTTAATATGTAAATTTTCCAGCATAGGCCATTCCCCCTTTATCGGTCCTTATGCACTATGAATGATACGATACAGCTTTTCAATAATAATGGCAGCCTGATTGTGGGTTCGAACCACGCAAAAAACAGTATCATCCCCCGCAATGGTACCTAAAATTTCTGTATTTTGCATATTGTCCAAGGCTACAGCAACTGCCATGCCCATCCCTTCCAAGGTTTTAATAACAATCATATTTTGGGCATAGTCCATCTTAATTACGGCTTCCTTAAACACGCGTGTTAACCTTTCGGTAATTTCCGTATCATTGCCTGAAATTACCGCATATTTTTGACGTCCCTTTTCCGTTGCAATTTTTGTCAGCTTCATCTCGCGTATATCTCTGGATACTGTAGCCTGTGTAACCATAAAACCTTCATCACACAACCTTTGCGCCAATTCATCCTGCGTTTCAATATCATAATTTTCAATTAATTCAAGAATTTTTGCATGTCTAGCAATCTTCATGGCCCACGCCTCCTTTTTCTTATGTCTTTATTTTGATAATTTATGGCGCAAAACATCGTAAAAGTTCTGCGAATTTGTTTTTATGATTGTGGTGTAAACCGGCGCCCTGCGTATTTGCACAACTTTTTTCCCCGTTAAACTCCAGCTATCCTGACCATCGGCACTAATGGTAAAAGCGGTATCTTCACGAGGATTAATCTCCACTGTAACCACATCATCCGCCGAAACTACGATAGATCGGCTGGTCAAGGTATGAGGTGCAATGGGGGTAATTGCGATAATTTGCGCATCCGCCTTAAGAACCGGTCCTCCTGCGGAAAGATTATATGCCGTAGATCCCGTTGGCGTACAAATAATAACACCATCTGCCCGTAAAGTATTGACATATTCATCATTGACAAATACATTAAACTCCAAAATTTTATATAATAAACCCCGGGTAATGCAAATATCATTCAGGGCATTAATGCCGTCAATACGGCCATTATCCGTTGCAATTGAGGTTTGAAGCATCATTCTTTTTTCTTTTTTATAATCCCCCATTAGGACTCTATCAATGGCGTATTCGGCTCTATTTTTTTCCTCTGCCGTTAAAAAACCCAGTGTACCTAGGTTTATCCCCAATATGGGTATATTATATTGACAGACTTTTCTTCCCACGCCCAATATGGTTCCATCTCCCCCAAGAGAGATGATAAAGTCCGAATGTTCGTAAATTTCATACTCCTTTCTGGCGTACATTTCCAATCCTGCCAGCTCTGCAATTTTTTCCGATAGTTGGGGAATACAGCCCTTTTCTAATATGTGTCTTACCAAACGCTTTGTTACAGCCAGATCTTTATCCTTATCAATATTGGGAACTATTCCGATTTTTTTCATTGACCACCTCATTTCCCATCAAAGCACTTCATGGGATTTCCCCACAACATCTTCTATAAGGAAATGTACCTCCTCCCTTGACACCCCTTGATGTTTTTTATCTAAATAAATTAAATATTCAATATTCCCTTCGGGACCTTTTATGGGTGAGAAGCTAAGACCTAAAATCCCAAGCCCCTGCTCTAATGCATAATTTGCAATGGTTTCGATTACCTCCTTATGCACCCCAATATCCTTTACCACTCCTTTTTTTCCAACTTTTTCTCTTCCCGCCTCGAATTGCGGTTTAATCAGACATACAAGTCGGCCTTCTTCCTGCATTACTCCTAAAACCGCCGGCAATACCTTGGTTAGGGATATAAAAGAAACATCAATGGATGCAAAATCTCCTTCATCAGGCACTTGTTCGTGGGTAATATAGCGAACATTGGTTTTTTCCAAACAAACCACTCGCTCATCATTCCGCAGCTTCCATGCAAATTGACCATAACCAACGTCCACGGCATAAACCTTTGCAGCACCATTTTGCAGCATACAATCGGTAAAGCCTCCCGTTGAAGCTCCGATATCCAAACAAATTTTTCCATCCAGAGAAATTCCAAATTCATCAATGGCCTTTTCCAGCTTGTAGCCCCCACGGCTAACATATTTCATCTTGGGAGCCCTAAGCTCAATGTTGGCTGTAACAGGAATTTTTGTACCCGCTTTATCTTCTTTCATTCCTTCAACGTATACGTTTCCTGCCATAATATATGCTTTTGCCAGTTCTCTGGATGTTGCCAAATTTTTCTCTACCAACAAGACATCAAGTCTTTCTTTATCTGCCATAGCCTTCTCCTATTTTTTCTTTCATTTTCCTGTAAATACCTTCGCCATCCAACCCATAACGGGCAAACAATTGGCCCTGGGTTCCTTGCTCAATAAACTTATCCGGAAAAGCCAAGTTGGTGATGGAAACCTGATAACCGCCATCACTGTAAAATTCCAAAACCTTTGAGCCAAACCCACCTTTTCGAAGATTATCTTCTACAGTAAAAATTTGATCACAATCCAATGTAATTCCCTTTAATAATTCCTCATCCAAAGGAGAAATAAAACGCATATTTACAAGCATAGGTGCGTCCAAGCCATCTTCCACCAATCGCTCTGCCGCTCCCTTTGCTGCTTGAAGCATATGACCTTCGGCTAATATGGCAATGCCTTTTCCTTTTTGTATTACTTCTGCTTTCCCAAATTGAATAGGCTGTTTATGTTCGACAAAATCCATATCTGCCGTTCCCCTGGGATAGCGCACAGCAACGGGACCCTTACAAACATTCACTGCAAACTCCAACATTTCTTCTAATTCCCAAGCATTTTTGGGGGATAATACCGTCATATTGGGAATGTGCGTCAAAAAGGAAAGGTCAAAAACCCCCTGATGCGTTTCTCCATCGGCACCAACAACTCCGGCACGATCGATGGCAAATACAACATGCAGGTTTTCCATACAGACATCATGAATTACTTGATCATATGCCCGTTGCAAAAAAGAAGAATACACCGCAAACACCGGCACCATACCTTGGCTCGCCAATCCTGCGGCAAATGTAGTCCCATGCTGTTCAGCAATGGCGACGTCGAAAAAACGCTTGGGGAATGTAGCTTGAAAAGCCTCAAGGCCCGTGCCACTACACATGGCAGCCGTAATTCCTACCACATTGGGATTATGCTTCCCCAATTCCACCATTTTTTTGCCAAAAACTGCAGACCAGCTTAAGCCACCGCTTTTTCCAACCCCGTTTCCCGTTTTTATATCAAAAGGCCCAACACCATGAAAATGTCCCGGGCTTTTCTCCGCCGGCAAATATCCTTTCCCTTTGGTTGTTTTAATATGAATTAATATAGGTTCTTTCGTATCCTTTACATTTTGAAAAATTTCCAGCATTTCTTCTAAATTATGACCATCTACAGGACCAATATATTTAAATCCGAATTCCTCAAACACAGCACCTTCTAAAAATAAAACCTTTGCACTGTCCCGAACTTTTTCCAAAACCAAGTAAGTTGCTTTTCCTAAAAGGGGAACTTGATCGCGAAATTGCTTAAAGTTGTCCTTGAGCATACGATAACGGTTGCTTGTACGCAGGGTGTTTAAGTGTTTACTGATTGCCCCTACATTATTGTCAATGGACATCTGGTTATCATTGAGAATAACAATAAAATTTGTTTTTTCCCGTCCTGCATTATTCAACGCCTCATAGGCAAGGCCGCCTGTCATAGAGCCGTCGCCAATTAGGGCTATTACATTATTCTTCTTGCCTTGTAAATCTCTTGCCTTGGCAATCCCCAGCGCCGCCGAAATAGAAGTAGAGCTATGCCCGGCCGCAAACGCATCCGCTTCACTTTCATTTGGTTTAGGAAAACCGCTTAGACCATCTAATTGTCTTAAAGAAGAAAAACCAGTTTTTCTCCCTGTCAATATCTTATGAATATAGGCTTGATGCCCAACATCCCATACGATTTTATCCTCCGGAAGATTGAAGATGTATTCTAACGCCACCGTCAACTCTACTACCCCTAGGTTTGACGCCAAATGCCCCCCCGTCTTGCAGACATTTTGCAGTAAAAACCGTCGCAACTCTCTGCAAAGGGGGTCCAACTCTTCTTTTTTAAATTTTTTTATATCTCCGGTGGTCTGGATTCTATCCAATAGTCCTCCCACAAATTCACCTGCTCTCATCAATCTTATACCAAAAGACCTACCGCAATTCCCAAAATGCCTCCCACAAAAACTTCTAATGGTGTATGCCCTAAAAGTTCTTTCAGCTTTTCCATATCAGGAACCTGGTGCTTTATAATCAGCATATTAATAATTTCAGCCTGTTTTCCTGCCGCTCTTCTAATTCCTGCCGCATCATACATCACAACAAAAGAAAAAATCAAAGCAACTGCAAATAAAGGAGAGTCAAAACCATTATACTTTCCGATGCTAATAGCCAGCGCCATAACCAAGGACGTATGGGAGCTTGGCATACCGCCTGTTCCCACAATTCTGGTAGCATCAAAGCGTTTTTCTGTAATAAAAGTCAAAATTATTTTTGATCCTTGGGCAATTGCCCATGATATGATCGCCGCCCATAAAGGCATGTTATATGCGATTTTAGAAAACCCCATACTCCCATCTTCTTTCTTACGTCGTCCCAAATAATTAATAGGTTCTTTTTGTCAAGTATTCGGTTAAATCTCTTAAAAAATCACAGCTTTCCCCCAGTTCCAACCAAATGGCCATTGCCTCATCTGAAAGCTTGCAAGCAATTTCTCTGGATTTCTCAATACCATATAAATCTACATAAGTTTTTTTCTCATTTTTTTCGTCACTATGAATGGGCTTACCTAACTCTTCCATGGTGCTTGTCACATCTAAAATATCATCTAATATCTGAAATGCCACGCCGATTTTCTCCCCGGCAAGGGCAAATTTCCCGATAACTGTTTCTGTTGCGCCGCCCAAAATAGCTCCTGCTTTTAAAGCTGCACAAATCATGGCTGCTGTTTTATTAATATGGATAAAATCCAAGGTCTTTCCATCTAACGTCTTGCCTTCATAAAATACATCCACCACTTGACCTACCAGCATTCCGTGAATTCCTGCGCCGTGGGCAATGGCCTGCATGGCTCCTGTTGTTTTTTGGCAAGGATTCAAGCAACAAGCATCTGCCATGATTTCCATAGCATTGTGCAACAAGCCATCTCCTGCAAGAATTGCCATATCCTCACCAAAAACCTTATGATTCGTCAACCTTCCTCGGCGGTAATCATCGTTATCCATAGCAGGTAGGTCATCGTGGATTAAGGAATAGGTATGAATCATTTCCATAGCGCAAGCAAAAGGCACTCCTTCCTCTCGATCACCGCCAACGGCTTCACAGGCCGCCAAAACCATCATGGGGCGTAGGCGTTTTCCTCCGGCAAAAAGACTATATCTCATGGCCTCAAAAATAATAGGGGGAAACTGCTCCTGCTTGGGAATAAAATCTTCCAATTTTGCTTCGATATATGCAATCCATTGGTTCATTTGTTCTTTTAGTTCAGTCATAACTCCTGCTCCTTCGTTTGAAAAGGTTCCTCCTGCCACAAGCCCGCTTCCTTGCGCAAAAGCAAAATCTCGCCTTCCGCACTCGTTAGCTTTTCCTTGCAAAATGCAGAAAGAACCATTCCTTCTTTATAAAAAGCCACAGCCTCATCCAAGGAAACCTCTTCCGTTTCCAGCCGTTCCACAATTTCCTCCAGCCTTTGTATGGATTCTTCAAATGTCCGTTTCTTCTTCGCCACGAGCCATCACCGCCTTTTCCAGTACCTTTGCTTTGATATATCCATCCTGAAGTCTCAAACGAAATTCTTCCCCAACACCAACTTGGTTCACAGAAACAATTGTTTTTTCATTTTCTTTCATAGCTATCAAATATCCACGCTTCATAACAGCAAAAGGAGAGGAGGCATGCAACCTTGCATCAAGGGCTCCAATCTTTTCTCCACAGCGCATCAGCTTTTGGTCAGTCCCTTTTATCATGTCAAACACAATTCTATCCAAAAGAAGCTGGGTGTTATGAATTCGCTCCAAAGGACGTTTTAAAACAGGGCGCTCTTTTATATATAACAGCCTGCGTTTGGCATCCTCCAAAATCGCGATAACATTTCTTTGCAGGTGGTTTTCAAGCTGCATTACCTCTTCTACTTTTTGCAATAAAGGCTGTGTAGCCAATTCTGCAGCAGCAGAGGGAGTAGGTGCCCGTAAGTCGGAAACAAAATCCGCAATGGTAAAATCCGTTTCATGTCCCACAGCGGAAATAACTGGTGTTTCCGAGGCAAAAATAGCTCTGGCAACCTTTTCTTCATTAAATGCCCACAAATCCTCGATAGAACCACCGCCGCGACCAAGAATAATTACCTCTGCCTTTCCCCACGCATTCGCAAGTTTCAAGGCTTGCACTATATCGTCAGCGGCTCTTTCCCCTTGTACCAATGCTGGAAAAATAGCGATTTTCACCCTTGGATCCCTACGTTTTATAATTTGAATAATATCTCTCACCGCTGCTCCCGTAGGTGATGTGATTACGCCTACGGTTTCTATATGAGACGGAATTTCTCTTTTAAAATCCTGATCAAACAGGCCTTCTTCCTCAAGCTTCCGCTTCAGCTGTTCAAATGCAATTTGCAAGGAACCAATGCCCGCCGGCTCCATCATTTCGGCATACAGCTGATATTGCCCCGTTTTTTCATATAAAGAAACATGGCCGTACAAAATGACACTCATACCGTTTTCAGGCAAAAAAGGCAAGCGAAATGCATCTTGCTTAAACATTACGCAGGAAATTGCGCCTGTAGCATCCTTTAAGCTGAAATAAAAATGTCCACCTGAATGTGCTTTAAAATTAGAGATTTCACCTTTTACCAAAAGGCTGCTCAAGATGAAATCGTTCTCCATCAGGTTTTTGATATATCTGTTTATTTGTCCTACCGAAAAAACCTTTGGCTCAATCATAAGCACGCTCCTTTAAAACAAAAACGGCTCTCTGCTTGCACAACAGCAAACACAAACAATTCCTTTTAATTCATTCTATTTTCACCCATGGTTTTATAGTTTTATTCAAACTAAGAACAATTAACAATAAACCTACCAAAAAAGATAAGTCTTTTCAGTTCCGGATTTTTTAAACAACCCTTTATCTTGCTGCCACCTTACCCAAGATGCCGTTAATAAAACCGGGGGCTTCATCCGAACTAAACTTTTTCGCCAATTCCACAGCCTCATTTATGGCTACACCCACAGGAGTATCCTGGCTAAAGCACAGCTCATATACCGCTAAACGAAGAATGGCCAAATCCACCTTAGACATTCTGTCTATATTCCAGCCCTTTGCACATTCCCCAATCATAAGATCAATTTCTTCTAAATGACCTCTTGTACCTTCAACCTCGCTTAAAATAAATTGTTTATCTTCCACCTCAACAGGTTCTTCTTTTTCCGCAAAGAAAATTTCTTTTACCTGTTCATATTCCTCCGCCTTATTAAAATCCATCTGGAACAGCAGGAAAAACGCATTTTTTCTGGCACTTCTTCGGCTCATAAATTCAATCCTCCACAAAATTAAAAAGGACAAATACCACCCCGTAATTTGGAGTGGTATCCCAACAACTCACTGTTTATTCCTCTTCTTGCACCTTAGTAGCTTTTTCTTTTACAATGCCAGTCACACAAACATTTACCACAGGAACAACAAGCCCTGTCATGGTTTCAACGGCATTTTTAATCTTTTTTTGCACCTCTTCGGCAATATTTTGAACTTTGGTGCCAAAGTTTACGATGATATCCATATCAAGAACCACTTCGTTCTCATCCTTTGCAACCTTTACGCATCTTGTTTGCCCTTTTTTCCCAAAAAATTCTGTTAAAGCTTTGGTTGTGTTTCCAGAAACACCCTCAACCTCCAGTGCGGCAGTAACCGCTATGACACCGATCACTTCATCAGCAATCTCAATTTGACCTGCCGTGGTTTTATTTTCAGACATTATCAATACCTCCTGTCTTTTTATACATGATTCTATGCATTTATAGAAAGCTCATACATAATAAGCATTATTGGGTTTCATTATACCAGAAAAAGTAATAGGATGCAAATAAATATGCATCCTTTAATCACACATAATTAAACAAAATTAAGCGGTCATCATAAGAAAACATAAATGCCCAACAGCGGCTTCACAGCCATTTTTTTGTCAAGTCCCCAATGAAAAAAACGTAATGGAATACCTGCGTTTTATAGCCGCAAAACCGTTTTTTGGTTTATCAATGTCTCTATTTTGACCGCCTAACAACAAGATTATATTGTTTGCCTTTAACAAACTTCTGTAAAAAAACAGTATTGTCTGTTTCCTTTATTTTAGTATTGAAAATCATGTCTGATACAAAAATATTGCAACTCGGGAATAGGAAAATCTAAGTAAGCCTTTACAAGAATAAGTATATCTTTTACTTTACTAACGGATTTATTCTGATTTGATCCGCTTTAAAGCCTGTTTTCCGTTTTACAATATCCTCAATCTGCGCAACCTCTGCATCCGTCAGTGTTTCCTTATCTACCACAACGTCAACTGTTTCGTCGTCGATACGCACATACGCTTCCTCAAAGCCTTTTGACTCAATCATTGCTTCCGCAGCCGTCTCTTTTTCGATCCTTTGCTGTAGTTGCAACATGCTGTCACTGCATTTGTCCTTCTGCCCCTGACTAACATTTTCATTATTCATCATTTCCGTTAAAATATCTTTTTCCTTAGCTCTTGCCTGTTCTCTATCCAATTTTGCCTCGGCAAAAAACTGAGAACCATCCTGGGCAGCATCCGCACTTACAAATACAGCCGCACCATCTCCCGTTGTATCGGAAACTTCTGCGGTAATGGGATCCAATCCAATTTCACTGGCAGAAACGTCATCCGGTAACGTATCATAATCCGTAATCACAGCAGCCGCATCCCCTTCTTCTGTAAGCTGCAAAGCCGTTTTCGTTTCCTGGGAGGCCTTGCTGTCTTGAAAATTCAAATACCCTGCCGCAGCAATCATAACTGCCAGTGCTGTAACCACTACCTGATTTCTTTTAATAACAAACATCTTTTTTCCCCCTTATTTCATTTTTAATATTGCGATTTTATGAGCCGGCACATCCAGCAGTGCCTGAGCCGCGTTGCTTAAAGCTTCGCAAACCACGGCATTGTCTCCGCCTTCTGCCACAATCACCACACCTTCCACTTGGGGAGAATGCTCCATCAAGACCAAAGGAGATGTATTTCCATTTCCATCCTCTGTCATTACCACAGTTGACTCCTTACGCAAATCTTCACTGGTTTTTCCACTTTCCTGAGAATGGGATTCCTCCGTCTTTTCTTCATGTGCCACCACACTTTCTGTACTTGCACAAAATGTCAGCATTACGTCAACCTGCCCCGCCCCTTGAATTTTGGAAAGGATTTCAGCCATACGCCCTTCCATATCTTGTTCACTGTAATTATGTACTTCCGTTGTTTGTTCCTTAATGCTGGCTTCGGCCACTTTTTTCTCCGTAGGAAAAAGGGTTTTTCCTAGAACCAAAAGAAGCACACCAATCAATAGTGCTAATAATATGTTATTGCCTGTCTTTTTATTTTCCGGGCGAAACAAATCCCGCCAAAAGTCTTTTTGCATCTTATGTCACCCTTCTTTCGTCATTTTTCCACAGAAACCGCTTCTTCCGGCAATCCATACCTTTTGGCGGCATAGGTCTGTATTTTTCCCGCATCTTCATCAGCACAACCAATTACAATGCTGTCTATCATGCCGTAGTCCTCATCATCAATATCTTGACAAAAAGTAATATTTACCCACTCAATATCGAGATACTTTTGTGCCAAGTCTTCCTTGACTCTATCCTCCAGCACCTGACCATAAGCCGCAGTTACCCTTTGCTGTTCTATTTCCTCATACTCCTCAGATGATAGAAAATATTTTTCCATACGAGCCTGATTCTGAAGCAAGCCAAGCTCCATATATCCTTTATCGGTACCGAAGATTCGTAAAAACGGATTTAAAACAGCAGTTAATACCAATACACCAAGAACCAACTCAACATATTTTCGAAAGGAGCCATCAGGCATTAGCATACAGGCCAAAGCAGAGAAAATGGTCAAAGCCGTTATAGTTTTTATATATGCGCTTAAAGCCGCCATCATTCCAATTCTCCTTTCTAGAAACCGCCTAAAAGTAATAAGGCGGAAAAAAGAAACATCCCTTCGGCAAGAAAAACAACCCCCAATAATAATGCTGTATAATCCCCCGCTGCACTAATACAGTCTACCAATCGTTCTTCACAAATAAATTCTGCCGCTGCCGCTGTCACCTTAAAAACCAAGAGGATTACAGCAAGCTTTACCAACAATGGGATACACAACAATAACAGAAAAATTGCCGCCGCCGCCAAAGTTCCGCTTTTTAGCGTTCCCGCCACCGCCGCCGCTGTTTCCACGGCACCGCCCATGACGTCACCCACAACAGGTACGGAACCTACGGCGATTCTTGCCGTTTTTGCTGCAAGGCCATTCAAAGCACCCCCACCCACCTTTTGAAGGGACAGTAAAAGCATAAAAAGAATGGCCGCTCCTTTTAATACCCAAGAAATGCCTTGGCGAAATAACTGTGCAAAACGAGACAATATGGGTTTCTCCGAAATATGATCTGCCATTTCCAAAGCCACTGCCAGAAGAATGGCTGGTATAATAAAATCTCTGATGCCAAAGGTCAACACCGTGGAACCACCCATAATGGTGGGACCCATGAGCGCTGTTTGGGTGAAATTCCCACCGGAAACAGAAAGCACCAAAAACGCCGGAAGCATACCCAAAAAAACTTTACATATATGGTCTACCCTCTCCACAACTATAGAAGAAAGGCTATAAAACGAAGTGATAATCACCACAATTAACACCATATAGCACACATAAAATCCCATTTCCCCCACTGACTTCCCATGAAAGGAGCCGCTGAGTTGCTTTAACACCGCACTAAGTATAACAACTAAAAGTAATTGCGTAAGTAAACGGCCCTGGGCCTTAAATTCCCCAAAAGCCAATTCGCCAATGGTATCAGGTAGATCTTTGAAGGAAAAAGAGTATTCTCCTGAAATGATATTACGTACCATAGATGAAAAGCTTGTCCCGTCATCTAGGCGAGCATCCACATTTTCCAAATCTAAGGAATCCAATTGATTTTCCAATAAATCCTCTGCATACACAGGAGAGGGTAGGAATCCTAAAAATAAGAACAATATAATTATAATTTTTTTCATTCTCCCTCCCCCTCTAAACTAAATTCATTACTAATTCCAAAAGTGCTGTTAAAACTGGTGCAGAGGCTGCCATAATCAAAATTTTACCCGCCAATTCAACCTTAGCTGCAATGGCACTTTCTCCAGCATCTGCGCAAAGCTGAGACCCAAATTGCGCCAAGTAGGCAATACCAATAATCTTAAGTACAATTCCAAAATAACCACTGCCTACACCTGCTTTTTCCGCAGCATCCCTTAACAGTGCAATTAATCCGCTTAGGGGCGTACAAATCGTAAAAAAGATCAGGACTCCCGCCGCTGCAGAAACCAAAAGGCTCATTTGCGGATTTTCCTTTTTCAGCATCACCGCAAATATGGTAGCCACCAGCCCCAGCGCAATGATTCGCCCCATTTCCATGGTCTAACCCCCTTACAATTGAAATAGCGTCTGTACCGTTTCAAAAAGGGTACTGATATACTGAATTACCCAAAACAAAACTACCACAAGGCCCGCTAACGTTGTCATCATCGCTTGCTCTTCTCTGCCGGCTCGAATCAAAACCTGATTCAAAACTGCAACCAAAATCCCCACCGCTGCAATACGAAATACAATATTAATTTCCATAACCTACTCCTCCCCCTTACGCTTACAACAGTGTAATTACAAGCAAAAGTCCACTGAGCACACCCATGCTATAATATAAGCGTCCATTTTTATCCAGGCGTTTGCTGATTTTTTCCTGCACTTCCCGTAAATAATGCAAAAGCATATCCATACTGCCTTCCTGCTGTTCTTTTTCCAAAAAACCAAGGGTTCGGCCAAAGGCAGTCAGTTCTTCTAAATCTACGGCAGTCAAATAGGATTTTTTTCCCACCTCTACCCATGTACTTTCCCAAATTTCCTCTGCCGAATTTCCTTGTCTTTCTTCCATTCGGTTTGCGATTTCTTGAAAGGCCAGACCAGCCACACCCTCAGTTTTCCAGCTGATTTGCCCTAATAATTCCCCTAACGGCGTCCCCAAGTATGAGATTTGATTTTTCATCAACAAAATTCCCCGTTCAATTTCGCCCAACTCATTTCGCCGATATTTTTCCTTTGCGGCAAAAGCAAACCCCACCAAGGTTGTTGCTGATACAATTAAAAATGCGCCGATGCCTTGAATAATCATGATTTTACCTCCTTTCAAACCGTTTTTTACCTTGCGTATCCCAAATTTCCTCTACCGTTCCAACCCCACATCTTTTAGAAAGAAATAAAACTCTGCCATTTTCCATTTTCTTAAGCATTGTTTGCATCTTCGTATTTTTTAAAAGCCCGTCCATATCGTTGCCATGAACTGTTGAAATCAGCGTTACACCCCCATGAAGTAATTCCTCAACTCCCATAAAATCCGCCTCCTTTCCCAGCTCATCCACGGCAATGATGTCAGGGGTCATACTTCTAAGCAAAAAAAGCATTCCTTCAGCTTTGGGGCAGTTTTCCTGTACATCCGTACAAGGTCCTATATCCATTTGGGGCACTCCGTCTTTCATGGCTGCAATTTCACCACGTTCATCTACCACACCAACGTTATAGCTTTCTCTGCAATTGATACCATAGCTTAAACAACGAATAATATCCCGCAACAACGTTGTTTTGCCGCAACCGGGCGGAGATACAATGAGCGTATGACAGAGCCCATTGTTTTCAAACAAATAGGGAATCCACTCTTCACCGCATCCCTTAACCTCCCCAGCAATTCGAATGTTTAAGCTGCTGATTTGTCGAAGGGTTTTTACCTTTCCGCCCTCGAGAACCGCTTTGCCGCAAAAACCAACACGATGTCCACCGGAAACCGTCAGATAACCCTGCTTCAATTCCTCTTCAAAGGCATATAAGGAGTACCCTCCCAATTTTTCCACCGCTTCCTTAATATGCCGGCTTGAAACGATCCATTCTTTCTCCCCATCCTTTAAAAAATATTTGTTTTTATTTGTTTTTACAAACAACGGTCTCAAAGCACGGAGTCGTATTTCTTGTATTTGCTCATTCCGTAATGTCGTCTCCTCCTTTAGCCTGTTTTTTACATCAAAAGGCAATAATCTCCAAACTTCTTCAAATATTTCCATTGTTTCACCGACTTTCTCTTGCAATTTTTTCGAAAAATTAACAAAATGTCTTTTTTTTATTCATGTTTTGTGATATACTCATTAAAAAATTATTTAGAGAGGTGCCAAAATGTTTTCGATTCTACTAGGCTTTTTTGATGCACCTACACAGGAATTAATGAAAGATTTTTGTGATCAGTGCGGTCAAATAAATGTTTCTTGTGCCAGTACAAAAGAAGAATGGTTCACTCTTTTTGAACAACATAAATATGACTGTTTCTTTTTTTCCTTCGAAAAAGATATCATGCTTGTTCGCAGCGTAATTTTCACCTTGCGAAATCGTGATGAACACCAGCACACGCCTATATTGCTTTTTTCAACCAAAATTGAATACCTTATTACGGCATTTGTTCATTGGCGGTCGTGTGAGTGTTTTCTCTTACCCTTGGACAATAAAAGGAAAGATGCATTAACTAGCTTGTTACATTACTATGTGAGCCTGTACAAAAAAATACACTGTGATGATCGCAAGTTTTGTCAGATTAATACATCAAAGGGATTATATAATCTCCCATACAGTGAAATTCTTTATATTGAGAGCACAATGAAAAAATCGATCATTCATCTTAAAAATGATGCTATTTACGTTCCATGCCCACTTTACCAGGTGCGAAGCATGATTGCTGACAAAAACTTTGTCCAAACACACCGTTCTTTTATCGTCAATTTGGAGAATGTTTCCTTTGTGGATAAATCTAAGGAACCTTGGGGTATCTTCTTTTTCAATTCAGACAAAGAAGCCTTTGCTAGCAGAAGCCATAAAAAAACACTTCTGCCCTTTTTCCCGGGAACCGATGATGATATAACTTCAAACAACCTTGAATGAAATGGAGATATAACTTATGGATCCTTTTACAATTGTTGCTTTTGGTGACAGCCTTACTTACGGATATGGCGTTTTGGATCAGGTCGCATTTCCGGCCTGTTTAAAGAAAGATTTTCCTAAGTGGCGCATTATCAATAAAGGTGTCAATGGCGATACAACTAGGGATGCATTAGAGCGTATTAAACAGGACGTTCTGATTTTCAATCCTCAGATTGTCACCATTTTTTTTGGTTCCAACGATTGCTCCTTGGTTGAAGGCTATTACCTTCCACTAATAGAATATGAAAAAAATTTGCGTTCCATTACCGAACTTGTACTTTCTTTACAACATGAAAAGAAATTTAATAACGGGACAGCCCTTCCTATTTTCATTACACCTCCCCCTGTAGTAGATACAGATTTTTTTCCTTTTACTACTACAGACCGAGTGAAGCTTTATGCTGAATCAGTAAAGAAGATTGCCGCAGAATATCAGTGCCCTGTGGTTGACTTTTTCTCCGCTCTTTGGGCAAAAAAAGAAGAAGAAGGCTTCGAAGACTTCTTCCAATTTGATGGTATTCATCTAAGTAATAGGGGCTATGCATTACTGTACCCATTGATTCGAGATACTATAACAAA
>NZ_DAOUQB010000001.1 GCF_030625865.1 Anaerotignum sp. | reverse complement strand
AATCGGTTCAAAGCTCACTAGCTGAATTGACTATGGGTTGTGTGTTTGTATCTCTACTGTTTAGTTTTCAAGGATCAACCCGCTTTTTCAGCGGCGAAGATTATCTTACCAGACTCTCTTCATCTTGTCAAGCACTTTTTTTAACTTTTTTTCGAAAGTTTTCTTTGTTTCAAAGTTTCTCTTTCTTCGAGTTAAAATGGCGGAGAAGGAGGGATTTGAACCCTCGCGCCGCGTTAACGACCTATCCGCTTTCCAGGCGAACCCCTTCAACCACTTGGGTACTTCTCCATAATGATCTCGAATTAAAAGTGCTTATTAAATTGTAACAACGGAGAGAGTGGGATTCGAACCCACGGCCCCTTTCGGAGTCACTGGTTTTCAAGACCAGCTCCTTAAACCACTCGGACATCTCTCCTTATGGGTTTTTCATTGCTTTTCTTGTGCAGCGAAACCTTTAATATTATATCTAAGCAGATACCATATTGTCAAGAACTTTTTTCACTCTTTTTTTACTTTTTTGCCGTTTTTTGAAATCAGAAGCGGCAGAAACTAATATACCTCAATTTCTTATTTGTGTCAACCTTTTTTTTGATTTTTAGATGTTTTTTTTATTTAATGACTTTTTCAGCCACACGCTTTAATAAAAACCTTATGTTCTTGCTTCCTCTGCTTCTAATTTTGTTTTAATTTAAGGGTGGCTTTTATCCAAAATGAATGCTACAATAGATAGAATCTATCTGATAAAAATTTGTATAATTAAGATTAACTTTTATTAACCTTAATATTAATCATAAAAATTTTTATATTCATGTATTTCTACAAAGGAGGATATAAATCCATGAAAACTGTTACCGAACGTTTTTTAACTTATGTAAAACATAATACAACTTCTGATTTTAGTTCACATACTTTCCCCAGTACACGTTCACAACTTCATTTTGCAGATTATCTTGCAAAGGAATGTAAAGAAATTGGTCTCGTAGATATAAATGTAGATCAGAACGGTTATGTCATAGCAACCTTGCCAGGGAATATTGATAAAGCACCCGTCATTGGCTTTATTGCTCATATGGATACCAGTCCCGATGCAAAAGGTGAAGGCATCATGCCTAATATCGTGGAGCAATATGATGGTGGAAATATTCCTTTAAATAATGTAAGTATTTCTCCCGACGAATTTCCTATACTGAAAAAATATGTTGGAGATACCATAATCACATCTGATGGAACCACTCTTTTGGGAGCTGACGATAAAGCAGGTATTGCCGAAATTCTTACCGCTATGGATTATCTAAAAAAACATCCCGAAATTCCTCACGGAAAAATTCGCATTGCATTTACGCCAGATGAAGAAATTGGTCATGGTGTTGATTACTTTAATGTTGAGGCTTTCGGTGCAGATTTTGCCTACACAGTTGATGGCGGTGAACTGGGAGAACTTCAATATGAAAATTTCAATGCTGCTCACGCAGATATTCATATAAAAGGAAAGAATGTCCATCCCGGTACCGCTAAAAATGTTATGGTGAATGCCGCCCTGTTGGGCACAGAAATTGTAACTTTGCTTCCTGAGAAGGAAATCCCGTCTAAAACGGATGCTTATGAAGGTTTCTTCCACCTCTGCTCCTTTCAAGGTTCGGTTTCTTCCGCAAATCTTACCTATATAATAAGAGATTTTGATAGTAATGCATTTGAGCATCGTAAAAATATGCTAAAAATGATTGTAGATAGAAAGAAAAATCAGTATCCGAATGCAATTACTTTGGATATACGGGATGAATATTACAACATGTTTTCGTGCATATCTAAGCATATGTCTATTGTAGACTTAGCAAAACAAGCCATGGATGCATGTGGTGTTGCTCCCATTACTCGTCCTATCCGAGGCGGCACTGATGGCGCAAGACTCTCTTATATGTCGTTACCTTGCCCTAATCTGTTCACAGGTGGACACAACTTTCATGGTCCATATGAATTTATTCCCGTATCTTCTATGAATAAAGCAGTAAAAACAATTGTTAAGATTTCTGAATTAGGAAGAAATCTTGACTTTAAAAAAAAGATATGATAGAATATCGCCATATTTAAATATCAGCGTTGAATGAGTTTTATGGGCAAAGCTGGTTACAACAACAGAGAGCAGTTTGTTTGGTGAAAAAACTGTAGAACAGCATTTGTAAATTACGCCTCATGAGCTTTGTGCAGGAAATGGCACAACGGTTGCTCACCGTTATCTGAGACGAAAGATGTTTGTCTTTTTGTCATGATAAGCATAAACTAAGGTGGTACCACGGGTTCTCTCGTCCTTTCGACGATAGAACCCTTTTATTTTGTCCATATTAATGTGACTAATCTGCAAAAAAACATAAAATGACAGTAAGGAGAATGAAAATGAATGCATACGAAGTATTAAAAGAACGTGGCTTTATTGAACAGTTAACCCACGAAGATGAAATCAAAGCACTATTTGAAAAAGGAGGAGTAACATTTTATATCGGCATTGATCCAACTGCAGACAGCCTTCATGTAGGTCACTTTCTGACTGTTATGGCAATGGCTCATATGCAACGCTGTGGCAACCGCCCCATTTGCTTAATGGGTGGCGGAACAGGTATGATTGGGGATCCTTCCGGAAAAGCGGATATGCGTAAAATGCTGACCGTGGAAACCATTGATCATAACGTTGCTTCCATCAAAAATCAGCTATCCCGCTTTATCAATTTTGATGATGGCAGCGCAATCATTGCAAATAATGCAGACTGGCTGAGAAATCTAAATTATATTGAATTCCTTCGTGATGTTGGGGTTCACTTTTCAGTAAACCGTATGTTGGCAGCCGATTGCTTTAAAACCCGTATGGATAAAGAAGCAGGACTTTCCTTCTTGGAATTTAACTATATGATTATGCAGGCATATGATTTCCTGGAATTGAACGAACGCCATAACTGTGTTATGCAATTAGGCGGTAACGATCAGTGGTCAAACATCATTGCCGGCGTAGAATTAATTCGCCGTAAATTAAGTAAACCCGCGTATGGTATGACCTTTAAGCTTCTGACAAACAGCGAAGGCATTAAAATGGGTAAAACCGTAAGCGGAGCTGTTTGGTTAGATCCCGAAAAAACAGCACCATATGAATTCTACCAGTACTGGAGAAACGTGGGCGATAAAGATGTAGAAAAATGCTTGGCTTTACTCACCTTCCTCCCCATGGAAGAAGTACGCCGCCTAGGTGCGCTAAAAGACAGCGAAATTAATAAAGCAAAAGAAGTTTTAGCATTTGAATTAACTAAAATCGTTCACGGCGAAGCAGAAGCAACAAAAGCACAAGAAGCCGCTCGTGCCCTTTTCGGAAAAGGTGCAGTTACAGGTTCGGTTCCGACAACAGAATTACCTGCTGAAGATTTTGCACAAGGTATGGATATTTTAACACTCCTCACCTCCATTGGTGTTGTGCCTTCTCGTTCCGAAGGACGTCGTGCTGTTCAGCAAGGTGGTGTCAAAATAGCAGAGCAAACAGTGAGTGATATTGAATTTAAAGTAACTACAAATTTATTTGCTGATGGCAAACTCTTAGTGCAAAAAGGTAAGAAGACCTTCCATAACGTCGTATTAAAATAAGATGAATATACTTTAAAAAGGAGCTGTCAAAATTTACAGCTCCTTTTTACATTCCATACCTGTGTACTTCCAGGTAGATACAATTTATATAATTGATCCAATCCTTTCATCCCATTTCATCCAACCTTATAAAAAATATCCTCCACAAAACCCATCGTTCCTTTTAAAACGAATAAATTTATCCCTTCCAAGTTTATGTTATAGACATAAAACGTCCCACATTTTTCAGTAATTTGTCACAAAAAAATAGTGAGATGCACTTGATTTTTCCAACAAATGGCATTATACTTTTCATTAAATAATAAAACTCTTTTCGCAATGGTAAGTACAGTGATTATGCTGTTCAAATAAAACAAAGGAGGAAAATATTATGGCAAAAAAAGTATTAATGCTAGTAGGGGACTATACTGAAGATTATGAAACCATGGTACCCTTTCAGACTTTACAGGTTTTAGGCTATCAGGTAGATGCAGTTTGCCCTGAAAAAAAAGCAGGTGATGTCATCCGCACTGCAATCCATGATTTTGAAGGTGATCAAACATATTCCGAAAAAAGAGGACATAACTTTGCTTTAACTGCAGATTTTGACGCAGTAAATACATCCGATTATGTAGGCTTATTCATCACAGGCGGTCGTTCTCCCGAATACTTGAGATTATATCCACGTGCAATCGAAATCGTTCAGGAATTCTTTGCAGCAAATAAACCTGTAGCGGCAATTTGTCATGGTCCTCAGCTGTTAACAGCGGCAAATGTTTTAAAAGGTCGAAAGGCCACAGCCTACCCTGCTGTTGGGCCCGATATTACTTTAGCAGGATGCGAATACGTAGCAGTTGATGCAGATAAAGCTGTAGTTGATGGCAATCTAGTGACAGCACCTGCATGGCCGGGGGATACCGCAATTCTTATAGAATTTGCAAAACTCCTTGGCGCAAAAATTGAAATTTAACATTACTCTCAAAAATTCCCCCACGTGGTTCCATGAACTACGTGGGAATTATTTTTTAAATTTTTTATTTATCGGTATTAACCTTTTGCTTTATAACTCCCAAATTCAACCATATGATAATTTTAACCCCCTTAATCAACAAAAGGATTCCAAATCATACTCTCACTATTTTATTTTAAAAATAAAAACCGCCCTACGGCGGTTTTTCATATCTACTAGGCTCTGGGATGAGCTTTTGCATAAACATTTTTCAACTTTTGATTTGTCAATTTAATATAAATCTGCGTTGTAGAAATATCAGAATGCCCCAGCATTTCCTGCACCGATTTTAAATCAGCACCATTTTCAATGAGGTGTGCCGCAAATGAATGTCGTAGCATATGGGGTGTAATATCCTCGTCTATTCCCGCTTTCTTTGCATAAGATTTTATGATTTTCCAAAGCCCTTGCCTTGTCATAGGTTTTCCATTACAATTCACAAAGAGCATTTGCTCCTCTTCAGCCAAAGTTAACCCATTACGACCTCTCTCCATATATTTCTTAAGCGCTATTTTCGCTTGATTTCCAATGGGAATAATTCGATTCTTTCGGTCTGTACCACAATGAATATATTCCAAAGGCAAATTCACATCTGAAACCTTTAAAGTTATTAACTCAGAAACACGAATCCCTGTGGCGTACAATAATTCCAGCATTGCCTTATCTCTGATCCCCTTTGGGTCTATTCCTTGGGGCTGTTCCAGCAAACATTCCACCTTGTCCAATGTTAAAACACCAGGCATTTTCTTTTCGGTCTTAGGGAGCTCTAAATTGGCAGCAGGATTTTCCGAAACCTCACCCCTTTTTATAAGAAAATTATAAAAGGAGCGAATTGACGCAATATTTCTGGATATCGTAGATCCTGCCTTTTTCTGGTTTTGCAGTTCATAAATATATGCCATAATATTGGTATAATTCACTTTGTTTGCGTCATCCACGCCGCACTGTTTCATAAATTTGCTAAATCCTTTTAAATCTCTTATGTAAGAAAGCACTGTATTCTCAGATGAATGCTTATCATTTTTAAGGTAATTCGCAAATTCATTTACCGCTCTTTCCATACTCAAGACCCCTTTTTATCATGTATGACTCATTATACTTAGTTTTCCATAGATTGTCACTATTATTTGTAAAAAAAACCAAATATCGTCATATTGAACGCCCGCAAATCTATTTTATGCATAAAAAACAATAAAAAAGGTAATTTCGCCCAATTCTTACAATGGATATAAAGCAACTTCAATCCCTGCCCCAATTGCAATCAAAACAATGGAAGATAAAAACAATATACAATATTCTGTTTGTTTCCTCCTTCGTTCTCGTTTTAATCCTCGTTTTCCATTTCCTTCGTTCCAACTGATAAGATAATAAATGGCAGCACACATTATGAAAATATAAGCCGGAATCAAAATAATATTTTGTGGTAATATGGCCAACATTGCACCCCATACACCCTTCACACCATATGTAACCATCATCATAGCAGAAGCAAATCCCAAGGAAATGCTTCGAAGTAAGAATGCCATCCCCGAGAGAAATAACCCAAGATGCAACCAACCTCCCAGCCAAATAACAATATCATACTTAAAGTATTTCCAAAAAACTGCGGCAAAGCTTCCCGATTCTTGCATTTCTGCGGCATTTCGAATCATCCCTGCCAATTCCGATTTTACGTTAGTTCCCATCAAATTTGCTGCGATCGCTCCGCCGGTCACGCCGATTAAAAAAGAAAGACAAACGATAGCAATTATCTTTTGTCCTCTTTTATCAAGCCTCGTATTTCGTTTTACCATAAAAGCCATCCTCCCTTCACAATCCTCTGCTAACAGGATATGGCTCGTCTTACTTAAATATGCTTGCTTTTATAAGCAAATAATGCTGCTATCGTCTTGCCATCTTTTATTTCACCGCTATAAATCATTGCTAGCGCTTGGTCTAAAGTATAGCTTTCTAACTCAATAAATTCATCCTCATCAAAATTCTGTTGTCCTTCCGTTAAATCATAAGCAAAATAGATAGAAATGATTTCATTGCAAATTCCAACCGAAGGATACATTTCGCAGAGAAATTCTAAGCGTCCCGCTTTCTTTCCCGTCTCCTCCTCCAACTCCCGTTTCACGCACGCTTCCGGGAATTCTCTACCATTCAAGACACCGGCAGGGATTTCCAATAACATTTCCCCAAAGGCATGACGATACTGTCGAACAAAAAGTATTTTCCCATCCTCCATAATAGGGAGTATGGCCGCCGCGTTTTTATCTCTTAGGACAGTTTCCCGGTAAGCGGCTTTGCCATCCGGCATCTCAATTTTATCCACCGTTACCCGCACTATTTTACCTCTGTATGTTTCATTGCTTTCCAATACCTTGTAGCTCATGAAAAATACCTCCTTTTATCAGAAAGAGGCGGTCAAAAACCACCTCTTTCAAAAATTATCATTTCAATTCATTTACCAGTTCTTCAATACGATCCATGCCTTTTTTAATCAGCTCCATGCTTGTTGCATAAGAAAGTCTGATAAAATCCGGCATACCAAAATCAGCACAAGGAATCACAGCAACAAATTTTTTATCTAATAATATCGAAGCAAAATCAGCTGCAGATTGAATTTCCATACCGTCATGCTTTTTGCCGTAAGTACCCGCAACATCTACAAATAAGTAAAATGCTCCCTCAGGCTTTAATGCATGAATCATAGGAATTGCTTCTTCTCTTTCAAAAATATAATCTCTTCTTTTTTTAAATTCTATGCACATTTCATCAACACATGCCTGGGAACCGTTAAGTGCCGTCAACGTTGCCGCTTGGGCAATGGTATTTGGGTTAGATGCCATATGAGACTGTAAAGAAGCCATAAGCTTTGCAACCTCCAAAGGAGCCGCAGCAAAGCCAATTCTCCAGCCGGTCATAGCATAGCTTTTGGAAACACCATTTATCACAATGGTTCTTTTATAAATTTCCTCCCCCAAAGATGCAATGCTGATATGCTTTTTATCATCTTCATAAATTAACTTCTCGTAAATTTCATCTGAAATCACAAAAATATCCTTCCCCACTGCAAAATCAGCAACCATCTTTAAATCTTCATAGGAAGTCACCATGCCTGTGGGATTGGAGGGGCTGGTTATTACCAAAGCTTTTGTTTTATCCGTATATGCCTGTTCCAATTCCTCCTTGGTCAACATAAACTGATTCTCTTTTTTTGTATGTACAACAACCGGTTTTCCTCCGGCAATTTTCACCATTTCCGAATAGCTTAACCAATAAGGTGCAGGAATAATTACTTCATCGCCTTCATTCAAAATAGCCATAAACACATTCATTAAGGAATGCTTTGCCCCGTTACTGATAATTACTTGTGCAGCTTCATAATCCAATCCATTATCTCGTTTTAACTTGTCGCAAACTGCCTGCCGTAAAGCAGGGATGCCTGCCGCTGCTGTATATCTTGTTTCCCCATTTTCAATGGCAGCAATTCCAGCTTTGCGAATATGCTCAGGAGTGTCAAAATCAGGCTCACCCACACCGAAAGTCACTATATCTTTTCCTTCCGCCTTTAATTGCGCAGCCTTGGATGAAATAGCCATGGTACTGGATGGTTTGATGCTCAATGCTTTTCTTGATAATTCCATAAATTCTACACCTCATAACCGTTTTTTTAATAGGAAAATCACTTTTATCAATAGCTAAAAAACATAATTTGCCTTAATCCATTCTATATATCATTTAACATATTATCAAAAAGCTTTGTCAAACGCAAGATATAACATCTTTTTGCATTCGAAATAAGGTTAATAAATTTTATAGCTTATCCTTGTGCATTTTTATTCTTTCTGACCATATTTTTGATAAGTTTCCTATCATTTTAAACCAAAAAATAATAAATATCCCACAAATAAAAAAAGAGTTTAACTAAAAAGTGCCTACCTATTCTCTGCTTTCTTCTCAAAAAATCCTTAGTCAATTTTCATCCGTTAAGACCACTGGAAACTTTTACTTTCTGGGTGCAACGATATATCTTTTGTCAAAGCACCTGATTTACTATTCGCAATAAATTTTTTGAAAATATTTTTTCCGCCGTTTTGCTTCCGAATTCTTCTTCAACTCTGTCAAATAAGCCCTCCAGCTCCTTAACATTTCTTATCTCTTTGGGAACACTGTCGATTCCATCAAAATCGCTCCCTAATGCAATATAATCTTCTCCAATGACAGAAAGCATATGATAAATGTGCCGCAAGATGTCCGCTAAATCCGCCTGCTTATTTTTTGCCAAAAAAGGCGGAAATAAATTCAATCCCACAACGCCTCCTTTTTCAGCTATGGCTTGTAATTGCTCATCTCGCAGATTTCTTGGAGCATCACAAATTGCTCGTGCATTAGAGTGACTTGCAATAAATGGTTTTTTCGTAATTTCTGTCACATCCCAAAATCCCATTTCAGAAAGATGGGAAACATCAACAATCATTCCCAGTTTTTCCATTTCCTCCACCACTTGCCGTCCAAAAATTGTAAGGCCTCCTCTGCTGTCTTCCTCTGCCACACCATCAGCCAATTGATTCCTGTGATTCCATGTAAGCGTCATTGATCTAACCCCTAAACGGTAATAGGTATGAATAGCAGAAATTTCCCCCTCTAATGCTTCTCCACCCTCAATCGTTAACAATCCACTGATTTTTTTATTTTTAATGTTTTCCAATAAATCCGAATAGGAATTTACATGGCCAATGAATTCTGAATTTTTCTGAATTTGGTGATAATAAAACTCAATATATTTCATCGTTTGATGCATGGAAATGGGATAGTACTTTGGATCAAGCCAAATTGCAAAAAATTGCAGTGGCGCATCAAAATCTTTTAAACGCTGAATATCAATGTGTCCATCATTGCAAAAAAGCTCCTGGTTCCTCTCATAAATCTTAACTATGGTATCACAATGCCCGTCTGCATATGATCTCATCTTTTTCACCTCATTCTTTTTCTATAAGGTATGGAATAACCTACAATAAAAAGAACTAAAAATAATTGTTTCACAGTATTTTTTTAAAAGAAAACCCTCCTTGCAAAAAGCAAAAAGGGTTGTCATTTAGTATTATATAAAAGATCTGTTCCTAAAAATCATCAACTGATTTTTTTCGTGATCTCATTTTGACGAATTCGGAAATATTCAGTTAAAGCAGCAATAAACTGTCCATTCGTAGGCTTGTCCGGGGTTAAATAACCAACCACTTCAAAAAATACCTGCTGACCATTCTTCTTCCACGCACTTTCTATTGCATGACGGATAGCTCTTTCTACTTTACTTGCCGAGGTCTTGAATATCTTCCCTATATCGGGATATAGTCCTTTGGTAATACCAATCAGTACCTCTTCATTATCAACTGCCATCATAATTGCTCTTCTGATAAAATGATAGCCCTTGATACTGGCAGATATTCCCATTCGACTTAATGTTGCCGAAATATCCGCTTCCAGATTATGATACACATCATCCACCACATACTTTGCCACATCTTCTTTGCCTGTTTTTATAGGCTGATGCATTTCATTGTTGTCACCATCAATCAGCTGGTGGATGCGTTCAAGCAACAACTCCCCTTGAATGGGCTTTGCCATATAATATTCGGCACCCAATCCAATGGCTCTTCGTACCAGCTTGTCACTGTCAATAGCTGAAATCATGATGCAAATACAATCGCTGCCTAACTTTTTCAGGCTCTCTAAAACCCAAAAACCATCGCGATCTCCCAAAAGAATATCCAGGAGTACAACATCTGCATTAAGTTTCCTAATCATTTCAAGAACTGCTGGTCCACTGTCAGTCATTCCGACGACAGCCATGTCACCTTTGCGTTCCAGGCAACGTTTCAGTTTTTGCAAATAAAAACCATCCCTGTCTGCCAGAACAACTTTTAACTTATCAGACTCACTCAATTTTGACTCCCCCATCCTTAAATTTGTTGGGAGAAAAGGCTTCCCTTCCTTTCTCCCACAAAACATATTATAACATGCAATTAACTTTTCGCCAGTATTCGAGAACATTTCGCAAGATTTTTACCTTTCACAGCTTTTCGGCAATCTTTCCTCTCCAAACACTCCTAAAATTTTGCACTTCAATATATTTTAATAAAAAATTTTCTAATAATCAAAAATTATTATTTATTTTTAAAAAATATTATACAACATTTTTACCATTTTTGTATTATTCTAACAATATATTCCTTAAATTGTATTTTATTTTGTTTTATATTTTATTTTTCAGCAAAAAAAATGAAAAAATAAATGCCAAGTTCCCTAATTTGCTATAATTTAACAAAGGGGAGATACTGATTTTATATCTCCCCTAAAAATAAAAATTTAATTTTTATTTTTGATTTTAGCTATTTGTTCTTCATCTCTTGCAACATTGTCTCAATAAATGTTCCATACCCCCGTTCAGGGTCATTTACAAGCACATGAGTCACAGCACCAATTAGTTGACCGTTTTGGATAATGGGGCTTCCGCTCATTCCTTGAACAATGCCACCGGTCTTATCCAATAGTCTTTTGTCCGTAACTCGAATCATCATATCTTTTCCGTTTCCTTTGCCGAAACTTTCAATTTCAATTTCATATTTTTCCACTTTATCTCCCTCAATGTTAGATAAAATTTCTGCCTTACCAATCTTAACTTCCTGTTTTAATCCAATTGGTAACGCAGTGCCAGCAAAATCATCCGTTTCATTTAAACTTCCGTAGATACCAACTTCCGTATTCTTTCTTACTTCTCCTAAAACATTGTCTCTCTGAATAATCCCAGTTAATTCTCCCGGCTCTCCTTTCTTTCCCTTTACAATATCTGTAAGATCAGAAGAAATTAACATACCTTTTTTGATTATCATTAGTTCGCCAGTATCTACATCATAAACACCATGTCCTAATGCACCAAATTGGTTTGAATTTGGATCATAAAAGGTTATGGTTCCTATGCCTTGAATACTGTCTCTCACCCATATTCCTAACTTATACGCTTGTTCTGCTTGACTGAAAACCGGTGTTACTTCCACACGCTTTTCCTCGCCCTTTCTTTCCAATAACACTTCAATTTCTTGACCATTACTTTGTGTAACTACATCAACCAACGCTTCTTTGTTAATTAATTTTTCTCCATTTGCTTCTAATAAAAGATCACCCGTTTTCAAAAGTCCCTTACAAGGTTCCTCTGTGTCATTTTCCTCCACATACACTTGGCCAGTTCCTAAAACCAAAAGTCCCTTTGTGTCCAAGCTTACTCCAACTGTTTTTCCAACCGGAACTAAAGTGGTTTTGGGAATCACCGTTGCATCAATGGTTTTAATTGGCACCGCATTACAGAAATAAAAAGTAATTTTTGTTGTTCCTGCCTGAATAGGATCGGCCATAATAGAAGAACCTAATTCTAGATGAAAAGCATCAGCCAATGGCTTTGTTGTAATACCCAAAACGCCAATGCTTTCCTCTGATTTTGCTGAAACAGGAAGTTGCGTGGCAATTTCTGTTTTTTCACCTTCTACTAAAGTCAGATCGTTCGGTAGGAGCCAGTTTACACTACACCCGAGCAGTATTGGGATTAGAATCGCCGCAACAGGTATAAAAAAGCGACGTTTTATTTCCTTTTTAAACCACATATGCCCCACTCCCACTGCAGCTGATTTTGAAACAAAAAATTTTAAAAATTTTTGTTCCTTAGTTAATGTGACCAAACAAAAACCCTGCTATACAACCTATAAAATACAGTAAAACAAAAATCCCGAAATTTAAGTATTTCAAGCTTTCTGCCACATTTTTCGTCAACATCAATGAATAGGGTTTACAACGTCAATCAGAGGCATTATAATAAAAAAGAATTATTTTGAATTTAATTTTATTTATTTTAAATTAAAAAAAAGCAAATTAGTAAAGAAAGAGGATACTATATGGAACATACAGAATCACTGTTAGACTACGCTTTTCGCGAAATACGCACGCGTATACAAAACGGTACCTATCCACCAGGATCAAAATTATCCACCCAAGAAATTTCCGACTCTTTGGGAATTAGCAGAACCCCTGTTGTTTCCGCAATTAACCGCCTGGTAGCACAAGGATTGGCCGTAGCATTACCTCGGCGTGGTGTTATTGTAGCAGATTTTTCGCCGCAGCAGCTGAAAGAAATTATAGAAGTACGTGAAATGTTCGAACTTTATGCTGTAAAAAAAGCGATTCAAAATATAGATTTTTCTCATGAAATTTTAGATGAAATGGAGCAAGTCGCAATTGATCTATCAGGTATTGACAGCCAAAATTATAACCTTGCCACTGAGCTGGAAATTCGCTTTCATACATTGTTTGTAACCTTAGCAGGGAATTCTCAATTAACAAAACTATATGTAAATAATTGGAATATCGGGGCAATGTTTCAAATCTTCACGCTCTCAAAAATGCCGCTGACAAAACATCAACCTTCTTTTGACCAACATTTACAAATGGTACAGCTTTTGAAAGATAAAAACGAAGCAGCGTTATTAGAGTTTATCCCCAACCATTTAACACCTGTTTTTGGCGCAATTGAATGGATTATGCGTAATGGAAATATGGATATGCAAGAACTGTTCAAAATAATGGCAGCAAAAGCGGAAAAAATACAAAAATGAATATCTTAAATTCACCATAAATAAATACCTGCCTTACGGCAGGTATTTCAGACTGTAGACAAACCTATTTTATAAAACGAAAGAGATTAGAAACGAAAAGTTCCCCCCAAGTAGAATCCGCAGGATGAGCTTTGCCCATCCGAGGAAAATAGGGCGTTTCAAGACCTTGGGGTCGCAGGAACACATCTATTTGTCCTCTGCAAACTTGAAAAAAGCTTGAAGGAACTGAGCTTTTTTCAAAGGGTGTCGACTTTATCGACACCCTAAAACACCTGCCTTACGGCAGGTATTTTAAATATCTTTTTCTATTTTGTTTTTTCTGACCTTGAATATCCTTTTCTGTTGCTAAATGCTCATCTCAAACATCAAAGGGTACTATCGGTCATAGCGTGCTTCCAAACGATAAATAGGCATCCCTTGTTCAGAAAATTTTTCTTCATATTCTGTCATAATATTTTCCTCAAAGTCGCTGTGGTGCAAATCTAAAGAAATATTAGATAATTTCCAATTATCTGCGCAAAACTCATTTAAGGAAAATTCAAAAAGATTTCGATTATCCGTTTTAAAGAACACTTCCCCATGTCCACCCATAATTTGGCGATAGCTTACCAAAAAATCCCGATAGGTCAGACGGCGTTTATACATTCTTTTTTTCGGCCAAGGGTCAGAAAAATTTAAATAAAGCCTTTGAAATTCTCCTACTTCAAATAAATCGGAAAGATTAGCAGCATTTTCCCAAATAAGAGCCAAATTTGAAAGCTCATCATCTGTTCTTCTTGCTGCAAGGGCAATAACCGATTGCTGTCTTTCAATCCCGATAAAATTAACTTCAGGATATGCTTGGGCATTCTTTGTTATAAAGCCACCTTTGCCACAGCCTATTTCCACATGAATTGGATTATCATTTCCAAAAAACTCTGCCCACTCCCCTTTTTTTATTGGTGCATTCTGAACGACTCTGCTATTATTCTCAAGTTCCGCTTCTGCCCAAGGTTTTTTTCTGATTCTCATAACGTTCTCCTTTAATCAAACAAAATATCATAAAAGTATCATACTATCGAAATCCCCCAAAGGCAACCCCTATTTCTTTGTAAAAATCCAGTATCCAAGGTCGCCATCTTCCATTTTCCGAAACTCCTGAAATCCTAACTCTTCGGCCTTGGCACGTTCTTGGTCTGTATCCACCCCTGGCGCCCCAAGAAGATACCCATTTTTCTGGGGCTTCCAAATAAGATGATGATATTTTTTCATAGCAAATAGTATAAAATAATCCTTCATCCAGGATAAAGGAATATCCTCCAGTAAAATCATCTCTTCTATAGAAATGCATTTCCAGGGCATCACCTCTTCACCAAAAGGAAATATATCCGTATTTTCCTTTAACATCCTATATCTCTCCAAAAAATTTTCCTTTACCTCATTCAGATCTTCCTCCTCGATGGCAGAAGCTTTCTCAACGCTGTCATCCAAATTCAGCTCTGAGCCTTCAACTGCATCAGCTTGCTCTACCGTAGTGACTTGCTCTACTATGGACGGTTCCTCAACTACGGTAGCTTGCTCCACTATTGGAGATTCCTCAACGATGGTAGCTTGCTTAACCGTGGATGGCTCTTCAACTGCGGTTTGCATAACAGCCTCTTTTTGAAAATTTCTTCGCCCCGCCCGGGCAATGCGATCTAAATCTTTGTCCGTAAATACCCCTGTGTCCTGAAGTTCATCCAGTTCTTGACGAAATTTTTCCAATAATCCTCGAAAACTTCCATGAAAGCTTTCTTTTTTTTCTTCTTTTGGTTTTAAATTCTCCTCTTTCGCCCCATCCTTCTTTAAATTAATTTTAGGCATCTCAAAAGAAGGCATCTCCACAACCGTTGCCTCAGCTGCAACCAATGCCGGCTCTTCCACAGGTTTTTCCACCTTTAGTTCTTTTTTCACCGGCTGATTCAAGTTTTGCAATTGGATATTGGTAGGCTCCTTTTGAGCCCCTTTTTTCATAGCCGCCTTGTTGAAATATGTACGCCAATCTGTTTTGCCGCTGAAATACGCAGCCAATGGTGCGGAAAACCCTCCGTCGGCTTCCGCTAAAATCGCAACAGTGTTTAATTCTTCTGCTGTGATATTTTTTCCCCCTAACCCATCCGGATTAAAGTCCCATTTCAACTCACCGTGTCCTCCACTATCCGGTGTTAAAACGCCACAGAAAAAATTATTTTGTTTTTCTTTCTCCCCCGCAATGGCATAAACAGCATACCTGCCTCGGTGGATCGGGCGTAAACCTTGTACTGTCAGGCTAATTCTTCCCGTTCCATTTTTAATTTCCATAATACAGCTGCCCCACGGCGCTCTTTGGCCCATACTATAGCCTGCCGTTTCCTGTCTGAGCATTAGAAATACCTTGTCATATCTTCTATTATACATACTCGGCCTCTCCCCTTCGCTTGTCTCTTGTCCATCGCTATATTTTATGCACCATAGATAAGAAAAAGACCAATAAAAAAAGCATCTTTTAGGATGCTTATTCCGTGATTAAAGGTTTGCCATAAAACGAAAGGGATGTATTTTTATAGCGCGAATCCTCAGAAATATCTTCTCCGAACCAACTGGGGGCAATAAATACTTCCGCTTCCTCAATGGTTGAAAATTCCACTTCTGTAGTCATTAAGCCCTCCAATTGACCCTCGTAAATGTCCACCTCGGCGCTAAGCCCATTTTCTATAGGAATGAGAAAACGTTTTTTTCTAATCTCTTTCCCTTCTATTTTTTCATACAGATGTTCATATTCCTGTTGCGCAATCTCCATTTCAAACTCTTCTCTTTTAATGTGTCCCTTTCCTTTCACCGTCAAAAAATATTGCTCATCACTTTTTCGAATGCGAATGGTAGGGCAAAAAGATAGATATGACTGAGAAATTTGTTTGCAGACAAATCCATCCAATGAAAAAGGAATTTCTTTGGTTAAATATTTTTTTTCAATTTCCAATTGCTCACCCCCAAATTTTTTTAAGCATAATCCCGAGACAATCCTCTGTCAAGGGTATTCTTGATAATTCTTTCATTCTGGAATATAATATAGTTAATAATAAAACCAAAGAAAAAAAAAGAAATCAGGAGGCTATTCTTATGAAAACTGTTTATATTTTTCTTGCAGAAGGTTTTGAAGAAATAGAAGCAGTCACTCCCTTAGATTTACTGCTTCGTGTTGGAATAAGTGCAAAATTTGTTTCTGTTGGCAAATCCTTGCAGGTCAAAGGAGCGCATAATATCGTCTATACCGCTGATATCATGTTTGATGAAGCCGCAAAAGTATGGGCAGATGCCATTGTTCTACCTGGAGGTATGCCGGGCACTTTAAATCTTTTGGCCCATCAAGGCTTGTATAACCTGATTTGTAGCTACAATGATGCCAAAAAAACAGTTTGTGCAATTTGTGCTGCACCTCTTATCTTAGGTGAACTTAATCTTTTAGCAGGAAAAACCGCAACCATATATCCAGGTATGGAGAATAAACTGACGGGAGCAATCCCTTCTGCAAACCCAGTATGTGTTGACGGCAATATCATTACCTCCCGGGGACCGGGCACAGCCATTCCTTTCGCCCTAAAACTTGTTGAAATTTTGGCAGGCAAAGAAACGGCTGAAAATCTTAGAGCCGATATTGTTTATCAGAAATGAATATCTCGCCAAAAAGAGAGGGAAGCTCTGCTGAGGAAAATTGACTTTTTCCAATTTTGTCCGCTGCTTCTTCCACATCCTTTTGCGCCAAATCGTATATGTATGAAATCTCCTGTAAGGAGTATACTGCTGACATACCGCAGGAAACCTCCCTGCGAAACATCTTGCACAGGGGAGAAGATCCAATTTGCATTAGGTGCAAAAACATACCTTTTGTTATGATAGCAATTTTCTCTCGTTCCATTAGTTCTAATAATTCAGTTGTTGATAAACATAAAAGGTTTGAAACTTGTTCTTGATCGTAAGGCTGAGGCTCTGTTTTTAAAAAAACATCTATTGCCGCAATTTTGGGCTGAATCTCCCTTTGATAAAATTCTAAAAAAGTCTGCATATATATCCTCTCCCTAATTGTTCTTTCATCATTGTAACAGGATAAAACATAACATTGCCATAGGGAATGGATGGAAGTGAGGCAAACCATGAATGCAATTCAGAAATATTTTAAATACCGACAAAGTCTTATTGATCAATACATGAAAGGTGATATGAACAAAAGAGAATATCTTGAAAAGAATTATAATGCCGTTGTATATGGAAACATAGGCCCTTTTTCAAATATGGATACAGTTGAAAAGGCGTTATTTAACTACCAGTATTTTAATGCTTTAGCAAAGGAACAAAAATCAATCAGCACCACAAAAGATATGGATTATGAACTAAAAAGGGACTTTTTAGAACATAGCAATTATTATTATAAAAAGAAAGACAAAGCCACCCAAACAGTTTTACGAATGTTGGATTATAGAGGAACGGAAGCATATTTTGTAAAAGTGCACAGCAAATATTTAAAGGGTAAGCTTTTTGAAATTGTAATCGAAAATGCAGATATTATTCTTCATTCTACTAGTCCTTTTATTTTAAAAAACTTGCGAGAGGAAGGCGTTTTTTCCGAGGAAAGCCGGAAATCTTTAATTGATGAATATGTGAATCATAGATATTAATTTTGTATCTCTTGTAACATTACAAATACTTTCCATAATATCCATAAATAATAAAAATCAAATAAAAAGGGCCCAATTAAATAGGTCCTTTTTTTATTTGTGAAATATCCAATTTGCTACTGATAACAGCTTAAAATAAGCCGACTTTGGAAATATATTTATCAACCAACTGTAATTTAGCCTCTGTAGAATAACCCATTTTTCTACTTATAAACGAACATAGTAATTCCATAGTAAATAACACCCCAACATAGGAGTTAAAGAATGTATTACTGTCCACACTTACCGTTAACAACTGCGTTGCATACTGAGCTAAGGGCGAACTGGCCTTATCGGTGATTAAAATGATTTTTGCCCCTGCGTCATAAGCCATTTGAGCAGCCAATAAATCCATTTCCGAGTATCTGGGGAAACTAACGGCAATTATGCAATCATTTTCCGTAATATCACATAAATGGTCAATTACATTCAAAGCAGGATGCGATGTTTCATAAACATCCGTTAGTAGATGCTTTAGCAATAGCAGCATCATATCACCTATACATGAGTTTGCTCTGGACGCAACAATAAATTTGCGCTTACTTCCCGCAATCAAACCTGCCGCACGCTCAAAGGAAAGGGTATCATTATGATTAATACAGTATTTCATATTTTGCAGCACATTGGAAAAATAACTCTCAACAATATCACTCTGTCCCAGCTTGCTGATGGATAATTTTAACCTTTCTGATGGCACAGTAATATTATCCGATACACTGTTGATTCTCTCAGTATAAGTTTTACGAATACTCTTTTGAAAATCCATAAAACCTGAATATCCCAAAGTACGTGTAAAACGAATTACCGAAGAATCGCTGACATGAAGTCTTTTCGCAATATCAGTAGAAGTAATAAAACAAGCCTCAGCAAAATTATCCAATATAAATTCGGCAATTAATTTCTCTTTTTTTGTTAATTTAACCCCCATTAACTGGCCTCTTAATTCTTCAGTCAAATCTTCCACCCTTTCGTATGTAAAAATGATATAACAAACTCTATATAAATGATATTTTTTCATGCTAATATTATAGTAAATTAATTTCTATAGCACCATTATAACCATAAATATAACACATTTTCAACTCAAAACTTCAAAAGAATGAAAAACAAAAGAAAAATATTTTTTTTGCGACTCTTATTGTTTCGAAAATCATATTAGTATATAATATATTTTTAAAGATTCGAAAAAAACGACATGGACTTTGTTGCCATGCTCTTTTTCAGGAGGAATTCAATTGGCTGAAACGATTGCAACCTGGTTTGTTACAAACCTGCAGGGCTCCCTTGCTAGGGAATTTATTGTTTTTATTGTATCAATGCTCCCAATTCTGGAACTAAGAGGTGGTATCATTGCGGGTTTTGCCCTGCAAATGAATTGGCTGCCCACATTCATTATTGCTTTTATTGGTAACTTGCTGCCAGTTCCATTTATTTTGCTTTTCATCCGCTATATTTTTAACATATTGAAAAAAACGCCCTTGCGCTCTTTTGTTGATTGGTGTGAAAAAAAGGCAGATCAAAAAAGCGACCAAATTCGTAAATATGAATATTGGGGCGTCTTTCTTTTCGTTGCCGTTCCGTTGCCTGGTACAGGTGCTTGGATGGGAGCCTTAATCAGCGTTCTTTTAAATTTAAACCCGAAAAAAACATTCCCTGTTATCGTTCTGGGCATATTAACAGCAGGAATTATTGTGTCTATACTGTCCTTTGGTTTATTAGGCAGATTAGGCGTTGGTGCATAAAGGAGAATACCATGACAGAAAGAATTTCTACCCCGTCAAAAACCAAACAAATTATTGAAGAAAATGGTTTTTCTTTCAAGAAAAATTTTGGACAGAACTTTTTGATAGATTCTAACATACTGGAAAACATTGCTAACTGTGCTGGCATTACAAAAGAAGACTGCGTATTGGAAATTGGCCCGGGTATCGGTTCATTGACCCAAATTCTGGCTGAAAATGCAAGAGAAGTTGTTGCTGTTGAAATTGACACAACGCTGATTCCAATTTTAAAACAAACCCTAGACACCTATGATAATGTAGAAATTTTAAATCAGGATATTTTAAAGACTGACATTGATGCCATCATCGAGAAAAAAAATAGCGGTAAAGCAATTAAGGTAGTGGCAAATCTTCCCTATTACATTACCACACCAATTATTATGGACTTGTTGGAAAAGGAACGTCACATCGATACTATCACAGTTATGGTTCAAAAAGAAGTAGCCGAACGTATGCAGGCAGGTCCAAAGGAAAAGGAATATGGTGCTTTATCTATTGCAGTACAATATTATTGCGACGCTCATTTGGATATGATCGTGCAACCTTCTTGCTTTATGCCGCAACCGAAAGTAGCCTCTGCTGTGATTACCCTTAAAGTGCTGCCTGAGCGTAAAATATCAACCAAAGATGAATCTTTGTTTTTCCATTTGGTAAAATGCGCTTTTGGACAACGGCGAAAAACTTTGCTTAATGGCTTAAATAACCAAGGAAAACTAAATTTGTCTAAAGAAGAATTAACCTCAATTATTGTATCTTTGGGTTGGGATGCGCGAATACGAGGAGAAGCTCTCGGTATTCAAGAATTTGGGGCTTTAACGGATGCAATTTACCAAAAGCTTCATAATGAGTAACTAAAAAATACTATAAAACGGCTAAGAAAAAACATTTTCGTTTTTTCCTAGCCGTTTTCGTCCCTTTTTTGGGGTTTACTTTTATCTTCCTCCATATTCCGCTCTATCTCAGCAATTTTTGCTAATTATGGTGTGTTCGTATAAATATTCTCCAAAATTCACAATAATTATTACTTTTTTCTTAATTTACGTCATAAAAACGAAAAAAAAACAATAAAATATATTTCAATTAAGTTAAATTTTTACCGCTTTATATTAAAAATATTAACTAGTATTTTCCATTTACTAATTATTTAATTAACATTATTTAGGAGAAATTATCTTAGTTTCCTGAGGAAAATGAAAAACTCGACAAGAAAAATATCGTATTTTCCACCACAAAACACGCCATTTTTCTTCATTTCCCTTATTTCCCCCTGCCATGAATCTCCACGAATCAGCATGGGTAATATTCCCCAATAAGAACAGTGCAACTTTTTACAACTTTGTTAAATTTTCAGTCTGAATTTGTCTGGCGAAAACGTCTTGCCATGAGAAAATTCCTGTACTATAATCATCCCAAAAGCAAGTATTATTTGCATATTCATTCATCAAACAACAATCGGAGGGATCATTTTGAATCAAAATAAAATAAAAGTGCTGTTAGCTGATGATAATAAGGATTTTTGCGATGTAATTGCAAGTCATCTAAGTAAACAAGATGATATGACTGTTGTCGCAGTTGCCGTTGATGGTATCGATGCCATGAACAAAATTAGAGATACAGAACCGGATATCGCAATTATTGATGGTATCATGCCTCGTTTGGACGGAATTGGCGTTTTGGAAAGATTGCAGAAAAATAATGATATCCATCAACCAGTAACCATCATTCTTTCAGCTCTCTCCCAAGACAAAGTTGTTCAGAAAGCTTTAGACTTGGGTGCTTCTTACTATATGGTTAAACCTTTTGACATGGATGCACTTACCCAACGCATCAGGCAGTTATTACAGGAAAAACCTTTGATTAAAAGCGGTATTCCCTCCTTTAATCAGCCCTTACCTGTGTTAAATTATGATTTGGAAACAAAAGTCACAAATATTTTACATGAAATTGGTGTTCCTGCTCATATTCGAGGCTATCACTATATGAGGGAAGCAATTATTATGAGCGTTAATGACATGGATGTTTTAAATTATATCACCAAAGAGCTCTATCCTTCTATTGCAAAGAAATGTAATACAACACCCTCTCGTGTAGAACGTGCAATTCGCCATGCCATTGAAGTAGCCTGGAATCGAGGGAAGGTTGATGCCATCGATGCCCTCTTTGGATACACCGTAAATAACCATAAAGGCAAGCCTACTAACAGTGAATTTATTGCGTTAATTGCGGATAGATTGCGTTTAGAACAAAAAGCCGGATAATTTTATTACTTTTAATATGGCTTTCATTGTGGATTTCTCGTCTCAAAGCCCTACAATTTTTTCTCTATAACCTGATAAACCTTTTAATATTGGTTAGAAATTACCCCAAATTAAAAGGTTTATTTATTTTTTCATATTATTTAAGATTTGACAAACTATTATGTATAAGCCAACCCAAAATGATTACAACTGAATCCTACAATAGCATCGGCCTATCAAACTTCTCTCATGTCCTAAAAAAACACCAAATTGGCTTGTTTGGAGTGTCTTCCATGGAAAAACACTATAACACGGATAAATGTCTTCAAATACGCCTTTAAAGCTTGTACAAGCACTTTCCTTTAAAATATTTTTTTCAAAAGCTCATATTTTTTATACTATACACGGTTTCAAAAACAAAGGCATTATGCATTGCCTTATTTCGTTTCTTATGCATCACTTTTCAGTGTTATTCTGGTGCTGTTGTAAGAGTACACTCAAATAAAAAATAACCCCCAAAACATAATGTTTTAGGGGTTTTCTTCTGGCTTTTAATTACTTCAATGTAACCTTTGCGCCTACTTCTTCCAATTTAGCTTTGATGGATTCAGCTTCTTCTTTGGATGCTTGTTCTTTCAGAACCTTAGGAGCGCCGTCTACAGCTTCCTTAGCTTCTTTTAATCCAAGACCTGTTACTTCACGAACAGCCTTGATTACTTTAATTTTTTCAGCGCCAACTTCTGTCAATTCAACATCGAATTCTGTTTTTTCTTCAGCTGCTGCTGCTGCAGGGCCTGCTGCTACTGCTACGCCTGCTGCTGCGGATACACCGAATTCTTCTTCTGCTGCCTTTACTAAGTCGTTTAATTCTAATACTGTAAGTTCTTTTACAGCTGCAATAATTTCTTCAATTGTCAATTTTGCCATTTTAAAGCACCTCCGATTAATTTTAGGATATTTTTATTTTCCACTTACCAATAAAGGTAATTCTTTGTTGCATTAAATTATTCTGCTGTCGCATCTTTCTTTGCGATCTGATCGATAACGCGTGCGAAAGAGGACATAGGGCTTTTGAAGCTGCCCAACAATTTGGAAAGCAATACTTCTCTGGAAGGGATGTCTGCAACAAGCTTCATGCCTTCTGCATCATATACAACGCCTTCCACAACGCCTGCTTTGAATTCCAAAGCCTTTGCATCTTTTGCTACTTTGTTTAAGACAGCTGCTGCTGTTGTAGCATCTTCATAGCTAAATGCAAATGCGCTGGGGCCAGCCAAGTACTCATCCAACCCTTCGAACTGAGTGCCTTGAATTGCAAAGTGTACCATTGTGTTTTTGTAAACCTTATAGTCAACACCTGCTTCTCTCAGCTGTTTTCTAAGAACTGTATCCTGTTCTACAGTCAAGCCTCTAGCATCTACCATTACTACGGAAGCTGCTTTGTCCAGCTTTTCTTTAATTTCATTTACGATGACCTGCTTTTGTTCAATCTTTGCCATATCTACACCTCCTTAAATCCTTATATAAATCAAGAAAGCCTCTTTGCACATAGACAAAGAGGCTTATAGCTCAATTTCAGCAATCTCCTCGGCAGGATTTACGCAAAACTTTGCACCTGCTGTCTACGGTACTATTCGGTTGTTTCTTTTCAACTTGTTTATTATATAAGATAAACACGTTTCCGTCAAGAACTTTCTTTGAGATTACTCAGAAATTTTCGCAGGGTTAACCTTTACACCAGGGCCCATTGTTGTTGTTATAACAACGCTCTTCAAATACTGACCCTTAGCTGCTGTAGGTTTTGCTTTTATGATAGCACTCATCAGAGTCTGGAAGTTTTCTTCCAATTTCTCGGAACCAAAAGATACCTTGCCTACGGGAACATGAATAATATTTGTCTTGTCCAAACGGTATTCAATCTTACCTGCTTTGATATCATTGATCGCCTTTGTAACATCCATTGTTACAGTGCCGGCTTTGGGGTTAGGCATCAAGCCTTTAGGTCCCAATACACGGCCCAAACGACCAACAACGCCCATCATATCAGGTGTTGCAACAGCAACATCGAAACCGAACCAGTTTTCATTCTGGATTTTGGGGATCAAATCTTCTGCTCCTACGAAATCAGCGCCGGCTGCTAAAGCTTCTTCTGCTTTGTCACCCTTTGCAAATACCAATACACGAACTGTTTTACCTGTACCGTGTGGAAGAACAACGGCACCACGAACCTGCTGATCAGCATGTCTGCTGTCAACGCCCAAACGAATATGTGCTTCTACGGTTGCGTCAAACTTTGTTACAGAAGTTTTCTGTACCAATTCGATTGCGTCATTTGCATCGTAAAGCATTGCCTTGTCAACGAGTTTTGCAACCTCGTTATATTTTTTTCCTCTTTTCACTTTCGTGACCTCCTTATGTGGTAATATCGGGAGAATTCCCTCCCACTTCTGCCGTCAAATCAGTCGGCTATTATTCTTCAACAACGATACCCATGCTTCTTGCTGTACCGCAAATCATACTATAAGCAGTATCAATATTCGCCGCATTCAAGTCGGGCATTTTCAACTCTGCAATTTCCATAACTTTTGCTTTGGAAATTTTAGAAACTTTTGTTTTGTTAGGTACACCGGAACCGGATTCAATGCCGCAAGCCTTCTTCAAAAGAACTGCTGCGGGGGGTGTTTTTGTAATAAAAGTATAGCTTCTGTCCTGATATACAGTGATAACTACAGGAATAATTAAACCTGCCTGAGAAGCTGTTCTTTCATTAAATTCTTTACAAAAGCCCATGATATTCACACCATGCTGACCCAAAGCAGGACCAACAGGAGGAGCGGGTGTTGCCTTCGCTGCTGGAATCTGTAATTTGATATAACCTGTTACTTTTTTTGCCATGATAGGCACCTCCTATAAATGTGGTAATTAGCGGGGATTTTCCCTCCCACCTAGCGGACTTGCCGCCTTATGAAACGTTGACTTTAAATCTTGTCGATCTGAGTGAAATCAAGCTCAACCGGAGTCTCTCTGCCGAAGATGGAAAGACTGACAATGACGATTTTCTTATTGGTATTGATCTCTTTGATCTGACCAACAGAATCCGCAAAAGGCCCGGAAACAACACGAACGGAATCGCCCAATGCCACATCCAGATTTTCCACCTCGCCACCAATGCCCATAGCTCGAACTTCCATTTCGGTCAATGGAACTGGTTTAGAACCGGGACCCACAAAACTTGTAACGCCTCTTGTGTTTCTGACTACATACCACGTTTCATCGTTCATGATCATTTTAATCAGCACATAGCCGGGAAATACTTTGCGCTGAACAGTTTTTTTCTGTCCATCTTTAATTTCAACAACATCCTGCAAAGGCACACTGATCTCATGAATTTGATCCTGCATTCCTCTGTTTTCAACCGTTTTCTCAATATTGGCTTTTACTTTGTTTTCATACCCTGAATAGGTATGTACAACATACCATCTTGATTCGGCGGAAGTTTTGATTTTTTCTGGCTTGTTGATTTCTTCAGACATAATACCATCCTTTTTCTACTCGATTTGTTTTAACCCAAAAGTCCGATAATCGCACTGTATCCGGCTGAAAATACCGAATCCATACAGAAAATGATAACACCGAGAATTAGGGAAGTAACAATAACGGTAAACGTTTTCTTCGCAATTTCAGGACGGCTGGGCCAAATAATTTTCTTAAATTCTGCCTTGTAGTCTGCGAAGCCATCTCTGTCATTGTTTTTCTTTACTTGCTTAGGCTTTGCTTGTTTTGTTTCATTCGTTTGGTTGGTGTTTTGCTTTTCTTCCATACGTTCACTTCCTTTTTCGGAATTTCCCTTACTTACTTTGTTTCTTTGTGTAATGTATGGGCTTTGCAGAACTTACAATACTTTTTGATTTCCATTCTGTCAGGCATAGTTTTCTTGTCCTTGGTAGTGCTGTAATTTCTCTGTTTGCACTCTGTGCAGGCTAAGGTAATCCTTGTTCTCAAGATTTCCACCTCCGTTACTGATGATATTTTTTTGTACATAAAAAAAAGACCTGCGTCTTCAGACTTAGAATAACACAAGTCTCTTTTTATGTCAATAACAATTCGTGAAAAATCTGCTTTTTTCTGAGAACATGTATATTTTGTAGTATATCAGATTCTTTTACTGATTTTTCATGAACTCCTCCAGTGCCACTGATAACTGATCCGGGCAACTACTTTTTTTCGTCCCACAAGTAATACCTTTCAATTTTTTTGCAGCCTCATCAGGCGTCATTCCTTCTGCCAATGCTGCCAACCCTTTATGGTTACCATCGCACCCTCCAAAAAAAGATACGTTTTTTACTACACCATCCTCCACATCAAATTCCAATTTTGTGGCACAAATCCCTTTTGTATGAAAGCTGTAATGCATTATTCATCCCCCTTGCTCCTCATATACCGAAATATCATATCATAAAAGTCGACAAAATTCAATCTTCCTGTCTTTTCTAGTTAAACACCCCAGGTTTATTAGTACCCACATCATCAATTTTTTTCCAACAATATTGTTTAAGTAAATTGCTGCTTCAATGCTAATATCGCAACTCCTATAAAAACTTCTAAATAGTACGGCATTAATAAATTTTCATATCAAAGAAAACCACGCTACTAATCCTTTCCTTATTAATAGGATAAAACTGGTGCAAAACGAATGCTTTATGAAAGTAGATCACTCCCAAACCCTTATTCAAGAAACATATTCATTCAATTTGCTTACCTCCATATCTCTGCACCTTAACATATAATTCATATACTTCCTTATCAAACAAAGTAGTGAATCTCAGAGATACCGCAATTTAATAATGTAAATTAGAAAAATAAAGTTTTAAATACCTCAATTATTCTTATAATGCTAAAATAATAATGAATTCAGTTTATTGTATAAAATTACACTTTTTCATATTTTTTTCTTTAAAAAAAGTGAAATATTCCTTGCACAATGTAATATTTTGATATACAATAGGCATTGTAGAATGAAGAAGGAGGTGTTTTATAATGGCTCACAAAATCGGACCTGAATGTATTGGTTGTGGCGCTTGCGCTGGCGAATGTCCAACAGGCTGCATCGTTGAAGCTGGCGGCGTTTTTGAAATTAAAGCTGCTGAATGCATCGATTGTGGTACTTGTGTTGGTGCTTGTCCTACAGGTGCAATTAAACCCGAATAATTTTTACTTAAAAAAAGTGAGCGTTTGCTCACTTTTTTTGTTTCGCCATTTATCACAGAACATTTCCTTATTGTTCATTTCCTTTGTACAAAATATTCTATTCACTTTAATTTTAAGAAATTTTTTCTGTCAGGTAGTCTTACGTTCAATTACAATAATGTTAAATTTTCTCATCACATTTGCTTATTGCAACGACTAATTTATTCTAAGAATACCACTTTTAACCGCCTTATCTCCTGTCAATCATCTTAATCAAACATATCCTTGATAGATTTATTCTTGCATTTTTATGCAATTTCTATTAACATTTTACGCTTCACATAAAGCTTTTTGCTAAACATCAGTTAAAAAATATCTTTTCACCTTAAATCACCTAAAAAAACACCCCCACAAAAACGCAGGGGTGTAATCTATTAGGAATCAACCTATTTTTTCATCTTCTTCATCTGTTTAACCCTTAATTAAACCGATTTTTTGAAACCGTTCAATATTTGTGATGACACCTTTGACATCCCAAACTTAAAGCTTGACTATCTTATACCAAGCCCTGAGCCATCATTGCAGCAGCAACTTTCTTGAAGCCAGCAATGTTAGCGCCTGCTACCAAGTCATAGCCCAAACCATATTCTTCAGCTGCTTCTACAGATACAGCGTGGATATTCTTCATAATGCCTTTCAATTTTGCATCAACTTCTTCAGCAGACCAGTTATATCTCATGGAGTTCTGAGCCATTTCCAATGCAGAAACTGCAACACCACCAGCGTTAACAGCTTTGGAAGGACCAACAACTAAGCCCTTGCTCTGAATGAATGTCAATGCTTCATTTGTTGTAGGCATATTAGCAACTTCAATGTAGTATTTTGTGCCGTTGTTGATGATTTTCTGAGCTTCATCCATGTTGATTTCGTTCTGTGTCGCACAAGGCATGCAGATATCAACTTTTACTTCCCAAGGTTTTGTCTTAGCAACAAATTTGCAACCAAATTTGTCAGCATAATCCTGAGCACGGTCACGTCCGGAAACTCTCATTTCTACTAAATAGTCAATTTTTTCCTGAGTTGAAACACCATCAGGATCATATACATAGCCGTCAGGACCGGAGATTGTTACAACTTTACCGCCTAATTCAGCTACTTTCTGGCAAACACCCCAAGCAACGTTACCGAAACCGGAAACTGCTACTGTCTTACCCTTCATTGTATCACCCAAGTGAGTCAATACTTCGTTTACATAGTAAGTAGCACCAAAACCTGTAGCTTCAGGTCTGATTAAAGAGCCACCAAATTCAAGGTTTTTACCTGTAAGAACGCCGTTTTCCCAAACGCCTTTGATTCTCTTATACTGTCCATATAAGAAACCGATTTCTCTACCACCAACACCAATGTCACCAGCAGGTACGTCAACGTCAGGACCAATGTGTCTGTAAAGTTCTGTCATGAAAGCCTGGCAGAATCTCATGATTTCCATATCGCTCTTGCCTCTAGGATCGAAGTCGGAACCACCTTTACCGCCACCGATAGGTAATCCTGTTAAGCTGTTTTTGAAAATCTGTTCAAAGCCAAGGAACTTGATGATACCAATATATACGGAAGGATGGAAACGAAGACCGCCCTTGTAAGGTCCAATTGCGCTGCTAAACTGTACTCTGAAACCACGGTTAACTTGCACTTTGCCAGCATCATCAACCCATGTAACTCTAAAAGAAACAGCTCTTTCAGGCTCTACTATTCTTTCCAACAAACCTGTTTTTTCATATTCAGGATGTGTTTCCACTACCTTTTCAATAGAGTGAAATACTTCTTCTACTGTCTGAATGAATTCAGGCTCACCAGCGTTGCGTTTTTTAACCTGTTCGATTACACTTGCCATATAAGCGTTCATAACTCATTGCCTCCTACATTTGTCTTTTCTTTAACCTTGTTTTAACGTAAATCTCTAAAAGACTACCTCGCCTTTGAGGCATCTTTTCATAAAAAACCAGGTGATTTTTCGATTTATTTGAACAATAAAACATGAATCACCGTGTTTTACGATGATATTATAACACACTTTTTTCTTTTGTGTAGTATTTTTTTGAAGTTTTATCTTTATTTTTACACAAATTTTCCCGTTATAAATTATGCAAAAAAACGTTTTATATTTTTTTTGACGTAATACGCCTTTTTTATAATAAAATATGACAAAAAAAATCCATTTTTTTAAATTAACTTGGATGTTTTATACATCTTTCTTTTAATCGCACTAAATCATAAACATTCACTCTTTTATTGACACCCATTTTCTGTGGCCTTGTTTGATAAGCTGATATTTCATTTGTCCTATTCTGTTATCATTTCCACAAAAAAAGCAATTATAAGAAAAATTTCTTATAATTGCTTTTTTTTATCTTGAAAAAAATCTCATTTTTTCTTTTTTCTCTTCCCCGGTATTGTCAGCCATAAATTCAATATACCGCCCTGTTCCAATCGCAACACAGCTTACAGCATCTTCGGCTACCATTGCGTTTATGCCCGTTTTACTTTGTATTAATTTATCTAAACCATATAATAGACTGCCGCCACCGGTCATGACAATCCCCCGTTCAAAAATATCAGCAGCCAATTCTGGCGGCGTACGCTCCAAAACACTATGCACTGCATCCGTAATCGCCAAAGCCGATTCAAGCAAAGCATCCAACATCTCATCGGAAGTAACCGTAATATTTTTTGGCAAACCCGTAATTAAATTACGTCCTCTAACATCCATACTTACAGGCATAGAACGTTCAAAAACAGTTCCAATCTCAATTTTTAATTCTTCTGCAGTACGTTCGCCTATTAATATATTATGCTTTTTTCTCATATAGCGAATAATGGCTTCATCGAAATTATCACCGGCTATTTTTAAGGAATGGCTTACTACTGCCCCTCCCAAAGAAATCACCGCAATATCCGTCGTTCCTCCTCCAATATCCACCACCATACTTCCACATGCTCTTGAAATATCAATCCCTGACCCAATGGCAGCAGCAATGGGTTCTTCTATAATATGAACGCGTCTCGCACCAGCCTGCCTTGTTGCATCTTCAACAGCACGCTTCTCCACTTCCGTTACACTGCTGGGCACACAAACAGCAATGGTAGGTTTTACAAAAGAACGCTTTCCAAGAGCCTTTTCAATAAAATATTGTAACATCTTTTCCGTCACATCATAATTAGAAATAACACCTTCTCGTAGCGGACGAATTGCCACAATATTACCGGGTGTTCTACCCAGCATCCGCCTTGCTTCTTCCCCTACAGCCATAATACTGTTGGTATCTTTGTCAATGGCAACCACTGATGGCTCTCGAATTACAATCCCTTGCCCTTTGATATAAACCAGTACACTTGCGGTCCCCAAGTCAATACCTATATTTTCGCCAAAACTCATAAAGTTGAACATCGTGACGCTCCTTTGTCAATTAAAATCCTATTTTTCTTTAAGTATACTGGAAAGCAAGTATTCTGAAAAGATGTTTTTACAAAAAATGCTTTAATTTTTCTTTTTCTTTAAATTTTCTCCTCCAAGATACGAATACCTTCCTTTAATTGTGTATCTTCGTCTTGTGGAACTGTATCTCCATCCCCATATTCTTTCGGCAATTCAACAACATCATTTGGCGTAATTCCCGTTCCATGAATGGATGTTCCGTTTGGTGTAAAATACTTCTGTATTGTAATGTTTAAACCCGAGCCGTCAGGCAAGGTAAATAACCGTTGTACCAAGCCTTTGCCAAATGTTTGTGTACCTACCAAGGTACCTGCTCCCGTATCCTTTGCTGCCCCCGCAAAAATTTCAGAAGCACTGGCACTATTCCCGTTCACCAAAACGACCATGGGAATATCTAAATATTTGTCATCACAAATAAGCTCTTCCCGTTTTCCATTCTTATCCTCAGTATATACCATAACCCCTTCAGGTAAAAGCTCATCCCCAATACGATAAACAATTCGCACCAATCCCCCGGGATTATTTCTTAAATCTAAAACCAGCCCTTTCATCCCCTGAGATTGCAAATCATTTAAAGCCTCCATAAACTGATCATATGTATTCTCTTTAAAACCGCTGATACGAATATACCCCTTTTCATCGTCAAGCATTCTTCCTTCAACGCTTTTTTCAACAATATCCTCCCGTTTGAGGGTAAATGATTGGTTCGATCCATCACTTTGGCGTGAAACTTCAATATCCACCGTACTGCCTACCGGCCCACGCATTTTGTTTGCAATTTCATTGAGCGTAAGACCGGAAATATCCGTACCATCGATTTTTGTAATCACATCTCCCTCAAGAATACCGGCACGCTCCGCAGGGTATCCTTCCATCAACGCATATACAGTGACTTCGCCGTCTTCTGTTTGATATACCTTCACACCTATTCCTTCAAAATGACCATTATTATTCCTTAAGTACTGTTTTAAATAATCCGCCGTTAAATAGTATGTATACCTGTCGCCAACACCGGCTAACATCCCCGCATACATCCCCTCTTTTACCATGTCCTTATCATAATCATCCACATAATATTTGTCTAAAAAGTCTTCCACTAAATTCATTTTTGCTGACTTTGACATTCCTATGTCAAAAGGTAAATACTGCCAAGGTATCCACTGCTGAACCAGTGCAGTTCTCCAAACCAATACACAAACCACCATCACCGCTATCGCAGCGCCAAATCCTTTCCAGAAATCTTTTTTCTTCAATCTTCTCGCCTCATTCTCTTACGACTTTCTTTTATCCTATGAATATTAAATGAAAAACATACCGCAACACAAATTGCAAAAACCACCCTATCCAAGTTCCTTTCAGGAAATGCCTTGCAAAATCTTGCCAAAGCCATACCTTCCTAAAAATCCCTCCCGACAGGATGGTTCCTATTATTTATACCCGCAAATGTTTACGAATAGATGTTACGCTGCCGATAATTCCCAAAAGGATTCCAAAGAGCAATGCCATAGGGAATAACACAATAAAAATATCCCCCACAAGCCTAAATTGAATGATTTTAATTACCGGGAAATAACTGTATAAAGCACTAATAACCTTTGCATAGATGGGTATTCCTATCAGCAGAGGAATGATTGCACCAACCACACCAATAATCACGCCCTCGATAATAAACGGCCATCGAATAAACCAGTCCGTTGCCCCAACGTACTTCATAATGTTGATTTCAACTCTTCGGTTTACAACAGAAATTCGAATGGTGTTCATAATAATCATAACAGAAATAATACCTAAGATCAGCATTACTAAAACTCCTGCAATATTAAATACCCTGCTGGCCTTCATAATCAGCTCTGTTTCTGTCTGCCCATGGCGAATATTATCAATGCCATCAATTCCCTTCAAGGCATCCAAAACACTGTTCTGACTTTCAATCTTGTCTAAAGTAATCTGAAAAGAATGGGACAGTGGATTGTTGGAATCATCCAATCCCACAAAAATATCCTCATCTGCACCCCAGTCGGCTTTCAACTCTTCCAATGCATCCCCGGGAGAAATATATTGAACATCCAATACATGGTCTATTTCTGATATCCTGCTTTTCATGTCCTCAATTTCCTGGCTGGTAGGATTACCTCCTATAAAAACAGAAATCCCAATGGAATCTTCCATCTGCTGTAGTATATGTTGTAAATTTGAAGCAACACAATAAGAAAAAGACATTATAGAAATACAAGCCATAACTGCTACAATAGATGCCATTGTCATCAGTAGGTTTTTCTTTAATCCGCTAAGGCCTTCTCTTAAAAAATATTTAATTGTACTAGGCCTCATCACAATAACCACCTTTTTTAATATCTCTAACAATATGTCCTTGCTTTAATGTAACAACTCTTTTTTGCATATCATCCACAATATCCCTTGCATGGGTTGCCATTACAATGGTAGTTCCTCGTTTATTAATATCATCTAACAGCTGCATAATCCCCCACGCCGTTTCAGGGTCAAGGTTTCCTGTAGGCTCGTCACAAATTAAAATAGGAGGATTATTTACAATTGCCCTGGCCAAAGCAGTTCTCTGCTGCTCCCCACCGGAAAGCTGATTGGGATAACTCCTACCCTTTTTGCCAAGACCAACCAAGGCCAACACTGCCGGAACATTCCTGCGAATAATACGGTTAGGTGCTTCAATTACTCGCATTGCAAATGCAACATTTTCATATACCGTTTTATTGGGTAACAACCTAAAATCCTGAAAAACAACGCCTAAGTTACGGCGAAGATAAGGAACTTGATTCCTGCCTAATTCATTTGTTTTTACACGGTTTATTGTAATATCCCCCGACGTAGGCTCTAACTCCTTTAAAAGGAGTTTAATTAGGGTAGATTTCCCCGAACCACTGGAGCCAACAATAAACACAAAATCTCCCTTTTCAATATGTAAATTTAAATCTTCCACACCGCGAGAGCCATTTGGGTATGTTTTCGTTACGTTATTGAGCCAAATCATTAACGTATCTTCCTTTCCTACAAAATTTTAAGAAAATATGAACAAATATTTCATATTTCGTCTTTTTCTTTTATAATGCATCATCCAGTATAGCATAAAATACAGTGGTGAACAACCCTATGGTTTTTGCGAATTTATTAAAAATTTGTTAGGGAAAAAAATTACTCGAAATTTATTTTTAGAAATATTTCAATCCTTATTTATCGAAATCATCATTGTTTCAGGCATTTTTCGAACTTTTCCCAAACCCAACCGCCACAAAAAAACAGGTATCTTTGTGGTATAACCTACCAAAAAATACCTGCTTTATTACTAATACTGATCCATATTAAAAAAGAATTTTTCAGATGAAATTAAAAAGCCCTTAATACGCCATCTTATCCATATAAATCATATATTTGCTTACCATCAAAGTAATCTTGAAAATAATTGCATCATCAAAGTTTCTTAAATCCAAGCCTGTCATTTTCTGAAGCTTGTCCAATCTATAAACCAGAGTATTTCTATGGATATATAGCTGACGGCTTGTTTCTGAAACATTCAAGTTGTTTTCGAAGAATTTGTTTACCGTTGCCAATGTCTCATCATCAAAATCATCCATCGTCAGACCATGGAGTACTTCCTTGATAAACATACGGCAAAGGGGCAAAGGTAATTGATAAATCAAACGACCAATTCCCAATTTTTCGTAATTTACGATATATTTTTCTGTTTCAAAAATCTTTCCTACTTCCAAAGCCATCTTTGCTTCTTTATAGGAACGAGAAACATCCTTTAAATCACTAACAATGGTACCGCTGGAAATATAAACACGACTATTCGTTTCCGCATTCAGGGTTTCTTCAATACTCTTGGCAATGCGATCAATATCTTCAGAAGACTCTTTATCTTTTAATTCTTTTACCAAAATAATGCTATGCTCGTCTACAGCTGTAACAAAATCCTTGGTTTTCGCCGGGAAAATACTTCTTACTATCTCAACAACATTCATTTCCTTATCAATATTTGTTTCAATCAAATAAACGATGCGGTGAACAGTGTTTTCGATATGTAGCTTTTTCGCACGGCTGTAAATATCAACCAAAAGCAAATTATCGAGGAGTAAATTCTTAATAAAGTTGTCTTTGTCATATCTTTCCTTGTAGGCAACCAGTAAACTTTGAATCTGGAAAGCAGCAATTTTACCAATCTGGTAACCTGCCTCATCCTCGCCCTTTACCTGGATGACATACTCGGGCACACCATTGTCATAGATTTTGAAATATTGATATCCCAAAATTAACTGACTTTCGGCAGGAGAGCTAATAAAATTCTCAACTGCATCAATCTGTCGGCCGATCATGTTTTCTTCTGTTGTGGCGATTACTTTCCCTTCTTTTTCGACTACACTTAACTCTTTGCGTGTGATGTTTTTTAAACCATCAATTGTACTTTGCAAAATCTGATTGGAAATCATTGCGCGCTCACCTCAAACTCGTATTTTTATGCCTCTTTATCCTAAAAAATCAGCCAACCTTAATTTACCCGCTAGCCTGTAAAATATGACGAAAAGTAACCTCTTTGTCTATTGATAAAATAGCCTAAACACATTTTATAATAAAATCACAAAAAAATAAAGGGAATTTGCAAAAAAAACATACAAATTCTCTTTAAAGATAAATTTTATATAAAAATGGCTTGTTTTTTTTATTTAAACTGTACCACCCACTATGTTTTTTGTATTTATCTCGGTGCGCAGCTAAATAAAAATCTTAGTATTTTTTACTTTGTGATTGCAGCTTCTCCTAAAACTTCCCGAATATCCGTAAGTAAAAAAATGGCTTTTCGGTCAATATTCATGATAATGCTTTTTGCCGCTTGGATCTCCTTCTGGGAAAAAATACAAAATAGGATTTCCTCCCCTGGTTGACCAAGGGTACCTTTTGTGCAAAATGCAACTACATTTCGATTCAATCTCAAATTTAATATTCCACCGATTTCTTTGGCCTTGTCAGAAATCACGATAGCCCCCCTTACGGCCTCGCCCCCTTCTATGACCCATTTGGTACATCTTTCCGTTATGAATACAGAAAGAATCGCATATAAACCGTTAATGCTCCCAAACATAATCATACCGGAAAAAATAACCACTGAGTCCATAATGAATATTTTTTTTGAAATGGATGGTCTATGCCAAACCATCTGCATTAGGTATGCCGCCAAATCAACCCCGCCTGTTGTTGCACCGCATCGCAACACCAACCCAAGTCCGATCCCCACCAGCACACCGCCGTACACCGATGATAATATTAGATCCCCCGTATAAAAATTAATACCCTGAACTAAAAAAAGCATAAATGAAAATAAAAGAGAGGTCATAATTGTTTTCCCAACAAATCGACCTCCCTGCATCTTCCAAGCTGCAAGAAAAAGAGGGAAGTTTAAAGTCACATTCACAAACCAAAGAGGGGTAGGAATCCCAAATCGTTCCGTTGTTACCGCATTCAGCATAATACCAATACCCGTTACGCCCCCCGCAACCAAATGCGCCGGCTCTAAAAAGCATTGTATCCCTACCGCCATGATTAATGTACCGCATATACTTAAAACCAAATCCTCTATATTCTTTTCAGACATAATGTTATCTCCGCTTCCTCGTTTTCAGGACTGTGAAAGCAAATATTGGTAAGCGCATCATTCTTCGCCATCTGGTGGGCTGCGTAATCAAACGGTAAAACCATTCCAAACCAAGCTTTTGAAATGGTCTCGGTGCCCGTTTTACATTTCCCGCCATAACATCAAAGCTTCCGCCTACGCCAATGGAAACCTTTGCACCAAGAAGACGCATGTTATCATAGATCCACTTTTCCTGCTTTGGTGCTCCCAGTCCTACTAACAGTATGGACGGAGATAAGTTTTTTATGTCATGAATTATCTTTTTTTCCTCTTTCCCATCAAAATATCCGTTATGCAACCCTACAATTTTAAGGCCCGGATACTTATGCCTCATTTTTCTGGCTGCATCCGCCGCAACGCCTGGTGCTCCGCCAAAAAAGTAAAACGTTTTATCCGTTCCTGCAAATTCATTAAAAAGATTTTGAGTTAAATCATATCCGGCAACCCGTTCTTTCAAACGAATGGAGCTGTATTTTGATGCCCAGACTACACCGATTCCATCAGGCACCACCATGTCCGCCTCCCGCAAAATAGACATTAACTCCTTGTCCTTCTGGGCGTCCATGACAATTTCCGGGTTTGGTGTACAGATAAAATGCTGGCCCTCACCATTCATAAGTACCTTCACCCTTGCCACTGCTTCTTTCATTGTGACTGCATCAAAGGGTACATTTAAAACCTGCGTGATTTTTCTCATTATTTTCGCCCTCTTCCATGCCTTAAAAGCTTCGCCAAATATTTTTCATTCTGGTGTGCCTGTCCTTCCAATAATGCTTCCTTCTCTTCTAAAATCTCAATATATTTCCCTCTGTTATGGATAATGTCATCCACCATTTCCAAAGTTTTCCCCATATCAAATTCTTTTAATTTACCTCCGCTTGGCATCTCTAGTTTTTCCAAATAATACTCAATTTTTGGATCATAAATAAATCCCACAAGGGGTACTTTTTGCCGTGCAGCAAATATTAGGGTATGCAAGCGCATACTTAAAATGAAATCAGCCATGCTGATAACTCCCATAATCTCATAAGGAGAGTAATTATTTCGTAATATATGAGCATTCTGCTTCATTTTCTTGCGAACCTTTTCGCTCACTGTAATATCATTTGGCATCTGCATTGCTAAAAAAACGATGGTTCTATCATACTCTTCAACAATGGTATCGCATAGCTTGGCAAAACGGTCGATGAACCGATCCATTTCTCTCCAGTTTCTCACAGAAACCACAACCAAGGGTTTGTCCAAAGGAATTCCTTCCGCTTCTAAAAGCGTTCTAGCTTCCTCTTTGGAGATGCAATCCATTGTAAATACAGGGTCTGCTGTTACAAAACATTTTTTCCCATTGACACCCATGGAAAGCAATTCCTCATAAGAGTTTTCTTCCCGCAACGTAATTAAATCCGCACGATTTACAACTTGCTTTACCAATCGTCTATTTCGCTTTCCCGAAACTGGGCCAATTCCATTGGCATAAAGCATTACTTTTTTTCGCATCATCTTAGCCGCAACTGTAATAGAAAGGTAGTACATTAAAGAACGGGTACTGGTACTGTCCTGTAGCAAAGAACCGCCGCCACTTAAAAGAACATCACAGCCCTTAATTGCACGCAAGACCTCCCAAAAACCAAAACGATATACCGCTTCAATGCCATATTTTTCTCTGGTACCCGCAGGATTATTGGAAAGTACGGTAATGTGGTAGTTATCCCCCATATCCTGAATGTTCTTATGCATGGAAATCATAATTGCTTCGTCACCTGTATTGTTGAAACCATAATAACCACTCATAACCACATGGTACTGTGTTGTATGCATTTCCTTCCATGCCGTATCATAGGCCTTTACACAATCCAACGCCATTTTCGATACGGAATAGTATTGAAAAATAACCTCTCTGCCATAGGCACCCACCTGCTGACGCTGTTCTTTCGTCATTTGATTAAAAGCATAAACCACATCTTGATATAACTGCTTTTCCGTGGATAATTCACATCCGCGGCAACAGAAATTGTTCTCCTGGGCAAGTTCCAGCTTGTCCCGGCCGAAAATACCGATATAACCTTCGTTACCGGCAACTATGGTAGTCTTTTCCGCAGCCATGGCCTCCAGCGCCGCACGGCTCACACCAACAAAAACATCTGCCACTGCTACTAATTCGTTAATGTCCGTTCTGGCTCCAGTCATTGTAATACATTTTTTGCCGATTTTTCTGTTTGCCTCATTGCTTTTTTCCAAAAGTTCATCATAAACGTCACCGCCGCCAATGACTATCATTCTAAGCCCGGGAATCACCTTCGCAAGCTCCGGCGCAAGGGCAATCAGTTGTCTTGCCACCAAAGCACGGCTTTCATCCATACGGCTGACATAAACCAAAGTTGGTTCCTCTTTCTTCAGAGCAAATTCCTCACGAATTTTGCTGCCATCTGTTTTAGGGGAAAACTTATCTGTATCAATCCCATTAATGGTTACAAAAATATCCTCATTGCGTACATGGTAATTCTCAATTAAATACCTACGTATATCCTCGCTTACTGCAACAACCTTCTGCCCCCAGTTTGTTAAATATTTCAAACCCATTCCCGTATAAAATACCCAGTGGGCTGAAGTAACAAATGTAAATCTCTCTTTTTTAAATAACAATCCGCAAATAAAGCCGGGAATTCTTGCGTGGGAATGCACAATATCGATCTTTTCTTTACGTATTATTTTCTTCAATAAAAAGTAGGATTTTATCATTTTTAATACGTTTCGCTGATTCATGGGTACCTTGTAATGCTTAATTCCCACCTCTGCCAACTCTTTTTCGTATACACCGCCGTTGGAAGCCACAACAATATCAAATCCCTGTTTCTTTAATTCCTTTGAAAGCTCCACCACATGCGTTTCGGCTCCACCAATTTCCAACCCCATTAAAGCCATTAATACCTTATACTTCATATCCACCCCGCCTGTCACATCTCAATATTTGTAACTTTGATTGTAGGTTTTGCATACTTTGTAAAAACGTCCATTTCAGAGTTCACCTTCAACTCCACAACACCATCCACAAAATATCCATCCTCTTTTTCAAGGACAGAGCCCTCGATAGTCATTGTTACTCGATAGTAGTCAGGATACTCTGCCCGAACCATACCGCCGGAACCATCAGGTAAATTATAAACCAAAGGCTCAAAGGAAACGGTTTTTATTTCTCCGATGCAAACTCCTGTTTTATCATCAAAAATCAAATCCCCTTCATGCAGCGCATTCACCGTAGGCATTCGCACCTTGTCCACAAAAGCGGTATATGTTGTCGCAGTCCCTGCCTCTTCAGCTTTAGAGGATTCCATATGATTTACCACACCTAATTTTAAAATAGCCAAAACGACCACAGCTACTAAACTCAGTAAAATCAATATATCTACCACATTTGGTCTTCTTTGGGTCATCCTTATTCACCATCCCTTACTTCGACAACGAACCCCTTGAAAGCATATCCTTTGCCTTTCACATTTAATTCCATGCCGACTTTAACCGTAGTACCCTCCACAGTAATGTCCTTTTCCGTTTCTGTCCCATTGCCTTCAATAGTCAGTAAGATGTCACTATATCCATCTACGGGTAATTTTTGATATGCCCCAATTTCCTTGCTATAAATAATCTCATTATAGGGTACAGAGGTAACCTCATTCACAACCCCTAAATATACAGCGGTAGAACTGTTGAAGACCTTCTCTCCCACTACAGGCATCTGGGCTGTTTCATCCAACACTTCTCGCCCCTCAACAACGTAGGTATATGTTTTCGTTGCAGTAGCACTTTCTTGACCGCCGCCCATAAACAGTTTAAAACCAATGACCCCCGCCACAATGACAAGGAGAACTAATATGATATCCACTATATTGAATATCCCAAATAGTTTTCTGTTTTTTCTCATTTTTTTTCCTCCAAATAGAGTCTCTCAATCTTTGACGTCATTTTTCGGGCAGTAAAATTTTCCTGTACCCAAGCCTTTGCATTCTCACCAAATTTTAGGTGTTTCTCCTCACTCGCAAGGACTTCTAAAATCCGTTCTGCCAATGCCTTCCAATCTCCCACCGACACAAGATATCCATTTTCACCATGGCGGATCACTTCATTCACACCACCGCTGTCCGTACCAATGGCAGGAATTCCCGCACTCATAGACTCAATCACCGACAAACAAAGGGCTTCCTGCTTCGACGTAATTACGCTTAAATCCAGTGCTCCTTCTATTTTCTCCACATCTTTTACAAACCCGGTAAAAATGATATCTCCATAAATATCCAACGCCCTTGCTTCTTCTTCTAAAGAATCCCTTAGCGTACCGTCACCGATAATATAAAACATGATGTCTTGGTGATGCCGTAAAACCTCTTTGGCAGCAAGCAAAAATGTCTTGTGGTCTTTTACTTCTTCCAGCCTAGCCACAATCCCCACTGCTTTTTTATCCGGGTTACCGCCATAGGACAAAAGAATTTCCGCCCTTTCTTCTTGGGAAATTGGTTCAATCCCATCTATCCCGTTGAAAATAGTCACAATCTGCTTAGGGTCTGTTCCACCAGCTACCATGCTGTGCTTTACCGCCTTGCTCACAGCAATGATTATATCACTATATCTCTTATTCAACATTCTTCTTGCAATTTTCTTTGGTAGTGACCCTGGAGCCGATTCCATACAATGCTTCGTATTGATTATCTTATGCACGCCAGCCTTCTTCGCCGCCATTCTTGCCGTCAGACTGGCATGGGTATGGACAATATCCGGTTTTTCTTCCTGAAACAATTGAAAAAGGGCTTTTCCCGCCTTTTTGTCAAAGGATTTGTCCGCCATATCTTTCATAGGAATGACCGCCACATCCAATGCTGTCACCGCAGGGTACAACGCACTGTTGCTGGGTAAAATAACCCATACATCAAACTGATCTCGGTCATGATGTTTCAAATAGTTTAAAAGCCATCTACCTGCACCGCCTACATTGCGGTCGGTCAAAACATGAAACACCTTTATTTTTCTTTTTTCCACTGCTTTTCACCCACTCTCACACTTGCCATGCCTATGCCAAGAAAGCACCAGAATAGCAAAACAATACTATAATCAAACCAAATATGGTCCGTCATTCCTTGTAATAGTAATCCAGCAAACCCTCCGAAAAAGGCTGCCAAAAGCATCAGAAATCGTTTTGGAACTTTTTTCATACTGCTATATAGCTTTTGAAAAAAGAGGAAACATAGGAAAATTAAAATAATAAAACCAAGGAAACCCAATTCAATAAACTCCTGAAGGAATAAATTGTGTACATGATACGCATTGGCTGCCTCTAAGGAAAACAAGGGATACACCTGATTAAAAGCATCTACGCCAATACCGGTGGGCCAATACTGTTTTACGATATCAAGTCCCGCCTGATAAATGGAAAGACGATACTGTGATGAGGAATCGCTCATGGTTAAGGAACTTGCCAGTCTTGCCCAAAGAGATGCCGGCAAAACAAAGGGCATAGCAGCAAGTCCAGCCAATCCCAAGGGTATCAACCTGCGCTCCGCTAAAAGCACAAATAACCCCGCCGAAAACATCAAACCAAGCATTGCGCCTCTGGAGTTTGTAGCCAAAAGTCCCAAACAAATAGCGCCGAAACAACCTGCATAGAAAATTCTTCCAAACCAATTGCGTACCTTCCAAAGCATTCCTGCCGCCAAAGACCCGATTAATATTAAATATTCCCCTAAAACGTTGGGATTATTGAATGTTCCATAGGCACGGGTACGGATATTGAAGCTTTCCGCATCCACCCAAGCGGCATCCATTTCAACACCCACTACATATTGATATACAGCATAAAGGGCAATCAAAACACCCGTTGAAATCATTACAAAAAGAACAAAATCCAGTTTTTCTTCTGTGTCAACACAATCCTTGGCAACAAAAAACATAGACATAAAAATCAAGAAAATCGCCATAACCTGCAAAGATTTGGGAAAATGATAACTTGTAAGACTGCCATAAATAAAGCAACCACCAAAAAGTCCAAGGAAAACACTGACCAAGCTTGTTCTCTGCACCCGAATGCGTCCCATAAAAAGATTTAGGATATAAACCCCCAGAGTGCCAAGGGAAAGCAACGCCAAAAGCATGGTAGGCAAAATAGGAATGGCAAATACGATAGCACATAAACACAAAATAATAAAATTCTGGTTAAACAGCCGTAGGAAAAAACTCTCTGCCAGTGCTGACGCAAAGGGATTTTTTCGCTCTTTCACAGCTTTCCCCGAAAGTACCGTCAGTCTGCGCCAGGTTTTGGGAATAATTCCCTGCCAGCTCCCCAGTACAGCATCCCAATTTGCTCGAAAAAAGCCTAAAATACCACTTTGCCAAAAAGCATTGCCCACCCTGTCACAAATGCTGCGATAACAGGCATAGGTAAAACTTCCCATCCAGATATTCATGATTGTTATAATTATTTTTTCTAATACCCTATAGCATAAACTGTCTTCAATTATCCAGGAAATCCTTTGGAACATACGCAAATATCCTCTCTGCTTTCTTTCTTTTCTGCCTCCTTGACTACCTTCAGTTTTTAAAACTCCTCGGTTTTTCAGCTTTCCAAGGGTAGAAAATACCATTCGCCCCTCATCAATCCTTAAAACAAACGCCATCATAATATAAGCAAAGGCACCAACACCCGTAGGAATGCCTAGAGCAAGAAAACGGCCGATCAGTCCCGCTCCCACTCTGGGTTCCAAGAAACGAAAACTTCCCAGTACAAAAATCAGCATCACCCCAGCGCACATAGCCATCTTACCAAAACTCATAACTAGTTTTTTGTCTATTATTTCAGGGTAGCGCTTTATGGCAGGCACCAAAAGCACCAGCGCAGCAACTAAAGATGAAACTGCCGCTGCTAAGGCTAACCCGCCAAGACCCATGGACTCTATGAACAATCGGCATAACACTGCATTGGTTACGACGGATACAACGCCGGAATAAAAGGGTGTTTTCCCATCCTGATTGGCATAAAAAGCCCTGCTTAAAATTGTTTGTACTCCATAACCCATAACACCAAGAGAAAAGAAGAAAAGCGCAGAGGAGGTTAAAAGGGTTCCGTCTGCACCAAAATTACCTCTTTCATAAATAAGTGCCACCAAAGGACGGCTTAGCGCCATCATCCCAACCATCATAGGAATCAATAAAAACATCATCGAACGTAATGTAACTTTTATCGTATTTCCAAATTCAATTTTATCCTCTTCCCCAGAAATACGGGAAAGTTTAGGGAAAATCAAATTGGCAATAGCCAAAACAAATACTCCTACAATAATGGTATATAAATTGTTGGCGTATTCCAATGCCGCTACCTTTTGTTTGCCGTCAAAAAGCTGTGAGGCAAAACGACAGTTTATCATAAAGTTAATGGGTTGCACCCAAGTACCAATCATAACCGGTAACATTAGCTTTCCTATTTTTTTCAGACCCTCGTCACGAAAATGGAAATTCGGTCTGTACCAATAACCCTTTTTTTGTAGAGACGGAATTTGAATAAATGCCTGCATGGCCCAGCCAATTAAAAAGGCAGAAGTCAAACCATATATACCAAACTTATCGTTGAAAAATATAAAATAGAAAATGATAATGGAATTTGATGCCACGCTGATTGCCGCTGGTATATTAAATTCATCCAGAGATTGTAAAATCCCCACAAAGGAGAAAGCCATGGCTGTAAATAAAATAGTAGGAAACAAAAGTCTGGAAAGGGACACACTTAATTCTGCCGTCTGGGCATCAAAGCCAATTGCAAATAACCATACAAATTGTTTGGCAAAGACCATTCCCAAAAGCATCATGAGCACTGTTACCGTGGAAATCAGCGTAATAAATCGGTTTGCCAAAGAAAAAGCTTCTTCCCTTCCTCTTTTTTTCAGATATTCATTAAATATAGGGATAAAGCTTGCTGAAATAGCCGATGCAAAAATCGCATCAAAAAAAGTCCTGGGAATTCGGCTGGCAACCATAAATGCCGATGCTTCCATTCCCAAGCCATAATTTGCGGCAAGAAACTGTTCTCGAACCAAGCCAAGAACTTTTCCTGTCAATGTTATAATCATCATTAAGCTGACAGCCTTCACTGCCTGATTGCCTTTTTGTGACATATTTTTGTTCTCCTGTCAGATGGGCCTCCTTTTAGGAAGCCAATTCTTTTGCAAACACACAAGATGGGTCGAGTTTTATCTCCACCCACCTAATATTACCTTATTTTGCCCAAATTTACAATAAAACACTGCAATTTTAAAATAATCTTATACCTTTGCAACCTCGTAAGAAACTTCTTGTCCATTCACACGTAATTTTAGCATGCTAAAGTTGCCGTTCACACTGCCATCATTTTTCCAAAGACTAGGAAGATTAATATAACGAATGCCGTCCTTCACAGAACTCCACTGTCCCACGCCGCTGCAAGAAACCACAAAAACAGCTTTACCCTGAGAAATATACTTATTTAAAATTCCACGGAAATATGCTGTTTCAGCTGCTGATGTAAAATCTCCCGGAGTTTTATCCATAATAATCACAATGGTACTGTTATCCGAAGCATCCAAATCCCTTGCTAAGTTTGCATACTGAGAAGCATTTGTAGCACGAATGCCGCCACTTGCCGCAGAAACCATAGCAACACTTGTACCGCCTCTGGTTAAGAACCGATATCCTCCTGTCCAACTCAAAGTATCTAGCTTTGGTGAAGTTTTAATATCACTCTTGCCACCGTAAATGGCTACCTCTGCATTAGAATCAACGGTATCTCTTGCTTTCGTTCTCGCATCTGCATAAGTGTTGTCATCAATCTTTCCATCCCCTGTATAAGTAACAGTACCGATAATGTTCAGGTAATATGCTCCATCATTGGTTTTCGAAACTGTTTTTTGCAAAGGATCTGCTGCTGATGTAGCTTTGGGCGTTGTCACAGCCTTACTGTCTCCAACGGTTACTGCAATATACGCCGTTTGTCCATCTCTCGTACATTTAATATATGTAGATCCTGTTTTTAATGCTGTAAATACATTTTCTTTCATTGTGCCAATAGAAGGATCTGCCACCTCATATTGTGTTGTCTTTGACACCCAATGGCTAAAGCCGTCGGTGTCAATCACTTGCATAGCAACCGTAGCCGTTCCTCCTGCCCCATTCAGCTTAATATCAGCAGAAGGCTTTAACCTACCCGTTTGTGCAGAAACCACGCCGGCAGAATATGCGGCTAACTCTTTATAAATTGCGGTAACTGCAAAATTCCCACTTTCAGATGGGGTAAAATCATATCCATTCCACATTCCGTCCACACCGATTGCCTGCATCTCCACCTCATCCACAGGAATTTCAATTCGATTATAATACTCGTCTAAGCCATAAACGGTAAAAGTCATTGTCTTATTGGGAACCGTACGCATCATAGACGGTGAAACTACAATTTCCTCTATGTCCCCTTTTTCTGCATTCTGGAAAATGCCCACTGCATTGATTACCTTTCTTTCAGAGCCATCGGAAACAATATTTTTTACTGTCACTTGGGTATCCTCTACTGTTTTTACAGCCATTGTTGAGGAACCGCCCCCATCTAAATGCATGGCATTATATGCACCATACGCTTTCATATAAGCTGCCATTTCACTGTGCGTTACACCAACACTGTCTCCACGACCATCTACAACCATAAAAATGGCAGTTTCTCCATCTTCAGAAAGACCAAACGCAGTTCTTGGCTGGCGCCCGCTTGCCACAATAGAAGTCGCAGGTGCTTCAGTGCCATTAATTAATAACTTGCCACCGCCGCCAAATCCAAATTCCTTATCATCTAAATCAATGGATGAATTTATATTAAGTGTAATCTCATCATCCACCTGAAATGTGCTTGCTGCGTTGGTACGATAATCCTTACTCATAACAATCAGGTAACCGTCCTCGGGAACAGCTACCGTTTCACCCGGCTGTGAAATATAAGTAATCTCATCATCCTCCACCACAAACTTTACAAGTCCTCCAAATCGTTTATCTAAATCTGCCGTACTTTCCGACGCCTGTCTGTCAAAATAAATAGGAAAAACCATGGAAGTAACCTTATTGATGGATGCAAGTTCCATTGCTTTTTCACCATTTGTAAAAGTCGCTGTCATTTTAAAATAGTCAAAAAAGGGATTGTCGTCTTCATCCATGAAAAAAGATACATACTGATCCCCATCATGGTTTAAAGATGTTCCGGCTGAAACAATCTCTCCATCATTCATAACTGCGCCAAAGGGTGCTGAATAAGTCCCGGTCATACCAAAAAAATCCGAATTCACGCCTGCAAGAGCACCGTTATCCGACAAAAGTTTTTTCACCGTTTCTTTCAATCCATACTCAACGGTACTTTCCACTTCCTTGAATTCCAAAGTACTTTCCGTTAAATCCACCTTCAATACATACAAATTCTGAATACCCGCATCCGTCATACGGCTGCTCTTTTCGTATTCCACACCCCTGGTTACTGTTTGCTCCGTTTTCTGGTCATAATATGTAGTGGCACCAAAAGCCCAAATTGTAGGTGCCGAAACCGTCAGCACCGCTGCCAATATGGCACCCATTAATCTTTTCAAACCGCCCAATCTATATTTCATTCTATACTCTCCTTTAAATTCAAAAAATCATTTATATTGACGCATTCTCTTGAAATTCGTTCCTTTTCGTTTTCCAAAAAAAACGTTTTCTACCAACATTAGACTTACATTCTAGCACTTTTTCTTTTTCATTTCTCCTATATTTTAAAAATTTAATATATCTGTAATATTCCCAAACCAGCATCTGGAAAAACAAAAAATATTGGAATTTTATTCCGCCGGAAAATCAATATTTCCTTAAAAAATTTTGAACATTTTAAAATTAATTATCGCTGTTTTCTTTCAAAATTCTTCAAAAACCCTTCCCTTCTCTTAGAGAGAAAAGCTGTTTTTTCAAAGAACTATATTTTCTCATTTCCTTCTTCTCATAGATTTTTTGTCCCTTTCATAAAATGATACAGATTTCAATTAGGAGGTTTTCATTATGAAAAAAGCAATATCCATTTGTCTTAGTCTGTGTCTTCTTTTTAGCCTTAGTGGGTGTAAAAAAGAAGAACCCTTATCAGAACTGGAGACAATACAAAAGCAATTAGCCGAGATGGATGGCTACTACTGTACCGCCACCCTCACCCGCACTTCCAACAAAGGCGAAACCGTCTATGGCACCAAGCAATATGCTAAGTCAACTGGGGAATATCGTCTGGAGCTAACTTCCCCCGATAGCGTCACCGGAAACTATACCGTTTTCGATGGGAAAAGAATTTGTCAGTATAACCCCAGATTAGACAACAAACTGATAAAAGATGTTCCCGAATCTCAGCAACGAAACGAATTATTTTTAGGGCAATTTATCAAAAACTATATGCAGTCTGAAGGCGTGGGCGTAGAGGCTGCTGCTTTGGACGAATCCCAATGTATTGTTCTGGAAGCCGTTATTCCAGGCTCTGACGGTACCTTAGCCACGGAAAAACTTTGGGTAGACCGGGAGACATTTTTGCCGAAACGGTTTGTCTTATATGATGCCGAGGAGAATGAACGGTATCGTTTGGATTTTGATGAATTTATATATAATCCTGAATTTGAGGAAGATCTTTTCGTAATTGAAGAATAAAGGCCCACATTCGTGGCAATAATGGTAGCAGTCAGCACAGAAGCCAAATAATACTACTACATATTTCTATGCCTCTGCTGCCTGATGAATTTTTAAGCGGAGCGTGAGCCTATGATCGTTAGAAGAGGAGATATCTATTTTGCAGATCTAAGCCCGGTAGTGGGCAGTGAACAGGGGGGAATCCGCCCCGTATTAATCATACAAAACGATGTAGGCAATAAATACAGCCCCACCATCATTTGTGCAGCCATTACATCCCAGATGAACAAAGCAAAGCTACCAACACATATCCCTCTGTCAGCTGCAAAGTATGACTTACCTAAAGATTCCGTAATCCTTTTGGAACAAATTCGTACCATTGACAAGCAAAGACTAAAAGAAAAAGTATGCCGCTTAGATGGAGAAATGATGCAAAGGGTTGATCAAAGCTTGTTAGTTAGCCTGGGTTTGCAGCAAACTTCGTAGCAAAAAGGGAAAGGTACTATATCGCCATTGAAAGAATCCTCAAGGTAACTTTTATTCGTTACTTTGAGGATTCTTTTGTGCCTAAAATAGACTTTTTGTGTTGTTTTGCTTTCGTTTATATGCCAACGAAAATCTTGCAAAAGTTGCGTTGCATTTTGTGTTGGATTCCATGGAAAAAATCTCTGAAAAATTATTTACTTTAAATTTTCGATAATTTTTTTAAAACTTTCTTAAACCCTCAAATTTAATTGCAAATATTTCCATAATAGTTTATAATTTACATATCCCTAGGGTGTATACAGAATAGTTTTATCAGAATTATATAAAGAACAAAAGTTCGCTTAAGAAAACAGATGACTTCAAAAAGCTATTTCAACAAAAAACCAATGAATTGAAAAAAGATTTTGATACTTATCAAATTTCTAGCGAAAACAGACCGACACTCAGTGCCTCAGAAATAAGAGCGTGTCAAGAAGGATGCTTGCCAGTATTAAGAACTGTTAAAGATCTTGAAGATTTTCAAAATCCACTATCTCAGTTAAAAGCTTTGACGAATGAACAAAAAGCATATATAAATGAGAAATATGATTTATCAAAAATTAAGACGGACTCCCATGAATACGGTTTGCTAATGGGTGAGCTGTGCCAAATGGGAATTCTCTCAAATCTTCCGTTTTCTGCTCCTTTAAACATCACCTCTGTTAGTATAGATGCTGATGGAAATATCATTTCATACATGGCTAAGGTAGATGATATAGATGAAGATGCTGATTTACTTGATTGGTTTTCACAATCTTTAAATTTGAATGGTAAAAGACATAAAAAGTTACTTGAAGATGGAGTTTCTTCGCTAGCGGATAAACTGTTTATGAAACAATTTGATTCTTTTGAAACAATAAAAACAATTTTGGTTGATTTACAACAGGATTAAACTTGTGACCTGAACTTCTTTCACGAAATAAAAAAAGGAGATACAAGTCTGTATAAGACAACGTATCTCCTTTCTTTTATTTCTTTTTACCCATGGAAGTCAAAAAAAGCCAAAGATAGTAAAGAACAATAAAAACAACAAAAAAGGTGGTGGCACTTTTTAACGTAACCGTCTGCCCTAACATCAAAAGGGTTCCGTTATATACTAAGGTACAAAGTACGCCTGTACCAAGCGTTCTTTTTAGTAATTTTAAATAGTCCAAGCTTTGTCCCCCTTATACCTTTGTTCCACAAACATGATTATGTATCCTCTGTATTAAAATATCCAATGCAACTACATTGTTCCCACCCTCCAGCACAATAATATCCGAAGCACGCTTGCTGGGTTCAACAAATTGCTCGTGCATAGGCTTTACCGTTGTTAGGTATTGGGTTACCACCGATTCCAGACTTCTGCCCCGTTCTTTTACATCCCTTAAAATACGGCGTAAAATCCGTACATCCGCATCGGTATCCACAAATAATTTAATATCCATTAAATTACGTAAAACTTCATTTTGGAAGATCAAAATTCCTTCTATCACAATTACTTTTGTTGGGGAAATGGTTATTGTGTCGTTGGAACGATTGTGTATGGTAAAATCATAAATTGGACATGCAATGGCAATTCCTTTTCTTAACTTTTGAATGTGCTCAATCATAAGTTCTGTTTCAAAGGCATCTGGATGATCATAATTCAAAAGGCTACGCTCTTCATAGGACATTTCGTCATGTCTTTTGTAATAATTGTCATGATAAACAACTGTCACATCGTCTCCAAAACGTTCCTTTAATCTATTGGTCAACGTTGTCTTACCGCTTCCTGTGCCACCAGCAATACCAATAATCATGATATCATCCATTTTATTGATCCTCCCTTTTTCCGTTCCCCTATTTTTCCTTCGTCCCCAAAATAATCCTTATATCTACATCATCGTCTACTTCGTTAGGCGCAACTTCGACTTTCGCATCTGTGAAGAAAGAAACCAAATCCGAACCAACACCCTCGTTCTTCACCTGAATCCTTGTATAGGTATTTTGTTGTCCGCTGTAATTGGTGGGAGAAGCTACACGGTAGCCGGAATTCTCCAGCTTTTTGCTATACTGCGCAGCCAAACCGTTAATACTTCCTCCGTTGGCAACCTCTATCAAAAGTGCCTTGCTGTCCGTTTGTGTCCCATCATCAGACGTAACAGGGTCAACACTATAAAATACACGGTCAACCATTTCTCTGGTTTCTTCCGGGTCATATATAAAATAGGATATTTTACCAACATATTGGCCAACACCGGGTAACGTTTCCATGGAAATCTTACTCATATCCAATTTGTCAATATAGTTTACATATTTTAATGCGTCTGATAAAGAAACATCCGTTTCAATATATTTATACATTACGGATATGAAATCAGGAAGATTCTTTAAAATTGTTTCTGTACTTAAAACTTTTTCAGCAAGGGCATTTAAAAATAATTGCTGCACCTCTATTCGGTCTACATCCCCATTAGAATAATGGCGGAAGCGAACCAATTGTTCCGCCTTATCTCCGTCTAAATGCTGCTGCCCTTCTTTAAGGTTAATCAGCGGATCTCCTGTATCCCGCATATCCCAATACATATCTTGGGGAACATACATATCCACACCACCAATGGCATCCACAATGGCACGGAAAGCTTCTAGATCTACTTTCACATAGTGGTCAATTTTAATGCCCAAAAGATCTTCGATCTGCAAAACGGCATTTTGGCACCCCATTTTTTCGCCGCTGTAGGCGTGTACTGCATTTATCTTTGTAACCTGATTGTAAGAGCGGCCTTCCGCTGTAATATTCGCCTTAACCTCATCAGCTAGGGAAATTCTGGTATCTCTAGGTATGGAAACCAAGCTAATGCCCTCTGTTGCACTGTCATAATGAACGACAAAAATAACATCCGTTCTGGTTCCGTCTTTATCTACACCAAAAACCGCCACATTTAACTTGATGTTACGCTTTAACAATGCATCCAAAAGACTTGTTTCTGACGCATTATTGCTTATCACACCATCATCTGCAAAAGGCGTATTTCCTGTTATTTTATAATATGCAAAGCAAGCACCTCCGGCAAGCATCACAAATGCAAGAACAATAGAAATAACAATTTTAAAAAACACCTTAAATGGATTAAATCCTCTTTTTTTAGGAGCAGTTCTTTCCGTACGTCGTACTGGTCTTCTCTGTTTTCCGTTCATCTTCTCACCCATCTGTTATTATTCTTCTGCCATATTTTGCACCGCTTCTTCTGATTCAATACCATAAATCAAACGATCAACCAAAGCTTTTGTACCCGCTTCATCCATATCGAAATATGATCCACCCTCACCGGGAATGGTAACCGTCGTCATTTTCTCCGGATCAATTTCCTTTAAATACTTTACATACTTTAATGCTTCGGAAATAGTTATATCGCTTTCTGTTTTGTCCAAAGCAACTTGAATTAAACCATTCATATTTTTCAATATGGACTCCGTACTGCAAACCTTTTCCAAAAATTCCCGCATAAAATCTTGCTGAACTTGAATTCTTTTTAAATCTTTCTGGGCATATCCCTCTCGAAAGCGAACCAACTGCTCAGCCTTATCTCCATCCAAATGCTGAAATCCCGGCTGCAGATCAATATAAAGATCTTGATAAGGGTCGACATAATATAGCCTGTCCTTTACCTCCATATCAACCCCGCCGACAGCGTCTACAATATCACGAAATGCAGATAAATCCACCTTAATATAATAATCAATTTTTATTCCAAGGATCTCCTCCAGCATCTTAACAGAAAATGCACTGCGGTTTCCCTCCCCTGCATACGCATGGAGCTCAGTCAGCTTACACTCTCCGTAAACACCGTTTCTTTCCGGAACCATTCGGCCATTTTTCTCCAAAAATGAAGTCATTTCCTTGGTCATAATAACCCTGGTATCCCTTGGTACTGCAATTAAATTCAGCGCCTTTGTTGTGGTATTAAAGCTGGCAACCATATTAACATCTGCCCGAAAACCATCTTCATCCGTCCCTAAAATTGCCAAGTTAATAATCTCATCTTCCAATTTTTCCGGGGTGGATGCCGAAACATTAAAGGTCTTCTGTTCGGCTTTTCCTTCCCATTTATGCAACGCTATATATACCTTTGAACCACCATAAGCCCCCACCAATATCAAAAGGATACCCAAAACCAAAAAAATCCCCTGCATCCTTCTTTTTTTTGCCAACCGCCTGCGTCTGGCATTTCGTTTTCCCTGTGGTACCCTAACGGGTACGTTTCTATAGGCTCTTTGGTTTGGCGCCTGCGTCGTCATTTGTTTATTACTATGCACTTGCCTGCGACGAACCGTCTCTCTATCCACGCGTATCTCATCACGTCGATCCCTATACTCGTGATCTATTCTTCTTCTGCGCATCCTTCGTTTCTCCTCATTCGTCAGTATTCTGACACTTCTACAACTTATTTATTATATCAAAACAAGCAAAAACTGACAATAAAAAATCGTTTCTTTTAAAAAACATGTTATTTTTTCAATAATATTCCCTATAAAACACTATATTTATTATACATGAATTCTTTAAGCAAAAATCTACATTTTCCTTAATTTCTGTGTTTTCTTTACTTTCTTTGAAAAAACTCGTATAATTCAAACAATGAATTTATTAGGGAGGTTGTATCATGTCAGACTCAAGCGAAGAAAAAAAAGAAGCCAAGCTGTTTTATTTTGTTAAAAAATATAATGTTTGGCTTTTCTTCATTATAGCATCTTTCTTTATCACAGGGTTGGTTTTTCTCATTACCTCAAACCACCTGTATTTATTGGGGATCAATATGTTAAAAAACCCTACGCTGCTTTTTTTAAACATTTTACCTGTATTTCTATTTATTGCTTGTATTTACTTTTTATCTGGGAAATCTACATTTTCCATTACATTCACAACTGCCATTTTTATTTTTTTTGCAGTTGCGGACAAAGTTAAAATTAATATGCGTCAAGAACCATTACTCCCCACGGATCTTACTTTGGCAAAGGAAGCACTTACAATTGTGAAAACCTTTCCGCCTCTTCCCCTTTTTTTGGGGACATTCGCCGTTATCCTGCTTGTGGCTGCATTAAATTTGCTTCTGCGAAAGAAGAAAAACATACCGCCATCTTGGAGGATACGTATTCTGGGAACTATAATTCTTCTTATTGTCGGCTACAGTACCAACGCATTTTGGTATGCAGATAAAGAATTATATGCTAGCTATCCTGTGTTGGAAAATCCTTATTTTGAAGTCAATCAATACAACTCAAAGGGATTAATTTATTCCTTTTTTCATCAATTTAATATAACAAGAATAACACCTCCCAAAGACTATAATAAATCCACCTTTGATGAAATTGAGAAGGAACAAGGCTTAACCGTGGCAAACTGCAAGCCTCATATTATCATGATTATGGGTGAGGCCTTCTCTGATTTAAGTAATAACAAAAATTTAGATTTTACAAATTATCGAGATCCCTTGGAAAACTTTAAAAAGATGGCAGCCAGTAAAAATGCTGTAAGCGGTAAGATCGTTGTTCCCGGCTTTGGCGGTGGCACCTCAAACACCGAGTATGATGTTTTAACAGCTTGCTCCACCAGATACCTGAACAATTCCCTACCTTCTTATAACTTTATCCATCAACCCTTCGATGCCCTGCCTCGCAGATTGGCACAACTGGGGTATGAAACACAGGCGATCCATCCCGGCTATCAATGGTTCTATAACCGGCAAAACGTTTATCCCTATTTGGGTTTTAACAACTGCTATTTCTTAGAGGACTCCTTTGATTTGGCAACACAGGGTTTAGCCGGATATATTAACGAAACTGCTACAATGGATAAAATTATTAAAAACCTGGATACACATTTACAAACTGAAGATACACCGCTTTTTTCATTCACAGTAACCATACAAAATCATGGACCCTATGACAATCGTTATGGAACACTGCCCGCAAATTTTGATACGAATATTTCTTTATCTGACGGCGAAAAAGATTTATTGACCCAATACTTTAAAGGAATTAACGATGCAGATAAGGAGTTGGGGCGCTTAAGAGATTACGCCCAAGCAAGCACCGAACCCATTGTGGTTGTATATTTTGGTGATCATCTTCCCGGTTTTTCAAATGGCATGGACTTTTTCAGCCTTCTGGATTATCCCATCGACCCAAACGGAGCTTTGGAAGAACGTCTTGCTTTGTATGAAACACCTTTTCTTATCTGGCAAAACGATGCAGCAAAAGAACAGTGTGCATTTAGTGAAACGGAAAAGGAAGCAAATTTACCGGAATCCGGCATCATAAATGCGCAATACCTGGGGGCCCTGCTAACTCAGCTATTGGGAATGGAAGGTGTATCTCCCCTATACGATTATGTTAATGAAGCGCGTCAGCTCCTTCCCGCAGGCACAAATGCGATTTTTGTTGATGACAAAGGAACATATACTGACTCACCATCGGATGAGCAAAAAGAAATCATTTCGAAGCTTAGTGCTTGGCAATACTACAAGATTTTTGATCAATCCCTTTCAAAATAGACCTCATGCAGTTCTCACGGCGGGAAATATCCCGCCGTTTTTTTCTTTTTACGAATTTTTTTCACTATAACGATTTTACATTTTTCGTTAAACTCCGTCATTTCCCTTGCATTTTATTCCATTTTTTTTGGATAAATACAGAAAATACTTAGATTTTCTCTTATAAAAATGATTTTCCATATCTTGTTTTTTGGGTATATTCGTTGGAATATTCTTTTATTCTCCTACTTTGTACAATATAACGTCCAAAAAATATTGTATTTTTTTATTTTTTTTATTGAAATTGATTAATAATTCATGTAGAATAGAAATGATCCATCATCATCTGGAGTTTATGGAAATTGTATGAGATTTGTTTCACATCACAACAGTGATGTAAGCAGTAAAAATGCAGTTTAACATGGAGGGAGGGGCTTAAGATGTAGCATTTTATCGCCACACGAAACTTATTCTGTGGCAGAATAGTTGCTGGATGGATGTGGCTTTTTTGCCAAAACGAAATCATTCATTTTGTAAGGAGGAATTATATGTCAACATCAATAGAAAACCGTGGTCAATTTGGATCCAAACTAGGCTTTATCCTTTCTGCGGCTGGATCTGCAGTAGGTCTCGGTAACATCTGGAAGTTCCCCGGCAAAGCATACTATAACGGCGGTGGTTCTTTCTTGGTAATCTACATACTTATGGTAGCTTTGATCGGTTCAACTGTAATGCTTGCAGAGTTCGTACTCGGTCGTAAAACACAAAAGAACGCAATTGGTGCTCTTCGTGAATTGAACGCGAAATTTGCTTGGGTTGGTGGTCTCGGCGTTTTAACAGGTTTCATTATTCTTTGTTATTACTGCCAAGTTGGTGGCTGGACCATCAAGTACATCATCGCTTACATCACAGATTCTGCAACAGTATATGCAGATCCTACTGCTTATTTCTTGAATATGTTGGGTGCAAATGGATTCCCTCTTCAAGGCGCAATCATATTCCCCTTGATCTTCCTGGCTTTAACATCATTCATTATTAGCCGTGGTGTTGCAGATGGTATTGAGAAACTCAGCAAATTCCTTATGCCTTTGCTGTTTGTCTTGTTAATTGGTTTGATGATTCGTGCTTGTACATTGCCCGGCGCAGGCGAAGGTGTTTCTTACATGCTACATTTTGACCCCTCTACAATTAATAGTAATTCATTCCTTGTAGCTCTTGGTCAGGCATTCTTCTCTCTTTCTTTAGGTATGGGCGTTATGATTACTTATGCTTCTTATTTAAGCAAAGATGATAACTTAATAAGCAATACCGGTGTTGTTTGTGTATTGGATACTTGCGTAGCTTTATTTGCTGGTTTCATGATTATCCCCGCTGTATTTGCAACAGGCATTGACCCCGGTATGGGTGGTGGTTTTGCTTTTGCAACTTTGGCCGGTGTATTTAACTCAATTCCTGGCGGTACTATTTTCGGTTTATTATTCTACGCTTTGTTGTTCTTTGCGGCTATTACCTCTTCCATTTCCATTTTAGAAGGTACTGTAGCCTTCCTGGTTGAAGAAAAAGGTATGGAACGTAAGAAAACAGTTGTTTATGTTTCCGTTGTTCTGTTCGTCATCGGTATTTTCTACACCTTATCTCAGGCTTACTTGCCCATCAAAGGTATCTGGTGGTCACTGGATGGTGTTCAGTTCCCTATCTTCGGCGATTTTATGGAATATTTGACAGACCGTTTGCTGTTACCTTTCGGTGCATTCTTTACAACTATTTTTGTTGGTTGGATTTGGGGTACAGACAATGCAATCAAAGAAGCAACTTCTGACGGAAAATACAAGTTCACTCTTGCTCCTTTGTGGGCATTCCTTGTAAAAGTTGCTGCTCCTGTTGGTATCTTTTTCATCATCGTAGCAGGATTGTTGCTTGGTATGTCTATTTCCTAATCCTACAAAAAGAATAGTTTAAACTGTTAATCAGTATAAACTAGATAACGTTTTAGAGGGATAATCACTATCATAGTGATTATCCCTCTTTTTATTTATGCTTTCCCTTTAAACACAATGAGCGACAACCATTTACCTACGGTTATCGCTCTTAAAATCAATACAATTTAAATAAAAATAATGGAATGCTTATAAAACCAATATTGTTGCAATACTGAAATAAATGACTAATGCAACTGCATCAACAACAGTTGAAATCAGAGGTCCCGCCATCATTGCCGGGTCAAATTTTAAAGCTTTGGCTAAAATTGGAAGAATACAACCAATTGTCTTTGCTAAAACAACAACCGCTGCCATACTAAGGGATACAGAAAGATTAATCAGAAACCCAGTATCTCTATTAATTAAAGTCATCTTCAACATATTTAGTAGGCCTAATGCAAAACCGCAAAGGACTCCCACACGAATTTCCTTCCAGACAACCTTAATCGCATCTCTTATTTCAATTTCTCCCAAAGCCATACCACGAATAATCATTGTCGATGCCTGAGAACCGGCATTACCGCCTGTGCCCGTAATGATTGGAATAAAACCTGATAGTACCACTGCAATTTCTAAAAGATTATTATACTGGACAATAACAAAACTGCTAAGGGTTCCTGAGATCATTAACACTGATAGCCATGGAATTCTATTTTTCGCAAGTGCCATAACCGGCGTTTTTAAGTACTCCTCATCAGAAGGCAATAACGCCGCCATTTTCTCCATATCTTCTGTGGTTTCTCGATCAATTACATCCACGATATCATCCACAGTGATAATACCAACCAAACGCCCCTCTGTATCAGTAACAGGCAAGGCCATCCAATTGTATTTTTTAAAGCTATTGGCTACTTCTTCCTGATCGTCAGTGGTCAACACAGAAACGACATCCTCTTGCATTAATTCTTCGATGGTTTCATCGTCCGATGCACAAATCAATGTTCTTAAGGGCACAACGCCAATCAGTTTTCTTTTGTTATCTATAACATAACAGGTATAAATTGTCTCCTTGTCCGTTCCCGTTCGCTTAATCTGCTTCATAGCATTGGCAACAGTAATATTGCTGCGCAATTTTACAAATTCAATCGTCATCAAACTTCCCGCAGAATTTTCAGGATAATTTAAAAACCGATTAATTAACTTTCTTGTTTCCGCATCCGTATTTCGCAATACCTTCTTTACTAAGTTTGCCGGTGCCTCTTCCAAAAAATCCACTGTATCATCTAAAAACATTTCGTCTACAATATTGCGTACTTCTCGATCCGTTATAGAATGCACAATATGTTCTTGGGTATCACTATCCATATAAGAAAAAACTTCCGCCGCCATATCTTTTGTAAGTAAACGAAAAACAAATAGTTGTTTTTCAGCAGTCAATTCCTCAAAATATTCTGCAACATTGGCAGGTTGTTCTGAGTTAAGTTCCTCTTTTAATTGAACATACTCACCTGACTCCATTAGTTGATCCAAAAAGTCAAAAAGCTCTTGCATTTCCTCCATATTCCTTCACCCCATTCAACAAAAAAACACGACTTATTTTCTACAAATTAGCCGTGTACTATCCGAAAAAAGGCGTAGAAACCGAAGGGTCTAACTTAGAAAAAGAGGTACACCCAAATACACGGCTATATTCAACTGATACGTTCGATAACTCTCAGGCTCTAAAGGAATACTTTCACTTTTGCCGTCCATTTGAATCACCTCTGCTTTCGAATTTTTTTATATATTTAGTATATGCCTGAAAAATTTTAACGTCAACACCCTACATAAAAATTCTTTAAAAGGTTCCCTTAATAGGTGAAATTTCTTTCATAAGGCATATGCTTAATCGTAAATATTAATATTTTTTCAAAGAATTACCAAATTTTGTATACTGTCCCATCCAAGTTAAATCTACCGTTCCTGTTGGGCCATTTCTTTGTTTTGCAATAATTAATTCCGCTTGATTCTTTTTCTCAGTTTCGGGGAAATAATATTCATCCCGATAAAGAAATGCTACCACGTCAGCATCCTGCTCTATGGCACCGGATTCACGCAAGTCAGATAGCATAGGTCTGTGTTCACTTCTCTGCTCACAGGCACGGCTTAACTGAGATAAGGCAATCAACGGTGCTTCCATCTCTCGGGCAATAGCCTTCAAATTACGTGAAATTTCAGAAATTTCCTGCTGTCTAGAATCGTTTTTGCTATTGCCGCTCATCAGCTGTAAGTAATCAATGACAATCAACCCCAGGCCCTTTTCCGCCTTTAATCGACGGCATTTGGAGCGAACATCCATGGGAGAAATGCCGGGGGTATCATCAATAAAAATAGGGGCTTGGGAAAGAGGACCCATGGCCCGAATCAAATCCTCCCAATCTCTATCGTTTAACTCACCTGTCCTTAATTTTTGAGCATCCAACATGGCCTCAGAACAGAGCATACGGTTTACCAATTGTTCTCGGCTCATTTCCAAAGAAAACACAGCCACAGGTACATTACTTCTAATTGCAACATTTTGTATAATATTTAATGCCAAAGCAGTTTTGCCCATAGAAGGACGGGCTGCAAGAAGAATCAAATCTGACTTTTGCAATCCGGCAGTTTTACCGTCAAAGTCAGCAAAACCTGTAGATACCCCCGTAAGTTTCCCCTTAGAGCGATAAATATCTTCAATTTTTTCAATGGAATCAACGGCGATATCTCGAATATGATGAAATTCCTCAGAATGACGATTCTGCATAATATCGAAGATGCCTTTTTCTGCCTGTTCCATAATGTTATTAATGGGTTCTTTCCCCTCATAGCTCATTTGAGAAATATTCCCTGCGGTTCGAATCAAGCGACGCAAAACCGATTTTTCTTCCACAATCGCCGAATAGTGCCGCACATTAACGGAGCTACCTACCGCAGTGGAAAGGGCCGCTAAAAAAGGTACCCCCCCAATTTGCTCAAATACACCCTTTTCTTCCAGCTTGTTCTTCACTGTAATTACATCAATGGGCAATGCAGATCGATATAGTTCTTCCGACGCCTCAAAAACCATTCTGTGGTCAGGGCGATAAAAGTCCTCTCCCGAAAGAATCTCAAGGGCAACGGATGCTGCTTCACGATCCAGAAACATAGAGCCCAAAACGGCTTGTTCTGCCGTTTCATCATGGGGCGGCACGCCACGGATATATTCATTTTGTTTTTGTTGCTGTTCCATGTATTCCGCCTCCGCTATCATCAAGCCTCTACAATCTTAACAGAAACTTCTGCAGTTACCTTAGGATGCAGTTTAATGGTGGCTGTTCTTTCCCCAATCATTTTAATGGGGTCGCCGATAGAAACCTTCTTTTTATCAATCTCCTGTTTTGTTTGATCCACAATCGCATCTGCAACTTCTTTATTGGTAACAGAACCAAATAACTTACCGTTACCGCCTGTTTTCACCTTAATCGTAACCACCTGATCTTTCAGTGCATCCGCAATTTTTTGGGCACTTTCAAGCTCTTCTTGTTTTCGTTTTTCTTCAGATTTTTGTTTTAATTCGTAATCATTTAAATTGGACTTTGTTGCCTCCACACCCAATTTTCTGGGTAATAAGAAATTCTTTGCATAGCCTTCGCTTGCATTAATTAAATCGCCCTTTTTACCAACACTTTTTACATCCTTTAATAAAATCACTTTCATATTATGCTTCCTCCTCCAAATATTCTTCAATGGCATGACGAATCTTTTCCTTCGCTTCTTCTAAGGTGGAATCTTTAAGCTGACCGCCGGAAACTGTAAGGTGGCCGCCACCGCCCAATCTTTCCATAATTCTTTGCACATTAATGTCGCCAAAACTACGGGCACTGATATACACAATATTCCCTACCTTACAGCACACAAAAGAGGCCTTGATTCCCGATACATTCATCAAATCATCTGCCGCCTGCGCCGCTGTCAGCGTTGAATTTTCAACATTGGCGGGACAAACAGAAATTGCAATATTTCCCATAAACAATTCTGCATCCCTAACCGCAGAAGCCTTTGCTTTGTAGGCATCCATATCATTTTGAAAAAGTAGTCTGACACGGATACTATCCGCACCGTTACGGCGCAAAAAACCAGCCGCTTCAAAGGTTATAGCCCCAGTGTTTACGCAGAAGTTCTTGGTATCCACTGTAATACCTGCCAAAAGGGCATCAGCTTCAATATTAGAGAGCTTTACCTTCTTTCCAATATGTTGAATCATCTCTGTGATCAACTCTGAAGTTGAAGATGCATAAGCCTCATGGTAAATTAAAACCGCTTGATCAATTGCATCTTTACTCTTTCTATGATGGTCAAACAAAACAATCCTTTTTGCTGTCTCCAATACCTGAGGACTCTCCACCATACCTTCTCTATGGGTATCAACCACAATTACCAAAGTATTATCATCCATCATTTTTAAAGCATCTTGGGTTTTTATCGTTAGATTAGGATGACTGCCACTGGTATTTATTTTGTCCCAAAGCCTACGAATTCCTACTCCAACATCATCCATTACAATATGGCACTTTTTATCCATACCCCTGGCAATGGCACAAACACCCATGCAAGAACCCATGCTATCCAAATCCGCATTTCTATGCCCCATAACTAAAATTCCCGAGGATTCATCCATTAAATCCCAAAGAGCATCAGCCTTTACTCTTGCTCGAATTCTTGCATTACGACCCATTTCGCCGATCTTGCCACCGTAAAAGAGGTAATTCTCTCCCTCTTTCATTACTACCTGATCCCCACCTCGCCCCAAGGCCAAGTCAATGGCAGCTTTTGCGTTCTGCATGGCTTCATCCAAGGAATTTTCACCACACCCAATACCCATACTGATTGTAACAGGGATGTGATCTCCTACACTAATTTCTCGGATATCATTTAAAAAGTCAAATTTCTTTTCCTTCAACTGCACCAGCGTGCCTCTTTTGAGCAAAAAGAAATAACGATCCTTCTCCAGTTTTTTAATAACTCCGTCCACATCTTGCGCCATTTGGTTTAATTTTCTGTCAATTAAAGCCGATAAAATTGGCCACCGGGTTTCATCCAGATTATCCACCACTTCTTCATAGTTGTCCAAGAAAATCATCCCAACAACTGTCTGCTGATCCTCCAAAAGCTTCGTCTGCTGATGCTTTTGTGTAATATCTACCAACGTCATGGTTAAAACCGTTCCAATGGCACCATTTTCCTCAACTACATCACAATGATCCAATGCTCCTTCAAAAAATCTTTCTCCTATTTCAAGTAGCGTTTTTTCCCCTTCCCCGCTGTTTTTCAATAACTTTTCAACAGACTGATCCGCTTCTTCTATGTTTGTAAAAACCTCAGCAAATTTTTTGTTATACATTAGTATGTGCCCACGAATATCCAAAACAGCATATGGAATTGGTAAATTTTGAGGAATATGAAAGTTTTCCTGCAAAACCGTAGTATCTAAAAAAGAGGAGCAGCCTTCCTTTTCCACCTCAAATGGGGAGTGAAGCTCTTTCAGCACAGGCCAACCGAAAAAAACAGCAGCTCCGCCGATTAATGTACCAATTCCTAAATAAATATCAACTAAGCTACATACAAAAACGATAACACCCATTAATAAAATAGGAAAAATAACTTTGTCTCGCTTTTTTAATTTATACATTGATATGCCTCCAAACCTAACAGTTCCCTCACATTTTCAGCCCCAGTTCCCGGTGCAATTCCAATAGCGAAGTTTTCCATTCCGGTCTTTCTTCCTGTAAAAGCCCAAGCTTCAGCTTTGCCGCCGCTTTTTGATCAAGGGTTTCTTTTGAAATCCCCATCCTTGCCGCTAAAAGATACATTACGATTTCTAAATCTGCCAATATCTCTGCTTTTTCTGCCTTTGTCGCATTTTCCTGCATTGCCGTAAAAAACTGAGAAACCGCCGTTAACATCTGACATTGAAGATTTTCAGTCATCTTTATATTCTTTGCAATATCAAAATCCTTTCCGTCCATTCAAAAACCGCCTCCTATCAGATGGTTTTATTTATTATCTGCAATGATATATTATAACATAAACTTACGTCTATCTCAATACGAACGTATCTTGTTGTAACTAATAAAAAAGCCGAAACAGCCTTTTTCGCAAAAAACTGTATCAGCTTAAATCAACGTAAAATCTCTCTAAGTATAGGAAACAGCGGTGTTTTCTCGTTCATAAAATAGAAAACCGCACCTGAACGAAAACAAATCTCCGCCAAAGCCCTTCTCTGCTCTTTTAATGCCTTATTATATGCCGTAAGGACGGATGCAGTCAACTCCAAATCACAGGTTTCCCCTGTTTCAGAATCTACCAAACGAGCCGCTTGTCCCTCCGTTGGTTGTTCTTCTTCATTAGATAAAACCTGAACCATGCAAACCTGCTGTTTTTTTCCTTGGAAAATCCGCAAAGCTTCTTCTAAGGGAGCTTCCGTAAAAAAATCCGAAATAACCACTGAGATCCCTCTGCCTAATTTTCCACTGAATAAACCAGCACGTAAAAGATTAGAACCTCCCCCGCACTCCGCCTGATCCAATAAACTCAATAGTTGGAAAAAACTATTTTTCTGGGTACTCCCTCTTTTTTCAAAAAAAATGATATCATTCCAAAGGAAAAGATTTACTCGGTCGCCACTGCAAAGACCAATATAGGCCAAAGAGGCAGCAAAGGCTTTTGCCTGCAAAAACTTTCCTTCTTTCTCCATAGATTTACTGCAATCTAAAAAAATATTGATTTCCCCCTGTTTTTCCTCCATAAAAAGCTTTACATAAAGCTTACCAAACCGACCAAAGCTATTCCAATCCACCCTTCTCAGGTCATCCCCCATAATATACTCCCGAAAATCGGAAAATTCTAAAGAACTACCCTTAGCGTGGGATTTTCTTGCTCCGCTGTAACCATTCACGCTCAGCCTTTGCCGCAAAGAAAAAGAGAGCTTCTCTAACTGCAATAAGTATTCTTTTGTAAAAATATCCTGTAAAGTTTTCATACCAATAATGCCTCGATTATTTGATCAACCGTTACTCCATCAGCCATCCCTTCAAAATTCAAGAAAATCCGGTGTCTTAAAGCACCCTTTGCAACAGCCCTAACATCTTCATAGGCCACATTATAACGTCCGGCCATCAGTGCATAAACCCTTGCAGTCATCATAATCCCTTGGGCACCTCTGGGGCTTGCCCCAAAGCGCACATATTTTTTCACCATTTCCGGTGCCTCAGCATAATCCGGATGGCTCTTTAAAACAACATCCATAATATATTCTGCCACAGGTGTTGCAACAGGTACTTCCTTTGCAATTCTTCTCATTTCCAATAATTTCTCTTGGCTGCAAATTTTCTTTGCTTCCCTTTGACTGCCTGTTGTAGTAGAAGAAACAATTTCCAAAAGCTCTGCTTTACTGGGAAAAGATACTTCCAGTTTAAACAAAAAACGATCCATTTGTGCCTCAGGCAATGGATAAGTTCCCTCCGACTCCAAGGGGTTTTGTGTAGCCAAAACAAAAAAAGGTTCCGGCAAAGTATACGTTACATTTCCGCTGGTTACAGTGTGCTCCTGCATTGCCTCAAGCAAAGCACTTTGTGTCTTTGGCGTTGCTCTGTTGATTTCATCTGCCAAAACAATATTTGAAAAAATTGGGCCTTTTCGAAATTCCATGCCCATCTCCCCATGGGGATTTTTCGTCATAACTGTAGTTCCTGTAACGTCAGCCGGCATCAGATCAGGGGTAAACTGAATACGAGAAAAATGCAAATCCAAAACCTTCCCAATGGTTTTCACCAGTTGAGTCTTTCCAAGCCCGGGCAACCCCTCCAGCAATACATTTCCTCCGGCAATCATGGCAGTTAAAACGCCCCTGATTAAGTCTTTTTGCCCAATAATTATCGAACCTATTTCTTCTTCTATCTTTTGAAATTCTGTCTCAAACTGACGAATCATCTCTTCTTCCATAATTAGTGTTCCCTCCTTATGTCCATAGCTGTATTATAAAGTCTTTTCCCATTCTTAGTCAATCAATGGGAAAAAACGTAAAGAAATATAAGGAATTTGTTTGGTTTTTCTTAAAAAAGGGCATGTATAATATGAAAAAATCAAGGCTAATTTAGAGGTCTCACAAAATTTTAGTGCTTGTGTTAAAACTATAAACTTAGAAGCGAAATCCGTGTATTCCATAAAATTAACTCAATTATTATGGAAATATTGTGAATTTCATAGTATGATAAAAGGGAGAAATGATTCCTTCCACCAATACGATTATGAGGAGCACCCATGAAAAAGATTGATTTTAAAAAACTAGACAAAACTTATCTTAAGATTAGTCTTTATATATTTACTGTTGCTGCGGCAATTATTTTATTTGAAAAAATCATTGGACATCTTCCCAATTTGGGTGTTCTTTTCCATACCACAGTAAAAACAATTCTGCGTTTGGGATCCCCATTTTTTATTGGTTTTGCCATAGCCTATATTATGAACCCTTTTATGAAATTCTTTGAATCTATTTTTTTAAGATATATCCCCAAAGCAAAGAATCATAAAAGGATAATGCGAACCTGCTGTATTTTAATTATTTACATTATTATTATCGGGAGCATCTTCTGGATTACCATCTATTTGATTCCCGAACTAAAGGATTCCGTTATCTCCTTTGTGTCCCAGTTGTCCACCTACACTGCACAACTGAATGCATCTGTAACAAATCTATTTGACCATATTGATTTTATCAATGCCACGGATGTAAATAATATTATCAATAGAATACTGGCTCCTATTATGGGCGTATTCCAAAATGTACCTGAGCTTGTCAGTGAAATTGCCACAAATCTATATTCTGTGGGAAAACTAACGGTAGATATTGTAATGGGAATCTTTATTTCTTTTTATATGCTATTTGATAAAGAGAACTTTACAAAATATACCCGAAAAATCGTTTACGTTATTACAAATCGAAAAATAGCAGAGCACCTATTCTATAATGCGCAACGGGTAAACTGTATTTTTCAAAAATTTATTGTTGGCAAAGCTGTTGATTCCTTAATTATCGGTATCATTTCATTTGTAGGTCTTTCATTGCTCAACGCACCATTCGCCCTTGTGTTAAGTTTAATTATTGGTGTAACCAATATGATTCCGTATTTTGGGCCGTTTATCGGTGCAATCCCGGCAGCAATTATCACCTTTTTGGTAAGTCCCGTTACCGCTTTATGGGTAATCTTATTCATTCTTGCTATACAGCAGTTTGATGGTAATTTCCTAGGTCCTAAAATTTTAGGCAGCTCTTTAGATGTTAGCCCTAGTTGGATCATCTTGGCAGTGGTATTGGGTGGTGCCTTCATGGGGCCCTTGGGTATGTTTATCGGGGTGCCAATTTTAGCAACCTTTAAAATGTTTATTTCCGAGTATATCAATAGAAAATATGAAAAAAAGTATGCTGATGATGATCCCCTTAATTTAAAAAGTCAAGCGCATGAAACCCCACCTGAGGCATAAGCTAAATTATAAACAGAAAGAACAGTCTGACCAAAAGACACTGTTCTTTCAATTTTTTGGAGGAAAAAAATGAATCAAACCAAACAAACAAATCTTTTTGCATTAATCTTTTTTGTATTTTTTCTTGTCAGCGGGCAGCTTTTATATTTTGTCCCCGTTATGCAAGCGATACCTTATGTCTGGTTTTCCAGCATCGTGCAAATTGTGTATTTTGCAATTCCCATCATCGGATACTTTATCTGTACCAAAAAAAATCCCAAGGAAGTTTTTCGTCTTTACCCTTTGGGATGGAAAAATTTATTGCTGATTATTGTTTTTGGATTTGTCATACAACCCCTCATGCGTTTTCTTTCATTTTTCACGTCTATGTTTTTCCCAAACGTGGCTCTGGAATATGCTGAAACACTGGAGGGTGCAAGCTTTGTCAGTACATTAATTTCCATGGCAATTTTACCGGCATTCTTGGAAGAACTTTCTTTACGTGGTGTGTTTTTATCAGGCTATCGCCGCTTGGGCACATGGAAGGCAATTTTCTGCACCGCCCTTTTGTTCGGGCTTTTGCACATGAACCCTCAGCAATTTCCCTATGCTTTTTTTGCCGGATTATTTTTTTGTTTTTTAGTAGAAAGAACAGGTTCCATATGGGCTTCTATTATCCCGCATTTTATTATTAATGCAACGAATGTCATAAGTATGTTTCTTCCTGTATCTCAGGATGTTGCTGCCATGGAAATGCCGGGAAACACCACAATTTTGTTTTATACCGGGATATCCGCCTTTTTATCTCTGCCGTTATTGGGTTTAATCCTCTTCGCATTTTTAAAAATAAACCCTGCGTCCAATCCTTATACATTAAAAAACGGAACCACAGAGCATTTTCTTTCTCTCCCTATTTTTTGCGTATTTGGTCTGTTTATTATTTTTGGGATCATTCCATATCTCAGTTACTTATTCTAAAATATTTTGGCACGTTCCAAGAAAGGGATCGTGCCTTTTTCCTTTAAATTCATTTTATTAAAAACTTTTTTATTCCTGAAGCAATCGAAAGCGAGGGATCAAATTCCCCTCCACCTTTACATTTTCCAAAAACATTTCCTTTGGCCGTACCCAAAGACCATGCTCTCCATAAAGTTGGCGATATACAACCATTTCCTCCAGAGTTTCCGAATGCTTTGCTATCCCAACAACACAATATTTTTTTCCTTTATAGTGTTCATATGTTCCACCAATTACCAAATCCATAATAAAACCACCTTTCCTAACCCAAATACTAAATAAATTCTTTCTTGTCAGTCGTTGGTTTTTCAATTTTTATTGTTCCCTTTGGCATTATAAACTTTGCCGCCCTTTTCTCAATTTTCATATCCAAATGGGTAAAGGAGATAATCTCCCCATCCACACTGGCAAATAAAGGGGTTCTTGTGCGCATTGATAAATTCTCACACTGTTTATAGTACACCCCTTTATCCCGTTCCATTTTTTTCAAATATGTACCATTTTGATAGCTGGGAAGCATTTTTAATAATTTCAATCGTGTAAATTTTCTAATCCCCCCAAAATCCATAAGCCCATCATCAATTTTTGCATAGGGCGACGATCGAAAAGCTCCACCGCAAAAACTTCCATTTGCAATGGTACAGAGTAAAAACTCGCCAGAAAAAATCACATCATCTCCATGGGAAATTTCCATTTCATTGCCCATAGGGCCACAAAAACGCTTACATAGCCCCATCCAATATGCCAAAGACCCTCTTACTAAGGGATACCTTTTTAGTTTCGTTGCCTCCGCTGCCACCTCACAATCGAACCCGATATTAATCATATTTACTGCCAGCTTATCATTCACTCGGATGAGATCTATGGGTATTTCCGTCCCATTCATCTGGGCTTCAATATTAAAAAAAGCATCTTTAGGAGCGAAATTTTTCACAAAATCATTTCCTGTTCCTGTAGGGATCAACCCCACAGAAACATTGGTAAATCCATACGCTCCGTTCATGGCCTCATGTAGTGTTCCATCGCCGCCACATACATAAAATCTGGCTGTTCTGCCGTCCTGCGCCTTTTCTCTTATAAACACCTCAGCATCTCCCTGACAACGTGTCATATGAATACAATATGAAATCCCCCGACCATCTAATGCTTTTTGTATCTTTGGTATCATGTTCCGCCCTTTGCCGTGACCCGCTTTAGGATTTATGATAAAATAATGCTTCATCTTTTGTATCCCCTTTAAAATAAACTTATTTTAGCGTACCATACTTTTACCATTCTTACAACAAAAGACAATTCCCTCAAAAAAATCTCTTCCATGATGCTATCTCATCTTTACCATTCCAGAAGCCTTAAGACATTTTTATTCAAATAAAAACGGTATCCGCACCAATTTACGAATACCGTTTTTATTGTTTCTAAAATCAACTTGAAGTGTAACGAAATTTCTTCTGTATTCCTTCAAAACAAGCAATAACATGGGCGATTACTGTTCCATTTGTCTGCCCAAAAAGCCGGCTGCCGTTTGGGCTAATTTGCCCTCTACCTCGCCCATCTTTTTGTCTTTTGAGAGGAAAACAATTGCGCCCATAGCATCACCCTCGGCGATGATAGGTGTAATCAGTTGGTGATTATACCCTTCCATACTGTCATCGTCCAGAATCGGTACAAAGTTGCTGTCATTTTTATCCGCAATCAATGTTGTTCTGCGGTTAATACATTTTTCCATTTCTTGACTGATATGCTTTTCAAATAATTCCCTCTTGGAGCCACCGGAAACGGCAATAATCTGATCCTTATCCACAATACAGGTTACATGTCCGGCAGTTTGTGCCAAGCTCTCTGCATATTCCTTCGCAAATGTTCCCATCTCACCAATGGGAGAGTACTTCTTTAAAATAATTTCGCCTTCTCTATCTGTGAAGATCTCCAATGGATCTCCTTCTCTGATCCGCAATGTGCGGCGGATCTCCTTGGGGATAACCACCCTTCCTAAGTCATCTATTCTTCTTACGATTCCCGTCGCTTTCATAGAAAATTCCTCCATTTACAAATAAGGTTGTTTCACTTGATTTCTCTTGTGCTTGTATTATTTGTAAAAGAAAAGAAAATATACCTAATCCTTTCATGGAATAATAAAATTATATTTTGAAATGATTTGCGCATAAAATCATCCCGCCCAGAAGATAAAAAACAAAGTAATCTATATGCAATTCTTTTATATTTATTTCCAAATAAAACAATAATTTGTAAAAAAATAAATGCCCCAACTTATAAAAATCGGAGCATTTTTATCTCTATTCAGCCTTACCGTCTCTGCTCATTAAATCCAGCACAGCCTGTTTCGTGTTTTTGCCTTGAAACAGCACCTCATAAATAGCATTGGTAATTGGCATTTCCACATGATGCTCCTGCGCCAGCTTATACGCCGCCTGAACAGTATTTACCCCTTCAACAACCATTTTAACCTCATCCAATGTCTCTGCCAGGCTTTTTCCCTGACCTAATAAAATTCCGGCTCTGCGGTTTCTGGAGTACATACTTGTACAGGTTACAATCAAATCACCAATACCCGAAAGCCCTGCAAAGGTTTCTGTTTTTCCGCCCATTTCTACCCCAAGGCGCCGCATTTCCGCAATACCACGGGTCATAATTGCGGCTTTTGTATTATCCCCAAAGCCCAGTCCATCCGAAGCCCCTGCCGCAAGAGCCATAACATTTTTAAGTGCAGCACCCATTTCTACTCCAATCACATCCGTATTGGTATAGAGGCGAAATCTTGGGTTCATAAACTCCCCTTGTACCATTTTCGCCGTTTCCTCATTTTCGGAAGCGATTAAGCAGGTAGTGGGAATATCCCTGGCTACCTCCTCAGCATGGCTGGGGCCGGATAAAATGCATACCTCACATTGGGGAATACACTCCTGAATCACCTGTGAAAGACGCTTTAAACTGCTCTCCTCAAGGCCCTTGGCAACGTTTACCAAAACCTGATTTTTGGTAAAATACGGCGCAAAATCCATTGCCGTTTGACGTACAGCCTTTGATGGTACAGACAGTATAATAATTTCTGCATCCTTCACTGCCTGCTCACGGTCTGTTGTAAATTTCAATCCCTCAGGAAGTGTAATGCCGGGCAAGTATTTTTTATTTTCCCTGTCCCTTTGCATTTCATCTACTGCATCCTGCCTTCTGGACCAAATCACAACATCATGTCCGTGCTTTTGAAGCATAACGGCTAAAGCGGTACCCCAACTGCCTGAACCAATTACCGTAACTTTTTTCAATGTTGCCCACCTCCAATATACTCCTACTGCACACTTTTATGCAGTGTAAATTTATTTTCTGTGCCAGACTTCAAACGTTTTATATTTTCTCTATGGCGCCATATGGCTAAAATAGCCAAAGCGGTAAAAAGTCCAACTCCCTCTATGGGCATTCCCAAAAAGAATGCACTGATGGGAATGGAAATGGAAAATAAAATAGAACCAACAGAAATAAAACGAGAAAACAAAACGCCCAAAATTCCCACCCCTATGGTAACGACTGCAAAAAAAGGTGAAAATACAAAAGCTAAAGAAAGAACAAAACCAATGGTGGATGCAATTCCCTTTCCACCTTTGAATTTCAAATAAAAGGGAAAGTCATGCCCTAAAATGGTACCGACCCCCGCATAAACGCCTGCCATGAAACCAAAATCCGAAAATATGGCTCTGCAAAGAAAGAATGCCACAACACCCTTTAAAATATCCCCAAGAAATGTTGCCAAACCAGCCCGAAAACCTAAAACACGAAGGGCATTGGTTGTTCCTAAATTTCCGCTTCCTTTTTGGCGCAAATCTGTTTTTGTCAGCTTTCCAACAATAAAGCCCATAGAGATACAGCCAATAAAATACCCGATTAGCAAACTAATGAGTCTATACATATCAATCCTTTTCCCCTTTTTCCCTTACGATAAAATGAATAGGTGTACCAACAAACCCGAAGGCTTCTCTTAACTGATTTTCAATATATCTACGATAGGAGAAATGGAATAATTCTCTTTCATTAACAAAAATTACAAAAGTTGGCGGTTTTACAGAAACCTGAGTCATATAATACAGCTTCAGCTGTCTTCCTTTGTCCGCAGGAGGCTGTTGCATTGCCATGGCCTCAATCAATACTTCGTTCAGCACACCGGTACTAATACGCAGAGCATGGTTTTCGTGTACCGTCTCGATCAACTCCAGCATACGGGTTATTCTCTGTCCCGTAAAGGCAGATATAAATACTTTAGGTGCATAAGCCATATAGGCCAATTCATTTCCGATGTCCTTTAAGTAACGGTTCATGGTCTTATCGTCTTTATCAATGGAGTCCCATTTATTCACAGCTACAATGGCTGCTTTTCCTCTTTCATGGGCAATCCCCGCAATTTTAGTATCCTGATCGGTAATGCCTTCGTTAGCATCAATCACCAAAATCGCTACATCACAGCGTTCCACCGCAGCAACTGCACGGATAATACTAAAACGCTCGATTTCTTCTTTGATTTTGCTTTTACGGCGCATTCCTGCCGTGTCAATAAAAATATATTTTTTTCCGTCTACAGTAATGGGTGTATCAATGGCATCTCTTGTTGTACCGGGGATATTGCTGACAATTAAGCGATCCTCCCCAAGAATTTTGTTAATCAAGGAGGACTTACCAACATTTGGCTTCCCAATGATTGCAACACGGATAGCATCATCATCTTCTCCTGCTTCCGAACCATCAGGGAAGTTTTCAACTACCTGATCCAACATATCGCCAAGACCTAATGCCTGTCCGGCGGAAACCGGCACTGGATCTCCAATACCCAGTTCGTAAAATTCATAAATGTCTAAGCTGTCCCGCTTTGTGCTGTCTACCTTATTCACCGCCAGAACCACAGGTTTCTTTGTACGACGCAGCATATTTGCCACCTGACGGTCATCATCAGTCACCCCTGTTTTAACATCGGTAACAAAAATAATTACATCAGCAGTTTCAATGGCAATTTCCGCCTGCTGTAAAATCTGCTTTTGAATGATTTCTTCAGAACCGATTTCCATACCACCGGTGTCTATCAAAGTAAATTTATGATTCAGCCATTCCACATCCGCATAGATACGATCACGGGTAACCCCAGGTGTATCCTGAACAATGGAGATTCTCTCCCCTGCCAGACGGTTAAATAATGTAGATTTTCCTACATTGGGACGGCCAACCACTGCTACGATTGGTCTGCTCATATTTTTTCCTCCATACTTCTCTCTATTTTACAATTCATTTGTGTTTTCCATATTAATTAGGTAAATTTAGCCACGAAAACCATATAGGATTATACCACAGTATTCTTTCCAAATACAATAGCACATACCCTGTTTTCAGCCTTTTAACTCCATAATGCCCGCCATAACGCCTCTATTCTCCCTCATTTTTCTGTGAGAATAAAAACGCTCCGTATCGCACATGGTACAAAGACCTGCAATTTCGATGTTTTCCACACCCATATCTGCTAATAACTGACGGTTTGTTTCCCAAAGATCGATGCGGTATTTCCCCCCTTCCTCTGGGTCGTCAAAAATAATTTCCTCAGCAAAATCGAGATTTTTCCGAAACAGCGATACTACCGGTTCATCTACCTGAAAACAACATTTTCCAATGGAAGGGCCAATTGCCGCAACTACATCTTTCGGGTCTGTTCCGAAAGCATCTATCATAGCCTTTAAGGTATGTTCCGCCATGCGGTTGCCGGTGCCCATCCAGCCGCAATGCGCCATACCAATGGCTCTTTTTTCAGTGTCCAACAAAAAAACAGGCACACAGTCTGCACCAAAAATAACAAGAGGAATGTCGGATTCATTGGTAATCAGTCCATCCACGTCGGAATATCCTCGTTCTCGCAACACACCTTTTCCCTTGTCTTCCGCCGTAATCCGCCGCACATTTGTAGTATGAGTCTGCTGGGATGTCACATAATTTTTTTTGGAAAAACCTATGGCATCCCCTAATATCTCATAATTTTTCAAAACCAAAGTTTGGTCTTCACCTCTGGTTAATCCCATATTCATACTACTGTAGTAACCCTGGCTTACACCGCCGTAACGTGTTGTAAAACAATGCTTCACCATATCCGTTTTGGCTAAATTGTCAAAAACAATTACTTCTACTTCTCCAATTTTCTCAATCCTCATAATCCACTCCTTATGTTAACCAAAACGCATTCTCCGTATAACGAAAATACGTTTTTCCATTCTCCTCCAAAACCTCCGCAACATCAAAACGAAAATCACAATCGAGACCGTTTTCAGCAATATAAGCTTTCGCAGTACGGATAATATGCTCCTGCTTACGTTTGTCTACCGCTTCTGCCGGCTCCCCTTTTTTTCGCCCTGCCCTATATTTTACTTCAGTAAAGATGATGTATGTATCCTTTTTTGCAATAATATCTATTTCTCCTCCCAGACTACGATAATTTCTTTCCAAAATTTCATAGCCCAAGCGACGCATCTCTTTTACCGCCAGCTCCTCACCATAAATACCTTTTGTTTGATTATCTTCTGGATTCAAAAAATTTTTTATAAAACTTTTACGATGAATGGGGCAGATTCCGTGAACACGAATCCCCGCAATATGTTGCGCCGAGCCATAGCCTTTGTTTGAAGCGAAAGCATATGCAGGATATAATTCGTCATAGGTCTCCATCAGCCTGTCCCGATACACCTTTGCTACAATACTTGCCGCACCAATGGAAAGACTCTTAGCATCTCCTTTTATAATGCCCTTTTGGGGGATAGAAATTCCAGGAATGGTCACTGCATCCGCCAAAATAAATCTAGGTACAGGATTCAAATCAGCAATTGCCTGACGCATGGCCTCATAGGTCGCCTGCAAAATATTAATCTCATCTATTCTTTCCCATGAAATCACGCCAATTCCATAGGAAATGGCTTTTTCCAATATTTCTTCATAAAGACTTTCCCGTTTCTTTGCCGAAAGCTTTTTGGAATCATCTACGCCCTCTATTTTACAATTTTTGGGGAGTATAACTGCTGCAGCAACAACGGGTCCCGCCAATGGGCCTCGACCAACCTCGTCCACCCCTGCAATCAAATCGTACCCCTGTTCATAACAGGATTTCTCATATTCCAGCAGTCCTTCCAGACGGATCTGTTCTTTCTCGTAAGCATCCTTTCGTTTCATTGCCGATGCAATAGCACTTTGCACCCCTTTTCGCTCATCCAAGGCAAACTTCTCAATCCCTTGATTCAGCTGTTCCATAGGGCAATGTTGTAAATAATCTTTGATTTGTTTAATTGACTGCATGTTTTTCCCGCCTTTCCTTAAATAATTATATCATAAAACAGCAAAAAAACATTCAAACCAATTGTTAAAATTATTTCGTATTTTCCACGGTACGCCAACAAAAAACAAACCCCGAAAAATGCTGATTCTATCAGTATCCTCGGGGTTTTTCCTTTTATACTTCCATAATGATAGGTAGAATCATAGGGCTTCTTTTGGTTTTTTGCCAAAGGAAGTTTTTCAGCGTATCTTTAATGATACCCTTAATATAATTCCAGCTGGTAATATTTTTTTCTTCGCATTTTAGCAAAGCTTCCATTACCACTTTTTTTGCTTCATCCATAAGGTCTTCTGCAACACGAACGTATACAAAACCTCTGGAAATAATATCAGGTCCGGCAACAATATTACCATTTTCCCGGTCCATGGTAACAACAACCACCATCAGACCATCCTGGGATAAATGCTTTCTATCTCGCAGGACAATATTGCCCACGTCACCAACGCCAAGGCCGTCTACCATAACCTGTCCCGCAGGTACAGTTCCATTGACCTTCGCCTCGTTTCGTGATACTTCCAGCACCTCGCCTAACTTCATAACAAAAATATTTTTTTTCTCTATTCCCATGGAAATGGCCAAATCTCTGTGGCTGGCAAGATGCATAAACTCACCATGCACAGGCATAAAAAACTTTGGCTTTGTCAATGCAAGCATCAGCTTGAGCTCCTCTTGTCTTGCATGCCCGGAAACATGAATTTCCTCCATATCCCCATAAATAACATTTGCACCCTTTTTCAGCAGCTCATTTACAACACGAATTACATTCTTCTCATTACCGGGAATTGCAGATGCGCTAATGATAATTTTATCCTCAGGCTTAATGCTCACCTGCTTATGCTCGTTCATTGCGATTCTGGAAAGAGCAGACATGGCTTCCCCTTGACTGCCGGTTGTAATAATAACAAGTTGCTCATCGCGATAGTTTTTAATCTCGCCAATATCAATAATGGTACGAGGCGGTAAATCCAAATACTCCAATTCAGATGCCGTTTTTACCGCATTTACCATGCTTCTACCGATAATGGCAACCTTTCGACCATACATATGGGCTGCATTTACCGCCTGCTGTATTCTATGAATATTAGATGAGAAAGTCGCAACCATAATACGATTTTTAGGAGACTCCTCAAAAATCTTTTCAAAAACCTTACCCACATTTTTTTCTGACATGGTAAAGCCTTTTCTTTCCGCATTGGTACTGTCACTCATTAAAAGCAGAACGCCTTCTTTTCCCAACTCTCCAAAACGCTGAAGATCAATAATATCCCCATCAATGGGAGTATAATCTATCTTAAAATCCCCTGTATGCACAACTGTTCCAATGGGCGTATGAATTGCCAATGCAACAGCATCTGCAATAGAATGGTTCGTGTGGATAAATTCCACATTAAACAGCCCTAACTTCACCCGTTCTCCGGGAACCACGGTATGCAAAACAGTTTTATCCAGCATTTTATGTTCTCTAAGTTTGTTTTCCAACAATCCCAATGTCAAAAGTGTACCAAACACAGGTACATTTAGCTGCCTTAAAACATAAGGCAATGCGCCTATGTGATCCTCGTGCCCATGGGTTAATACAATACCTCTTACTTTGTCGATGTTTTTAGTCAGATAAGTTATATCGGGGATAACTAAGTCAATTCCCAGCATATCGTCTTCAGGGAATGCCAGGCCACAGTCAATAATCATAATATCATTTCCGTATTCCAACATAGTCATATTTTTCCCGATTTCATCCAACCCCCCCAAAGCAGCAACTTTAAGCTTAGCCTTGGGTTTTGGTTTTCTTCCTGCCAAAAAACACACCTCCTTTACTTTTCGTTTTTCCGATTTACTTATTCCATTATTATGCCGCAAAAAAGCGCAGTTTAAACCGCAAAAACAAAACCCATACAGATAAAAATCTCTTTCATCTCTTTTTGGGTATACGTTAAGAAGGCAGGTCACCCATATCTTTAAAAACATCTCTCCCGTCCCATGTTTTCCTTCCAAAGGCTCTGCCAAGTCATACGTATTCTGTTTTCTTCTTTTTTCCGCACATGATGATTAGGCAATTAGCCCCTCATCTATCGTAAACGTATTAATAAATACGTTTTTGATCATAATTAAAAATTACAAAAACACTCTGTTTGACAATTCTTTTTGTAAACAAAGAGTAAGAAACAATTATGTTTCTCATTGGTAAAAAGTTAATTACCCTACCAATCTATTGGATAACACTTCATACTTTTTCGATTTATTCTTTTACTTTTTCATATTCTCTCTCATTCCAAAAGACTTTATTCAATCCGGCAAAAAAATTTTCATTCTATTTGACACAAACTTTCCATCTTGGGAACTAAGACTATTTTCTTTGATCTAAAGTGGTTCCTGTCTGCCTAAAAAATTGTGATAAAATCATCTGTATACAAATTTTTTTTAATCGATTTCAACCTCGTAATCTTCACCCTTTTGAGCAAATAAATCCGCCACACGGTCAAATTCTGCATCATCTTCAACCAATTCATAAGTTACGTCATCTGTATTAATAGAAGTTTCCTTTAAAATAAGGGCTTCTGTTTCATCATCGTCCATCAATTCTGTTTCCACGACCAACAAATATCGTTCACCGCCGCAAGCGACGTTATCAATAATAGAAAATTCAACTTCGGAACCATCTTCCCCAGCCATTGTCACTGTTTCAAACTCATACTCATTTACTTCATCAAAAATATCTGCCATTCTTTTCTTTGCTCCTTTTACGCTCCGTTTGCCACCGCTTCTATCCTCTGTTTCTGCTGTCTAAATAGCCCTGAAGAATATGCACGGCAGCCATCTTGTCAATTACACTTTTTCTTTTTTCATGGCTCAGTTCTGCCTCACGCAACGCACGCTCAGCAGCAATCGTGCTAAAACGTTCATCCCAAAAAACTAAATTTATCTTGGGAAAGCGTTTCTCAATCCGCTCCGCAAAAGCCTTTGTTTTGATGCAACGCTCCCCTTCGGAATTATCCAAATTTTTGGGGTAACCCATTACTATAACCTCTGGGTTATATTCGTCAACCAATTCCGATAAGCGTTTCAAGCTTTTTTTATATTCGGCAGGGTTCTCTCTACGAATAATCTCCACCCCCTGCGCTGTCCAACCCAAGGGATCGCTTACCGCAACACCAATGGTTTTATCGCCATAATCTAATCCTAAAATACGCAAATGATTTCCTCTTTCTTATTCATTCCGCTCCATATAATCTTTTACCAATTCTTCCAATAATTCATCCCGCTCCAATTTTCTGATCATCACACGAGCGTTCATATAGCTGGTAATATAGGTAGGATCGCCGGATAAGATATATCCGACAATCTGATTCACTGGGTTATATCCTTTTTCCTTCAAAGCCGTACTAACAGCGATGAGGATCTTTTTTGCTTCGTTTTCGGGTTCTTTATCCAATCTTCCAAAATATTGTGTCTCGTTGATATTATTATTCATACTGCTCACTCCCCAACACTGGATCCATTCGCTCTTCATCTATCATCTTACTTCATCATAATATAAACCAAAGCGGATTGCAACTATATTCTCCTTACAGAATCATTACAAAATAACCTCACCCAAAGCATTTTCTTCATCAATATGGGTGATCTTCGTCAAAACAATACGATTGGTGATTTCTTCTTCACTTCTTCCATGAACCTTTATATAATTTGATGTATGCCCTTCGTATACTCCCGCTGTAACCTGTTTTTCGTACAAAACTTCAACGGATTGCCCCACATAACCATCCAAAAACCCAGTACTCATCTCATCGCTGAGGGCAAGTAACTTGTGGCTTCTTTCCGTTTTTACACTGTTAGGAAGCTGATCCCGTCTTTCTGCCGCCGGGGTGCCCCTCTTAGGAGAATATGGAAATACATGTATTTTAGAAAACCCAATTTCCTTAGCAAAATCAAAGGATTCTTGGTAATCTTCCTCCGTTTCTCCCGGAAACCCAACGATAATATCCGTTGTCAATGCCACATTCGGCAAATACTTGCGTAACATTGCTGCCGCTTGACGATATTTTTCCGTATCATACTTGCGGTTCATTTCTTTTAAGGTTTTATCACATCCACTTTGCAATGAAAGGTGGAAATGGTGACAAACCTTAGGTAATTCCGCCATTGTTTTTGCAAATTCCTCTGTCACCACATTGGGCTCAATAGAGCTAAAACGGATACGGCTGATCCCTTCGACCTCATGTACCTGACGTAAAATATCCAAAAGGCTTGTATCTTTACGGTCTTTGCCGTAACTTGCCACATGAATTCCCGTTAAAACAACTTCTTTGAATCCATTTTTCGCCAAACATCTTACTTCTTCCAAAACATCCTTGGGCTCACGACTACGAATGGGTCCTCGGGCATAAGGAATAATACAATAGGAACAATACTGGCTGCACCCATCTTGAATTTTCAAATATGCACGGGTACGATTGGCTAATTTCTGAATGGAAAGGGGTTCAAACACCCGCTCCTTCATAATATCGGAAACATGGTTTTCCACCCCATTTTGAGGGTTATAGTCTTCAACCATTTCCACAATCTGTCCTCGATCCTTCGTACCGATTATTAGATTTACGCCTTCTACCTTCATAATTTCCTGAGGTGCTGTTTGGGCATAACATCCCACCACAGCCACCACAGCATTTTCATTCTGTCGCTTTACTTTACGAATTAATTGTCTGGATTTTTTATCCCCAAAATTCGTAACCGTACAGGTATTAATAACATATACATCTGCTGCTTCATCAATTCCTACTATTTCATATCCCTTTTCGGCAAATAACTCGGCAATTGCCTCGCTCTCATATTGATTCACCTTGCACCCAAGGGCATAGCTTGCTGCTTTTTTCATGATTTTCTCCGTTCTTTTTGGGTTTAAAGCCCTGTTAATTCTCGTATCGCCTTGACTACTCCACCATGATTATTGCTCCCCGCCTGAAAACGGGCAAACTGTTTCACGCCTTCCGCTGCGCCTTGCATGGCATAACTATAATAAGCCTGCTTAAACATTTCCACATCATTGTATTGATCACCAAAAACAAGGGTCTCTTCCGGCGTTACGCCCCACATCTTTTGCAAAGCCGCCACAGCCGTTCCCTTGGTTACCCCGTTAAGCCCCGTGTCTAAACAAGCATCGCCGGAAATCACAAGATTTAAACCGTCATCCAGCAAAGGGCGTAATTTTTTGTAGCAACTTTCAGCGCTTTGACCCTCATGGGAAATCATGGATACCTTAATAATATCATCCTCCACATGAAATAAATCCTCTGCCAAACGCATTTCATAATGAAATAGCGGAGAAGACAAGAATTCCAAAAGTTCCGGGCTTCTTGTATAACTGCAATATTTGGCACAGAGGAGGGGCTCCACCCCTTCCATAGAAAATATGGTATCTAGGCAATGGGTCACTTCCTTATGACGCATTGGCTCAACCACAAGCTCTTTCCCATCATCCACAACAAAGGCACCATTTTCTGCAATCACAACAACATCTTTTATGTGTTCATGAAAATGTTTTTTCAAGCTTGGGTACTGTCGCCCACTGGCAACAACAAAGCGAATTCCATTTTCCTGTAATTTTGGTAAAATCTTATAAATATCTTTGTCGATTTTCTTTTCATCGTTTAATAATGTGCCGTCCATATCTGAAACAATCAACTTAACCATCTGTATTCCCTCTTACATCTTATTTATTTTAAAAAAAGCCGGAAGTATTTTTAACGCAATGTCCACATCTTTGCCTGACAACCAAACCAAATACTTGCGCATCAATTCCCATTTTTGCCGTTTGAATATAACCTGGGAACATATTTCTTCCATCTCTTCTAATTTATCAATAATTTCATCCTTCTCATGTTTGGAAATATGATCCATAAATCCAAATTCCAAACGCAATTGCGTAAAATTCACATCCATCGGTACATCGTTTTGCTCTTGTTTAAGATAATACTCCAATAGGCCTTCATTTTGGTAACCATTCTGACGAAAACCATCTAATCGTTCCATCATTTTTTTTACATTTTCACGATACGCCTCTGCCTGTAACGCAGTCTGTTCATATGGCTGAATTACGCTAAGCCCAACACAAAAACCATCTATTTCACTTTTATATTCACTCATAAGATAACGAAACAAAACGGACATCTTTTCTGCATCATAGGAATAAGCATCCCATGTTTTACGGCTACGGTCAATATCCTCATCTACTTTTCGACAAAAATCAATTTTATCCATAAAGACCCCACCCTTCTTACACCCATATTCCATTTTGTCATCTTACGATATCTTTAAATTATACCATAAATCGAAAGATCATTGCAAGATTTCCACGAAAAGGAAAAGAGTTCTTCCTGTTGGAAAAACCCCTTTCAGCCTAACAAACTCCCTATTTTTTGAAAAAAGAGTAACTTCTCCTAATTTTCCAAAGTAAGACGAAGAGTGCCGATTTTATCGACACTCTTCTCTTTATTTCACCTGGGTTTCATCTTCATCTTCAATAATAACTACCATACCGCCTAAACGTCTGTTTAACTCGCTTCTGGTAATCTTAATAATATTGGGCGTAACACCGTCTGCCTGCACTTCAATATAATAAGGCTCCTCATTATCACAATCGTTTTCATCCAGCCAACCGCCGAAGAAAGACAAAATAGAACGCATAATTTCTACACTATGTCCCCAATAATCCAAATCCAAGAAAATCATTCGATGCTTTTCTCCATTTTTGGAAAATTTACGGCTTTTGTAAACCATTGTAAAAAGTCGTCTTTCCTCACCTTTGTAAGTGAAATAAACAGCCATTTCATTGCTTTCTCCAAAACGATTTTCGTAGCGGTTTATTTTTGCACTAGGGTCAAAATATTTTAATACAAACTGATATAGCTGTTCCAGTTCGATCTCTTTTGTAATGTATCCATGAGTTTTTGCTGTCATAGATGGCACGTCCTTTCTTTAAATTTACTCTCCTGTCGAAAAATATTTTGTGTGCTAAATATCTCTTCTTGATTGCATTATACAGGAACAAATCAGCTATGACAAGAGAAATCAAGAAGAATAACAAGAAAAAAATCAAGGGCTTTTTTAGGCACTTTTTTATCCAAGTTCAGGGATTAACACCATTTCAATGGACTTTTTTTAAATCCCCTCTATTTCTTGGGTATGCCTTCTCTTATTATATGCAAAAATCACAATTTTTCTAACACTCTTTCCACTAATTCACTACAACGTTTTGCTGCCAAAATACTAAACTTTTCAAAAGAAATTCCAGCCTCTTCTCCTGCGCCATCGGAAATAGCACGCACAATGAGAAAAGGAATCCGATTAAGCCAGCAAGCATGGGCAATTGCCGCACCTTCCATCTCTGCGCAAGTGCCTTGCACATCTTTACGAATTTTGCTTTTTCCTTCTTTTGTACAAATAAATTGATCTCCACTGGCAATACGGCCTGTGATCACCTGAAAACCGTCGACAATCTCTGCCGCTGATGCCTGGGCCAATCGAACCAATTCTTCATCAGCCTTAAAATAACTTTCCGCCATACGAGGAATGTTTCCTACCGGATCGCCTAAAGCTGATGTATCCATATCGTGTTGCACCGCATCTGTTGAAATAACAATATCACCAATATTTAAATCTTCAATCAATGACCCGGCAACCCCAAGCACAAGAACATAATCCACCCCAAAATGATCAATCATAGCCTGGGTACAAATGGCCGCATTTACTTTCCCTATACCGCTTCTTACCAGAACAACGTTATTACCTTTATATCTGCCAATATAGAAGGATAAGCCAATCACATTCTTTGTTGTGACAATTTCAATTTTTTCCTTCAAACAAAGAATTTCCTCTTCCATTGCTCCAATAATGCCAATGGTTTTCATTTTTTGTCATCTCCGTTCAATATAATGCTTCTCAGTAGTTACATTTTCACCTAATTATTTATTCATTTAATCATACCACAACCCTACCTTATTGTACAAGCTAACATTTTCTCCTTGTCTTCCATTGCAAAACCATGACATCTTTTGTATACTATTAGCAACACTAATCAAAAGGATTGATTCTATGCAACCGGTAATCGGTATTACGCCAGACTACGATAATATTGCCGGCAGATATAAAGTGCATCAAGATTATATTTCTGCTATAATTTCCGCTGGGGGATACCCTGTTATGCTGTTTCCCCAGCCTGTAATGCCACCTTTTATAGACGGGATTGTGTTTACCGGCGGAGGTGATATAGACCCACTTCTGTTCCACGAAGAACCTTTGCGGGAAAGCGGAGAGATTTCGCCCCTTAGGGATGACTTTGAGCTTTCCTTGTGCCACCTGGCAATACAAAACAACATTCCCTTATTGGGAATCTGCCGAGGGATGCAGATCATCAATATTGCTTTGGGCGGAACCATCTTTCAGGACATTTCCGTACAAACAAGCAGTACCCTAAAGCATAGCCAACAGGCCCCTCGTGGTTACGGAACACATAGTATCATAATGGAGAAAAATTCTTTACTCTCTTCCCTTTGGGGTAAAGAAAAAGCAACAGTAAATTCCTTTCATCACCAAGCAGTTGCTGTGTTGGGTGATGGGCTTCGTATCTCAGCAAAGAGCCAAGATGGCTTAATAGAAGCCATAGAACATATTGAAAACCCCTTTGTTTTAGGGGTACAATGGCATCCCGAGGCCATGAAGGGAGAAGACCAAAGAAAACTTTTTTCAGCTTTCCTAAGTGCGGCTGAAGAATTTCAAAGAAACAGGAGGTAACAATGAAAAATTTACAAGAAATACTGGGTTTAGAGTCACTGGTTAGTGCCGGGGCTGGTATAGGCATAAAAATTTTGCAAATCATAGGCATATTCGTACTTTGTTGGTTTTTAATCCGTATAGCCAACGGTTTGGCACACAAGTTCTTTAAAAAACAAACGCAAAAGCATCGCTTGGCAATATCCGAAAGAAAAGCCAACACCTTAAACTCCATTAGCTCAAGTATATTAAAATATGTTATATATTTTATCGGGCTATTTACCATACTAAAAATATTAGGTGTAGATAGCAATTCCTTACTGGTTATCGCCAGTGCCGGCTCTGTTGCCATTGGTTTGGGGGCACAAAGCGTCGTTTCCGATATGATGGATGGCTTTTTCATCCTTTTTGAAGACCATTATGCAGTAGGAGATATTGTTACAATTCAAAACGTTACCGGTGTTGTAGAGGGTGTAAGCTTGCGTTATACAAAAATCAGAGATTTTCAAGGGAAAATGCATATCATTCCCAATGGCTCCGTAGGTATTGTAACAAACCTCTGTAATGACTTTATCAATGCACTTGTAACAGTAGGCGTTGCATATGATGCAAATATTGACCATGTACTAGCAATTTTAGAGGATGAAATGAACCAAACCACTGATATAGAAAGCATTTTGGAAACACCCGTAGTCGTTGGCGTTGTTGGCTTAGATGATTCCGCTGTTTCTATCCGAATCGTAGCAAAATGCAAAATAAAAACCAATTTTGCCGTTGAAACAGAATTGCGTAGACGTATTAAAAATCGCCTTGACAAAGAAGGGATTGAAATTCCCTTCCCCCAGAGAACAGTTCATATTGTGCAGCAAAAGGAGGCCTAACTTATGGTTTTTTCCGTTGGAGATATTGTGCAAATGAAAAAATCCCATGCCTGTGGTACCAATGAGTGGGAAATTTTGCGAGTTGGTATTGATTTTCGAATGAAATGCTGTGGATGTGGCCATATGGTTATGCTACCCAGAGTAAAATTTGAAAAAAATGTAAAAAAAATTATTTCTGAAAGCAAAGAAGAAAAATAAATAATTTTGATTAAACAACCGAAAGCCCTTCCATAAAAAATAAGCCTCCTTGCTAGAACCAAATGAGGCTATTATATTTGAATGGAGGATGGTACGTTTATTAAAAATGAAAACAAAGATTTATATATACTGTAAAAATAATATTTAAAACAAGCCTTTCCATAAAAACACCTCACCATGGTAGAACCCTAGAGGGGTGTTTTGGAAAGGCTTGTTTACGGAGATCCTACAATTTTCTTAAATAAGTAGTACCATTTCTTAAACCAATTGATATTCTTAAATTTTAAATGTAAAATCTTAGATAATGTCTGTTGCTGATGCATTACGATCACATAAGGTCAAAAACTTTGGGGTTTTTCTCCTGACTGTTACATCCCCATAACATGGGATTTGTACATTCATTTTTGTTCTTGCTTTTTACGAAAAGTAATGGGGTGTGGGTGGCATCAAGGTTTTCCACAGGCTGTACTGCTGAGAAGCTGGTACAGGCTATTTTAGAATTTAAGAGGTGGGGTAAACATTGAAACGTTTTAAAAAAGCTTTATTTATCATTCTCGGCATATTTTTCGTTTGTGATGCACTGCTTTTATCAATATTAACAAGTTTTAATATAGGTCCTCTTGCAACGTTTATGGTTGGTGGTGCCTATTTAATTTATGGTTTCTATTATGAAACCATTCAAATTCTTTCAAAAAAAGGCCTTCTTAAGTGGATAAAAAATTTATTCTTAATAGGTAACGCAATTATGCTTTCAGCCATTTTATTTCTTGGTGTCTTTGGTAAAATAGACACCGTAACTTATAAAGAAGATGCTGTCATTGTTCTTGGCGCAGGACTGAATGGCGAAACGATTACTTTACCCCTTTATTATAGGCTGGAAAAAAGCATAGAATATTTCAATAAAAATCCAAATGCCATTATCGTTGTATCCGGAGGACAAGGACGTAACGAAACCATAACGGAAGCCCTGGCAATGGAAAGGTACTTGCTGTCAAAAGGAATTCCTGAAAATAAAATAATAAAGGAAGACAGTGCAACAAGTACCTACGAAAATTTTCTTTTATCCAAAAAGCTTTTAGATGATTATTTTAAAAGCGAATACAAGACAATTTTTATAACAAATGATTTTCATATATATAGAGCAAAAGAGATCTCAAAAGTTGTAGGGTTCAATAGTAACTATATGCATGCAAAAATACAATGGTATTTAGCTCCAGTAACCTATATCAGGGAACTTTTAGCGAATATTAAGTTTATTTTACTGAGACAGTAGCTGTTTTAAATGGGATTGGAGTAGTTTTATGAAAAAATTAAAAATAATTTTAGTTTGTTTTGTAATTGTATGCGTGGGTCTATTTTACTATTTCTCAACACACTACCAACGGATACAGGGTCTAGATAATTTTCCTAGAACAAATGTAAAGGCATATGTTTATGAAACAAGTGTTGGCAACGACAGTGAGCATATACAAATTGATCAGGCTGATTATGAATCTTTTTTAAAGATAATATCATCTATCAAATATATGAATCCCAAGTTTGATCCTGATTTGCCAGAGAATATGATTTTTGGTTCCAGTGATTATAAGCTTGAAATAAATCATATAGAAGATAATAGTAAAACCATATTTTTTATTAGAGACTATGAATTTCGTTCTAATCAGCGCATAATATATTATTCTGATTGGGACACGGCTATTACTGCATATGTAAAGGATGACGTTTATAAAGAATATGAACGCTTAGCAAAGAAGTATATTAAAGATTCGGAAGATTCTGAAAATGAATCCTAATTTCTCTAATCCTATATCTAACAAAACTATAACTATGGAGTAAACTATGAAAAAATTAAAAATAATTTTAGTTTGTTTTGTAATTGCATGTATTTGCCTATTTTACTATTTCTCAACATACTACCAACGGATACAAGGTCTAGATAACTTTCCTAGAACAAATGTAAAGGTATATGTTTATGAAACAGGTATTAAAAACGAAAGTGAGCATATACAAATTGATCAGGCTGATTATGAATCTTTTTTAAAGATAATATCATCTATCAAATATATGAATCCCAAGTTTGATCCTGATTTGCCAGAAAATTTGGTTTTTGATTCCAGTAATTATGAGCTTGAAATAAATCATATAGAAGATAATAGTAAAATCCTATTTTGTATTGGCAACTTTGAATTTCGTTCTAATCAGCACATAATATATTATTCTGATTGGGACACGACGATTACTGCTTATATAAAGGATGATGTTTATAAAGAATATGAACGTTTAGCAAAGAAGTATATTAAAGATTCTGAAAATGAATCCTAATTTTCTAATTTTATGGCTCTAAAAAGCAATATGAAAATTTATTTTGCACTTCCTTTTTTCATATCTCAGCAGAGAGAATGCTTGCAATACTGTATGATAAATCAAATAAAAAGAACCTTTTGTCTTAATATATAAGATGAAAAAGGTTCTTTTTATTACTATTTTTTATTGCAACGCAAACTCAAGAATATTCTGATCATTTTACTTCTTCCTCATGGCATTTAAAATTGCCAATACCGCTACGCCAACGTCTGCAAAAACCGCCATCCACATAGTTGCAATACCAACTGCGCTCAATATTAAAACCAAAGCCTTTATGCCCAAAGCAAATGCAATATTTTGTCTTACTATGGTTCTGGTATTTTTTGCAATCCGAATTCCCACTGCTACTTTTCCAATATCGTCATCCATTAGTACAACATCCGCCGCTTCAATGGCTGCATCCGAACCGATGCCGCCCATGGCAATCCCTAAATCCGCTCCCGCCAATACAGGCGCATCGTTCATACCATCTCCGATAAATGCCGTTTTTGCAAGACCATTCTTTTCCTTTAATTCCTCAAGAATCCGAACTTTATCCCCAGGTAGAAGCTCTGCATAAAAATTGTCTAACCCTAATTCCTTTGCCATAGCCTCGGCATTTTCTTTACGGTCGCCTGTCAGCATGACCATAGATTGAACACCTTTCCTGCGTAATGCCTCTAATGCCTCTCTGCATCCCTCTTTTAAGGTGTCCGCAACAACAATGTACCCTTTGTATTCCCCGCCTTTCGCAACATAGACTACCGCTCCAACACCCAAATAAGGTTTAAATTCAATCTTCTCTCGCTCTAACAAGCGTTGGTTTCCTAATAAAACCGATTTCCCATCTATCTGATAAGTGATGCCGTACCCGCCTAGTTCCTGATACTCTGCTACAGAATCCAAGGGGATTTCCTTTGTTTTTTGAAATTCTCGAACAATTGCCTCTGCAATAGGATGATTGCTGTTAGCTTCTCCCAAAGCCGCCAAAAATAAAAGTTCTTCTTTGTCTTCCCCTTCTATTTTCACTACGGAAAATTCCCCTTTGGTTAATGTTCCCGTCTTATCAAATACTGCTTGCGTAATATGGCAAAGGGTATCCATATCCCCGCCGCCCTTTACTAAAATACCATGTTTCGATGCTGCTCCAATACCCGCAAAGTAGCTTAGTGGAACAGAAAGTACCAAAGCACAGGGGCAGGAAACAACCAGAAAAATCAAAGCCCGCCCAAACCACATTTCAAATTCTCCAAAACCCAATAATGGGGGAAGTACCGCAAGGGCCGCTGCCAACCCTACCACCGCCGGTGTGTAAACCCTTGCAAATCTGGTAATAAAACGTTCTGTTTTTGATTTCTTTCCCGCAGCATTTTCAACCATTTCCAAAATCTTCATTACCGTAGATTCCCCAAAGGGTTTGGTAACCTGAATTTTTAAGTTTCCATCCAAATTGATACATCCGCTTAAAACATCGCTTCCCGCTTCAACTCCTCTGGGCAAAGCCTCCCCCGTCAAAGCCGCTGTATCTAAAAGAGCATGCCCTTCCATTACTTTACCATCCAATGGGATTCTTTCTCCAGCTTTCACCAAAATCAAATCACCAATTTGAACCTCATCTGGGTGAACCCGTTTGATACCGCTTTCTGTAACCACTTCAGCAGAGTCCGGTCGAATATCTAATAATGATGTAATAGATTTTCTTGATCTGCGCACTGCATACTCCTGAAAAGCCTCACCGATCTGATAAAACATCATTACAAATACCGCTTCCGGCATTTCACCAATGGCAATGGCACCTACCGTAGAAAGAGACATTAAGAAATTTTCGTCAAACACCTGACCACGCACAATATTTTTCAATGCCCTCAGTAACACATCATAGCCAAAAATCCCGTAAGCAACCAAAAATAAGAATAAAGCTGCACTGGTATCACGCAAAAACACTGCGGCTAAAAACAACATCCCCCCAAAACCAAAGCGAAGCCAAATCATTTTTCCCTCCGCTTCCCCAACATGCCCATGGTCATGATGATGTTCTTTGGCATGCTGGGGATGTAGCTCATGATCATGATGGTGGTTGTCACGATCCTGACAATGATTACCTGCGTGACAGTGTTCACAGGAACAACCGATAAGTTGCATCGGTTTTCCCCCTTCTAATGCCACCTCAACATCCGGCTCATATTTATGTACAATTTTCTCTATTTTCTCCAAAACTCTTTCTTCCTCTGTCCCCTGTATCAAAGAAACCTCCATGGTTTGTTTGACCAAATTAATCTCCGCTTCACGGGTTTCATCCAAGGCACCTACCGCTGTTTCAATCTTTCCTGCACAATTTGCACAGGTTAATCCTCTTAAATAAACCTTCACGTAAAAACACCCCCATATTTGCTCATATGTTTACTTATTCATATATATTCTCAAAAATTAGGCTGTTAAGTATCGCCTTAAGACAGCCTTATTTTTATTCTGCATAACCTCGCTTGTGGCGAATATGAACCATGCCCTGTTCTAAAATGGTTTGCACATGTTCGTCGTCCAAAGAATAGAACACAGTTTTTCCTTCTTTTCGATATTTCACCAAATTATTCTGGCGCAAAACCCGCAGTTGATGGCTAATGGCCGATTGGGATATGTCTAATAAATCCGCCAATTCTGTGACATTTTTTTCTCCGGTTAAAAGGCTCTGTAAAATTCTGATTCGCGTAACATCGCCAAAAACCTTAAAAAACTCTGCAACATCACGAAGAAAATCATTTTCCAACTCATCAATCACATTGACTTCTGCAGAATCAGTATGGCAGTTTTTCATAGAATCCCCCCATTCAAATGAATATATGTTCATATATTAACTCATTATTTCGATTTTGTCAATGTCCACTTCAACTTTTCTGAATTTCTATTAGATTAATAAAACCCTTCACTGCATGGGGCGGCGTAACATTTTTTAGCATAACCATTCCTATATTGCGTTTTGGCAAAGGTGGTGTAACCGGTATTTCATACAAACGTTTTTCCCTTAACGCTTCTTCTGTAAATTCCTTTATCACATAGGTCAAACCCAAATTGATCTGCGCAAAACTAATTAATAAGTCACTGCTGCCCAGTTCTAAAATTGGGTTCAAAATCACCCCATTCTCTTCTGCATACCCATCAATATATCTTCTGGAATTACTCAAATCTTCCAAAAGCAATAAAGGATACCCAGGCAAATCTTTTAAATCCAAACCAACCTGAGACAATAGCTTATATCGCTCTCCCCCCACCAGAACGTCATGAATTTCAATACAAGGGGTTATTTCCAAGTCTCCGTCATCCCCGATAGGTAGATTGATAAAGCATACATCCACACTACCGTTTTTCAGCAAGCGCAAAGATTCATAGGTAGTTTTATTGGTCACCTTAATGTTAATATCCGGATAAAGCTTATGGTACTTTTCCAGATAGGGCAGTAAAAAATTTGCAATAACCGTATCACTGGCACTAATTTTCAATTCGCCCATCTCCATATTTACCATTTGGAAATATTTTTCCTCCGCCGCATGAATGAGACCCAAGGCTTGCTCCAGATAAGTATACAGCAATTTTCCTTCCGCAGTAGGGTAAACTCCCTTTGCGGTACGAACCAAAAGGGGGCTCCCCATTCTGTCTTCCAATTGACGAATTGCCATACTCACCGCCGGTTGTGAAATATATAGTTCTCGAGCTGCGGCAGACATATTACCCGAGCGCACAACAGAGCAAAAAACACGGTATAAATCCAACGAAACATCAACCTTCAAGTCCACCCCCCCTTCCTCTTTTTATCATACTTGAAAAATAAGATCTGTGCAATCATATAAAGGCACCCTTACATGAACAAGGGTGCCCATTGAAAAAGTCATCAAGCTTCTTCATTACAAAAAGTACGCATTGTTCGCTCTTCTTTCATAAAGTTCTTCCAATTCCTCTTTATGATAAATAAATCCTGGATCATCAAAATGTTTTGCTCCTATCGGACATTTTTTGATGCAAGCGCAACACTTTATACAAATCCCTGTTATCATAGTAGGGTCCTCAAAGGAAATAGCACCCATTGGACAGCTTTCTGCGCAAACACCGCAACCGCAGCAACCCTCCTCTGTTTTGGGCTTTACCTTACGAATATCAATTGCGACATTATGCCGATCCCGAGGTGTAAAATATGGCCGTATTGGTTCTTCCCCTTTTACATATACCGGACCGTCGTATACCCATCCGCTCTTCACCTTTTCGGCTATTTTTTGGCCAAAGGCCTTTAGTTCTGTAATGTCCTCCCCATCAGGTCTGCCTGCTCCCAACTTGCGGGAAAAAGAATGTTCGCTGACAAATGCCCCTCCTGCAATGGTTTGAAATTCATTTTTTTCCATAATATTTCTCAATTCAATAAGTGCATCGTCATAATCTCTGTTTCCAAAGGAAACAACGGGCACGCCAAGGGCACCTTTCCCCTTTATTTTATCGTTTAAATATGGCAATAAAAGATTCGGTACACGCCCTGCAATCACAGGTGTCCCCAAAACCACAAGATCCCCCTCACCGAAATGAACTTCACCTTCTCTATTTTGAGGCAAAGTAAAATTATATGTATCATAAGCCGCATTCAATGCCATTGCAACTGTCTGCGCAACGGTCGTTGCAACTTTTTCCGTGCCTCCCGTAGGACTGAAAAAAACTGCCCAAACTTTTTTTATCTTCATCATCAACGGATGCCCTGTTCCGCATCCTTCCTCCCTTCCAAAATAACTCTCTTTCCATAATACTCTATCCCCATTTACTTTTCAACAAAGAAAAAGAGGAACTCCAAAATCATTTCTTGATTAAAGAACTCCTCTTAAAATGCTATTTAATGAAATTTTTCAAGGTTATTATATACTTCGTCAACATACTCAATCTTTTGGTCTGACATCATTTCTTCAAATCTGGCATCGCTGTAATCCGCCTGCTTCTGGCTTGTAAATGCAGCATCTGACATCGTCTTTATTTCACTGTCTTCCGGTACAGTGACAGAATTTAAACGCAACACAAAATATGTCCCATCCACATCAATAGGTTCTGTAATCTGCCCAACCTCAGGAATGTCTTCCACTCCAAAAGAGGATTTAAACTGAGATTTATATACAGACATTTTTTCACCGTTCTCTTTTTGCTTGGCATTTTCGTCAATATCATATTGTTCAAAAAGACTATGGAAATCTTCACCATTCTTCGCTTTTTCTACGACCTCGTTTGCTTTATCTAAATCGTTTAAAACAACGGAATCAATATCCAGTACGGTATAATCGTCCTTCATCTGCGCCTTGTTATCCTCAAAATAATTTGCCATTTCTGTCTCATCTACTTCACATTCAGCAGCCAATGCTTTATAAGCTAACGAATAAATATAAGAGCCTTCCATATAGGGTGCCAACGATTCAGCATCAATCCCCATTTTTGCAATGTCTTCCTGGGGCACATTGGTAATAAACTGTTCACATGCCTTTGTAACTTCTGCCTTCTGCTCGTCGGATAAAGAAATCCCGTTATCCTCCGCATATTTTTTTGCTGCAATCACACTTTGCAGTGTCTTAAGTGTACGCTCTTCCACCAACTCATCCGCCGTCTGTCCATCAAAATCCGTAGTCCAGATATCCTCTCCGCCAACGGTCGTAAAACTCTTTGTCGTTGTATACAGATACACCATATATTCTGATTTCATGATCTCTCTGCCATCAATTTTCATAACCACCTCGTCATTGAAATTGCTGGTGTTCCCGTCATTGCTACCGCCTCCGCAGGCAGAAAGAGCCATTGCCCCGGCAATCAACAGGCAAAGAAGTCCCTTTTTCTTCATTATAATCCCTCTCTCTTTCCTTCTAATAATTAGTACTTTCAAAAATTCTTCAAATCGTATTATATCATATAAAAAATATCTAATATGACTAGTATACACATTCTTTCATCAAATGACTATCCCTTTATTGCATTTAATAAGAATTTAATTTCATCTAAAACTTTGTTTTCCTTTTCTTTTTGCAATTTTACTGTTAAATATGGGTTTGCCCCCGCAGTAAATAAATATTTTCCCCGACCTTCGGAAATTATTTTCGTCAACTTCACGGGGTCTGTTTTTGCATCAGAACGAAACTCAACCAAAATATTTCCCCGCTTTTGCACGATGGAAGAAATGCCCAACTGTCTCGCTTCACTTTTCACCAACACAATTTCCAACAGAGTTTGCACATTTTTCGGTAAATCACCGTAACGATCTTCCATTTCTTCTTGAATGTCAAAATACTCTTCCTGTGTGCGTACATTTGCAATCTTTTTATATAATTCCATGCGCTGTTCCTGATTTTTAATATAGAAATCCGGAATATATGCGCTGATATTCAAATCCACCGTCGTTTCGAATGCCTCTTCTTTTGGCGCTTCTCCCTTTAGCTGTTGAACTTCTTCTTCTAATAAACGGCAATACATATCATACCCTACGGATTCCATATGTCCATGTTGTTCTGCCCCTAAAAGATTTCCCGCTCCACGAATTTCCAAGTCCCGCATGGCAATTTTAAAGCCGGAACCGAATTCCGTAAATTCACGAATGGTCTGTAAACGCTTTTCCGCCACCTCACGAAGCATTTTATCCCGACGATATAACAAATATGCATAGGCAATACGGTTACTTCGTCCCACACGACCCCGAAGCTGATAGAGCTGGGCTAAGCCCATTCGGTCAGCATCCTGAATAATAATGGTATTTGCATTGGAAATATCCATACCCGTTTCTATGATTGTAGTGCATACCAATACATCCGTTTCCCCGCTGATAAAATCCTCCATAATGCCTTCCAGCTCCCGCTCAGACATCTGCCCATGGGCAAAGGCAATATTCGCCTCCGGTATCATTTTTTGAAGACGAAAAGCTTCTTCGCTTATGGAATCCACACGGTTATACAAATAATATACCTGTCCGCCTCTCGCAACCTCCCGATGAATGGCTTCCCTTACAAATTCAGGATTGTTTTCCATAACATAGGTTTGAATGGGGTGCCTCTCCAGAGGCGGTTCTTCCAGTAAACTCATATCCCTTATTCCTGAAAGACTCATATGCAGTGTGCGAGGGATAGGCGTAGCCGATAGCGTTAATACATCCACATTTTCCCGCAATCGTTTGAGTTTTTCCTTATGAGAAACACCGAAACGTTGCTCCTCGTCCACAATAATCAATCCCAGGTCCTTAAAAACAACATCCTTAGACAGGATTCGATGGGTGCCAATTACAATGTCAGCATATCCATTTTCCATTTTTTTCAGGCTTTCCTTCTGCTGTTTTGCTGTTCGGAATCTGGAAAGCAGTTCCACCGTAATAGGATACCCTGACATACGCTGTAAAAACGTATTATAGTGCTGCTGAGCCAAAATCGTTGTGGGGACAAGGAATGCCACCTGCTTTCCATCCTGTACCGCCTTAAAAGCGGCACGAATGGCAACCTCTGTCTTTCCATAGCCCACATCTCCGCAAATCAAACGATCCATTACTTTGCCGCTCTGCATATCATGTTTAACATCTTCAATGGCGTTTAGCTGATCTTCTGTTTCTGCAAAAGGAAAGGCTTCTTCAAACTCCCTCTGCCATACGGTATCCAGGGTATACTGAAATCCTTTCGCCGCCACACGCTTTGCATATAGTGCAACCAAGTCCTCCGCCAATATTTTAATAGCAGCACGGGTTTTTGCCTTTGCCTTTACCCAATCCTGTCCACCCAGCTTGTTTAATTTTGGTGATGCCCCACCGCTGCCGATATATTTTTGAACCAAATCCATCTGGTTCACAGGTACAAAAAGATTACCACCGTCACGGTAAGAAATTTTCATATAGTCTTTCTGTATACCCTCAACAGAGATTTTTTCTAAACCACAAAACACCCCAATACCATGGTTATCATGTACCACAAAATCTCCTATTTTTAAATCTGTAAAACTCTCAATGGCTGCGCCGTTCTTTCTCTTATTTTTTTTACGCTTTTTCTCGCCGCCACCAAACAATTCGCTGTCCGAAAAAACCATAAGATTAATATACTCATAGCAGAACCCCTTGGATAAACTCCCCTTAGCAACCCAAACGGCTCCTTTCGGTATCTGTTCGTCCAAATTTTCCATATAAACCGCAGGAATGCCCATATCCGAAAGCTCCTTTGCCATGCGCTGGGCTCTGGATCCTGTTCCGCCTAAAACCAAAGTTCTGTATTCATTTTTCTTTAAGTACTCTAATTCTTCGCAAAAAAGATCCACTCTTTTACTGAAGGAAGGCGTGGAACGAACGGCAAAATCCACCTTGACTTTTGGGGCAAAATCTGCGGTTCTTTGATTCAAGCCGGCAAGTAAAATCCGACCGAATCTTTCCCCCTGGCGCAAAATATCCGTGTAATCAAATAACAACTTCGCCTGTCCCGGCAATAAATAGCCTTGGGCAATCCGCCCCTTCATGCTTTCTCCATATTCTTCCATCACTGTAGCCATGTGCTCTCGTATACGTTCTGGTTCGTCAAAGCATAGTAATGTATCATGGGGAATATAATCCAGCAAGCTAACTGTGTTGTCATAGAAATATGTGATATATGAACCAATATTGGTTAAATTTTTTTCTATCCGTAACCGCTCTGCATCTTCACCTATATTTTCTTTTAGCCTTTCCCCCTCCTCCGTCAAACCTTTTTTCGTCATATTTTGCAAACTCTTGGTAAATTCCTTACTGATTTTATTTGCCGCCTCTTCCACCATACTTTCTTCGTAAACCAATTCCCGCATGGGAAAAATGTGCGTTTGCTCCAACTTGTCAACGGAACGTTGGCTGGATGCATCCATGGAACGAATGGAGTCTATCTCATCATCCCAAAATTCTATTCTTACTGCATCCTCTGCCGTTAAGGAATAAATATCTAAAATTCCACCGCGTAATGCAAACTGCCCTGCACTTTCCACCAGTTCCGTACGCTCATATCCTAAGCAAACCAGTTGCTTTGTAAGTTTATTGATATCCACAATATCTCCAACCTTCAAGGTCAGAATAAATTGGGTAAAAACTTCTTTTGCCGGATACCTGTCTAAAAGAGCCTCCATGGATGCCACAATAACAGGTCTTTCTCCGGATAGCAGCCTTTCCATTGTTGCAAATCGCTGGCGGTTCATTTCCGTGCTGTGAACATCCGCGCTGTAAAAAAGAATATCTTTTGCAGGGTAGTAAATGGCATTTTTATAAAAAAATGAAATGTCTTCCAATATTTCTCTTGCCCGCAATTCGCTGTAAGTTAAAATCAACAGCGGTTTTTCACAATGCTCTTTTAAAGAATAGAGTAAGTGCATTTTTTCCACATCAATGACCCCTGTTGCAAACACAGGGGTGTGGTTCTTTCTTATTGCTTCCAATACATTCTGATAGCCTTCCAGTTCCAGTAAAGGCTCAGTTAATGCTTTCATCCTTTCACCTCGCCTTGAGGTTTTTTTTCATCCTTAACCTCAGCCGTTTTTTCATTTTTCTCTTTTTTCGGAGCTTTGGCCTTTTGGTTGGTTTGATTCATGGCATCCATAATACCACGAGATAGAATCAACTCCACTGCCTTTACAGCCTTGTCGGCCCCCTGTTCAATCATAGGTAAATCATCCTTGTCAAACTTGGCCAACACGTAATCCGCCAAATCCCATCCGTTGGGTTTCTCACCAATCCCCACTTTAATTCGCCAAAATTCATCGGTACCCATCTGAGCAATCATATTCCGAATACCATTGTGTCCGCCATGGCTTCCTTTTTCCCGGATACGCACACCGCTCACGGGCAAGCTTGTATCATCATATATTACAACAAAATGATCCTGAGGCACTTTATAAAAATTAACAATCTCACGAATACTTTCTCCGCTTAAATTCATAAAAGTTTGGGGCTTTACAAGAAGAACTCTTTTACCTTCTATCATACCATCGCCTACCAGTGCCTTATGTTTAAATTTATCAATTTCTATATTATATTTCTTACCCAGACGATCTAACACATCAAAGCCAACATTATGCTTTGTTCCTGCATATTTGGGGCCTGGGTTGCCTAGCCCCGCAATCACAAAAAAATCCTGCCCTTTATCATTTTTTTTAAATTTATCGAAAAGTCCCATTTCTTCCTCCAGTAACCAAGCCTTAATACTATATTTTACAAAAACAATTTTATTATTGCACCCTGCACGAAAACTATTTATAAAAAATTCTTCACGGAGTTGTAAAAACAGATAAAAGCCCTAATTTCATGAATTAGAGCTAAGCACATCTTTTACTTAATTTCATGTTTTTGTATATTACAAAAATCACTTCAAGAATCTTAATCTCTATATCAAAAGATTCTTACTTTCTTTCATATTATAGCATAATCGTAACCTTAAAAACAGCCCCCTTCTCCTCTTCTCAGCAAAAAAACATGACAAAATCCACCTATCCACATAAAGAATTGTAAGCTATGCAAAGATTTTATAAATTACTTTTCTTTTATTTATCTTAAACAGAATTTATATAACTTTAAATTGAGCAGCACAAAAAAGCGGACACTCTCGTGTCCGCTTAATTTATCGTGTAAAATTATTTTACTTCATTAACCAATTCTGTGCCTTCCAAGAAAGCTTTTGCATTGCCGCAAGTTACTTCTGCCATGGAAGTCAAAGCTTCTTCTGTCAAGAATGCCAAGTGACCGGAAAGAACAACTTTCTCACTAGCCAGCAATCTTGCCAATGTAGGATCTTTGTCTTCTTTATTGCTTCTGTCTTCGAAGAAGTATTCATGCTCAACTTCGCAAACGTCCATACCAACGCCACGGAATTTGCCAGCTTCTACTGCATCAGCCAAAGCTACGGAATCAACCAAGCCGCCACGAGCAACGTTAACCAAGATTACGCCGTCTTTCATTTTGGAGATCGCTTCTGCATCAACCATATGGCGTGTTGCAGGCATCAGAGGGCAGTGAAGAGAAATAACGTCGGAACGAGCGTAAAGTTCATCCAACTCAACATATTCCAAACCAAGGTTAGGGTTAGGGAATGCATCATAAGCAATGATGTTCATGCCAAAGCCCTTTAAAATATTAATCATGCACTGACCGATTTTACCGGTACCAACAACGCCTGCTGTTCTACCAACTAAAGCAATACCATCCAAACCATTGATATCAAAGTTGAACTTTGTAGATCTCTCATAAGCCAAATGAGATTTTCTGTTTACAGCCATTAACAAAGCAGCGCCTTGTTCTGCAACAGATTCAGGGGAGTATGCAGGTACTCTAAGTACTGGCAAACCGCATTCTTTTGCAACTGCCAAGTCAACACTATCAAAACCTGCACAACGCAACAAGAGAACTTTAATTCCCAATTCTTTCAATTTACGAATCGCCTCTGCAGGCACTTCATCGTTTACGAAAGAACAAGTAGCATCATGACCAGCCGCCAAATGAGCAGTTGCAGGTGTCAGTCTTTCGTTAAAAAATGTAACTTCATAGCCGTATTTTTCAGCCACAGGACCGAAAGAGTCTTTCCAGTAAGACTTGGTGTCAAAAAAAGCAATTTTCATATCAAAACTCCTCCTAAAATTATGTAATAATAGTAAAATTAGTTGGGAAACAAAATCGGTATCTCATCTTACACATTGAGAGTTCGCTTTGTTTGTTTTACTTTTAACAATATAATCTATTTATCATAGTTTGTCAACTGACAATTCATAAAATTGTCAGTTTGCCTAATACACACCAACTTTTCTCTCATAAAATACCGGAAAACTTCTGGTTCCCAACCTTCTTTTTGGAACAAAAGCCTATTTCCCCCTTATTATAGCAAATATACCAAAAAAAACAACCAAATAGCCCCCATTTCTAAGAAAAAAAGGAATATTTTTTCGCAATGCAAACAACCCCTATCTCTCCAAAACAGAGTAGATAGGGGCTTTCTTCTTCAAATAGAAGCTTATCCGAATAATCTCAGTCTTTAGTCAAATAACTGAGAAATGGAACTTCCTTCATGGATACATTTAATTGCATTTGCAAAAATATCAGCGACAGATACACTAACAATCTTGTCAGACTTCTTGTCTTTAGATAGGTCAATGGTATCAAGAACCAATAATTCATTAATTGCAGAATCCTCAATCCGTTTGATCGCAGGCCCACTTAACACAGCGTGGGTACAGCAAGCATCAACTTCAACAGCGCCTCTTTCTTTTAGCGCATTCGCCGCATTTGTAATTGTACCTGCGGTATCGATCATATCGTCAACCAAAATAACTTTTTTACCCTTTACATCACCAATAATGTTCATGATTTCGCTGACATTTGCCTTGGGTCTACGCTTATCAATAATTGCAAGAGGAATATTCAAACCTTCTGCAAATTTTCTCGTTCTGGTAACGCTTCCAAGGTCAGGGGCCACAGCAACAAAGTTATCCAATTCATCACTGTATTTATTAATATAATAATTTGTTAATAACGGACTTCCTACTAAGTTATCTACAGGAATATCAAAGAAGCCTTGAATCTGTGCACAATGTAAATCCATTGTAAGTACACGGTTTGCACCCGCTGTTGTCAAAATATTAGCTACCAATTTTGCACTAATGGGATCTCTTGCTCTTGCTTTACGATCTTGTCTTGCATAACCATAATAAGGCATTACAGCTGTAATTCTTGCCGCAGAAGCACGTTTCATAGCATCAATCATAATCAGCAGTTCCATTAAATTATCATTCACAGGAGCTGAGGTAGACTGAATAATGTAAACGTCCGCGCCACGAATGGTTTCATTAATTTTTACGGAAATTTCGCCGTCACTAAACTTTTCAACTTCTGCATTTCCCAGTGTCATATCTAGTTTTTTTGCGATTTCCTGTGCCAATATGTGGTTGGAATTGCACGCAAAAATCTTGATTTTGCCACCATTAGAATTAATCATTTCAATATCCCCCTATTAATCTTTTGCATTTTATCAACTGTGGCTGAACGCAGCCCATCATTTATATGTTACACCCATCCCGTGTCAATTTCAACTGTATTTCGCCGTATTTCTTCATTTTTTACGATTCTTTTTTCATTCTCTTCTTTTTCCAGCCCTCAATAACCTGCTGTCTCGCTCTTGCAACAGCAAGCACATCCTCTGAAACATCTCTTGTAATTGTAGAGCCGGCTGCAATATATGCACCCGCTTTTATTGTAACAGGAGCAACCAAATTCACGTTGCAACCTACAAAAACGTTGTCTTCCACCGTAGTACGATGCTTTTTCTCTCCGTCATAGTTTACCATAATACTACCGCATCCAAAATTCACCTTTTCCCCGGCATCTGTATCACCGATGTAAGCCAAATGAGGAATCTTGGTTCCATTACCCACTGTTGAATTCTTCACTTCCACAAAATCGCCGATTTTTACATTCTTGCCGATTTTGCAGTTGGGGCGAATATAAGCAAAGGGTCCTGCCGTAGTATTGTCCCCAATTTCCGATTCTATGCCTGTTGAGCTTTGAAATGTTACACCGTTTCCAATATGCATATCTGTCATACGGGAATTGGGACCAATTTTACAATCCTCACCAATTTCGGTCTTCCCTTCCAATACACAGCCCGGCAGAATGATTGTATCTATGCCGATTTTTACATCCCTGTCAATATAAGTGTTTTCCGGATCTGCAAGAGTCACACCGTTTTCCATATGACGGCGATTAATCCTTTGCTGCATAATTTTTGCTGCTTCCGCCAATTGCACGCGAGAGTTCACACCGAAGAATTCCTTGTCATCTTCCGCAACAACAGCCCCCACTTTTCCGCCGGCTTTTAAAATCAGCTCCAAGCAATCCGGTAAATAATATTCCCCCTGCACATTGTGGTTATCCAATTTTGCCAAAGAAGTGATTAAATCAGCACCTTTAAAAATATAAATCCCTGTGTTTATCTCTTTTATACAACGTTCTTCTTGGGTGGCATCTTTGTGTTCAACAATTTTCAAAAACTTCCCGTTGCTATCACGGACAATACGTCCATATCCCTCAGGATTTTCAATAGCGGCGGAAACTACAGTAGCCCCAAAGCTTTCCTGACGATGCTTTTCCACCAATTTTTCCAAAGTATCTCCTTGAATCAAAGGTGTATCACCATAAAGAATCAGTATATCCCGGTTTGGTTCAATAAAATCACCAGCCATCATAACTGCGTGGCCCGTGCCTTTTTGCTTTTCTTGCAAGGCAAAGGACACACCATCTTTCACAATAGCGGCTTTCACCTCATCAGCCTTATGCCCCACAACAACACAAACTTCTTCCGCACCGCAGCCTTTTGCCGTATCTATCACATAATCTATCATTGTTTTATTTAGTATTTCATGGAGCACCTTTGGTTTTTTTGATTTCATTCGGGTGCCTTCTCCTGCCGCCAAAATAACAGCCTTTAAGTTTTTCATGCAGTTCTCCTTTCTCACAGCTTCTGCTCATAAGCTGTACACAACTTTGGATATTTTCTCATTTTTGACACGAAAATTCAATATACGCATTTACTAAAAAACCACTTAAATTCCTAAAAAAGTCCGTAGAACATCATTGAAAATCATGGAAAAAAAGCAGGCGTTGCTCTGCTTCGCCTGCTTTTTCCCATTTTATAGTCTTGTCCCTTTTTTCAGGATAGCCAACTCCTGAATAGATTTTCCAATCACCCGCTGTCCATGGGAAAGTACAACCTCTTTGTCTAAAATTGCATTTTCAACTACACAATTTTTCCCAATTCTGCATCCCTCCATGAGAATAGAATTTTTCACAACGGAGCCTTCTTCCGTATAAACCCTGCGGAAGATGATAGAATGCTCCACCTTGCCGTTAAAAATCGTACCACTGCCCACAATAGAATCTCGTACATCCGCATCCTTATTATATTTTGCCGGTGGTTCATCCTTTGCCTTTGTTTCAATGTAGGGATATTCATTTACAAAAGCATCCCAAACTTCCTTTTTGAGAAAATCCATATTAACATTATAATAAGCGCTAATGCCCGTACTCAAGGTATTCCAATACCCCTTGAATTCATATCCGTATATCTTTATTTCTTTCCGTTTTCCAATTAAAATATCCTTTACAAAATCATACTTACCTTGGGGCACAATTTCATTCAAAATATCAATTAAAAGGGTTCTGGCAATCACGTATGTCCCAAGGGAAGCCTTATTCGACTTGGGCTGCTCAGGCTTTTCCTCAAATTCAACCAACCGTCCCGTTTCATCCATTTCCATAATCCCAAAATTGTTTAAATCTGCACGCTCCATCTCTTGATAAACAATGGTAAGATCTGCACCCTTTTCTTCGTGGCTTTCAACCAGCTTCCGATAATCCATTTTGTAAATGGAATCACCACTGGTGATAATCACATATTCCTCATTGCTTCTCAAAAGATAGGTCATATTCTGATAAATAGAATCAGCCGTCCCCCGAAACCAATTGGAATCGGTGCTGCTGGTAAACGGCGTAAACACAAATAATCCTCCATGTTTTCTACCGAAATCCCACCACTTGGATGAAGTCAAGTGATCCCGCAAGGAACGGGAATTATACTGCGTCAGCACAGCAACCTTACCAATTCCGCTGTTTGACATATTGCTTAAAGTAAAATCTATGGCCCGATAGCTGCTGCCGATAGGCAATGCAGCTGCCGCCCTATGGTCGGTAAGAACACCGAGTCGTCCTTCATTGTTACCGCCTGCTAATATGATACCAATGGCTTTCATACTCATATCCCCTCCCGAACAACAGATTTACCACTATCTAATTTACCTTCCGCATAATCCTCTGCTTTTGTATAGCCGTAGATTACGCAATTTTTTCCAACTTCAATGCCTTCGGGTACCTTCGTATGACTACCAATTACAGTAATTCCGGTGTTATAAATATTGGGCTTCGTTTCATTGGGTAAGTTTTCACCCATACCCATTTGTACGCCATTGCCAACTTCACAATTCTCATCCACAATACAACGTTCCAACACAGCATTCTCTCCAATTACAGTTTTGCCCATAATAATTGAGTCTTTAATAACTGCACCTTTTCCAACGACTACCTCCGAGCCCAATACAGAATGATAAACCGCCCCATAAATTTCGCTGCCGTCGGTTACCAATGATTCTTTTACCACAGCCTCAGGTGCAGTATACGTAGGTGGCTGATGGTCAGAGTTGGTATAAATTTTCCAAAAATCCTCATACAAATTAAATTCCGGTAAAGCCTTGATCAATTCCATATTGGATTCCCAGTAAGATTCAATGGTTCCAACATCCTTCCAATAACCTTTAAATCGATATGCATACATCGTCTGCCCTTCATCCAACATCTTGGGGATAATATGCATACCAAAATCGCTGTCGGGGTGAATCTCTCTATCTTCAACAAGTGCTTCTCTTAATCTGCTCCAAGTAAAAATATAAATACCCATAGATGCCAGATTACTTTTGGGATTTCCGGGCTTTTCTTCAAACTCGTAAATCCTGTCATCATCCTTTGTATTCATAATACCAAAACGGCTTGCCTCATCAAAAGGGACTTCTAAAACAGCAATGGTTGCTGCTGCATCCTTTTCTTTATGAAACGCCAGCATTTTGGAATAGTCCATTTTGTAAATATGATCTCCTGATAAAATCAATACATATTCAGGATTATTGCTGTCGATATAGTCGATATTTTGATAAATTGCGTTGGCAGTGCCCAGAAACCATTCACCGGAATCTCCACCCTTTACGTGAGGTGCCAAAATTGTCACACCGCCGTTTTTCTTATCTAAATCCCAAGGAATCCCGATCCCAATATGCTGATTCAATCGTAAGGGCTGATACTGCGTCAACACGCCCACTGTGTCTATACCTGAATTGATACAGTTGCTGAGGGGAAAATCAATAATTCGGAATTTTCCACCATACGCCACCGCCGGCTTTGCAACCTTGCGTGTCAAAACACCAAGACGGCTTCCCTGGCCGCCTGCTAAAAGCATTGCAATCATTTCTTTTTTACGCATTTGTATCTACCCCCTGCCTTTATTTATACAATGGCTGCTTATGCAGATGCTGCGATTAAAACCGTTAAAGATTAAAATAAACCTTCCTCTCTAAAAAAGTTAACCAGGAAATAGTCTTGCATTTTCCCCGGTATCAATACCTTTTCGTCTCACGAAAAAACTCTGTGTTTTATACCATTTTTCTTTGAATTTACCCAATTATACCATATTCAGCCTGTAAAAAAAACAGGTATTTCTCTCATCATTTTTACTAAATGATCTCTTCTTCGTCTTTTTTCAAAAGATTCGTAACTTTTTGGTTTATTTCCATTATTTTGGTATAAAATTAAATATAGAAATCTCTGTAAATGATTGCCTTTCCTTTTTTAGTATACTATAATGAAAAGCAATATTATGTTAGGTTTTTTAACGATTCATACAACGATAGAGGCGGTACTATATGACAACAATGTTTAAAGATTCAGACCATATTTATTTCATCGGCATCGGCGGTATTAGCATGTCCGGCCTGGCAGAAATTCTGGCAAAGCGGGGATGCAAGGTTTCCGGAACCGATATTCGTGAAACACCTGTAACAAACCATCTCCAATCCATTGGCATCCATATTAATATTGGACATCATACAAAAAACATTACAGATGATGTAACCCACGTTGTTTTTACGGCAGCCATTCATGATGGAAATCCGGAATTAGAAGCGGCAAAAGAAAAAAATTTAATTATTATGGATCGCGCACAGCTTTTAGGACAAATTATGGGAGAGCATAGCAATTCCGTTGCAGTTTCCGGAACCCATGGCAAAACAACAACAACGTCTATGGTGTCAGAAATACTTCTGGCGGCTGAAAAAGATCCCACCATCACCGTAGGAGGCGTCCTTCCTACCATCGGGAGCAATTTAAAAATTGGAAATTCCTCTTATTTTGTAGCGGAGGCCTGTGAGTATTTTAACAGCTTTTTGCGCTTAAGCCCTTTGGTTGGTGTTATTTTGAATATCGAAAGTGACCATTTGGACTTTTTCGGCTCTTTGGAAAATATTTATCACTCATTCCATGACTTTGCAAAACGTATTCCTAAGAACGGGGTTTTGGTTATCAATAAAACCATACCCAATCTAGCTGCAATTACAAAAGATTTGGTATGTAGAGTGGAAACCTTTTCCATGGAAGAAGATTCCGACTGGACTGCAAAAAATGTAATTCATCACGAAGACGGGAAAAACACCTTCGATGTATTTTATCATCACGAAAAAAAGGCAATCGTTCATTTGAATGTTCCGGGGGACCACAATATCTCTAACGCCCTGGCAGCCATTGCCTCTGCAAGCTTTTTGGAAATCCCCCCTGAGGATTGGATCAAAGGTCTTGCCCACTTTACAGGAACAAACCGACGTTTCCAAAGAAAAGGAGAAAAAAACGGCGTTCTTGTTATCGATGACTATGCCCATCATCCCACAGAAATTCGTGCAACCTTAGCTGCTGCAAAAAAGGTAAAACACAATACCACATGGTGTGTTTTCCAACCCCATACCTATTCTCGTACGAAATTTTTATTTGAAGACTTTGGGGATGCATTTTTTGATGCAGATGAAATTATCATTGCCGATATTTATGCAGCAAGAGAAACGGACGATGGTACTGTAAGTGCGGCTCAGTTGGCAAAACGCATTGCTAAAACAGGAAAGTCTGCCCATTATGTGGGGAATTTTGATGAAATCTTGACCTTTTTGCAAAAGCACTGTCAAAAGGGAGATCTGCTTCTCACTGTGGGCGCAGGAGATGTATATAAAATCGGGGAGTCTTTTCTTTCCGAATAAAAAATATCAGTAAGCCAAAAATGAAAAAAGCCAGGAAACGAAAGTGTTTCCCGGCTTTTTTTCAACAAACATATAAAAAAAACGTTTCTTATCATTTTAATGTCCCAAAGGTATTTTATTCAGCATATTTTTTTCTCGCGTTAAATCGGCACCTAATAAACTTAAAAAAACGATAAACAATAAAAATGCCGCAACAAACAAAGCTTTTCCAAGAAGAATTTGACACATCACCGATGATAAAATTCCTCCTGAAACAAAAAATACAATCATTTCAATATGACTGAAAAATCTGCGTAAGTATATTTTGTCCTTCCCATGCTTCAGCCATTTCATAAAATAGACCCCTGTCTGTCGTAAATGGTTTGTGCAAAAAGTTGTTGCCATGGGAATATGCTCCGCTTGCCTGAATGTATTATATTGCATAGAACAAATAAAATTAATGGAAATTTGAGAAATCTGTACCGGCGCACTTTCAGGAAGCAATCCTAACAATAAGATTACAACCACCTCAAGCCCCACCAAAAAGGTATCCCAACGGATACTCATATATCTTTTTATTTTAGACGGAATAAACTCGGAAATACAAGCACCGGAGAAATACGCCATAATAGGTATAAAAAAATAAAGAGCGTGACGATACTCCCCTTTGCCTGCAGCAACAGCAAGAAATACAAAATTTGCTGTCTGTGCATTGCAAAATACGCCACCCCGCAAAATTACAGTGAAGGCACCAAGATAACCGCTGACTGCCATTAATATGGCGAATATCCATTTTTTCTCGCATTGGAGATAAGCCTGTTCTTTTTCTTCAAAAACGTCATGTCCCATAAAATCTATCACTTCCAAATCTGAAATAAAAGCATATGGTATATTTTTTTCTTACAATTTACAATCATTATTTGTGATAAGGCTCTTTTCGATTAATTTTTTCAGCCCGATAGATTTGCTCCAGTAAAATAATACGCATCATTTGATGTGGAAATGTCATAGAGGAAAAGCTTAATGCAAAGTCAGCTCTTTTCATAACCTCTTGGGATAATCCCAAAGAACCGCCAATGATAAACGCCACATGGCTAACCCCTCGAACCGCCTTTTCTGCCATAAAATCAGCCAATTCCTCTGAGGAAAGACTCTTACCTTCAATGGCTAAGGCCACAGCAAAAGCGTCATCCTTAACTGCCTTTAAAATACGCAGCCCTTCCTTTTGGCGGACTTCATCCTCCTGAGCCGGACTCATGGTTTCCGGCGCTTTTTCATCAGGTAACTCTATAATTTCCAGCTTCAAGTAGCGCCCTAAACGCTTGCTGTATTCCTCAACAGCTCCTCGCCAATATTGCTCCTTAAGCTTTCCCACACATACAATGGTAATCTTCATTCTCTCACCTATATTTCAACTTTTTTCCCTGTATTATGGCGGTATGCCATGTCCATTTTTATATGCTTGCCTACCAGAATTTTGTTTCTCTCCAAAATTTTTTCAACTGTATCAAATGCCAAATGGGGCTCATTATTTTCCTGACTCAAATGCCCCAAAAAAACATGCTTCATTTTTCCATCCACAACGGAAGAAAGGAGTTCTCCTGCTGTTTTGTTAGAAAGATGTCCTACATCGCTTAAAATCCTCTTTTTTAAATGCCAGGGATAACTTCCCGTCTGCACCATATTTTCATCATGATTTGCTTCCAGCAAAAGAATTTCGCTTTCCGCAATATTTTCTCGAATTTCATCGGTAATATGCCCAATATCCGTGGCAAGGGTAACCTTTTTCCCCCCTGCAAAGATATTATATCCAACCGGTTCCGCCGCATCATGTGGAATGTGAAAAGGCTTTACACAAATATCATTTACGATACAATTCTCGCCGGGATAAACAAAGCGTTTGTTTCCCGGTGAAATCTTTCCCAACCCATCCTCCATCGCTATCCAAGTTTCATAGGTAGCATAAATGGGAACATTAAAGCGTCTTGAGAAAATTCCCGCACCTTTGATATGGTCCAAATGCTCATGGGTAATAAACAATCCATCTATATCATGCCCTGTTACCCTTAACTCCGCCAGCCCCGCTTCAATTTTCTTTCCGCTGACACCGGCATCAATTAAAATTCGGGTATGTTTTGTAGCGATATAAGTGCTGTTTCCACTGCTTCCGCTTGCGAGGGTACAAAACTCCACTGCCAAAAAAACTCCCCCATTCCAGTTTGATGACTTTCTTTTAAAATACAGAAAGCAGGGTTTCCCCTGCCCAGACTGTCGAAAAACCTATTTTTAAAAACGGAAGAGCTTGGGAAACGAAGAGTTTCCCAAGTAGAATCCGCAGGATGGGCTTTGCCCATCCGAGGAAAATAGGATGTTTCAAGACCTTTTGGTCGCAGGAACACATCTATTTGTCCTCTGCTAACTTAAAAAAAGCTTGAAGAAACTGAGCTTTTTTCAAAGGGTGTCGATTTTATCGACACCCTGACAGGGTTTCCCCTGCTTACCTTTACGAAAAACCTATTGTTTATAGAGGAACCGACGGGAAACCATTGGTTTTTAAACCGTTATCAAAGCATTCCGCCTTTGCAAACCCGTAACACAAATTCCCCTCTTTATCATTTCCTTCACTTAATCATACGTTGAATATCTGCCCCTAAAGCATTAAACTTGGCTTCAACATCTTCATAGCCTCTATCAATATAACGTACACCGTCAATTTGAGTGGTTCCTTCCGCAGCCAGTGCCGCCAAAATCATTGCTGCCCCCGCTCTTAAATCAGTTGCTTCTACACAAGCACCTTGATAATGAGGAATTCCTTCGATTGTGGCAATTCTGCCGTTAATATCTACACAAGCACCTAACTTGCGCAACTCCTCTATATATTGATATCTGTTTTCCCATACGTTTTCAGTAATAACGCTGGTACCTTTGCAAATACTTAAGAGTGCCGCCATTTGCGGCTGCAAGTCCGTGGGAAAACCCGGATAACTCATGGTTTTTACATTCACAGCCTGTAGGGGTTTGTTCGCCATAACCCGAATAGAGTCATCCCCTTCTTCCATTCGAACTTTCATTTCCTCCAACTTCGCCGTCAAAGAATCCATATGCTTGGGAATAATATTCTTTACCAGAACATCTCCCCCTGTAATTGCCGCAGCAATCATATATGTACCGGCTTCAATTTGATCTGGAATAATTGTATACTGGGCGCCATCCAGCTTTTCTACACCTTTGATGCGAATTACATCTGTTCCGGCACCTTTGATATTTGCTCCCATCATATTCAAATAGTTGGCAGTATCCACAACATGAGGTTCTTTTGCCGCATTTTCAATAGTGGTAATTCCTTCTGCCATCGTTGCCGCCAGCATGATATTTATGGTTGCTCCAACACTAACCTGATCCATATAAATGGAAGCACCAACCAATCGATCTGCATAAGCTCTTACCAGACCGCATTCTTCCTCCACCGTTGCCCCCAACGCACGAAAACCTTTTAAGTGTAAATCAATGGGGCGTTTACCAAAGTTGCAGCCACCGGGCATTGCAACTTCTGCCTTTTTGTAACGAGCCAAAAGTGCGCCTAAGAAATAATAGGATGCACGAATTTTCTGTACCTCTTCAAATGTAGCGCGGTAATCAAGTCCAGCTGAACAATCAATTTCTATGGTATGCTTGTCTTTATGTAAGCATTTTCCTCCCATTTTTTCGATTGTATGGCAAATACAGCTTACATCCTCAATGTTAGGCAAATTTTCCAAAACACTTTTGCCGCCTGCCATAATTGCTGCAGGCAATACTGCCACTGCTGCATTTTTTGCTCCGCTGATCATTACTTCGCCCACAAGACGTTTTCTGCCTTTTACAAGCAATTTTTCCATTAAACGTTCATCCTTCCAATGAATTGCCAAAGGATATTCCCTTTGTACACGAAAGCCGGGCTTTCTTTTTTTGTTTCAACCGATTTTTTTCTTGTTGACCCAGCCATTCGAATTATATCATGAAAAAGTAATTGAGAAAAGTCTTTTTTCCTTCTCTTCAAATTCAGCCTTTCTGTTGCACAGAAGAAAAAAGGGGCATCCCCCTCTAATCAAGACCAATGGCAAAATGGTTTTACATAACGAAAAACGTTTTACAACAAGTTGTATTTCTTCTAAAGCTTGTCCTCCTACACAATCCTTTTTAAAAAGATATCTGTCTAAAAAAGCAGGAAGCTTCCCAAAGCCCGTTAAGTTATTGATTATTTTACATCCTTTTTTACGATTTGGCAAGTGTAAGCATTCACCAGATAAGGCTCACTTTCTTCCATAAGATAAATACGATAACATGGTTCCAAAAATAACCCCGTTCCCATTACTGCTTGACCTTGTTCCATTAAATCGTACCCAATCTCCAATTTCTGTATTGCTGCATCTTCGGCGCTGTCACGTTTATTCCACTCCTGCATAAAAGTCATTAACGCTTCATCCTCCATGCAAATTTCTTTCTTTTCCTGGGTCATTCCCGTTATTTCGCAATATGTAAAGTCCAGCTGATAAATTCCTTGATCGGACACAAAAAACGAAAAATGATTGGAAAAAACAACTTCGTCTTTATAGATGGAGCAAAAATCAATCCGCCATCCATCTTCTTCTTTAAAAGAATAGCAAAGCTCATATTCCCCAAAAATCGGTTCCATTTGTTGCATCTTGTGTTCTGCCAGTTTTATTGCTGCCTCCTTGTTTAAATTAATCAAACCCTTTTCCACGGTTTTATCCACAAAAGTCCCTTTATCTCCCTCTAATGTAAGAATTTCATTCTCTGTTTTATAGACGGTTTTTGTACCTACAGAAACTTTTGTCTTTTCTCCATCAAAAATAGCAGCCTCCAAATCTTCCTTGCTGTAAGAAGGAACTTTTGCCTCCAAGCGATACATAGGCTTTGTATCAATATTTAAATCTGTATATAAGGTAATTCCATTTTGGGACAAAACTTCAAAAATCGCCTTTTCCTGGGCAGAAGTCATGGTGTTATCCCGCTTTTGCTGGATATTTAACCCAGCCAATATTATATTTAAGATAAGCAGCAAAACAATTACAAAGCGCTTAGCACCTGCCCATTCCATGACCTGCCTCCTTTCTTCGGCACCTAACCTCTTTTTCAACGACAATATTTCCCTACGAAATATTGTTCACTTCAGCAACGGGATCTGTTAGGGTGTCAGTTACAAATAAATAATCATATAGTGTGACGAACCACTTTAATCCTTGCTTTCCTGTAAGATCAACGTAATAGCCCAAAGAAATATTTTTTACATCAGTAATAACTTTTTCCTCCACCGTTTTTTGATAGGTTTTATTGGCTTCATCCAAAGCATCAATAAACTGAACATCTAACTCCATATCTTGTCCAGGTGAAGTTTCATAATTTACCACATACCGCTGATATTTCTTAACTCTTTGGTTGCGAATGGTTACCGTTATTGCATGTTTGCTGCCGATTTTTTCCTGCAATGCCACAGAAAGATTAACAGGCAAATTGTTCACGGCATAGTCAAAATAATATATTGTTTCGTTGCTCTTTGTCTCAATATCCGCCAAAAAAATATCCGTAGTCAACGAGGAATCATTTTCCAAAAAATTACAGCTGATTTGGTATCCCTCTAGCAAACTGGTGTTATTCTTATCATTCCCATAGGCTTCGTAACTGTAATACTCCAAAACCCGTATTTTCGGATAATATTTTATCACTGTTTGGTCATCACTAAAAACAAAGTCTCCGCTCTCGTCCTTTGTGCTCCAGTCTACAGAAAAGTTTCGGAAAAATCCTTTCACCGTACTTTCCATATTGACACGACTCACCACCCCATCTTTCTCAAAAGCGGGAACTTCACGTAAACTGCTATAGTGATACGGTAAATCTGCCCATTGGGGTAAAAATAGATTTCGCCAAATGACGGATGCCCCTGTTTTCTGCCCCGTGGAAATATATGTCATGGTATTTTTGTCCGTTACAAGTTTTTCATAAAAATCCGCCGCAGATTGACTTTTTATTGTAGTATAACATAGGCTTTCATTGGTTTTGGAATTTACAAAAAAAGCTTTACTCTCTTCCCCTGGACGCTTAGAGGGAATAATTGTAATATAATCAAAAGAATCCATCTTATTGTTATTTTTCAGCCGCTTGTAATCACTTAAATATTCATCTGCAGATACCATAAAGTCATACTGCATTACAATACAACGTTTTGCAAGAATTTCTTTCCAATCGGCCGTTACAAACTCTGCTTGGCTATCCTTCGCCGATAAAATTTCATTCAAAACACTGTTTGCCTCGTGTAAAAGGTTACTGGTTCCTGTTTCATCAGGATAATAAACAGAAAAAGTTCCCTCTCCTTCCCCGACAGCATAGCGCGTTGCCAAAAGAACATTTCCATCTGCTTCTTTGCTTATTTGGGATTCTCCCTGCATCAGCACATTAAAAAAGTTATGACTCGATGTTCCCTCAAGCCATAACTCTCCTGTTTGATAAACCGCAGCTATGACCAAAGCAACAATGACAAAATTAGTAATTTTGTATAATTTCATTTGATCCCACCGCTTTTTCTATAATTTATTTTTTTATTCGTATTTTGGCATTAAACCAGGTAAAGCAATCATGCTTTTTAGTTCTTCCTTCACTGCCTGAGGCTTTCTTTTCACTTCATAGCAATAAGTTTCCTCCTCATAGTCCTCACCGTTAACCGTTATTTCGATATAATTGGTTCCCAGTTCTAGAGGAAGCACCGTACTAAAAATGCCCAAAGACCCTACTTCCAAAGTATCGTTGTAATCCTCAAACATAACTCCTTCCGAATCCATTCGGCAAACAGTCACGGAAATACCTGCAAAAGGTGCAGTCTCCCCATAAACCATACGAGAATCATCAAACGTAACATCCTGATCGTCTTCGTTAAAACCCAGCCCACTTGTAATTGAAAACGGTGCCGGATTATTTATCTCATCAGCAAAGGCGCAAACGGGTGAAAAAGAAAGCATCATTGCAATCATAAATACTACAAAATTCTTGCTTCTCTGTTTCATTCCAGACACCTCCATTCCATTGTACAGAATAATATCGTTACTTTACTATTATATACTGGAAATATTACATTCATGTTACAACGGGCTTACAGTTTCATAACAACTTTTTCTACTGCAAAATAAGCGGTTTTTTTCGCAGAAATACGATTGTTATCCTTCTGTATAGCGTAGCTCAGGTGACTTTTTAGGAAACCACATGGTCATGGTTGTCCCTTTTCCATACTCACTTTCTGCAATCAGCCTTCCTCCATGGCTTTCCATAATTTCTTTGGCGATGGCAAGCCCAAGTCCCGTACCTCCCATGGCGCGGCTTCTGGCTTTATCCACACGGTAAAAACGTTCAAAAATACGTGGCAAATCCTCACGTGCAATCCCCATACCCGTATCCTTTACAGAAATTTTATAATAAGTGTCATCTTCCGTAATATAAATTTTAATGGAAGCCTGTTCCAGGCTGTATTTGATTGCATTTGTAACGATATTATTTACAACCTGACCCACTCGGTCTCTATCCCCATGTATCACTACCGGTTCCGCGTATGGTTCAAAAGTTAACTGCTGTCTTTTGGCCTCAGCATGAATTTTATTTTGCTTCACTGTTAAACATAAAAATTCGTTCATTTCGATTTTCGAAATATCCAAATGCACCTGTTTATTATCAAATCGAGATAGCTGAAGCAAATCCCGAACCAAGAAAGCCATTCGGTCAGCCTCACTATCAATAATACCTAAAAATTCCATGGCAATTTCTTTGTCATCTATCGCGCCATCCATGAGTGTTTCCGTATAACTTTTCACTGTTGTAAGAGGGGTTCGTAGTTCATGGGAAACATTGGCCACAAACTCTTTGCGCATATCATCCAACTTCTTCTGCTCTGTAATATCCTGCAGTACAACAACTACGCCCTCAATTTGCCCTGTCGCATTGTAATATGGGGTAAAGGTTGCATTAATGTATTGCTTACCAACGGGGAAGGTTACTTTTTGAGACGGTTCACTCCCCATATCCAAATATACACCGGAATTTATGTCATACTTTCGGATAAAGGTAGAAAAATCCATATCAATTTTATCAACTTCCAGCATTTCCGTTGCAGCTGTGTTGGCAAGCATAAAGCCACCATCTTTATTGAAAGAAATGACGCCATCACTCATATTATGAAGCAAGATTTCCAAACGGTTCTTTTCCTGATAGATCTCTGACATATTTTTAGTCAACTCAGATGCCATATAATTAAAACTACTGGTCAACTGTCCAATTTCATCAGAACTTCGCACTTTTAAGCTTTGCTCAAAATTTCCCTCAGCCATGTTTTTTGCGCCCTTTGTCAACGCCAAGATAGGGCCTGTCAACGTTTGGGCAAATACATAGCCCATGATAATGGCTAAAAACAAGGAAATGGCAACTGCAATAATAATGGTTTTCGTTGTCTCATCCAAACTAGTGCGCATATCTCCTGCATCCAGGCGGGTATAGATGATATAAGACACATTACCATCCGTCCCTTGAATGGGCGTTGCATAGCTCATCCATTCCTTCAATAGTCCAAAGGAATCCGTACTCTTTTTCCCCGAGGAAAAAGAAGGAGTTCCATTCATGGCGGCAATAATGGCCTGATCCGTATAAACAGGATATGGCTCCTGTAACACAGAAGTAGACGCAATGGTATTGCCCTTGGCATCCAAAATATTACCTTGAATCCCCACGGCATTACTATCTGCGCCAAGAATCTTATCCTGAAAATGTTCTGTGTCATTATTTTGGATAACTTGTTCTTCAATCTTTTCTGCATATGATTCCAGCTGACTCCTGGATTTTTCCATCTCTATATTTCTAAGGCTCAGCAAAATATAAGAACCGCTGACAATCATCACAATCAGCACAAGCCCAAGATACATGATTATTAACTTCCATTTAATACTTCGCAAAGGCTCCAACCCCGTCTTCCTTAACAATCAAAATAATAGCCTACGCCTCTTTTGGTTAGGATATATTGTGGCTTTCCCGGATCATCCTCCAGCTTCTCCCGCAAACGGCGAACCGTAACGTCTACCGTACGAACATCCCCGAAATACTCATATCCCCAAACCTTCTCTAAAAGAATTTCTCGGGAAAAAACTTGCCCCTTTTGTTGGGTAAGGAATTTTAAGAGTTCAAACTCACGCAAAGTTAAGTCAAGTACCCGCCCATCCTTGCGAACCTCGTATCTTTCCAAATTCACATTCAGCCTGCCAAAAACACAGCCCTCTGCCTCATCCTGCGTCGGTTCTTCCCGGACAATTTGGCGGCGTAAATTTGCTTTCACTCTTGCCATCAGCTCTCTAACACTAAAAGGCTTTGTAACATAGTCATCCGCCCCCAGTTCAAGCCCCAGAACCTTATCAACTTCTTCCGCACGTGCTGTAAGCATAATAATGGGTGTATTTTTCTTTTCTCTTATTTTCTTGCAGGCCTCATAACCGTCCATTTTAGGCATCATAATGTCCAGCAAGATCAAGTCTGGGTTTTCCTCCATGGTAAGCTTAACCCCTTCTGCTCCATCCCCAGCTTTTAAAATTTTGTAGCCTTCCTTTTTTAAATTAAACGCTATAATGTCAACAATATTTTTTTCGTCATCTACAATTAATATTTTTTTATCCATTTGCTGCCCCCCATAGCATAGGTCAGAATAAATTTCTTTCCCCATTATACAAAATATATCGAGAAAAGTACAGTTTTTGCACAATATATCTCTATATTACAATTTATCATAAATAACCTTTAAAAGTAAGGGGATTATTTTATGTTCCAGCAATTCCCCATTAATTCGATATTTTCACCACGTTACTATCCTCTTATAAACTCACGGTGCACTTTTTATTATATGATGATAAAGCCCATAGTTTGGTTGTTTCATACCGTACCCTGCCATTACACTTCAGACAAAAATTTTCAACTTGTATTATGTATACCTATAACAGCTTGATAAAATAATCAAAAATTCTTGTTTTCTTTCTTTATGGCCTTTTTGCCTGCTCATAGCTCTTTAGCAAATCAAGCAAGGCCGTCATATCAATGGGCTTGGGGATATGATCCGTCATTCCCGCCGCCAAAGTCTCCCCAATGTCCGAAGAAAAGGTGTTGGCGGTCATGGCAATAATGGGTATACCAGCCGCGTCCTCCCGATTCATTTTACGAATAATCTTTGTTGCCTCATAACCATTCATAACCGGCATCTGAACATCCATAAGTATAGCAAGGTAATTCCCCTCTTCTGACCGCTGAAAAATTGCAGCACATTCCAGTCCGTTTCTTGCCACATCAACAGTAATGTCACACATTTCCAAAAGGGTTTTTACAATTTCCACATTCATTTCGTTATCTTCAGCTAAGAGAACGCTAGCCTTTTCATTATTTTCCATAACTCCGTCTCCGGTTATGCCCAAATTCACATTTTCTTCCTCTACTGATAACACTTTGTCCGATAAAAAGGGAACATTTTCTGTCTTTCTTTTTAAAGGAATCTCAACCCGAAAAACACTTCCTCTTCCTTCCTCACTTTCAACGAAAATTTGTCCGCCCATAAGCATTGCTAAATTTTGTGAAATAGCCAGTCCTAATCCTGTTCCACCAAATTTCAATCCACCTTCTCCTTGCTCAAAAGGAACGAAAAGTTTTTCCAGATAGTTCTTTTGTATCCCAATTCCATTATCCTCAACTTCTATTTGAAGCAAAATATTGCTTTCATCCAACTGTTTTTCTTCAGCTGATAATGAAATTTTCCCTTTTTTCGGAGTATATTTAAATGCATTGCTCAAAAGATTCATTAAAATTTGATTAATTCTCAGTAAATCACCTTCAAAAACTTCTTCTGCCTCCCCTTTTATCTGTACAATAAACTCCTGCCCTTTTATTTGTCCTTGGGTATAACCATAAACTATAGGCCCATGAAGCAACTCATGAATGTCAAACTCTTTTATATTAAGGGGCATTTTCCCACTCTCTATTTTGCTCATATCCAAAATATCATTTATTAGATCCAAAAGATACCTTGAAGAAGAATTGATTTTGTGCAAACAATCTGTTGTCTTTTCCTTGCAATCCAAATTTGACTCTGCAATCGCTACCATACCCATGATTGCATTCAAAGGCGTTCTAATATCATGGGATATACGAGATAAGAATTCGCTTTTTGCTGCATTTGCTCGCTCTGCCAGTCTTAGCGCATCTTCTAAGGCACTTTGCTGCAAGGCCTCTCTTGATTTTTGCTCATCAATATCTTTAAAGTAAACCATGACACGACTAGAATGCACATCCTCCTCTATCAGTTGAACTTGAATACGATACCAACGATAAACCCCCATACTGTTACGTCCGGGCACCTCCAGCATAATCTCTTTTTTCCCCCTGTGAAACTCCTTCATCAAAGAATAAAGAGAAAACCTCTCCCTCGCCAACTCACAATACTCAGAATGAACCAATTCAAAACAACCTGTTGTCAAAAAATCATATAGGGTTTCATCTCGAGGAATTAGCAATGAATAATTTTCTGCATCCTTCCAAATATAAGTTTTTCGGCTTTTTATATCTACCTCTATAATTAAATCATATAATTGATTCACTACTTGCAAAAACCTTTGATTTGACATACGACATTTTTTCTGTTCAATCTGAAGTTCCCCTTCAACACGCAGCTGTTCCTTTTTTATCCTATCAATGGAGCGGAATGTCCCGACTACTTTCTTTACCGCTCCCTCATGAAATATAGGAATTCCCTGACAAAAAAACCATTCTCTCTGTTTATGTTTCCCCAAGCAGATTTCCATTTCAGCACCTGCGCCCTCGCCATGCAATATTTTTATAAGCAATGCGGCTGCTTCTGCGGGAAAAAAAGAATTCTCCTTCAGATTTTTTACATAATTCCGAACCCTTAGTGTTCCTCTATTGCACCTATCGGTGCTATGAAATATAAAATAATCCTCTTTTACATAATACTCAAAAATCCCATCTGCCATATTTACTACTGCTAAACGATAACGTTCTCTTTCTTGTATTAACTGTGCCTGTGCTTCCTTCATATTACTGATATCAAGCAAAATCATCAAATATATGGGTTTTCCCATTTGATGCCCTACCAATTTTCCTTCACATTGAGCCCAAACGATTTTCCCATCCTTGTTGCATACACGGCATTCAAAGGAAATAGACTGTCCCAAATTCCCTTTTTCTTTAATTTCCGAAACTACAAACTCCTTATCTTCAATAAAAACGTTATCTCCCACATGATAGTTATCATTCATTTCCCCAAAAACGTCATAAAATGATTTGCTGGCTTCCAAAAACGTAATTTCCTCGCCCACTGCTATCTTTAGTACATATCCCGGCAGGCTGTCAAAAAGCGCCTCTTGTTCCATTAAAAGCTGCTGTGCAAACCCCTTTTCTGCTTCGATTTCCCTCCATAACATCACAGCCTTTACATCTGCATCTCCCCTGTTTTTTGGGAATACCACACTGCCTCTTACCCAGCGGTACACCTCATTTTCATTTTGAAGTAAGTAATCATGGCTAATTCTTTTTTTTCCTGCATTGTAATCCTGTATCAACCGTTCTTTGCCATAAACTTCTTTGATTTGTTCCCCATGGATGGGATGTACCCGCCCACTGAGTGATTCAATCATTTCATCATAGCTTGTAGCATTAAAAAACGCTTTTTGGCTGTAAAAATCAGGTAATATATTATTGTATTCATTTTTTGTTAAATTAACCATGCCGCTGTGTACATATCCCTCTGATAGTATGACGTCTAAACTTTCAAAGAAATTAAAATGCATTTCAGCACCTTTCCCCCTTAAAACAGGCGTAAATACAATTGAAAAAGCTGGAATTTCTTCCGTTCCCCATACTATTTTAGTTACAGACATACGCAGTACTTTCTTTGCTGTTTCATCTATGATGGTTTTTGTATAATTTCCATCTTGATTTATATTGTCTTCAAAGCAATGAAAAAATTCCCCCCAATGTTCTTTCAGCCTTCCACCTGTTTCTTCTTGCCTTTTGGCCTCATTGTTACAAAATAATATGGCTTGAGTATCCCGACAAACAACAAATACCGCCACTTCCCCCATGGCATTTAACAAACACGCAAAACTCTCCCTCTGTGCTGAATTCATTCCGGATACCCCCTTTCTCCTGTTTACAAAACACACCCTTCTTTTCCCTATTACACAAGTATAATTTCTTACTACTTTCATTGTCAATATTGTAAATACATGTTTCTTTTCTTTATATACAATCTCTCAAAATTTTTCATAAATCAGTAAGCAAATTTTTTTTGTTATTATTTGAAATTCCCCAAAAAGAAGATTTATAAAAAACGATTAAAACAAGGCATAGATTTCTCCATGCCTCAATTTGGAAAAATACTTTTTCTAATTAACAAGCCAAGTATTTTTCCAATAAAATAAATATTTGACTTAACAAAGGGTGCCGACTCCGTCGACACCCAAAAGCCTTAGGTAAGTAAACCCATTTTTATTATTTGACTTGAAACGCTGCCTGTTCCAAAGAATGCGCATTGCTGAGTCCATTGGACCGTTTTGCCTCCAAATTCTTATTGGCACCTGCAAGCATCAGCTTAATGCGATTCAACTGATTTATTTCGCTTGCTCCCGGGTCATAGTCTATAGCAACGATATTAGACAAAGGATACTGTTTCCGTAACTCCTTAATAACCCCCTTGCCCACCACATGGTTTGGCAAACATCCGAAAGGCTGGGTACATACAATATTTGCAACACCGGTATGAATCAACTCTATCATTTCTGCAGTTAAGAACCAGCCTTCTCCCGTTTGGTTGCAAAGAGAAACTACCTTTTCCGCATACTTACCCAGTTCCCGTATATCTTGAGGGCAATCAAAACGACTGCTTTTTTTCAATGCCGTGATCATAGGTTTTTGATAGAGTTCAATTATTTGGGCTACCCCATCAGCAAGCATTCTGCTTTTTCCTGATCCGCCCAAGTATTTTTCCTTTTGCGTTGCATTATAACAACAATACAAACCAAAAGTCAGCAAATCAGGTACCACCGCCTCTGCCCCCTCTCTTTCCAAGAGGTTTACTAAGTCATTATTCGCAGTTGGGTGAAATTTCACCAGAATTTCTCCCACCACACCTACTCTGGGCTTTTCTATATCAAGAAGTTCAAGCTCGTCAAACTCTCGAATAATTCCACGGATATTTTCCGCATATGTATAAAAATTTCCCACAGTAACATCTTGTTTGATTTTTCCGTTCCATTTTTCGTAAAGAGCATTGGCAGAGCCTTTCACTTTTTCATAGGGACGTGTCCGATACAATACCCGCATAAACACATCTCCATATACCAATGCCTGCAAAGCCTTATTCATCAAACCCAAACTGATTTTAAAGCCGGGGTTTTTCTCCAACCCCACAGGGTTAATGGAAATCACAGGAATATTTGGCATTCCCGCATTTTCCAGGGCTTTACGAATAAAAGCAATATAATTGGTCGCCCTGCAGCCACCGCCTGTTTGAGAAATCAAAAGAGCAGTACGGTTTAAATCGTATTTTCCCGAAAACAAACCGTTCATTAACTGTCCAATCACAATCAACGCAGGGTAACAGGCATCATTATTTACATATTTTAGTCCAGTGTCTATGGCACTCCTGTCCATGGCATCCATAATCTCTAGTTGATAGCCGCATGCACGCATAGCAGGTTGTAAAATGTTGAAATGAATGGGAGACATTTGTGGACAAAGGATGGTATATTTTTTCCGCATTTCCTTTGTAAACAACACTCTATGCAAACTTGCATCGCCATTCTTTAGTACAACCCCTTTTTCCCGCCTGTCCTCTAGGGCGGCAATTAAAGAGCGGATACGGATACGGGCTGCACCAAGGTTATTCACTTCATCAATCTTCAACACCGTATATATTTTGCCCGAAGCATTTAAAATAGCCTTTACTTCATCGGTTGTTACGGCATCCAAACCACAACCAAAAGAGTTGAGCTGAACATATTCAAGGTTCTTTTGGGTTGTAACAAAAGCAGCCGCTTCATATAGCCTGGAATGGTATGTCCATTGATCTCTTACCACAGTGGGACGTTTTGCCTTTCCCAGATGGGCAACACTATCCTCTGTCAAAACCGCAATACGGTATCCCGCAATCAACTCAGGAATGCCATGGTTGATTTCCGGATCTGCATGATAAGGCCGTCCCCCTAGAACAATCCCCTGCATGCCCTTTTCCTCGATATACCGTAAGGTTTCTTCCCCTTTTTCATGCATATCCATACGGAATGCAGACCATTCATTCCAACCACAATAAACCGCTTCCTTAATCTCTTTTGGGCTACATCCCAAAGACTGAAATTCCTCTGTCATACGCTTCAAAACGTTTTCAATTCTATCCATGGCTAGGAACGGATTCATAAAGCGAATTCCCTTTTCCTGTAATTCTTCCACATTATTTTTAATATTTTCGTTGTAAGATGCCACAATGGGACAGTTATAATTGTTATCTGCCGCAATACTGTCTCTTCTTTCATATACAACACCGGGATAGAAAATCATATCCACTCCCTGCTCAATCAAATACATAATATGTCCATGAACCAGCTTGGCAGGGTAGCATACGGATTCACTTGGAATGGATTCCATTCCCTTTTCAAAAATTCCCTTTGAGGAATAAGGAGAAAGTACCACACGGTACCCCAACTTTGTGAAAAATGTATGCCAAAACGGATAGTCTTCCCACATGTTCAATACCCGAGGAATTCCCACGGTACCACGTTTTGCCTTCTCTGGAGATAAAGGTTCGTAATCAAATAATCTATGGCGTTTATATTCAAAAAGATTGGGAGCCGGATTTTCAATTTTTTCCTTTCCCAGCCCTCGTTCACAACGATTCCCTGTAATAAACCGCCTTCCGCCGCTAAACATATTGATGGTCAAAAGGCAATGATTTGTACATCCTTGGCATCTTGCCATGGTAGAATGCACCTCAAGTGCATTCATTTCCTCACAACTTATAAGGGTTGTTTGGTAGCCTGCTTCATATTTGTCCCTTGCAATAAGCCCTGCACCAAAAGCACCCATAATACCCGCAATATCGGGGCGAACAGCCTGCTTACCGCTAATCATCTCAAAGCTCTTTAACACCGCATCGTTATAAAACGTGCCGCCCTGTACAACCATGGATTTTCCCATAGACTGAGGGTCTGCAATTTTGATTACCTTTAACAACGCATTTTTAATAACGGAATATGCTAAGCCCGCTGAAATATCCGAAACATCAGCACCTTCCTTTTGCGCTTGTTTTACACGAGAGTTCATAAAAACAGTACAACGGGAACCCAAATCTATGGGGTGCTTTGCAAAAAGGGCAATTTTTGCAAAATCCGCCACACTATAATTCAAAGATTTTGCAAAGGTTTCAATGAAGGAACCACAACCTGAAGAACAAGCTTCGTTGAGCAAAACGCTGTCAATCACATTGTCTTTAATGCGAATACATTTCATATCCTGCCCGCCAATATCCAAAATAAAATCTACATCCGGGCGGAAAAACTGTGCCGCTTTATAGTGAGCAACCGTTTCAATATATCCTAAATCAATCATCAAAGCTTCTTTCAACAGCCCCTCACCGTATCCGGTGACGCAAGAATTGCGTATTACCACATCCTTCGGCATTAAATCATACATCTCATTCAAATTCTTGGTTACGACTCCCAAAGGGTTTCCTTCGTTGCCTGCGTAAAATGAATATAACAAGCTCCCGTCCTCGCCCACCAATGCAACCTTTGTTGTGGTAGAGCCTGCATCAATTCCCAAGAAAGCATCTCCATGATATGTAGAAATCGCCCCACGCCTTACTTTATTGCAGTCATGCCTAGCTTTAAATACCTGATATTCCTTCTCATTTTGGAATAATGGCTCCATGCGCCCAACTTCCGCTGTCAATTCTCCTTCTTCTTTTAATTTTTTCAGAATTGAAGAAAAACTGAAATCCCCACTGTCCGTGCAGGAAACAGCTGTCCCGAATGCTGCAAACAAATGAGAATTTTCAGGGATAATTGCCGTTTCATCTGTTAATTTTAAGGTTTCAATAAACCGATTTCTAAGTTCTGAAAGAAAGTGGAGTGGCCCTCCTAAAAAAGCAACGTGTCCACGAATGGGTTTCCCGCAGGCAAGGCCTGCAATGGTCTGGTTAACCACGGCTTGAAAAATAGATGCCGCTAAATCCTCCCGCTTTGCACCCTCGTTAATCAAAGGCTGAATATCTGTTTTTGCAAATACACCACAACGGGAAGCAATGGGATAGATTACGCTGTATTTTTTTGCTAATTCATTTAAACCTGTAGCATCTGTTTGCAAAAGACTTGCCATTTGGTCAATAAAAGAACCCGTCCCTCCGGCGCAAACACCGTTCATTCTCTGCTCTACATTGCCACCATCAAAATATATAATTTTTGCATCTTCTCCACCAAGCTCAATGGCAACATCCGTTAAAGGCGCCGTAGTTTCAAGGGCTTTTGCCGTAGCAACAACCTCCTGTATAAATTCCACGCCAATGCTTTTCGCCAAGGAAACGCCACCGCTTCCCGTAATCATAACGGAAAAATCGGCTTCCCCAAGCTCTTCATTCGCCTCCTGTATCATGTTCATAACAGTTTTCTTGATTTCTGAATAATGCCGACGATAGCAGCAAAATAGCATTTCTGCTTTTTGGTTTACCAATACAACCTTAACGGTTGTGGAGCCAATATCTATACCCATTTTGCATGTATTACTTAAGTCTTTCTGATACTGTTTCACTTGCACAACCCCCTCAATATACTTCTGCCACCAATCCCACCAACTGATAACCTTCCATATATATCTTCCCAATAACCTTACTCGGGTCATTCACATTCTTAGATTTTTACGAAGGTCTCTAAATCCAACACGCAAAAATTAAGTTGATCTATAAAAAAATTACTTATTATTTATATTTTTTTGTTGTTTATAATCTCAATTATATGCGTAATCCTATGAATTACAATATCCCAAGCCGCTAAAATCCTGTTAAGGTTTTCATTACAGGCATAACCGTTTTTTCGCAAATTAAGAGGCTATTCCCTTCGCACGGAAATAACCTCTTTTTTAATCTAACACAATAATTTCTTCAATTTTTTCAATCTGATGGGCAATGATTTGATTATGGGTGCGAATACATATGAGGTTTACTTTATTGATACCGATCAACTCTCCCTCAATAATCTTCTTCTGAATTGTAATAACTTTGATTCGCATCCCACGGGTAAACTCTTTTCCATGAAAATCGAGATTTTGTATGGGAAACAATTCCTTGCATTTTTCATAGACATCAGCCATATCCACATTTTTCACTTTAAAACCAAGTTCTTGCTCTTTTTTGCCAAATAACTTTTGCAAAAAACGTATTGCAAAAAAAATTACATATGCAATACAAGCAGCAAGGAATATATCTCGCCAACTAAGCGCAAAAAAACCATCCAGCATTTAAAAAACCCCTTTCCTTCTCTTTGTTTCATAAAAAATTTATTGATTTGTCTTATATTCTTTATAAATTTCCCGTTTGGAAACGCCCCTGTCCTTTGCTGCCTGCTTCATGGCATCTTTTTCATTTAATCCCTGACTTAAATACCTCTGTATATGCTCACTCACAGAAATTTCTTCCCAACTAGCTTGGGCTTCTCGTTTTTGCTCTTCTAGGGAAAGCCCTGCTATTACCAATACAAATTCACCTTTCGGGGAATTTTCAGTAAAATGCTCTTTTTGCTTCCCAATGGATTCTCGGCGCACTTCTTCAAACTTTTTGGTTAATTCTCGGATTACGGCACATTCACGAGATGTACCAAAAATTCCTTCCATTTCTTCTAAGGTGTTTAACAAACGATGGGGGGCTTCATAAAAAATCATAGTGCGATGTTCTCTTTCCAATGTTTGCAAAATCAAGCGTCGCTCTTTTTTGTCCATGGGTAGAAAACCCTCAAATACAAACCTTCTGGTATCTAACCCAGAAAGCACCAATGCAACTACTGCCGCCGATGCACCGGGTGCGACAGTTACCGATACCCCGGCTTCATAACATAACTTCACTAGGTCTGCCCCGGGATCTGAAATACCCGGCATTCCCGCATCCGTTACCAACGCAATATTTTCTCCTGCCAGAAGCTTATTTATGAGTACCGGGCCTTTCCCCGTTTTATTATGCTCATGATAGCTGGTCATGGGCGTTTTTATCTCAAATCGGTTCAAGAGTTTCAGCGTATTTCTAGTATCTTCTGCGGCAATCACGTCAACACTTTCTAACAGCTTTAATGTCCTGAGTGTAATATCCTCTAAATTACCAATGGGCGTTGCACATAGATATAATGTCCCTGCCATATCCTGCATCATGCCTGCCCCTCTCCATAATATATATCATATGCCTCTTGGGTATACTTTCCCGGTTCAAGATAAATAATTAGCGGCGGCTCCACTTTTATCATGGGATTTCCGCCCTTCACGCCCTCTACTAAAACCATAGTTGGTGCCTTATCTTGAAACGGATGGATAAAACGCAGTCTCTTGGGTTCCAGTTTATACTGGCGCATGAGCAGAATAATATCCGTAAGCCTATGGGGACGATGTATCATATAAAATCTACCGCCCTCTTGCAGAACCTTTGCCGCCCCAGACACTACATCTTCTAAAGAACAAAGCACCTCATGCCTTGCAATTGCCTTGGCACTATAGGGGTTAACAATCCCTCCGCCCTCATTCATATAAGGCGGATTGGATGTCACAACCTCAAAGGATTGTCCGGAAAAAAGGCCGCTAACTTCCTTAATATCTCCAAAGTGTATCGATACCTTTTCCTCCAATTCATTCAATGCCACACTTCGTCTTGCCATTTCAACGCTTTCTTCCTGTATTTCAAGTCCGCTAAAATGGGCTCCCATTGTTTTGGCTGCAAGCAAAATGGGAATAATACCCGTACCTGTTCCCAGATCCAGAACGCGTTCCCCTTTTTTTACTCTTGCAAAACCGCTAAGCAATACGGCATCTACACCAAAGCAGAACCGTTTGGGATCTTGGATAATTTTATAGCCATTGCGGTGCAAATCATCTACCCGCTCAAACTCATTGATTTTAATTTCAGTCCTCATATGCCTTTAATTCCTCAGGAACAGTCTCCTGTTTTCTCTTTTTTCTCGATTTGATTATCTTAATTTCGTCTGCGTAGTAAAATGCAATTGTCGGCGGCTCATTATCGGTCTTTCTCACAGCGGCTTTTACCTGCTGAAGCAATACATTGGTGGAAAGAATCTCCCCCGTTCCGTCAGGCGTAGAGATAATGTCTCCAACTTTTGGCATTTTACTGTTTAACTCTTCATATACGTCCTCTTCATATTTTAAGCAACACATCAAACGTCCGCAAATCCCACTGATTTTCGAAGGATTCAGAGAAAGACTTTGTTCCTTGGCCATCTTAATGGATACGGGCTGAAAGTCCCCCAAAAAGGTAGCGCAACAAAGTGTTCTTCCACAAATTCCAATCCCATTGAGCATCTTTGCCTCATCACGAACTCCAATCTGGCGTAATTCGATACGAGTTCTAAAAGTTGCTGCCAACTCCTTTACCAGTTCCCTAAAATCAACCCTGCCATCAGATGTGAAATAAAAGATTAACTTATTCCGATCAAAAGTCATCTCCACTTCAATCAGTTTCATATCCAAACCCAAGCGGGCAATATATCCTAAGCAAATCTGAAAAGCCTCTGTTTCTTTCTTGTCGTTATTTTCCACCGTACGGGCATCGTCCTTTGTTGCCTTACGCAATACTTTCTTCAGGGGAGGCACAATGGTTTCTTCGGGAACGAAAGTGTTTTCTTTGATTACTAGGCCATATTCCACGCCTCGCACTGTTTCTACAATTGCATAATCCTCTTTATCCAGCTTTAATCCATCCGGATCAAAGTAATACATTTTTCCTGCTTTTTTAAATCGAATTCCTACTACTTCAATCATCGGGTTTCATTCTCCTTTAGCTTCATCAGCATAACCTCCAAGGTCAGCCGAAAATTTCCGTTTTGCATCAAACGTTCTTTTGCTTTTGCAACAGCCGCCGCCTTTTTCGCCAATCCTTCTGCCGATTCATTTGCGGCGGAAAAAATCAATTCTTTTTTGTCCTTCTGTATAATAAATCGTTCTTCTCGCAACGTTTTTGCCGCCAGTAAGTCTCGATACCACAAACTGATAATGTCTAAAAAACGATAATCATTTTTATAAATTTCCCATTCCTTTGCTAAAAGCAACGCCTCTGACAAAGGAATCATCGACAATCGACTCATCCGGGTCAAAATATCTTCCCTCATCTGTCGAAAGGTTTCATCCTCAATTAATTCCAATGCATGCCCAATGCGCCCCTGGCCATAGGCCGCAAAAAAAATAGCTTCTTCATGGGATGCCACCCCTTTTTCCACTAAATAATTGCTGATATCTTCCTCAGAAAGAGGATTTATCTTTAATGTGACCGTTCTGGACAAAATTGTGGGCAAAAAAGCATCCCCGGTTTCTGCCAATAACAAAAAAACGGCATAGCCGGGAGGTTCCTCCAGGGTTTTTAAAAATGCATTTTGTGCCTGAATCGTCATTGTATGGGCTTGATGAACAATATATATTTTTTTGTCATATCGATAGGGCTTTATATCAACGGTTTCTAATATTTGAGCTCTAATTTCATCCACACCCAGCGTCTTTTTTTGCGAAGTGACATGTATCACATCGGGATGGTTCCCGCTGTCAAACACTCTACAACTCTCACATACTCCACAAGGCTCTTCCTGTCTCGAGGTGCATAGCAGATATTTTGCAAAAGTTTTGGCAATCAACCGTTTGCCTGCACCAGCCCCACCTATAAATAAATAAGCATGGGAGGTTTTTTGTTTTTTTGTCGCCATACGCAAATGCTGGAGCAGACGCTGATTGCCCCAAATTTCCTGAAAGGTATACAAAGCGTCCACTCCTTTTCATTCATATACCCGAGAAAGAAAATCCCTTCTTTCCCTTCTTGTTAAAACTTCCGAAATTGTTCAACATCCACTACAAACACCGTTGCACCGCCTATATTCACCTCTATGGGTGCCAATATAAAGCCATGCATTGCACCGCAGGAAGATGGCAAAGTCGCATATTGTGTACGAGATTTACTGTTTTCCTCAATAATTCCCATAACCTCGTCAACCTTTTCATCTTCAACTCCAGTTAAGAGAGTCGTATTTCCGGCTCTTAAAAAGCCACCCTTTGTTGCCAGCCTTGTTATAAGAAAACCCGCTTTGTTTAGATTGGAAATTACCTCTCCCGCGTCCTCGTCTTGAATTATGGCAATAATGAGCTTCATAAATACCCCTCCTGTCTCTCTTTAAAAACCAAACAATCTATCCAAATTCTCCTGTATTTCAGCAAAAACAGCATCAATCCCTTTGCTTGCATCAATTCGGCAAATACGTCGCCCGTGTATATGGCACAGCACTTTATATCCGTTATATACTCTTTCATGAAACTCTTGCTCTTCTAGTTCCAATCGATCCATTTTGTGGTTTTCTTCCGTTTTTTTTCTGGCTATTCCCGCTTCGGGAGAAAGCTCCAAAAAAAACGTAATATCCGGCAAAACGCCTCCTGTTGCGATATAGTTCACCTCTGCCACAATATCACCAAGCTCACGTCCAAAACCTTGATAAGCAATACTGGAATCCGTAAAGCGATCCGTCAAAACATTTTTCCCTTGTTCCAAGTTCGGGCGTATAAACTCCTCCAGATGCTGTGCCCTGGCTGCAGCATATAAAAGCATTTCCGTTTTAGCCGTCATCCCTTTGTTAGAAGGATCCAGCAATAGCGCCCGGATTTTTTCGGAAATCGCTGTGCCTCCCGGCTCCCTAGTCAAAAGGACTTCCTGATTCTTACTTTTTAAATACACTTCAATTTTTTTAATTTGTGTGGACTTGCCACTGCCGTCGCTGCCTTCCACTGAAATAAAAAATCCCCTCATTGGTCACCTCAAAAACTACTTTTACTAAATTCAAAAAAAGCCTTATTCTATAGGAAAAATGCTCATACATATATTAAAATATTTATATTTTTTTATTATAACACAAAACCCTATTAATGCCTAATTTTTTTGATGTTGAAGACAAGTGTAGTCCATTTTCATATTGTAATTGTTTTTCTGAATTTCATGCATTGCAAACAATTTGGCTACCATTTGGGGGGCAAATCAAAAAAAGGAACCTTTCCATCTCACCGGAAATAGGCTCCTTTTTATATTTTGATTTTCTCTTATCTTTGATACTTTTTTATAATACGAATATCCTCACCAAAAAACTTCATTTGTTCAAATTCCCCCAGAAATCTTGATGTGACACGGTCAGAATACAGACTCATTAACTCCGTGGGGCCTAAATTCGTGGAGATTACAACCGCCTTTTTCGCCAACTTCCTGTCATTCACAATACGGAAAAGCTCCGATGCCGTAAAAATGGTGGAAAACTCCGTGCCCAAGTCATCAATAATCAACAACTCCGCCTCCAGCAGTTCCTGATCCCAATCCTTGGCATCTTCCTCGTCATCGTCTTTATGAAACCTTTGCTCCTCCAGTTTTCGGAATAACTGTCCTGCCGTAAGATATAAAACAGTATGGCCCTTTTCCAATAAATCCTTGGCAATACAGTTACAAAGAAAAGTCTTGCCCAAACCTGTTCCGCCATAAATCAAAAGGTTGGCTCCGTTACCAAACTCTTCAACAAAGGCCAACGCTCGGCGGTAAAGCTTCTCAGCATTCCCTTTGGGAGAAATTCCTTCTTCCCTTGATTGCACCCCACTGTATAAAGAGAAATCAAAATTATCAAAGTTTTCAACCTTGATCATATCCCGTACGTTAGACTGATCATAAAGCTTGTCCATCAAATGCCTTTTTAAGCAAATGCATTGCTCTGTTCCAATATAACCGGTATCTTTACATTTTGGGCAGACATATTCTACTTCCAATAGTTTCGGGGATAAATGATTGGCTGCTAAAATTTCTGAACGTTCTTGCTCCAATATTTTCTGCTCTTTTTTAAGCTGATCTATCATTTCTTGTGGATCTGCCGTTCCGCCTAAAACCAATCTGGCTGTTTTTGTTCCTAAAAGGGACATTTCTCTTTCAATTTCCTCCAAGCGGGGGAGTCTTGCATAGAGCATAGCTTTTCTTTCTCGCAACTCTGCCACCTTTTCTGTGCGTAAGCCATCATATTCCCTTAAAATCTCACGAAAAATCTGTGTCCTCGTTGCCAATACATCCACCTCCTACCACTTATCTCTTTCTTCCCGCTGTAGCTTTTCCAGTTTATCAAAATCCCATTGTCTTTGTGAATAATTAATAAATCGGTTTTGCTTAGAAGCCGCCGCCACGGGCTTAGTCTCTCCACTTCGCACTGCTTTCTTTGCGACAAAAGCCCGATCCAAATTTTCTATATCCGCCTGGGTCTTTACACCCGCCTGCTTCCATTTTCTAAGAATGCTGTCAGCATAAGCAAAGCTGACTTTCCCTGTCTGCATTACCGTTCTTTCACATGCCATTTTAATCACATCAATGGGTAGTTCATACTCCTTCATCCATTTTCGCATGTAGGCCTCTTCTCCATCTACAGGCATCCTACCGCTCTGTCCAAAGGCACGCATAATTGCATGAAAACCCGTTTTTCGCATTTCTATATATTGTGCGGCTTTTTCCAACGTGTTAATGCCCTCTTCCGCCCAAGCCATAGCAACCTTTTCAACGTATCGCATTCCCTTAAACCCATCAGAAACACAATAAGAAAGTAACACCTCAATCACATCAAGAGGAAATCCAAGCCAATCATAGAGCCCATAAATCATACAGATATCCTGTTGCGTCAAAGGTTTGCCCAATTTCTTCTGGGCTGTTTGCAGTAATGCCTTCATTTCCCGATGTTTCATGTATTCAGAAAGCTCTTCCATACTATACTCCGGTCTTTGTTCCATAAATATACGCGTTTGCGGAACATCATGAGTTTTTACTGTCTCCCGCTCCTGCCAGTATTGCCAAGCACGAAGTACGTCACTCTCTAAAACATTCAGCCTTTTGGCAATAACGGATGCATCGCTGCTTTCCAAAGCCTTTGTCATCAGATAGATAGAAACATACAGCGGCGGTGCCAGAGGCAACTCTCTTTCAATGAATTCATTTGTTATGCAAATTTCTCTCGCCATTTGTATCCCCCCTTCTATCCTAACCTTTTCGTACCTTTAAGTATATCATGTCCTTTCGGTTAAGAAAAGACTGCCACCGACGGAATTCGTCTTTGGACAGTCTTTCTTTATTTGCTCTTGTGCTTCACATGAACATTAAAATAATAAATAACAAAGCTTAACAAAATTACAGTAAGTAATACCACCACTATCGTTCCGGAGTCTTTAAAAGAGATAAAAATAGCCAAAACTCCCAAAAAGACACTAATCCCATACAGAATCAGCACTGCCTGTTTTTGAGAAAAACCTCGATCAATCAAACGGTGATGTAAATGGCCACGATCAGGCTGCATAATAGGTTGATGCTTTGCCATTCTGCGCAACATGGCAAAAATCGTATCAAACACAGGCAAACCTAAGCATAATACACTCACGCTGACCGCCAAAAGGGCATACCCTTTAAATACCCCAAGGATACTGGTAACCGCCAACACAAAACCAAGGAATGTAGAGCCGGTATCCCCCATAAAAATTTCAGCAGGATTAAAGTTTCTGGGTAAAAATCCTAAACAAGCACCTGCGAGAGCCGCCGTTAAAACAACCGCCGTGTTACTGCCTGTCATGATACAAAGCACCATAAGGCTCAAAGCTGCAATAGAGGAAACCCCCGCCGCCAATCCGTCCAAGCCATCAATTAAATTTACTGCATTCGTCACTCCCACAATCCAAATTAATGTAATGGGAATACTGAACTTCTGCAAAGCAGCTGTTACAGGCCAAAGAACCACATGTATCTGTGTTCCCGAAAAAATTACAATGAGCGCCGCCACAAGCTGCACACAAAACTTCAGCTTTGCAGGTAAGTTTTTCATATCATCCAGCACACCCAGGGCCGCAATCAGCAACGCGCCCGTCAGAAAGCCAACAAATTGCTTCGTGCTCATACTTCGATCAAAGTAAAATACCATTAGAACAGTGATGGTGAACCCCAATACAATGGCAACACCACCCATTCTGGGCATAGGTTTTTTATGGACACCTCTATCCTTTGGATAATCAATCGCTCCGCATTTTATGGAAATCCACTTTGCAAGAGGAGTTGTTACCAGCGTAATCGCGAATGCACTGGCAAAAGCCGCTATATATAATAACCAATTATGCTGCATCCAAAAATCCTCTCCTAACAATTGGGAAAACTCCCGTTACAGGAAAATGGGGAAGTGGATTTTCAAATCCACCAAAATCCCCGTTGTCTTATCTTCATTTTATTTTGTTCCGAATATTCTGTCGCCCGCATCACCCAAACCAGGAACGATATAGCCATGATCGTTCAACTTACCATCATAAGCAGCCGCATAAATGTCAACATCAGGATGTGCTTCCTGTATTCTTTTTACACCATCAGGAGCTGCAAGAATACAAAGCATAATAATGTTTTTTACGCCTCTGTCTTTCAAAAATCCAATTGCTGCCTCCGCAGTACCACCTGTTGCAAGCATAGGATCAGTCAAGAAGACGGTTCTCTCTTCCACATCACAAGGAAGTTTACAGTAGTATTCAACGGGATTTAATGTTTCAGGATCACGATATAACCCAATATGCCCGATTTTCGCATTGGGCATTAAATTCAAAAGGCCATCCGTCATACCAATTCCTGCTCTTAAAATAGGTACAATTGCCAACTTCGTATCAATGGTGCGGCATTGTGCCATGGCTACAGGTGTTTCCACTTCAATATCTGTCAAAGGCAAATCTCTGGTTGCTTCGTAACACAAAAGCATAGCAACCTCTCCAATAATTTCACGAAATTCCTTTGAACCAGTTTCTTTGTTTCTTAACATAGCCATTTTACTCTGAATCATAGGGTGTTCAGATACGAACAGTTTACTCATCTTCGTTCCTTCTTTCTCTTCAGTCTTCAATTTGATTGATTCTTCTTATATGACGTTCATCATTGGAAAACGGCGTTTCCAAAAAAGCCTTAACAATCTCCAAAGCCAAGCCAGGGCCGGTAACACGAGCCCCCATAGCAAGAATATTGGCATTATTATGTTCTCTCGTTGCTTTTGCAGAAAAAACATCTCCACAAAGAGCCGCACGAATGCCCTTTACCTTGTTGGCCGCAATAGAAATCCCAATTCCAGTCCCGCAAATTAAAATTCCTTTTTCACAAGTTCCATCTGCAACCGCGTGGGCAACCAACTTTCCAAACTTGGGATAATCCACGGATTCATCAGAAAAAGTTCCGAAGTTTTTAAAAGGAATGTTTTGCTCTTCTAAATATTTTATTACTTCTGCCATCAGCGGAAAACCGCCATGATCACAACCTAAAGCTATCATAATAACTCTCCTTATCCGTTTTTTTATTACTTATTCTGCATCAATTCGGCTATAACCTGCCGCCTTATTCAAGCGGTTCATAATTGCTAAGCCTTCGCCTTCCTCGGTAAATACCTCGGAATATACCATATCCACGCCAAGAAAATCAAACTTGCGTAAATACTTAAACAGATTTGCACCAATTTCTTCAAGGTTGCCTCTGCTTCCCAAAGACAGTACCACATCAGCCTCATACTGCCCTTTTGTTTCCTCCGTCGCCATAACGCCGGTTTTTTTACCCATTGCCTTATCTGCTGCACATAGCGCATTTACCTTGTGTATCACAGCCTCTGTATTCCCTTTTACCAAAATAACCTTAGCCACCGGGGAATAGTGTGTATATTTCATCCCCGGCGCTTTCGGGCGCAAATCATCAGAAGGCTTTGATAAAATAGCAGGATCAATAAGTACCTGATCCACCACCGCCTCCATCATTTCTTTTGTAATTGCCCCGGGGCGCAAAATAACAGGAACTTCTCCCGATACATCAACAATGGTAGACTCCAAACCCCACTCTGCAGCACCGCCATCAACAATCATATCAATCTTACCAGATAAATCGAATTCCACATGAGATGCCCTTGTTGGGCTAGGCTTGCCTGAAGAATTTGCGCTGGGCCCTGCTATGGGCAAACCCGATGCACGAATAATGGCAATCGCCACGGGATGAGAGGGGAAACGCACTGCCACTGTATCCAACCCTCCAGTGGTTGTCAACGGGACAATGTCAGATTTCGGGAAAATCATCGTAAGGGGACCGGGCCAAAAGGCGTCCATGAGTTTTTGCGCCGCCGGCGGTATTTCCCGCACAATGGGACGCAACTCACTGATTTGGGAAATATGCAAAATCAAGGGGTTGTCCGAAGGACGCCCCTTGGCAATATAAATTTTTTTACAAGCTTCGCTATCCAGCCCATTTCCGCCCAAACCGTAAACCGTTTCCGTAGGAAAAGCCACAAGGCCGCCTTCTTTTAAAACACGTGCTGCCTCTTCAACAAGCTGAGGTTCCGGGTTTTCTGTGCTGATTTTTATAAGCTTTGTTTTCATTTTTTACAGGTTTGCTCCGCAGCACTTTTTATATTTCTTGCCACTGCCGCAAGGACAAGGATCGTTGCGTCCGATCTTCTCTGCTTTGATTACTGTACGAGCATTCTTCTGTTCCAACATCATTTTCTTACGGGTATCTGCATCAAAAATTCTGTTCCACTGGGTTAAGTTATAAAGATGTTCTGCTTTATACTCAACCATCTTCTTATATAATTTTTCAAAGTCAATCTGCATGGATATCTGAGATTCCTCTGTCAGGTTTTCCATTTCATATTTTTCAGGCAAAACCTCGTTGATCCCATCTACAAAAGCAACAATTTCTTCTGCAGTCATGTTAAAACGCTTTGCCAACTCCACTACTGTACCTTCCAAAGATTTTACTTTTTCACCGATTATATATTCATAAATTCGCTGTTCCTTAGGCAAATATTCATCCCAAACCGCATCCACGCTTCTTCCTTCCTTAGAAAAAGCCTTTTCCATCCAGCTTTCGTATAAACTCATTTCTTCTCTCTCCTTTATTTCATATCTTTATCAAGAAATACCTTCGAAAAACACCACGGCATAAAAAAACAAAAGTCTCGATGTCCTCTAAAAGCACTTATTAAGTTGCAGATTTCTCCACTCTTTGCAATGATAATATAATTCTTCTCCGATTGCAACAAAAAATCAAAATTCCATATAAGAAACCGTAAAAATAGGGAGTCGATTTTAACGACTCCCTTTATGTTTTTACACAATCATACGCTGAGGCTTTGCGTCTTTTCGCGCCACAACATGCAGTCTAACTTCTTCAGGGATTGTATCAATAATTCGATCCCATTCGCTAAGTACCTTTTCATTCTTTCCCTTGGGTGGTTCCCCCAAAATCACACGGGTTATTTCTTCCTCCTCAACAAAATTGCCAATACATTTAGCCACATCATTATCGCATAGAACATGAATGCACGCACCCAAGCGCACGCCGTAATCAATCAATTCCTGTAATCGCTTCAGTGTATCCGTTCCATCAAAAACGCTATTTCCCTTTTGTACATGCAAAATATGTAATTCTCCGTCATTGGCCAACGCCATTGAAAAACCATAATCAATTAACCGTAAGGCATTCTTTTGTGCAGTTGCCAGCACCAAAACCTTTTCATTTTTCTCTGTATTCATTTTGGAACTCCTCCTTATAGTAATAGAGTATTTCCCCTTTTCTTGTTTCATTCTAACAGAAAAATCTTAGAATACAGCAAGAATTTATTTAAGTTTTTCTTACAATTCTACCTGCTTGTTTTGAGTGCCTCTCCAACAAAATCTTTGAACAAGGGATGAGGTCTGTTTGGTCTTGATTTGAATTCAGGATGAAATTGCACGCCAACAAACCAACGGTTGTTATGATTCTCTACCATTTCCACTAATCTGCCATCAGGGGAAAGACCTGTAATACTTAGACCGGCCTCTGCCAAGGTTTCCCGAAAGGCGTTGTTAAACTCAAAACGATGACGATGTCTCTCCCAAATAATAGACTCTCCATATGCCTTTTTCGCAAAAGTATTTTCCACAATATGACATTCGTAAGCCCCCAGACGCATGGTACCCCCTAAGTTTTTAATATCCTTTTGATCGGGCATCCAATGAATTACAGGGTATTCCGACTTTTCATCCACTTCCGTGGTGTTGGCTGTTTCCCAACCCAAAACATTTCTGGCAAATTCAATCACAGCACATTGCATTCCCAAGCAAATCCCAAAAAACGGAATATCCTTCTCCCTAGCGTAACGGATTGCCTCCATTTTTCCGGAAAGTCCTCTCGTTCCAAACCCACCGGGAACCAAAATCCCTTGACAGGCGCCAAGAAACTCTTCTGCATTTTTCGCTGTTAATTCTTCCGAATCAATCCAATTGATATTCACCTTCGCCCGATGATAAATGCCACCATGATGCAAAGCCTCAGCTACAGAAAGATACGCATCCTGTAACTCCACATACTTTCCAACCAAAGCAATGGAAACCTCCTGTTTGGGATGACGTTCCTTTTCCAGCATCTCCATCCAGTCATCCAATTCCATGGTTTTCTCTTCCAAACCAAGCTTGCGGCATACAATTTTCCCTAAGCCCTCTCTTCGGAGCATCAAAGGCACCTCATAAAGACTATCCGCATCAAGGTTTTCAATAATACAATCCTCGTCCACATTACAAAAGAGAGCCAATTTTTCCTTCATTTCTACGCTAATGGGGCGTTCCGTTCGACAAACAATAATATCCGGTTGAATCCCGATGGAAAGAAGTTCTTTTACAGAATGCTGTGTGGGTTTCGTTTTCATTTCCTTGCCTTTAGATAAATAAGGAATTAAAGTAACATGGATATATAAGCACTTTTCTCGTCCCAATTCTCTGCCAACCTGGCGAATCGCCTCTAAAAACGGTGTGCTTTCCATATCACCTACGGTGCCGCCGATTTCTGTAATTACCACATCAGCCTCTTCTCCCGCTGCATAAATACGACCTTTGATTTCATTGGTAATATGGGGTATCATCTGTACTGTTGCCCCTAAGTATTCTCCACGTCTTTCCTTTTGCAAAACAGACCAATAAATTTTCCCTGTGGTTACATTATTGGTTACCTTCAAATTTTCATCAATAAATCTCTCATAATGCCCTAAGTCAAGATCCGTTTCTCCGCCATCCTCGGTAACAAAAACTTCGCCATGCTGATAAGGACTCATTGTTCCCGGGTCTACGTTAATATAGGGGTCAAATTTTTGAATCCGAACACGGTACCCCATAGATTTTAACAATCTTCCCAAAGAGGCCGCCGTAATCCCCTTACCTAATCCCGAAACCACACCGCCTGTTACAAAAACATATTTTGTTTCCATCGTCTCTCTCCTTCTTTTGTATCCATCCTCAGCACCTTAGACCATAAAATCCCTTTTTCTAAAGTTTCTCATAGTCCACTACATAAATAATAAAAAAATATATATTAATAACCACGCTTTCCTGAGTAATTACAGGGTACCGATAAGGTCGACCCCCTCTAAAAAAGCGCAGTTCCTTCAAGCTTTTTTCAAGTTAGCAAAGAACAAATAGATGTGTTCCTGCGACCAAAAGGTCTTGAAACACCCTATTTTTCCAGAATGGTCAAAGCTCATCCTGCAGATTTTATTTGGGAAACTCTTGGTTTTCCAAACCCTTTCATTTTATAAAAAAAGTTTTCCATCAATCTGTAACCAAAATTTACTAAGTGGTTATAATTATTAAAAACCTACTGCAAAGTAAAAATTTTTCAATAAAAAGAGAGACTGCAAGCCTGGTTTTATCCCTTCTTGCAGTCTCCGTTGACTCCAATTTTATTCTGTTACATTGCCTTCCTCTGAAGTTTGGCTATCGTCATTGCCACCTTCTTCAATTTTTATAACCGGCAATTCATTTTCGTAAGAAAAGACTGCAGTTGTATTGTCCTCTAAAACAACGCCTTGCCAAATATCCTCCGTGCCATCCAAAAACTTCATTTCAACTTGCCAGCCATCCTCCGCTTTTGGTAATTCACCACTTAAGGATACCGGCATCTTGTAATTTTGCTTCCAAACCTCTTCCTGAAGCAAATTTTCCGACCAATCATACTCTTCATCAGGACGTACTCTTAATATTCCTACATCCTCACCTGTCTGGTTAATAAACTCCACCGAAACGTTCTTCCCTTGCCCCATGGGTTCTTCTTTCGCCTCGCTGCATGCAGTTAAGCCGAAAAGCATACCAAACACCATTACCCCAAGCCACAATTTCTTCTTCATCGCTTCTTCTCCTAACCGTAAATCCCTTTAACTTTGTGACTCATAGTTTAAAATTTCGACTTTTTCTATTACAATATCATTCAAAGGCTTATCGTTTTCAGTATCTACCTCCGTAGCAGCAATTTTGTCCACCACATCCATGCCCTCAAATACCTGCCCAAATATAGTATAAGGGCTGCCGAAAATATATTCAAGCTGAATACTCCCGCCGTGCTCCGTATAATAATCAAGTACAGAATCAGGGAACAATTGATTTAAGGTGTAGAATGTCTCGCCTATGGTAATACCCACTTCTTCTTTTTTATCTCCATCACTTGTTTGAGGAACTCTTGCTTGACGAATTGCATCAATACCTTGTTGTGTCACTTCTTTATTCTGAACAATAAAAAATTGGCTGCCGTTGGTATTTGGACCTCTGTTTGCCATCGCCAATGCCCCACGGTAAAAGTGAAGTTTGGGAGAAATTTCATCTTCAAAATCCTCACCCCAGCAACTTTCACCGCCGGTACCCGTTCCCGTAGGGTCTCCACCCTGAATCATAAATCCATCTATCACACGGTGAAAAATCACATCATTATAGTAACCAGACTTTGCCAAGGTTTTAAAATTTTCCACAGCTTTCGGTGCTTCTTCAGGATAAAATTGAAGCTTAATTACCCCTTCCGATGTGGTAATTACCGCAATTTCATCTCCTTCTTTTGGCATCTGCGCCTGTAAAATGGTTTCTGTTCCCGCTGAAACATTCTCGTTTGTTTCCTTTGTTGCATTTGTTTCCTTTGCAGAACAACTTGCTGCAAAAAGCAGCAAAGCTGCTGCAAAAACCACCGCAGCATACTTTTTCATGGCGAATCCTCCTTGTTGTTTACCTTTGCCACTGATTCTACAAATCACATTTTAGCATTTTATAGTTTTTCTTGTAATGTGTCAATTTATTTTTCTTAATTCTTTATTAAAACTTTTGAATTTGCTCTAAAACACCTTTTGTGCCATTGGATAAACCACTTTTTTCCATTTTTTCAATATATTTTTCTCGATTTTTATACAAGGTATGAATGTTTTCAACCAGTGCCCTTGGTGTCATTTCCTCCTCCGGCAATACCCTTGCAAACCCTTGCTTTGCAAAAGAAGCTGCATTTAAAATCTGATCACCTCGGCTGGCATTTTTGGAAAGAGGGATCAACAAATGAGGAATTTTCAATGCCAAAAACTCACAAATAGAATTACTGCCCGCCCGGGATACAATAAGGTCTGTAGCGGCAAATAGATCAGCCAGTCCTGTGGAAACATATTCAAACTGCTTATATCCCTTTTGGTGCAACAGGTCTTTTGACAAATTTCCTTTCCCACAAAGATGTATAATATCGAATTTCTCCAAAAGTGTGGACAGTTCTGCCCTAAGACATTGATTGAGCTTTGCCGCCCCCAGAGAACCGCCCATCATCAACAGCACCGGCTTGGTACCATCAAAGTCACATGCTGCAAGCCCCTTCTCCTTCTTCCCTTCAAACAATTCCCGCCGAATGGGTGAGCCTGTATGCACACCTTTTTTCTTAGTAATATGCTTCAAAGTTTCGGGAAATGTGGTACAAATCACTTTCGCCCAAGGCATAGCAATTTTATTGGCTAAGCCCGGGGTAATATCCGATTCATGGATAATGACAGGCACACCATTTGCCTTTGCTGCCAAAACCACAGGAACGGCAACAAATCCACCTTTTGAAAAAACCAAATCCGGTTTAATCTCTTTTATTTGCTTTTTGGCCTCAACCACTCCTTGCACTACGCGAAACATATCGCTGAAATTTTTTTTCGAAAGGTAACGCCGCAGTTTCCCCGTAGGGATGCTGTAATAGGGGATCCCCTCCCCTTCAATCAAGCTGCGCTCGATTCCTTTTTCCGAGCCAATATAAACAACCTCCCAGCCATCTTCTTTTAAAAACGGCAATAATGCCAAATTTGGCGTTACATGTCCAGCAGTTCCCCCGCCCGTCAACACGATTTTTTTCATGGTTTTCCCACCTTTATTTTACCTAGTTATCATTTATTATAGCTTATCAGAAAACCTTTTTGGTATCCACACTTATTTTATGCTCTTTCAGGCAAGAAAACAAACTTTTTCGCATATGATGATAGAAAAAAAGAAAAAGGAGCCTGACCGATGTATCCATATAACAGAAATACACAACGCTATAACGCAGTACTGGAAGCGAAAGAAAAAGCAAAGGAAGTTGCAAGGGAAGACCAAAAGGACACTTTGGCTGAAGATCGCCATCTGATGGAAGTTTTGTTCATGGCACAACAGGAATCCGGCGATATGGCAGAACGCTATGCATACCTTATGGCTGATCCTGATTTGGCATCATCCGCCAATGTATTAAAAGCAATGTATTTAGATGAATTAAAACATATCAATCAGTTAAAGGACGCATATTATCTTATTTCCGACAAACGAGACGACACAAAAATCACAGGCAAGGCCCCCGATGCATCAGGGCAGGAATTGCTGGAAGATACTCTTCTTTTGGAGATGGATAATGGTGACTTTTACCGTACTCTTTACCTGACAATGCCTACCCAGGAATTAAGGGATATCTTTTATGAAATCTCTTCAGACAAAATGAGTCACGGTAATGCTTTAACCTACTTATTTGCAAAATATTATGCGGGATAATACTGGGCAAGGCTGTCCTTTCGTGCTATACTGAAAAGAAAAAACGAAAGGAATGGCTGCCATGAGCGACTGTATATTTTGTAAAATCATAAACGGAGATATTCCGTCTGCCACAATATATGAAAACGAGGAATTTAAAGTGATTTTGGACAGATTCCCAGCAAACGAAGGGCATGTATTAATACTGCCCAAACAGCATTTTGCCAATATTTTTGATATTGATCCCCAACTAGCTGGCCGCCTGTTTGTTCTTGCAACAAAAATCGCAAGGGAAATGAAAAATGTCTTGGGCTTTGAACATTTAAACGTAATGCAGAATAACGGTACTGTTGCAGGTCAAACGGTATTCCATTTCCATTTGCATCTGATTCCCCGTTATGAAAATGATGGGATTACCATCGCCTATAAACCCATGGATTTGACGGATGCACAAATCGAGGATATGCGTAAAAAATTAGAGATGAGCCTGTAATTTTCTCATGCGGAAATGCTTGCTTCAAGAAGTTTTGTATTCAGTCGGAGTTCACCGACTGAATACATTGTAACAGTCCATGTAATAACTTCTCCAGACAAAGCCCCTATTGGAAAAACTCTCTATTCAAATTCAAGAGAAGAGAATAAGCGGGCTTTATTAAGTTTTCTAAAAATGCAACGATACTGTTTATTTTTTATTGAAGGACATTTTCTTTCCGGAATGTCCTTTCTGTTTTGGGGAACTCTAGTGTTGAGGTGCTAATTTATGGACAAAACAGATTATATCGTTTTATTTTCTTTTCTTATTCTATATTTTTTTATTACTTTTTGGGCTCAAAGTCCCTATATTAACTTTGTCAGATTTTTAGTGATTTGCCTATGTCTGATTCCAGCCTTTCGTCATGGCGTTTTTGGGGCAGCCTTTTTTACTGTAATAAGCGACTGCTTTTTGCTTTTCACTCCCTATTATAAAATTGGCGTTTATTTTTTCTGCCTTGTCCAACTATGTTATATCAACTTTTTTTCTGATAAAAAGCCACCCATTCTACTATTCTTCTTCAGCTTACTTCTTCTGGTGCTCCCCCTTCCAGTCATGGGAGGAATCTACGCTTTTCTTTTTTTCATACATGCCTTTCTTGCATTCTCTCTTTGGAAGCAAAAAAAGGCAGAGCCCTTTTGCGGGCTGTACCTTTTGGGATTGATTCTTTTTATTTGCTGTGACACTTTGGTTGCCATAGGCTATTTCACTGCCCCACAACCTATCCTTATTTGGATATTCTATGGGCCTTCTCAGCTGATTCTGGCCTTTAGTGCCAGAACGTTGCAATCTCAGTCAAAACCGTTTGTTCCTTATCCGTAATAAAGGTTAATATTTCTTTGCCGCCGTCCATATCATTCACATAGGTTTTCATGGAAACTTCGTCACCCCGTACACACTCTTTACGGTAAACAATACGGACGTCCACCAACTGCATCTCATCGTAAATTTCATCCGGCACGTCATCCATTGCCCACTCCAAATACTTTACATTATTTGCATGACCATTGGTATCCGTATCCCTTCTGGTAATAATCAAGGAATGATTTGCTATCACTTTACCCGCCCCTTCTTTCGGCATGAAAAACTTCTCTCCGGGAATTGCGGATTCCTGCCCAGAATGATAATTCAAAACCATCTCCTCCGGAATATTTTGGGGCTTACGCTTCTCCAAATCCATAAAAATCCAACGAGAATTGCCCCTAATAATGATTTCATTCTTTTCATCTAAAACATAAAAACATCTGATTGCCTGCATACGACGGCACTTTTCGCACCATGTTTGTATGGTAATGGTTTCTCCCAGCCTTGGCATTCTTGTTACCTCCAAATGCCAATTTACCACAGCCCAACCCGAATGTATCTCCGTTAAATACTCCACCGAATACCCTAAAGAATCCGAATGATTAATAGCCGCTTCCTGCAAATCGGAAAACAACGCCGCAGGGGTCATAAGTCTATTGCTATCCACTTGAAAATAGGATATTTTTCGACTTTCTTCATATCCAATCTGTTCCACTTCTACTTCCTCCATTTCTTAAAGCATCGGCGAAATTAATCTTGCCACTGCTTCCTTTACCTTAAACCACCATTTTCTTCTATAATACCAATCTTTGGTAATTTCTACAGAGCTTTCCAAATCCCGTAAAAAATCTGCTTCCAAAGTTCGTGTTAATGCAGCATCAAACATAAATGCATTCACCTCGAAATTCAAATCAAAGCTTCGCACATCCATATTGGCCGTGCCAACGGATGCAACCAAACCATCAATGCATAATGTTTTCGCATGAATAAAACCTTTTTCATATTGATAGCAGCGTACCCCAGCTTCCAAGAGCTCCCCTAAATAGGACATACTGGCCCAATATACAAAAATATGGTCAGGGTTACCGGGAATGAGAATGCGCACATCAATTCCAGATAACGCAGCAACCCGCAAAGCCTCAAATATCCCGTCATCTGGAACAAAATAAGGTGTAGTCAAATAAATATGATCCTCCGCCTCGTTCATCATTTTAAAATAACCATTACGAATATTTTTCCATTGGGTATCGGGTCCACTGGATACAATTTGAGTTTCTACGCCATCCCATTGTTCTCTTTCAGGGAAATATTTGTCCGAAAGAGGAACCTTACTGTCTTTTGCGGTAAAATTCCAGTCCATGACAAAACGAATTTGCATCTGATCCACTGCATCTCCTTCAAAACGCAGGTGCGTATCCCTCCAAGGGCCGTAACGCTTCACAATACCTAAATATTCATCCCCCACATTAAAACCACCGATATAGCCAATCTTGCCGTCAATAATACAAAGTTTTCTATGGTTTCTATAATTCAACCGCACAATAAACGGAGGCAAAAAGGCCGCCGTATAGCCTCCTGCCTCATGAAGCTCGTCGAAAAATTTTTTAGGCAATGCAGAATTGCCCATGCCATCGTATAAAAGACGTACCTCTACGCCTTCTTTGGCTTTTTTCGCCAGCTCCGCCAGCAAGCGCTTGCCAAGCTTGTCCCCCCGCCAAATATAATACTCCAGATGAATAAAATTTTGAGCCTTGCGAATATCCCGAACCAACGCTTCAAATTTATCTCTGCCTGTACTAAATACCGTTACTTTATTGTTAAATGTCATCCAGTTTCCGGAATTTAAATGCAAGTATGCCAAATCCGTTAAATATTCAGCTTCGACCAATCGACCTCTGTTTTGTATTAATGCCTTTTGCCGTTGAATTTTTTCTATGGAGTGGCGGTCATGAAATAAGTATTTAAAATAAACCTTTTGGTCATACTCTTCCTTCTCGCAAAACATCTTTTCCCGCTTGCCGTTTTTTCCGAATATCAAATAACTTAAAAATCCAAAAATCGGTATAAAAAACAACACCAATAACCATGCCCATGTGCTGGCGGGATTTCTGCGCTCAAAAAAGACCATCAGACCGGCTAAAAGCACGTTGATAACTAAAATAAGCAAAACCAAATAAGCCATCACCGTGAAAACCTGTGAACCCATGAAAGCCTCTCCCCTCTTATGTAACGAGTTTCTTGTAGTATACTATATTCTTCCAAAAATATGCAAGATATGATAGATGTAAAAAAAGTTAAATTTTCTTTTTTTCTACTTCCCTAAAAACAAAATCAATGTTAGAATAGATAAGTATGAAATGCAAATGCGCAAACATTTTTGTTTGTGCAAATTAAGGAGGAACTATTTGTGAACGGAAACTTTTCAGATGTATTGATTATTATTACTGTGGTATTAGCCATCATTGTTGCTGCTTTATACTATTTTAACAAGGTTAGTATGCGTAAAATGATACAGGCACAGGACTTTATAGACAATAACCGGGCAACCGTACAAATCTTTGTCATTGATAAAAAGCAAGAAAAACCATCTCCTTCCAATTTGCCCAAAGCCGTATATGAGCAAATGCCAAGAACCACAAAAATGCGTAAAGCCAATTTGGTTCGTGCAAAAATCGGTCCGCAAATTGCTACGCTTATTTGCGATAAACCTGTTTTTAATGTACTTCCTGTGAAAAAAAACATTAAGGTTGACTTGGCGGGAATGTATATTGTTGGTATTACCGGTATGAACTTGGAAAACAAAAAGAAGAAAACCCTTACAGAGAAAATGTCTCTTAATTTGAACCAAAAAATATCTAAAAAATAATATTCGCACATTAAAAACCTCTTTGTGATTACAAAGAGGTTTTTTTATAACAAACCAAAATACATAAAAACGGTTTCTACTGGGACTCTTTTCAAAGAAAATTTACAAAAAACCTTGATCTAAGTACGACCTTCTTATTCCTTTCCTTTAGCGGTTTAACCACCAAGCGCCAAAATTTAAATATGCCGCAAAACATAGCCATAAAATATATGGAATTTGCAGTTTTGCCGCCAACGGTGATATTTTTCCAAACGCCTTTGTCATTGCCAAAACCAGAATCAATAGTGCAACCAGCCAAATAAAGGCAAACAATCGCCATTCCAACGTAAAGAAAAAGAAGCTCCAACAAAAATTAAAAACAAGCTGGATAAAAAACAAAATTAATGCTGTTTTTTTCTTGTCCTCATTGGAGCAATATATCATGGCCGCTCCAATGCCCATCAAAATATAAAGAATGGTCCATGCCACAGGGAAAACCCATGCCGGAGGGGAGAGAGGTGGCCGATTCAAAACCTGATACCGGCTCATGGCCTCCATATTTAAAAAACCCGATAACGCACCTACCCCTAAAGACAACAAAACAAAAAATAAGCCGACTCCTTTTTTATTACACATGTCCTTTCCTCCTTTTTCAGGAAAACCAGTTATTTCTTACATCCATTATATTACATATCAAAAAAAACCATTCAACAAAGTTGTTTCATTCGATTCTCTTTCCATAAAAAACACCTCCATAGCGTCTGCCTGGAGGATATCTTTTGTATTACCTATTCTTTCATCGTTGGTTTACTTCCCTTTTTTGCAGTCTAAAATCCTTTTTTTCAAAGCCTCTTTCTCTTTCTCTCCTTGGAATGATGCTTCTGCGGCATACAAAAGCATTTGTATGATATCATCCTTGGTAAAGCCCATATCAATGATACAGTGATCGTATTCTTTATCTAAGGTTAAATCAAATAATGTCATGTTATCTGTATTAATGGTAACACGCATCCCCAAATCATACATCTTTTTCACATAATGCTCGCCATACCCCGTTGTACTTTGGCAACATACATTACTGGTAGGACAAATCTCAAAGGTTACACCCTCTTTCATTGCTCTTTCACATAATGCTGCATCCTCATAAATATGATGCCCATGACCCAATCTTTTTGCCCCCAAATTCATAGCCTCCCCTACGGTTTCAGGACCTTGGCTATCTCCTGCATGGCAGGTAAATGGCACTTCCAATTCCCTTGCCAAATCAAAAATAGGGGCAAAGTTTGAAAGGGGCACAATCCCCTCTGCGCCTGCCAAATCAAGGGCAACTACACCTTTACCCAAATAATCTTTTGTCAGGCGTACCGTTTCTAAATTTTCCTCCATATTTACCGTTTCCGGTCCAATACTCATGGCACACAAAATAATACCAATACCAACTTCGGAATGCCTCTGTAACCCAGCCTTTCTTCCGGCTAAAACTGCATCAATGGCATCCTTTTGAGTAAGGTCTTTTCTCGTATGAAGCTGAGGTGCAAAGCGAATTTCTGCATAAGCGACCCCTTCCTTTGCCAACCATCCAATGAGTTCCTCCGTCACCCGTTTTAAGGCCGCCTGATCCTGCAAAATCTGAACAGGAATTTCAAATCTCTCTAAACACTCATTCACATCCTTACAATTCTTAGGCACCATAATCAATGGAGTAAAACTTTCCAAATCCTTTGCCGGCACTGTAATTCCTTGTTCCTGCACCAACTCCCAAGCAGTCTCGGGTAAAATGGAGCCATCCAAATGTAAGTGTAAATCTATTTTCGGTAAATTGTATTTTCCCACACCAAAATCCTCCTTTTGTTCTATAAAATTAAATATATCATAACCGAAAATTCCACCTTATGTCAAAAAATAATCCCCTTTCATCAGACACTTTTTTGCCTAACAAAAGGGGATACTTTCACGTATAAAAAAACTTTTCTTTATTTATTACCGTGGAACAGCTTTTTCGTCTGATACTTTGGCTCACAAGTCAAATTCACACCAAGCTTTTGGAACACATTTTCATCCACATTTGAAAGAATTACAGAAGAATGAACCTCTGCACATTTTAACTTCTCTAACTGCTGCAATGCCAAATTTGCTTGTTCGTCCGTTGTGGCACTGATACAAAGGGCAATTAATATTTCGTCTGTGTGCAAACGAGGATTATGATTTCCAAGGTTATTGACCTTTAACTTCTGAATGGGCTCAATAACCGTAGGAGAAATCAGCTTCTCCTCTTTGGGAATGCCTGCCAAATTCTTCAATGCATTCAACAGCATTGCCGAGGATGCCCCCAATAAAGGCGTAGTTTTCCCTGTCACAATGGTTCCGTCAGGCAATTCAATTGCCGCCGCCGGCGCATTTGTTTCCTCTGCCCGTTTCACAGCCGCCGCAATCACAGGGCGATCGGCTACAGAAACACCAACCTGCTTCATTAATAATTCTAATCTGAAAAGAACATCCTCATCCAGATTGCCCTTTCTATGATCACAAAGGCCTTTATAATATCTGCGGATAATTTCGTTAGAAGATCCTTTTCGCACCGCTTCATCGTCAACAATGCAATTTCCAACCATATTTACCCCCATATCTGTGGGAGATTTATAAGGGGACTTCCCATAAATCTGCTCAAACATAGCATTGAGAACAGGAAAAACCTCTACATCTCGGTTATAATTAATAGTTGTCTCTCCATAGGCTTCCAAATGGAAGGGATCAATCATATTTACATCATTTAAATCCGCCGTAGCCGCTTCATAAGCCACATTCACAGGGTGACGCAAGGGTACGTTCCAGATGGGGAAGGTTTCAAACTTTGCATAACCTGCCTTTACCCCTCTTTTATTTTCATGATACAGCTGAGAAAGGCAAGTTGCCATTTTTCCGCTGCCTGGGCCAGGAGCCGTAATTACGATTAAAGAACGTTCTGTTTCGATATAGTCATTTTTTCCATATCCCTCGTCGCTTACAATCAAGGGAATATTTGCAGGATATCCGGCAATCGGGTAGTGTTTATAAACTTTAAGACCCAATGCTTCCAATTTTTTTTCATAGGCAATGGCCGCTGCTTGTCCATTGAATTGAGATAAAACAACGCTGCCTACATATAAGCCATACCCACGAAATGCATCAATCAAACGCAATACATCCATATCATAGGTGATTCCCAAATCTCCACGTACCTTGTTCTTTTCAATATCTCCTGCATTGATTACAATTACAATCTCTGCATCCTCCTTCAACTGGAGAAGCATATTTACTTTGCTGTCCGGCTTAAAGCCTGGAAGCACGCGTGAAGCATGGTAATCATCAAACAGCTTTCCGCCAAACTCCAAATACAGCTTTCCACCAAATTGCCCAATACGCTCTTTGATTCTTTCCGACTGCATTTTTAAATACTTTTCATTGTCAAATCCCATTCGCATCATTGCTTAATTCCCCCGAATTTCTCGTCCGTTTTTTTAACTACGGTATTAAATTATACTATTTTTTTTTATATATTACAAATAAAATTTAAAACCTTTTTCCATAAAAAAATTCTCTTTTCGTTTCAGACATTTCCATTCCGTCGTTTTAAAGAGAACCTTTATTATCATTTCAATTTGTTATTAAATTATTCTGTTACCGAAAGGCAGAATATTTCAACCTTTTTTGCCCCTTCACGGTATAATGCACGACTGCATTCATTTAACGTTGCCCCCGTGGTGAAAATATCATCTACCAAAAGAACACGCATATCTGTGCAGTCCTTCGCTGTGAAAACATTTCTTAAATTTTCATGGCGTTCCTTGGCCGAAAGCTTGCTTTGCGGCGTTGTTGCCTTTGTTCTGGCAAGAATGTTCTTTTGATACGCAATCCCGGTCATTTCACTAATAATTTTACAAAGAATATCCGCTTGGTTAAATCCCCGCTCTTTTTCTTTATGGGCATGGAGAGGAACCCCTGTGATAAAATCTATTTCCTCTATCCACTCTTTGTGATAAGAAAGCATAAACTCAGCCATGAGACGGCCAAATATTTTCCCATCATTCTTTGCCCCTTCAAATTTAAATCTTGCAATTCCATCTTTCAACGGTTCATAATAAAAAGTCGATATTCCTCGTTCAAATACAGGGATATTTTCCAAGCAAGAATGACATACCTCACCAAACTCCAATTCTCTGCCACAAAACTTACATCGGTTTCCCGTTAGGAAAGGGATTTTTTCTTCACAACCTTTGCAAATCCCATTTTCCCATTCTTCCATGGGCAGCAGCTCACCACATAACACACAGTAAGGAGGATACAGTACATTTAAAAACCCTTGCAATACGTTTTTCATGGCTGTACCTCCTGTTCATGCATAAAATCATATAGATTTTGTATCCGCTCCGCCAAACCCGTATATCGCCCAATCTCTCGATTATTTGCAATCATACTGTTTACCGTTTCCCTTAAACCCACAAGTACCACCAATTCCTTTGCACGGGTAATCGCCGTATAAAGTAAATTTCTGGTCATCAGCATAGGCGGACCGCTATAAACGGGTAGAATCACCACAGGATATTCACTCCCCTGAGATTTGTGAATGGTAATGGCATAAGCAAGTTCCAACTCCTCCAACTGGGTAAAATCATAATCAACGGTCTTTCCATCATCAAATAAAACTTGCACAATCTCATTTTCCTCGTCAATTTTTGTAATGCGACCTGCGTCACCATTGTAAATCCCTAAACCCTCATCAGTCCGTTTTCCTCCGCAATTATAGCAACACCAGACAATATTATAATTATTTTTAATCTGCATTACCTTATCGCCTTCCCGATAAGTTGTTTGGCGAAATGTCTTTTCCTTTTTTTTATGAGAAGGAGGATTTAAGGTTTGTTGCAATACCTGGTTTAAACCTTGAACCCCTAAAATTCCCTTCCGCATAGGGGTTAATATCTGCATATCAGCCACGCCGTCATGGCCGGTATACTTGGGTAAACGACTTTTTACCAACTCCTGTACCGTTGCCAAAACCTCCTGACCATATGCACGGCGCATAAAAAAGAAATCCGTTCCGCCTTCATTTAAAATGGGCTCTTCCCCTTGATTAATTCGATGGGCATTCATAATAATGGCACTTTCCTGTGCCTGTCGAAACACATGGCACAATCGAACCACACGCAAACGCTCACTGCGAATCATATCTTTTAAAACATTCCCTGCTCCAACGGAGGGAAGCTGATCCATGTCTCCCACAAAAATGACTGCCGTTCCTATTTCAACTGCCCGTAATAAAGCGTGCATCAAATGTAGATCAACCATGGAGGTTTCATCAATAATAATTACATCTCCTTCTATGGGGTCATCCTCATTTTTATCAAAAACCTGTCGGCGATTATCATCACTGACGAAAGTGGTACCCAATAGCCTATGAATGGTTTTTGCCTCCACGCCAGTGGCCTCTGTCATCCGTTTGGCGGCACGACCTGTGGGTGCAGCAAGCACCACTTCTTTTTCCTCTTTTTCCAGTAAACGTAAAATGGTATTTATGGTTGTGGTTTTCCCTGTACCGGGGCCCCCTGTAATAATCAGCACGCCACCGCTCACTGCCTCCATCACCGCCTGGCGCTGCTCCGGAGCCAACAATACACCTGTTTCCTTTTCAACCTGCTGTATCTGCTCTTCAAGAATATTTAAATCCACATCTTCACAGTCCATGGATAATTCCAATAGGTGTTTTGCCACCGCCATTTCTGCATAATAATAGAAGTTTAGGTAAACCGCCTCAATCTCTCCCATTCTTTCCTGCCAAATTTGGCTTTCCACCTGTAGTTCCCTGATAGCATTTTCCACAGAAAGAGGATGTAGTTCCAAAAGCTCCACTGCCTGGGCAACGAGTTTATCCTTGGGTAAAAAACAATCCCCGTTTCCTGCGGCCTGGTTTAAAACATATTTTACTGCGGCTTTTATGCGATTGGGGTCATCCTCTGCAATCCCTGCATGAGCCGCCATTTTGTCTGCCATTTTAAACCCAATTCCAAAAACGTCATCCGCCAAACGATAGGGGTTTGTCTTTACAATTTCAAACGTCCTGCTCTTATATCTTTTGTAAATACGCATGGTATACGCCGGAGAAACCTCAAAGCTCTGCAAAAACATCATAACCTTACGCAATTCCCGCTGTTCTTGAAAAATCTCAGAAATCCTCTGGGCTTTTTCATGGGTAATCCCCTTTATTTCCGTCAGCAAATCCGGCTTTTCCTCAATTACATAAAAAGAGGCATCGCCAAAGCGTTCCACTATTTTTTTTGATGTTTTCGGCCCCAAGCCTTTAATTAGCCCAGAGGCTAAATATTTTTCCATACCACTTTGAGAGGTTGGCATAAATTTTTCATAAAACTGAACCTGTAATTGCTTTCCATAAGCAGGATGATTATTCCAATTCCCTCTTACTTCCACATTCTCACCGGAATGAAGCATAGGAACAATGCCCACGCAGGTAACTTCCTCTTCTTCGGCAAAAATGGTAAAAACGGTATAACCGTTTTCTTTATTTTGAAAGATAATATCTCTAATCTCGCCTTTTAAAATTACGTCCTCCATGAACACCCCTCCTTCCCATAAAAATGCAAGTCCTAAACGTTCCGGAGACTCTGTCCCCAACCCGGCAAAGGATTTAAACACCTTTGCTACGCAAAGCCAGGAAATTTATAGCCTGCTTCTCTTGGGCGTGCAGTTTTGAAAAGTCTTTCTCCACACTTTATATTTGCAAATAAATATATTTTTGCTGAAAACACCACAAAATATATTTTTCTATTATTTTCAATATTTTGTATTATATAATTTTTTAAGTATACCACACCAAAAGCAAAAAGGGAACTTTCGTTCCTACATTTTTCCATAAAAAAGGTGTCGACCAAAGTCGACACCTCAAAAAGACTAGATTAAAATTTATTTTTAAATACCTCAACCTTATCCAATTTTTCCCAAGGAAGGTCTAAATCTGTACGTCCAAAATGGCCGTAAGCTGCAACTTGCTTATAAATAGGTCTTCTCAAATCAAAATTTTTGATGATTGCCGCAGGACGCAAGTCAAAGTTTTTCTGAACAATTTCAGTAATTTCTTCATCGGAAATTTTTCCTGTTCCATAGGTGTTCACAAGAATGGATACAGGCTTTGCAACACCGATGGCATAAGCCAACTGCACTTCACATTTCTTTGCAATGCCACTGGCAACAATATTTTTTGCAACGTGTCTTGCTGCGTAACAAGCAGAACGGTCAACCTTTGTGGGGTCCTTGCCGCTGAATGCACCGCCGCCATGGGCTGCATAACCGCCATAGGTATCAACAATAATTTTTCTTCCTGTTAAACCGCTGTCACCCATGGGCCCGCCGATAACGAAACGACCTGTGGGATTGATATAATATTTTGTTTTATCATCTAAAAGCTCTGCCGGAATCACTTTTTCGATAACATGCTGAAGGATATCCCCACGAATTTGTTCGTTTGTTGCATTGGGATCATGCTGAGTAGATATCACAACTGTATCCACCCTTACAGGCTTGTCGTCCACATATTCAACAGTAACCTGAGATTTTCCGTCGGGACGTAAATATTTTAAAGTACCGTTTTTTCTAACTTCTGTTAATTTTCTTGTCAATTTATGCGCTAAAGAAATAGGCAAAGGCATCAACTCTTCTGTTTCATCGCAGGCAAACCCAAACATCATGCCTTGATCTCCGGCTCCGGTATCAAATTCGCTGTCATCTTCCCCTGTTTTATGTTCCAATGCTTTGTCAACACCCATGGCAATATCCGCAGACTGTCCATGAATAGAAGTAATAACAGCACAGGTTTCACTGTCAAACCCGTATTTTGCACGGTTATACCCAATTTCATTTAAGGTCTCCCGAACAATTTTTTCTACGTCTACATACGCATTTGTGGTAATTTCACCCATTACAAAAATAATCCCTGTGGTGGTTGCTGTTTCGCAAGCAACACGGGCATTTGGATCCTTTGCCAATAAGGTGTCTAAAACCCCATCGGAAATTTGATCACAAATTTTATCGGGATGTCCTTCCGTAACAGATTCGGATGTAAATAATCTTCTGCTCATTTTTTTCCCTCCTGTAAAAATAAAATAATTTTCCTTGTGAATAGAATGCAGGGAGAGATGTTTTACTATACTGCCAAATCAATAAAAAAATTGGCAAAAGCTGCAAGCCAAATTATATTTTTTGGCAAGAAAAAAGCCCTAACCAGGGCTTAAAATATACATTCTCATCTTCCGCTTGAATCAAACGGGGGAATTGGCACCGATGCGTAACAACGCCGGTTGCCGGGTGTCATAGGGCCCTGTCCCTCAACCACTCTTGATAAGTTCTCTATTCACTATTATATGGTGCATTATAACACCGTTTCCACTAAAAGTCAACATTCTTTCATAAATCTCTGGCAAAAACCACTCTAATCCAAATATGGCTTTAAGGCAGCATCCCACGCAGTTGTCAGCCGTTGAAAATTCCAGGCAGCATTGGCAGGGCTTGTAGACGGCAAAAGAATCATAGGAATTCCAGTCTTTTTCTGCTGATGCTTCTGATATAAGCGAAACGCAGTACCGCCATTTCCAAAAATAGGGATATTCCCCGTTATTCTCAGTATTTCACTTAAATCTGCAGGCACAACATTTCGTATGGAGCTGTCACTGCTGCCTTGAATATCGCAGCTTTCAATCACATCATAAACGGCGATTCCTTTTAGCAATAAAAAATTCTTTTTTTCTTCGATACTTTTTGGAACTTCTGCTCCTGTTGCCTCTGCCAGCACCCGCCAAAAACGATTTTGGGGATGTCCGTAATAAAAATTGTTTTCTCTGGATTTCACAGACGGCGCAGTTCCTAGAATCAACACCTTGCTGTTTTCATTACAAACAGGCAAAAAGCTGTGAACCACCCGTTCCATCTCCTTCATATGCACCCCTCCTTTATGCCTGTGCCTTTTTCCATTCCCGAAGCCATTCCTTATCTTCTGGGGATACACGAAAAGATTCGCAGGCCTTTTGTACAAACTTTGCCTTCACCTTGTAAGATAGTCTGCTATTGTCTAAATATCCACGAACCGCCTCAGGATTCTTTGCCCAAGCTGTTGCCAGTAACCAAGCCTGTGCCATTTGAATATAGTAAAAATCAGAATTCACGCCATCCGTTTCCAATAAAACCTCCTGTAAATATGGTTCTTTCAAATAATAATTTAGCAGAATAATCAATCCCACTCGTACAACCCAAGGATTATCTCCTTTTAGATAGCCCTTTGCATGTTGGAATAAGGGATCTCGGTTTTTCGCTGCAATCTTTTTAAGCGATGCACAAAATATATCACAATGCGCCCAATTTTCCACAAATTCAAAAGAATATGTATTACAAAAACGCAGAAAATCTTCAAACTCCATAGGCAGCGCCGCAGCCACAAGACCATATAGCAATCTTTCTTCATAAGTATCTTTTCCACAAAAAAGGAAAAAATCTTCTCCTGCATATTTTGCAAGATTTTTGGCTTTATCCCGTAAAATCGGTGTACGAATCCCTATTACAGGCAGAGATGAGCATAGCAGCTTTTCATGAAACAAACGATACTTTTCTTCTTGCAGACTGAAAAGCTCATTCCGAAACACTGCATAATCCTCTGCTGTCCATCTTTGTTCACTCATAATAACATCCTTTCTTTATTTTAATATAAAGAATAAGCGACTTTCTTGTGGGAGAAAGTCGCTTATTCTTTAAGGGTCGTCATTGCCATATAACGAAAACAATTGGGGGGCGTTTCCGCTATATTCGGTACGGCAACAACAAGAAGAGATGAAAAGTTTGATTCAAAATAGTTTGACGTTAGGAGAAAGCATCAAACTACAGAAACAAGCAAATTAAAACATGCCAAAATAGGCATATTATCTAAAAAAGGCGTCAAAACATTTTATTGTCTTGCGACGCCCTTGTCGTAATTATGTATTTATATTGCATCATTTTTTTCTACTTGTCAATGATAAATTATTTATTTTTTCATTTTGTCTTATTTTTTATACAATATATTACGAATTAAACAAACCCATTGTCAATCTGCAATTTTTTTGTTACCATAATAAAAAAGCTTAGGGGGAGATCTATTTGAAAGTCCAAGAATCAATGGAAGATTATCTTGAAACAATTTATCTGCTGGAGAAGCAAACCGGCTACGTGCGCTCCATTGATATTGCTACTGCCCTAGGTTTTAGCAAGCCCAGCATCAGCAATGCTATGAAAAAGCTAAAGGCCAACGGATATATCGAAATGGAAGATCGGGGTAGTATTAAGTTAACGGAAAAAGGAAAAGCCCAAGCTATGGGTACCTATGAACGCCATTGTGTTATTTCCGAAATATTAATGCGTTTTGGCGTTGCCAAGGAAACTGCTCTAGAAGACGCATGCCGTATTGAGCATGTAATTAGCCAAGAAACCTTTCTAGGCATGAAAAACTTTTTGGAAATAAATCAAAAGGAGTAAACAGTGTTAAATACCTTCGTCTATTTTAAAGAATGAAAGTCTAATTATATGGCTCAAGCCTTGTAATTAGACTTTTATTTTTTTGAAAGAAAACTTTTAGATATTTCCGTTCTATATAAACAAAGATTAAATCTTGGAAAGTGATACGGCGATGAATTTTTTAAATTTATTACTAGCACTCCTTCGCAATTTGTTTGCCAAAACATAAAGCCCCCTCGCTAAAAATTTATGCGAAAGGGCTTTCCCTCAATTTTTTTATTTATTGAAAATAAGAATAGCCATAAAGCTTTCCTGCCTCCAACTGCTCTCCATGTTTATATTGAGCCATTTCTGAAACAGTTACCAACTGATAGCCCTGTTTTAATAAATAAGGTACCAATTCTTCAGTTGCCTCTGCGCTGGTTTCATAAATTCCATGCATTAGTATAACTTTTCCGTCTAGATCTCCCTGACTACGTATTACCTTCATAATTGCATCGGGATCCTTGCTCTTCCAATCCAAAGTATCCACTGACCAAGTTACCATAGCCAAAGGAATATGCTCCTTCACAAAATCATTGCAGTTTCCATAAGGGGGGCGGAACACCGTGGGTTCAACACCGATTGTATTTCGGAAGGCCTCCTCGGTTTTCTTCACATCCTCCGCAATTGCCTCCTCTGAAAGAGTATTAAAGTTTTTATGAGAATAGGAATGGCTCCCCACTTCACAGCCCAATTCCAGCTCTCTTTTCACTGTATCGGGATAAGCCTCTACCAAACTGCCCAGATCAAAAAACGTTGCTACCACACCATACTTCTCCAAAGCATCCAAAATCCGCTCTGTTTGCGCAGGCTTTGGCCCATCATCAAAGGTTAAAGCAACCATTGGCTTATCTGGGTCAATTTCCCGCTCCGGCTTTTCAATAGGTTGAATGGGTTCTGTCTCTTCCTCCTCCGCCACAGGAGGTGCTTCTACCCCTACCCCGTTTAATAATCCTGGCAATTCACTATAAGGGATTAACAGATCTACTCTGCCAAGGCTACCGGGAAATATATCATAACGGTCAAAGTAAAATATAACCCCTTCACTATTTAAGGCAAAACGTTCAAAACGACCGGCATCGGGTGCCAAAGTGGTTTTATAGTCCCCAAAAATTCTATCTTTATATGGCTCGTTCTGCGTAAAATATTGAATGGTATATGCAGATGCCGCTTCCAAAAAGCCATCTTTTCTAATATCCTTCTCTACAATACGCTGACCTGTATTGGTATCAAAATGAAATATATGTACTCTTTCTACCGGCAAAACATCTTGCCCCAATTCTTGGGTTTCATAAAATACAATACAAACTTTATCCTCACTCACAACGTAACTGTCATAATCCAAATATAAGAATTTATCACAGTCTTTTTGTGTCAAACGTCTTTTTTCTTTTTCATCTTTTACATCATATTGTTCAGCAAAAGCCCCCTTCAGTCCCTGCACGAAATCCAAAATCTGATTGTTAATCTCCTCATTGGACATATGCGGATACGCTAACACATAAGCAAGGGGTGCTGCATACTCAATCATTGATTCCTTCTCACCAATCAACTGCTTCCTTTCGGTTTTTACAGGCCTGATCGGCTCAACCGGTAACATCAACGGCTCTGCTGCCGAAACTGCGTTATTCTGCCCACAACCGCATAAGCCAAGGGCAACCGCCAATACCAAAAGGCAAATCATCCATTTTCTTCTCTTCATTCGTTATCCCCCATTTAAAAGCTATTTCCAGCAAGGATGTACATACTGTCCCCTGTCTTTTGTCTTTTTTCCATATTGAATTGCCCCTTGGGGGCATCGATTGATACACGCCAAGCACATATTGCATTGTTGTTTGATCCAACGGGGAATCCCGTCTTTTAATTGGATACAATGATCTGTACATACCTTCTCGCAGATTCCGCATCCAATACAATCCCCGGTAGCATGAAACGGCTTTGTTTTGGTTCCAAAACGCTGAAAAGCAGGATTCACGGCTAAGGTCAAAAGTCCTGCCGCCTTACCCTTTTTCACACGAAAAAATCCTGATTTTTCCTGTTTTACAGCATTTAAAATATGTTCCATTGTCTCCCTGGCTTTTTCTAATATCTCGGCCTGTTCCGCCAGAGACCCCACCTTGAACATAACAACATAGTTATCAGGCATGATTACAGAGTAACCACTATTCAAAATAATTCCCTTTTTGCCCAAAGCATCTTCCAATACCTCCATCCCATTTCCTGCTGTGCCTCCACAAGTGCAAACGCCAAAAGTATAGGGTAGTTTTTCACTATGTAAAATCAGCTTCTTTATAAAATCCAACACAGCCTTTGGAGGTGCCCAAGCATATATTGGGAAAACAAAACCCAGCTTCTCATTTTCCTGTAAAAAATATTCCACCTCATTTTTTTGTAAAACCTGTGCAATATCAATAATAGGCTCACCTAAATTATCTGATAAAAAACGGGCAGTGGCATATGAATTTCCCGTTCCACTAAAATAAAAAATCATTTTCTTGCCCTCCCTTTTTTCATAAATCTGTACTACATATTTATCATAACATAATTTTTTAAGGAGTTATTGAAGATTTTATTAAATTTTGTAACATTTCGCCGACGATTTATTCCAATTTTTGCCCATTTTTATTGTTTTCTCTTGCTTATTATGCTACACTTTTGAAAGAAATCTATAAAAAGGAGTACGCATTATGCTGGAAAAAGCAATCATTCTTGCCGCAAAGGCTCATACAGGTCAATTAGATAAGGGAGGAAACCCCTATATTCTACATCCGATACGCGTTATGCTTGGATGTAAAACCCTGGATGAAAAAATTGTTGCTGTCCTCCATGATACCTTGGAAAACAGTGGCTTAACCGCTGAAGATCTTATAAAAGAAGGCTTTTCAGAAACAATTGTGGATGCAGTGGTTTGTCTTACCAGAGAAATCGGGGGAGACTATATGGAATATATCCAAAAAGTGTCAAAAAACCCCTTGGCGACTGCGGTAAAGCTCTCTGATTTGGCAGACAATATGGATCTCAAACGCCTACCGGGATTGACGCCAAGAGATTTCCAGAGGCTGGAACGCTATTTGCGTGCTCAAATAATATTAGAAACTGCGCAAAAAAATAGGGGCTTTTGATAAATTTAAATTTAAATGGATTCCTTTAACATATGTAGAATAATTTCTATAATAAAAATGGCTTCTCAAAAGAGAAGCCATTTTATCTTAATTATGCTAAAATATCAGAAGATACATATAAAACACTATTAACCAAAGCAGCGGCAGCATTTGCATCCTTTTCTTTCTCATCAACTACATACTTTGTTGAACCAACGGATACGCTAATTGTCCGCTCAGCGTTTTCCACCAAAACAGGCTTGTTTTTGCCCTGCCATGTTACAACATAACCCAATTTTTCTGCTGTGTCTCGTAAAGCAATCATCTCTCCAGCCGTTTCTGTTTCTTCAACCTTTGTTTTTTCATCCTCACTTTTCTTTTCTCCTAAAATTAAAACAAAGGAAGGATTTGTTTGTGCAGGAATACTTCTGGTTGTAGTATCGAAAAATACCAAAGCATCTTTCCCTTTTACATCATCTGCAGTCATATTATTTTTTGTGCCCGTTAAGTTTTGAATTACCGTATCTTCGCTAATATTTAATACAAGCATGTCTCTTTTGCTCAACAGATCCTCATCAAAAGAGCCTACAATGAAGCCTCCCTTATCTGCATTTGCAACAACTGCTGTTACCTTGCCTAGAAAAGGCGGCATGCTCATCCCCATAGGGCTGTTCACAGGATATATCACTGCAATCTCCATGCCTTCTGTTAATTGATTCGGTGTTAAATAGTTGCCACTTTCTCTATCAACGATAATTGAATTTCCATCAATCATAAATCGTAAACCGCCATCGTCGTTATTGATTAAAACTTCATAAGAACCATTTTCCGTTGCTGTAACAGAAACAACTTTGCCACTCTGACTTATAAATGCCGCTTCACTCTCTTGAACCACATAAGTGGCTCCGGTGGTAATTTGAGCTGCTTCTTTTGCTTCTGCAAAAGCCACCGTGCTTCCCATTATTGCAAATGCCATGCCCAGTGCCATTATCTTCAAATGTCTTTTCATATGTTCTTCCTCCTTAATTTTAAAACTATTTTTGCTTTCCAATGGTAAGACGGCAATTTTTTATAAAAGTTCTAAACACTTTGATATAATCTTTCAAATTTTATTTTTCCTCAGACTCTAAAAAATATAGTGGTAACTTTTTAAAAAAAACGAATAAAAAGAAAGACATCTTTTTAACATACTCTGGTAGATTACTCCTATAGATGGACTGTTTTTTCAAAATTTTATGGCATAACGCTAATTTCTTTTATTTTTATACATTTTTCATTGCCAGAAGAAAAAGAGGATGCTATAATCTTTCAGGCACAAAAATTGTTGGTTTCATTACCAAGCATTTTTTTTATGCATTTGTGCCAAAAAATCGTTATCTTATTATCATTCACATCACAACAACTTAAGGAGGTTATTGTTTTGGAAAACCGTAAAATTATACAAGTAGATGAAAAAGTACCTTTTTCTCTTCTTGCCCCCCTATCTTTACAGCATATGTTTGCTATGTTTGGTGCAACCGTGCTGGTTCCATTCCTTTTTGGCATCAACTCTGCTGTCGTTCTGTTTATGAATGGTTTAGGCACATTACTCTTTATTTTCATTACCAAAGGAAAAGCTCCTGCTTATTTAGGTTCAAGCTTTGCATTCCTGGCCCCCGGTCTTTTGATTATTGAAAAATTCGGATACCCTTATGCTTTAGGCGGTTTCGTTGCTGTTGGCTTCTGCGGTTGTATTGTTGCCGCAATCATAAGCAAATTTGGTTCCGATTGGATTAATGTTATTCTTCCCCCCGCAGCAATGGGCCCCGTGGTTGCCTTAATCGGTCTGGAATTGGCCGGCACCGCTGCAAACACTGCCGGACTTTTGGAAGAAGGCGGTCCTTCCACTGCAAACGTTACTGTATTCTTAGTTACTTTGGGTATTGCTGTTTTTGGTTCCGTACTATTCCGAAAGTTTTTTGCAGTTATCCCCATATTAATTGCCGTTATTTGCGGTTATATCACTGCTTATTTTGTAGGATTGGTAGACTTCGGCGCTGTGGCTGACGCAGGCTGGTTTGCAGTTCCTAATTTCTCTTCTCCTAAGTTTAGCATAGAGGCAATCTTAATCATGCTTCCCGCTCTATTGGTTATCATTTCCGAACACATCGGCCATCAGATTGTTACCAGTAAAATCATTGGACGTGACTTATTAAAAGATCCCGGTCTGCATCGCTCTTTATTCGCAGATAATTTCTCCACCATGTTATCCGGTTTTATTGGTTCCGTACCAACTACAACCTACGGCGAAAACATCGGCGTTATGGCAATCACCAAAGTTTATAGCGTTAGAGTCATTGCAGGTGCTGCAATTCTTTCCATCATCTGTTCTTTCATCGGCAAATTGACAATATTAATCGGCACAATTCCAGGGGCTGTTATCGGCGGAATCTCTTTCCTGCTTTATGGTATGATTGGGACCTCCGGCTTACGAATTCTTGTGGATTCTAAAGTGGACTTCGATAAATCCAGAAATATTGCTTTAACTTCTGTTATTTTCGTAGTAGGTCTTTCCGGAATCTCCATTAATCTTGGCAGTATTGCGTTAAGAGGTATGTCTCTTGCTGCTTTAGTTGGTATGGGATTAAGCTTGATTTTCTTTATCTTTGACAAAATGGGTATCATGAACGATAAATAATGTTTTTTCAAAAAAACAAGGGGATCTCAAAAAATAGAAATCTCCTTGTTTTTCTTTCATACTTATATTCTTGTAAATAAAAATTCTGTCTATCTGCACCTGAATTCATATATAACCTTTTCATATTATTGTTTTCTTTCATTTGCTTTTCCCGAAATCTCTTGCATTTCAACCCGACATACTCCCGTATGTTTGAGCCTTGGTTGAATATAAGAAAGATGCTGGTGGATTAAATCGGGGCTATACTTCTTACAAATCAATTGTAACGCCAGAAGCTTCTCCTCTTCCTCCTCAATAATCTTTGCAATTCCCTCGACCACTGCACTTTCATAGCGAACGGTATATGCTTCCTGCTCCACATCTGCCTTGCTTACAAAACTCATACATACCTTAGGGTTTTCCCTTATATTATCAAGCTTTCTCCCCTCTAAAGCGCAATGAAAATAAATATTATTTTCATATAAAACATGGCTCACTGCAATGGCGTAAGGATCCCCATTTAAGCTGGCTGTAGCCAATATTCCGTATTCACTGTTCTCGATAATATCTCTTGCTTTTTCCTCTGAAACCAATCTATCTTTGCGGCGCATTTCCTTTTTCATAACATCCCTCCTTTTTTCCATAGTTTAACATGATATTTGATAAAAGAATACTTATTTTTCCTAGGCTTATGCGCAAAATAGATTTAGGTATCATCCAAATCGAGATTGACATTATCCACAAAAAAGGATACACTCATGATAGTAGTTATTTTCTACTAACTGAAAGGAGGTAAACAATGAAAGAAAAATTTGACGTAACCGGGATGACTTGTTCTGCTTGCTCCGCACATGTGGAAAAAAGTGTAAGTAAGCTGGAAGGAGTCGCATCAGTAAATGTAAATCTATTGCAGAATTCTATGACAGTCACTTTTGAAGATGACGTTGTAAATAGCAACAAAATTATTCAAGCTGTAAAAAGCAGCGGCTATGGCGCTTCCCTTGCCGACGGGAAAAAAGAGAATGCTTCAACACAAAATATTGCGGCGGAAGAAATGAAGGCAATGAAGCTTCGCCTGATTTCTTCCTTCTGTTTTTTGATTCCTCTTTTTTATATTTCCATGGGTCATATGATGGGTGCACCGTTGCCCGGTATTCTTCTTGGTAATGAAAATATCCTTATTTTTGCATTGGTGCAGTTATTCTTAACCCTTCCTGTTCTGTTTATTAACAGAAAATTTTTTACCGTTGGATTTCAGGCTCTATGGCATCGTTCGCCCAATATGGATTCTTTGATCGCCCTAGGCTCTGGGGCATCGGTTTTATACAGCGTTTTTGCCATTTTTGCCATGGCGTTTTATATGGGGCGTGGAAATCTTGAGCATGCTCATCACTATAGCATGGAGTTGTACTTTGAATCTGCGGCAATGATTCTTACCTTAATTACCGTAGGTAAATACATGGAAACCCGCTCGAAGGGGAAAACTTCCGAAGCCATTAGTAAGCTAATGAACCTTACTCCCAAAATGGCTACGGTCATAAGAAATAACGAAGAAACAGAAATTCCCGTGGAAGAAGTCCATGAAGGCGATATTCTTGTGGTACGTCCCGGGCATAGTATTCCTGTGGATGGCACTCTAATCGAAGGTTTTTCCGCCATTGATGAAAGTGCACTCACCGGTGAAAGTATCCCCGTAGAAAAACAAGTGGGGGACTCCGTTATTGGAGCAACGGTAAACAAAAGTGGTTATTTTAAAATGACGGCGACCCGTGTAGGAAAGGACACCACACTTTCTCAGATTATTTCCCTTGTGGAAGAAGCAAGCGCCTCAAAAGCACCCATTGCAAAATTGGCGGATAAGGTTAGCGGTGTATTCGTCCCCATTGTAATCAGCATTGCTATCATTGCTGCAATTATCTGGCTCATCGCCGGTCAAACCTTCGCCTTTGCCCTATCCATTGGGATTGCAGTATTGGTTATTTCCTGCCCCTGTGCCTTGGGATTGGCAACCCCTACCGCAATCATGGTGGGTACGGGAAAAGGTGCGGAAAACGGTATTTTGATTAAATCCGCAGAAAGTCTTGAAATTGCCCATCAGCTGGATACCGTTGTATTAGATAAAACGGGTACATTAACAGAGGGGAAGCCAACGGTAACAGATATTTACCCTGCCAAAGGCGTTTTAAAAAATCCTTTTTTACGACTTGCCGCCTCTTTAGAATCCCTTTCGGAACACCCTTTAGCTGAGGCCGTAGTGCAACACGCCAAAGCAAACGAAATTGGATTTTTGGAAGCGAAAAACTTGTCAGCAACCCCCGGACAAGGGATTGAAGCAGAAATAAACGGTAAAATAATTTGCGGTGGAAATCTAAAAATGATGCAGCAAAAGAACATTGACCTAGGTGACTATCTTGAAAAAGGGGAATCCCTTGCAAACGAAGGAAAGACCCCCTTATATTTTGCGGAAAACAACAAATTTCTGGGCATATTGGCACTGGCAGACACCTTAAAAGAAAGCAGTAAGGATGCCGTTGACGCCTTCCATGAAATGGGCATTCATGTAGTGATGCTTACAGGCGATAATCAACGAACCGCTGATGCTATTGCAAAAAAATTAGGCATCGGTGCCATTGCTGATGTATTGCCCCAAGATAAGGAACAAGAGGTTCGCCGTTTACAAGAATCAGGTAAAAAAGTGGCAATGGTGGGCGACGGCATCAACGATGCCCCTGCCCTTACTCGCGCCGATGTAGGCATTGCCATCGGTGCCGGAACCGATGTTGCTATGGAATCCGCAGATATTGTCCTTATGAAAAGCGATCTGTTGGATGCAGCTACCGCAATACAGTTAAGCCATGCTACCATTCGCAATATCAAGCAAAACCTATTCTGGGCATTCTTTTATAATACTTTGGGGATTCCCCTTGCCGCAGGAGTTTTCATTCCTGCATTTGGGTTGAAATTAAATCCCATGTTCGCCGCAGCGGCCATGAGTTTCAGTTCTGTATTTGTAGTAGGAAATGCTTTGCGTCTGAAGCTGTTCCGCCCAGAAAAACATATAACCAAGACAAATTTAAATAACCCGAGTAATACACAAAAGGAGGAAACAACAATGAAAAAAGTATTGAAAATTGAGGGTATGTCCTGTGGGCATTGCACAGCAAGAGTTGAAAAAGCTTTAAACGATATGGATGGGGTATCTGCCCAGGTTAGTTTAGACGACAAAAGTGCTACAGTTGCCCTTGCAAAAGATATTAGCGATGAGGCATTAATTCAAACCGTTACCGACGCAGGCTACGAAGTTGTAGATATTCAGTAATCGTTGTTTTTCTAAATTATGAAAGAACCAAAGAAAAAGACCATATCTCAAGGCGTTCCCTTGGTATATGGTCTTTTTAAATTTATAAATTCCTCCGAAAGGAATCTAGATTGGTTCTCAATCCCACTCAACAAAAAAGCTTATTCATATATTTCATCTCAATAAATCTTTTTCTTGTTTTCTCAAATATCCCTGCAATAAACTCTCCATTTCCTCTAAGCTTTCCGTATAATTCAAATTACCTCTCAATTCAGCTGCCCCGGGCATCCCTTTCATATACCAAGCCATATGCTTGCGCATTTCTCTAATACCGGTATATTCCCCTTTATAGGCAATCAGCATTTTTGCATGGCACAATGCCTTTTCCACCCGTTCTTGTGCAGTTGGTTCTGGCAAAAGTTCTCCTGTTTTTAAATAGTGAAGAATCCGTTTGAAAATCCAAGGATTCCCTTGAGCACCTCGCCCTACCATAATGGCATCACAGCCTGTATGCTCAAATAAATTCTTAGCATCCTGGGGGGTAAACACATCACCATTTCCGATAACCGGAATGGCAACAGCCTCTTTCACCTGGCGAATAATATCCCAATCTGCCTTGCCGCTATAATATTGCTCTCTGGTTCTACCATGTACCGCCACTGCTGCCGCACCATTTGCCTCAGCAATTTTTGCAATTTCCGGTGCATTAATATGCAAATCATCAAAGCCCTTGCGGAATTTAATGGTAACGGGTTTATTCTGCGCTGTAACCAAAGCCTTTACAATTTCTCCAACTCGAAAGGGATCCTTTGTTAAAGCGCTCCCCTCCCCATTTTTCACAATTTTGGGGGCAGGACATCCCATATTTACATCTATAATATCAAAGGGATATCCCTCTATTTTTCTTCCCATTTCCCCTAATATTTGGGGATCTGAGCCAAAAAGCTGTATCGCAGTGGGACGCTCAGCCGCTTCAACATTCAATAACTCTGTTGTGTTTTTATTATCGTATAAAATTCCCTTGGCGCTTACCATCTCAGAATAAACCAATCCACAGCCCATTTCTTTGCAAAGAAGGCGAAAAGGCAGATCGGTTACCCCCGCCATGGGTGCCAAAAAAACATTATTTTCAAGTTCAACATTGCCAATTTTCATGGTAACACCTCATTTCTTTCTTCGGTTTTTTATCATACCAAACATTTTTATTCTTGGCAAGAAAAAAGACGAGGCACCCCCGTCCTTTTCATTATCTATTTTTCTGATACAAAATCCTTAGACCCTTTAAAGTCAAAACAGGATCTAATATATCAAATATTTTCTTATCCGGATCAATGACCCTTGCCAGACCGCCGGTGGCAATGACTTTAATTTCCGAAAACCCAAGCTGTTCTTTTAACTGCTGAATAATATATTTCGTTTGTCCAATATGCCCTATAACCAAACCAGCCTGTATACTTCCAACTGTATTTTTCACAATAATAGATTTCGGTTTTTTAATCTCTATTTTCGGAAGCTGAGCGGCTCTTTGGTACAAAGCCTCAGAACAAATGGAAATACCCGGGGTAATCAAGCCCGTTATAAATTCTGACTTTTCATTAATTACATCAAAGGTATTGGCAGTACCATAGTCAATCACCACGGCAGGTCCACCGTAAATTTCATTTGCTGCAACCAAATTAACAATACGATCCGCTCCCACTGCTTTGGGGTTGTCCCGTTTGATTACAATGCCCGTTTTCATTCCAGCACTTACAATCATAGGTTCTATATTAAAATATTTTCTAATTCCTTGTGTTAAAGAATACATAATGTCAGGAACCACAGAGGAAATGATCACTGCTTCAATCCGCTTTACATCAAAACCTGCTGTTTCAAATAAATTATACAGAAAAATCCCTGTTTCATCTGCAGTTTTATTGCTACCGGTAGCCATTCTCCAGCATTTTACAAGTTTTTCTCCATGGTATACACCTAAAACATAGTTGGTATTCCCAACGTCTATTACTAGAAGCATTTGCTTTCCCCCTGTCGCCTGTTCTTGTTCTTTTCATATATAAGCCGTAACCCATGCAACGCAAGAACAGGGTCAAAAACATCAAATATTTCTTCCTGATCATCAATTATTTTGGCAAGTCCGCCGGTGGCAATGACTTTCAATTCAGGCAAACCCACTTCCTCTCGAATACATTCAATCATATAAATCGTTTCTCCAATATGACTGATCACAAGCCCTGCTTGCATACTCTCAATGGTGGTTTTGGTAATAATACTCTCTGGCGCAACAATTTCGAACTTAGGTAAGTTTGCAGCCTTTTGGTATAAAGCCTCCGCGCACACTTGAAGCCCGGGTGCCGTAATTCCTGTCAAAAACACGCCGTTTTCGCTTATCACATCAAAGGTCGTTGCCGTGCTGTAATCAATCACGATAGCCGGTCCGCCGTACCTTTCATATGCAGAGACCAGATTAACAATACGATCTGTCCCCATCTCCTTAGGATTTTCCATCCTTAGATTGATACCTGTTTTCATCCCCGAACGAACAATCAATGCTTCCCGCCTAAAATATTTACGAATCCCGTTGGTCAATGAATACATCACATTGGGGACAACAGAGGAAATAATCACTGCTTCAATTTCTATCACCGGAATGTCGGCATGATGAAAAAACGAACGGATTAGTATGCCCGTTTCATCAGAGGTTCGGCTGCTTAACGTAGATAATCGCCAATTAGCCACAAGCACTTCTCCATCAAAAACGCCTATCACGGTGTTGGTATTACTAACATCAATTACTAGTATCATTCTGCCCTCTCCTTAAAAACAAGGGTTAAAAAGGTGCGGGCTGACCCGCACCTTTACCGATAGCCTTAGTTTGAACGAATTTTTTTATATAATACTTTTTTCAGTGTTTTAGAAACCACCCCACCAACGATACAAGTTGCAGGCATCTCCAACAAACCATTCACACCGACAAAGGTAAGTACAAATGCAAAAAAGCTTAAGTTGCCTATACTGGCATTAATGGACTGTATAAATTCCGTATTCCAGAAAAACAACATGAGTGCTCCCATAAACAGCACTGTATTAAATAATGCGGCAAGAAGCCCACCTATGAAAAAGGAAACTGTTTTGGAACGGTCTAACTTTTCAATTCCTTTAAAAGCCAGGCCCGTAAACCACCCCATCAAAGCTCTTGTAGGTACGCAAACAAGAAAAGTCAAAAAGGGATTAATTCCCAAAAGCGCCGCCCCAAAAGGACTCATTCCAAAACACTGGTAAAAGCTTGTCAACCCGAAAACCGCCCCCAAAAGCAAACCCGCCTTGGGTCCGATAATCATTGCTCCAATTGCAACGGGAATTGTAATTAATGACACCTCTAAACCAGCCGTTCGAAGGTAGCCTAAAGGGGTAAATGACATTAGCAAAATAATTGCAATCATCATCCCTGTTGTCGTTAATTCCTTCGCAGAAATCCTGTTTTCGTTTTTCATTGCCACTAGTTGTTCACTCATTTAAATATAGCTCCTTTCATTCTCACTCTTATGCTCCGCATAGCGGAAGATATAAGATTACTAGGTTGTTTTTTTGTTAAACTTCCTAAGCATTCGAAGTATATCTGGCTTCTTAAAACCATGACATCTTTCCCTGATTTCCTCTTAGAAAGGTTACCATGAACCATTATAACAGCTAATGAAATAATTACAATATATTTTTAAAAATTCGTTAATTTTTGTACAATGTTTCTCCATTTTCTGATTCTTCTAAAAGCTTGTCCTTTAATTTTTCCCCTTCTTCCGTAAAAAAAATGGTAAACCATGCTGTTAAAGATGCAAGCAGACTTTTTTGTTTACGAATAATCTCCTTTACCTCTAACTCTGCGCCAATTTCATCAAAATTGAAATCGTCCTCCCGCTTTACGGTTTCAAAATAAATTTCACCGTTTTGGCGAAACCCCATGAGAAAAGTACAACCAAGCTTTTGCGCCGTTGTAACGCAAATGATACGTATCTCCTCCTGAATGGATTCAGGAAGCGCCTGAAACTTTGGCTCCAAATAATATTTTTGCTTCTCATAGCTCGCCGCTGCCAAAATAAAGTCACTCAACTTACTTTCCCCCTCTGATAGAAACCTCTCCGGAAAACACAATTTCTTGTTTCCCATTATCCTTCCTAATCACTACCAATTCACCCTCCGGCGTAATATCCACCGCTTGCGCAAAAAAAGTTTCCTTTCCAATCACCCTAACTTCCTGATTAAGGGTACTGCACTTTTCCTTGTACCTTGATAAAAACGGTGCAAAACCGGAATGAGAACTGATAAACGCTTCATACAAATTTTCAAAATTCAGTAAAACCCGTTGCAGGATGTTCTTCCTGGAAAAAGTTCTACCACTTTCCAAATAAAGGGATGTTGCAACATCATTTACTCCCTCCGGAAATTCTGCTGTATTCACATTAATGCCGATTCCAACAATCACAAAATGGGTTTCCTGCATTTCGCAATCCATTTCCGTTAGAATTCCAACCAGTTTCTTTCCATTTAATAAGATATCATTGGGCCACTTAATTTGAGGGGAAAGGCCTGTTTCTTCTTCTAATGCTTGGCAAACAGCCAAACCCGCCAAAAGGGTAAGTACGGATGCTTCTGAAGGGAAAATCGTAGGACGCAGTAATATGCTCATCCAAATACCGGAACCGGCAGGAGCTTCCCAATGTCTTCCTCGTCTGCCCCGTCCTGCCGTCATTTGTTCTGCAACGGCTATGGTTCCTTCCGGTGCCCCCTCTACTGCCGCCGCGCGCAAACATCCATTGGTGGTATCCGTAATTTTATAAAAGAAAATGGGATGCCCAAATTTTTTTGTCTCCAGCCCCTGAGCAATCTCCTTATCATTATACATGGTATCATGCAAAACCAAGCGGTAGCCCTTATTGGTAACAGCTTCAATTTCATAACCCTCTTGCCTCAATTTTTTGATTCCTTTCCAAACGGCGGCTCGGCTAATGTCCAATTGCTTTCCAATCCCTTCGCCTGAAAGAAATCCCGATTCTCGACGTAATATTTCTAAAATTCGATACATATGATAGCCTCCGTCAAAAAAAGAGCGCCTATGAGACGCTCTAAATTCTTACCTTACGCTTTTGCCTTGCTGTTTACACGGCTCATAAATTTTTGTAGTTCAATAATTGCACGGCCATGGGTACCTTCGCAGATTTTGTCAACTTCATCATAAGCTTTAATCTGGAATGTTAAGAGCTTACCGTTTACTTCTGTTAACTCTACTACAACACGTACCTTCATTCCCACGGGAGTAGCTGCCATATGCTTAAACTCAAAAGATGTTCCCACAGTTTCCCAGCCTTCTGGCAAAAACGGCTTTACAGCACCAATAGAGGTACCTTCAATCCATGATAATAATCTAGGAGATGCAAAAACAGGTACATTATCGTTACCGAATACAGTTGCTGTATCCGCCTCCTCAACAATATATTCTCTTTCATAGGTAATGCCGGGTACAATGTTGTTAAAATCCATTAGTCTTGCTCCTCTCTATCTTCTCTTATGTTTTGCGAATCTGTAATTGCTTTTGTTTCTTCCGTTGAGATGCCTAAAACTTCATTACGCACCTCTTGGTCAAATAATTTACGGAAATCATCTCCCGTTACTTTTTCTTTTTCCACAAGGAGTTTTGCTGAAGCATGCAATACTTCCAAATTCTCTTTTAAAATTCGTATTGCTTCATCATAAGCATAAGTTACAATACGTTTCACTTCTTTATCAATATCCGTTGCAACAGCTTCGCTGTAATTGCGCTGATGTCCCCAATCTTTGCCGATAAACACCTCATTGTTGTCATCACCAAACTGTATCGGGCCCAAAATATCGCTCATACCATACTTTGTAACCATATTTCTGGCCATTGCCGTTGCACGTTCAATGTCATTTGACGCACCTGTGGTTATATCTTTAATTACAATATATTCCGCAGCACGACCGCCCAATAAGCTGATGATTTCCTGTTCCATAAACATCTTTGTCATATACATTTTGTCTTCCCCGGGCAACGGCATGGTGTAACCCCCTGCCATACCTGTAGGAATGATGGAAATACTATGAACAGGATCCAACTCGCTTAAAACTTCAAATAGAATGGCATGGCCGCTCTCATGGTAAGCCGTAATATATTTTTCTTTTTCAGAGATAACTCTGGTCTTTTTCTCTGTTCCCACGCCAATTTTGATAAGGGCTTTCTGAATTTCTGCCATATCAACGGCGGTTTTATTCGCTCTGGCTGTTAATAACGCCGCTTCATTCAAAAGGTTTGCTAAGTCAGCACCTGTAAACCCTGCTGTTGTTTGTGCAACAACCTTTAAGTCAACATCAGGTGCCAAAGTTTTTCCTTTGGAATGCACACGCAAAATTGCTTCTCTGCCCTTTACGTCAGGTCTGCCAACATAAACCTGTCTGTCAAAACGACCGGGACGCAACAGCGCAGGATCTAAAATATCTGCACGGTTTGTGGCAGCAATAATGATAACGCTATCGTTAATCCCAAAACCATCCATTTCAACAAGAAGCTGATTCAAAGTTTGCTCTCTTTCATCATGTCCGCCACCAAGTCCGGCGCCTCTGCGACGACCTACGGCATCAATTTCATCAATAAAAACAATACTTGGCGCATGTTTTTTTGCCTGCTCAAATAAATCACGCACACGTGATGCACCAACGCCGACAAACATTTCCACGAAATCCGATCCGGAAATGCTAAAGAAGGGTACGCCTGCCTCTCCTGCAACAGCCTTTGCCAACAATGTTTTACCTGTCCCCGGAGGGCCTACTAAAAGGACGCCTTTGGGAATACGTGCACCCAAATTCGTAAATTTTTGAGGGGTTCGGAGAAATTGAACCAATTCTTCAAGCTCCGCCTTCTCTTCATCACAGCCTGCAACGTTTTCAAAGGTAATTTTATTTTCACCCTCAACGCTCATCTTTGCTTTGCTCTTGCCAAAGCTTGCCATCTTCCCGCCGCCGCCTTGAAGCTTATTAAACAGCAGCATAAAAAACAGCACCATAACAATCATCATAATCAAAGACGGTAATATGGTTGAAAGCAAACTTTCTTTTTGTACATCCTCCGTTGTTACTTTAATTGCGTCCCCATCAGCAACTTTTTGATCCACACGTTCTTGGAAAGTAGAAATACTGGGAATATTTACAGTAATCACACTGCCATCGTTAAGTGTTGCATCCACAGTACCAAAATCCCCAACTTCTTTGCTTCTACTAATGTCAAGCTCTTTTATATTTCCGCCTTCCAGCTCGCTTACTAAGTCACTGTAAGTATATGCCTCTTCTTCCTTCTGAGGATTGGTGAATCCCTCGCCATTGAAGGCCAAAAAAGCCAAAATAATAACAAAAATCACCGCATACAGCCCTATGGCCTTCCAGTATTTATTCAATAGATTCCCTCCTGTTGATTCGTAATGCGAATTTTTTTCTTTTCTTCTCCTGAATCCGTATCAGTTAATAATTTTATCATATTTTAATAAAAAAGGCAACGAAGGATTAGAAAAGTTTAACCAAAAACAACTCTTTTTCCTACAAAAAAAGAAGAAGAGTTCCTCGCAGAAAACTCCTCTTTTTTATTACTTACTCTTCGTCAAAGTGCAATACACCTACATAATTTAAATTACGATATCTTTGAGCATAATCTAAGCCATACCCAACAACAAATGCATCGGGAATGGTAAAACCGACATAATCAACAGGCACATCAACAACACGTCTGTCAGGCTTGTCCAGAAGAGTACAAATCTTAAATGTTTTTGGTTCTCTTTTCAATAAAAGCTCTCTCAAATGGCTCAGTGTTCTACCACTGTCGATAATATCTTCAATTAAAAGAACATTTTTACCTGAAATATCTTCATCCAAATCACGCAAAATCTTGATTTTACCTGAGCTTTCGGTGCCATTGCCATAGCTGGAAACATCCATAAAGCTCATAGTAACGGGCATTTTCAGTCTCTTAGAAAGCTCTGTCAAGGTCACAACGGCTCCCTTTAATACACAAACCAACTCTACCTGTTCGCCGCCAAAATCTTCATAAATCTGCTCGGCCATTTCTTCTAATCTTTTGCTGATTGCCTCAGCGCTGATCATAACTTCTACTCTTTCTTTCATTCCCTAACGAACCTCCGTATCTGAACTGTTAAAAACCGTTTTGTTTCCTCATCTGGCTGATAAGCCGCCGAAATCCGCTGATCCACTACCCAAAGAATCTCATTCTCAAAGGCAATCAGAGGTAAACTCTCCCGCTCTTCTCTGGGAATTTTTTCATCAATCAAAAAATTTTTCAGCTTCTTTCGTCCGTTTCCAATGGCAAGGCTATCGCCTTTTTGTCTGGTTCGACAAAAAATCGCACAGCCTATTTTATCATAATCAAATACTTTCGTACAGTAATCTTCTCTATTTTCTGCTTTTTTTTCTGTACAAACCCAAGCACGCACAAAAAAATCCGCTTCCCCAACAAAGATTTCCTGATCCAAGGGCAAGGAATAGGAAAATCCTTTGCTTTTCTCTACCTCTTTTTTTATAGTTAACACACCATAATTTTTCCTCACATGAATTTTATTCGGTAAATTCAAGCTCTTACCACTTTCCTGCTTCATAAGCCCCTCCAGTAATTCAAAATGAATGGAGGATACATCTTTTTTGGCCCCTAATTTCCGAAAAGCCATTGCGAAAACTCTTTTCCGCATTACCTTATGCATATCCATTAATGCATTTACCTTAAGGGTCACCTCGTCTTTGCCCGCGCTTTCCAAAGCCTCGTAATATAGAGCTCTGGCTTGCCCCTGCAAATATTTCTCTTCCTCCGCTAATATTTCCGCAGTTTGGGCAATATGTTCTGTTGCTCTTGGATAAATTTCCTCCAATAGAGGTAGTATTTCATTTCTAACCCGATTTCTGGTATAAATATTTTCTTGATTTGTACTGTCCTGACAATAATGCAGGCCATTTTCCTCACAATACTCCTCAATTTCTTTTCTTGTGCAAAATAGCAACGGGCGCACAATATAATCCCGCACAGGTCGAATTCCCGCCAATCCTGCACCCCCAGCACCTCGACAAAGACGCATCAAAACCGTCTCTCCTTGGTCATTTTTATTATGGGCAACAGCTACAACTCCGCCTTTTCTCTCCTTATCAAAAACTTCGTAACGAAGCAAGCGCCCTGTTTCTTCTGTACCTAAGCCTCTTTTTTGGGCTTCTTTTGCCACGTCAAAGTAAAATATCTTACAAGGAATTTCCCATTTACGGCAAATTCCCTCCACAAAATCTCGATCTCGGTCAGCCTCTACTCCTCGTAAACCGTGGTGCACATGGATTGCGGTTATGTTCCAGCTTTCCGAAGATGCAAAGCCCTTTAATATGTGCAACAACGCAACGGAATCGGCACCGCCGGATACACCAACCACAATATTGGCACCCTGCGGGCACATGTGAAATTCTTTAATTGTACACCAAACCTTATGTTCCAAGCCGAAAGCCCCCAAACAAAATTTCAGATAACCCCTGTCCATAAAAACAGAAATTTTCCCAGCTTCATCAATAAAAATATGTATTCACTTTACATGAAATTTGGGGAAATAGCAATAACCTGATGCGTTTTACTTAATCCAACCCATTTAAAACGAAAAATCTCTCCCGATTTCGAAAAACCAGGAGAGATTTTGCCAACCCAATAAAATCAATTATATTTACTTATCTTAACCAAGGAAAAATTTCACTCTATTAGCATGAACTAATGTTCAATTTTTTATTCACTGTTAAGCACTTTTTCTTTTTTTCCAAAATCGCCCTGCCAAAACAGTCATATCGTCTTTTGCACCATCCTTCCTTTCTTTTTCCGCCTCTTTCAGAATATATTCCGCCGCATCCTGCGGATTGGCTAATGGAAATTTTTCTAATTTATCTTTTAACCATCCGGCTGTAACGTTTTCGCCACCTAATGCCTCCGTAATTCCATCAGATAAGAGAAAAAGGATATCTCCATCTTTTAAAAGCATTTCATTTTTTACTATTTGCACTTGTTGCAATATCCCTGCCGGCAAGGTGTGGGCTGTTACCGTCAAAATACGCCCGCCTCGGCTTATGTAAGAAGAAACAGCTCCCAGCTTGATAAATTCCGCTCTGCCATCAAATAAGTCAACGGCACAAATATCAAGGGTTGCATAGGTTTCTTCGCCTTTTCTCAATAACAGTGCTGAATTTATCATTTTCACCGCCAAATCTCGCTCAAACCCTGCCTCTGTAAACTGTTCCAGTAGTTCAATGGCGGTTCTGCTTTCTTCAGCCGCACTCTTTCCCTGTCCCATACCGTCAGATAACGCCATAAGAGCCATCCCCTTGTCCGTCTCCAAAAAAGCCGTGGTATCGCCAATGGGCTGATTTTGCGCTGCCGAAGAAAAAGCTGTGGCCGTTGTCAAACTGAAAGCGGGAACCTCCGTAAAGCAGAGCGTACATATCCCATCCTTCTGGCAATGGCAGGTGTTTCCATCTTTTAAAACCATAGGACGATTCATTGTTCGCTTTACCAAAGGCAATAATTTACTTTTACATATGCCTCGGCATCCACAGCCACGGAAGGAAATTTGCACTTGCCTGCCATATCTGTTTTTTTCCTCCACTACGCGAACGTCTCGCAAACGAATGCCTTCCTTTGCACATTCCTCCTTTAACATTTGTCCAGCTTGTTCTAAAAAAACATAGCCGACTTCAAGCTGGTCAGAAAGACCTAATAAAATATCACTTACCGCTGTCATTTGCTGACCCACCAGCTCCCTGCACTCTGCCAATCGTCCCAACCAAAGGCGATCTCTTCGATAGCCGTCATAAGCCTTATTTACCGTTTCCACAAACAGATCTCCTCTTGCACACATTTGTCGAAAGGGCTCCGGCAATTGAGATAGAGTAACACAGCCTTTCTCCTCACAGTGGGATAGGGCAGAAAACGTCATACTGTAAGTACGATATAATTCCTCATTCCAACAATAGTGCGCCATACCACAGCCTTGACAGGCCTTCTCCGCAATGGTATCCACCAGTTTAGAGACATCCTTTTTCTCCTGCACCTCCTCTTGGTGTACAAAGGTTTTTGCCAATGCAGAAAATGCTTGGGAAAAGCCCATAAGCCTTTCCTCCAGCAATTCCTTTTTTCTAATATATTTATCTTTACTACCCTCTTGTTCCCATAAGTTTCCTGTCATCCATACAAGGCATTTTTTAGGGGTAAGTAGAAATGCTGTTGCGCCCAATGCCCATCCCCCTGCCCACAATGGCGCTACCAAAGAAGGGCTGGCATAAAACAAAAACAACAACGGGGTAATAATAAGGGTCAACACCAATGCAAAGCGTCCCATATCCTTGAGACAACCTGCTATCAATCCGCTCACACCAAGAACCGTGAAAAACAACAAATCTACACCGCTGCAAAGATACAGTAAGAGTCCAAACAATATCCCCGCTGCTGCACCTCCGCCCATTCCATCGCGCCAAGCACAAGCAGCCACGAAATATGCCAAAAGACAGGGAAGCAATCCTTGTTCCAGATACGGCACCTCCATTGTGGAAAGTCCCGCCAACGCTCCTCCCAGCAGAAACACCAAGCCCAAGGTTTCTTCTCGACTGGGTATGGAAACCGTTCTTTTCTCCCACAGAAACATAACACCTTTTTGTGCAAGCAAGGAGAGACCTACGGACAAAGCGCTTTCCATTCCCGCAACTGCAAAATAAAAGGTTAAACCTCCTTTGCTGATTGCTAAAAAAATCCCCGCCAATGCCATAGCAAACGCCCCAAGAAGTGCCTTTTTTAACATTTCATCCCGTTCTACAAACCTCCCCAATGTCAGTTGGATTGCACATGCAGCAGCTAGTGCCGCTCCTGCCTTTAAAGGAATATCTACAATACATCCGGCCGCAACGGAAATCAATGCGCCCCAAAATAAAATTCCCTCCCCGAAAAATAAAGATATGTATGCAATCCCCATGGGACGTAGTATGTGGAGCATTTCTGCCTTTCCCCAGCAGACCCCCATCACACATAACAGCACAAACTTCAATATATCCTTGCCGTGTATCAACTTAGGTAATCGTTCCCTAGCAAAAGGTGTCTCCCTGGACACCACCGGTTCTTGGATAACTCGTTCTAATACGATTTCTGTTTTTTCCATGACTCTTCCCTCCATATTCCCTATTGTAGGAAAATATGACTGCTTTTTTTGTCAATTGCTGGAGGTATCGTACTTTTTTTTACGACAAATATCCTTATAAACCTACGCATCCATTGCAGGTTTGGTTTGCAAGAAAAATAAAAATTAATTTAAGGTACTTCTACATATAAAAGGCTTGTAATCCTATGGATTACAAGCCTTTTTCCGCTATAGCATGATATATTGTTTTAATTTCCCATGATTCTTTGGGCAAACTTATTTATCCGTAGCCGTAATTTTTGTTACTTTATCACTGCTATTAACTTCAAATTTTACATAGCAGTCATCATCTCTATCCTTGCATTTTCCCAAGAATTTTTTCAATCCGCTCAGATCATTATCATAATCACTTTCGTCATAGTGACTGCCCAAATCATCATAATATATTTTTACACTGTCTTTCGCATACCATGTATACTCATCCTCTGAGCTATCCTCTATTTTCAATCTGCCGCTTGAAGTTGATACACTGGTTAAATTACCTTTTGTCGGTTTATCCTCATCCTCATCCTCAATCTTTGCCACTACCTTGGTGACCTTATCATCAGAGTTCAAATAAAGGGTTACTGTAATTACCTCATTGCTGTCCAAGTCATGCCGTGCGTCATCAAAATCACCTTTATCGGCACTTTTTCCATCTAGTGTCATAGTTACATTTCCGGATTTAAAATCATAGGTCTTGGTTTTGGAGTCCTTCCTAATCGTAATATCAAAATATCCTATGTCCCTAAGGGTACCTTTCTCCGTATCATCGGAATCCTCTACCCAATCAGCCTCTATTTTTGTTACATCGTCCTTGCTATTCAAGGTCAGCTTAACTTCTATTTCTTCGTCATGACTGTAAGCATCCTCAAAAGCAGAATCCAATTTGGAAACGGTGGAACTGCTGCCATCCAGCTTTACAGTAACATCATCGTCAATATCATAAGTATAATTCACACCACCAGCACGTATTTCAATTGTATCTCTTTTAGGCTCAATATTTTTAAGAATACCCTCGGTGGCATCTTTATTTTTCCCTGTAATTTCCGTAACATCGCCTTTACTGTTAAAGCCCAGTTCAACTTCATATTCATAATCCTTGTAGCTGCTTCTAAATGTAGAGAAGGATACCGTCTTCTTATCAATTTTAACAGTTGGATCGTCCAAATCGTATTCATAATTCTTACCGTCCACTGTAATTTTAATTTTAGATGATGTCACTTCCTTCAATGTTCCCTTTGATACAGCAGAATTTTTTGTTGTAGCAGAAATTTCTGTAACGACATCATCGCGATCCACCGTTAAAGAAACGCGGTAAGGATTATCCTCATATTGATCCTTTAATTTTGCAAGTGTACTTTTCTTGCCATCAATCTCAACATCCACATCGTCATCAAGATAATAACCGATAGTTTCGCCTGCTGCACTTAATTCAAGACGACGAGTGTTAAGGAACTCCAGCGTTCCATGCGTTTCATCTTCCATGAAATCAATATCAATATTGGTAACATAGCCTTTGCTATCCAATTTCAAAGTAACCTTATAATTATTCTTTTTATAATCACTCATTAGCCTGGAAAAGAGAACTGTTTTCCCATCAAATTTTACCTTAACATCATCATCGGAAAGGGGATAATCATAATCTTTGCTGCCAACCTCTATGGTCAATTTTGAATTGTTCATATAGGTAAGATCACCCGTAAGTGGATTATCTTTGCTGCTCATTGCTTCAATTTTTGTAACGTAGTTTGATTTGTCAAAGGTCAGCGTTACGTTGTACTCATAATCTTCCATTTCATCAATTAAATTAGAAACAGTGGATTTTTTGTCAGCAATTGTAACCTTAACATCATCATCCAAGCGGTATACTTCTTCTTTACTGCCATCCTTTACGGTAATCTTGCTGCTTGTTAAGTCTTTCAATGTGAAGGTCTTGTTGGTAATAATACCATTTACGGATTTATTTATGACTACTGCACTTAAATTTTCTTTATTATATGTAATGGTAACATTATCCCCCGTTCCAATATCCTTTAAGGAAACGGTTTCTTTATCATAAGTCACCTTCACAGAACTGCTTTTGCCAAATACATTTACACCTTCACCGCTATTGGCTTTTACACTTAAAAAGATATCGCCATTCGCCATTATCATACTGTTAATGACTGTTCCTGTTACCGTGCCCGAAGCTGGGGCAGTCGGTGTCGTAGTAGCCGAACCATCCAAATTGTTATATGTAATAACAGATAACACTGCCATCTCTGCACGATTTATTTTGGCTTTGGGATTAAAATTATTATTCGTGTCCCCTACCATGATATTTTTACTATTCAAAAGAGCCAAATATGGCACTGCATCGCTGGAAATTTTAGATTTATCTCCATAAGAAAGGGTTGCACTGTTGTTAACAGTATAAATAGTACCTAGTGCCTTACCAAACATTAATCCAACTTCTTCTCTGGTTGCATATTGTGTGCCATCTTTCAATTTTGTCAAATCACTATTTTCAATTATTTTGTTTTCCAAGGCATAAGCTGTCGCGTTATAAGCCCATGTTGGAATGTTATAGGCACTCATTACAGGTGTCCATTTTGTAACCTCTTGGGAGGATACATCCTGTTTGGTGTGTACCTTCATAATAGAGTAAATCATTTGTACAGATTCACATAATGTAACATTATTTTTGGGCTTGGAATACTTTTTTCCATTCTCAGTATAACCATTCATCAATCCCAATGATTGTGCTTCATCAATGTACTTTTTTGCACCTGACCACGGAGCTGCATTAATATCCGAAAATACAGAACCAAAAGCAGTTACACCCATGCTTCCAAACACTAAAGATGTGGCCATTGCCACCGCTAAAAATTTTTTCATAAGTAAATGCCCCCATTCAACTTATATCTTTTATCCTAAAATTTTGCCACTTCGGGCGTTCTAACTCTACTATAACATACTCATCCGCAAAAAATCTTTTCAAAAATATTAAGGTTGTTATAATATTCCGCCCTTTTTCAATCTTTTCGACGCAACATACAAAGATAATCTTTTTTTCTTTGTTTATATTCCTTGGGATATGCCCTGGCACCTTTTTCTTTCAACAAGTCGTAAATTGTCCCCAGCATAATCTTTGCCGAAGTAAGATAACAATTTTCATAATCCGAAACTTCGAAACTATCATCGTGAAACCGACCTTTTATTCCGGAAAAACCAAACTGAATTGTAGGGATTAAAAAGCTTAAATCTCCTACATCTCCGGATGCTCCCGAAACAGGATTTTCCACGATTTCTTCCGGACCACAAAATAAAAGCATGTTCTCTCTTACTGTTTTGTTTAGTTTCTCTGACTGCTTTAAAGGCAAATACCCCGTAGTGTTTGTAATAAAACACTCCAATTCCAACGCCTTTGCACAATGCTCTAAGCAACTATCCACACGTTTGCAAGCCTCAAACAGTGTTTCATTATCATTGGCTCTTACATAGGTTTCCAAAACAGTACGATCAGGAATTACGTTTACACTCCCGCCACATTCCGTCAAAACCGGATTTAAACGCAATCCTTTTTCCGGAGCAAACTGATCTTTCAAAAAAGAAATCGCATTCATAGCTAAGCTTGCCCCATGCAAAGTGTTTCGCCCCAAATGAGGGGCAGCACCGGAATGGGCAGCACGACCAATAAAAACTGCCTTCTTCGCCATAAAGCCCGCCAATGTGGATCCTACATCAAATTTTGTTCCCTCATCCCCATTGGCATGGGCAGAAAGCACACAATCCACACCGTCAAAACATCCTAAAGCAATCATATTTTGTTTACCCGAACGAAATTCCAGCTTTCCAGCAGCAATCAATTCATCCCGATACTTAAAATCAATATACTCCTCCCCAGGCGTAAAGAAAAAACTAGCCCTGCAATCCGTCTGCTCCATAATCTCTGAATCCTTCAGCGCCTTTAAAACAGACAGAGCCATGGTAGTCTGTATGCTGTGTCCACAGGAGTGAATATTCCCCATACCGTCTTTTCTTGGTAATGCATCTATATCTGCCACAAAGGCAATATGATAACCGTCTCCCCTACCAATGGTTGCAATCACCCCGGTAACCCCAACCTCTTTTTGAAAGGAAACACCCCATTCGTCCAATAAATCTGTTATTTTTTTTGCCGTTCCCACTTCTTTAAAACCCAATTCAGCACAATGAAAAAATGTCTCACCTCGTTGGAAAATGGCCTGCTTCTCCTTCTCAATAAACGAAAATAGTTCTTCTTTTGTAAGCATTCCCATTTCCTCCTATTCCCAATTCAAAACCAATCCAACGCCTACTTCTTCCACCGGACACTCCTTGTCCAAAGCGGCTCTTACCCGAAAAGACGTACAATGGCAAGGATACAAATCTCGTATTTGTTCCTTTGCTAAATAGGAAATTGTTTCTTTCGTACGTTGATTGATGTTAAAAAGGTGAAAACCTCCTAAGATTCCCAACACCTTTTCTTTTCCCAGTATTTTTTTTGCATATGCAATAATATTACAAATCCCTGCATGGGAACAGCCTGTAATAATATAAATTCCCTCATCCGTATTATAAGCTAACGCGGTATCATCCAAAATCATATCCGGCTTCGCTCCATCCTCTTCTTCCAATATGCCAATAGGATACGGCTTTTCGAATCCAATCTCTCTGGGAATCTCCCCAAGAAAAACAAGCTTTTCCGTAAGCCAATAAGGTTTTGTTGTTTCAAAAAGGGAAAAATGCTCTTGCATTGTTTTTTTGTCAAAGGGACATCCAATGGAAAGCCCATCAAAGAAACGGGGTATCAGGGCATGGGGATGGCATATTACCTTTGGTTTTTCACCTTGGCAAACATCCACTAATGATTTCAGCCCCCTGGTATGGTCATTATGTCCATGGGAAAGAACAATGGCATCCGCCTTTGTCACATCAATGGATATATCTGAAGCATTTTTCAAAAACGCAGAGGAATAGCCAACATCAAATAGAAAAGCTTTCCCTTCCGTCTCAATCCAATAAGATACTCCAGGTTCACCCAGATAATAAACATCGATATTTGTATGATTATCCATTAATACTGTAACTTTCATCTATTTCCCCTCCCACATTCTTCCTACCATTATACTTGAAGCACTGAATAAACACAAGGAAGAGAGGATGATCTACTTTTTTTGTGACGAAAACCTGTGAAAAAAGTTTCAATTCTTCTCCACTCTTTTTCCGATTCAACACTATCCCATCTTCCTTCGCTTTTCCCCATAAAAAAGGTGCAGTGTTTGTCTGCACCTTTGAAATATGAATCTTTTCTATAATGAAAACTTAGAAAAACACACAATTATTTAGAAAGCCTTTCCTCCAGCTTCTCCTTTAACGCCTCATATCCCGGTTTTCCAAGCAAAGCAAACATATTTTTCTTATACGCCTCTACCCCTGGTTGATCAAAAGGGTTTACATCCAGTAAATACCCGCTGATGCCAACAGCTTTTTCAAAGAAATAAACCAATGCACCAAAGTGCCATGCATCCATCTTGTCTATTTCAATAACCATATTTGGTACACCGCCATCCATATGGGCAAGCATGGTTCCTGCAAATGCCTTGCTATTGACAAATTGCAATTCCTTTCCCGCCAGAAAATTTAAACCATCTCCATCTCCTTGGTCAAAAGGAATGATTGCCGAAGTTTTGGGTTCTTTGTTCCACAAAACTGTTTCAAAAAAATATCTTCCTCCCTCTTGAATAAACTGGCCTATAGAGTGTAAATCCGTGGAAAAATTCGCAGAAACAGGGAAGACACCCTTGCCATCTTTTCCTTCGCTTTCGGCAAAAAGCTGTTTCAGCCACTCACCAAAAGAAGTCATATGAGGTTCGTAATTTGCAAAAATTTCAACGGTTTTACCCTGTTTATAAAATAAATACCGCATTGCAGCATATTGATAGCATTCATTTTCCTGAATATCTGCCTTTGCATAGGTTTCCATTGCATCCTTCGCCCCAGCCATTACAGCGTCAATATCCACATCTGCCACTGCCATAGCCAATAACCCCACTGCAGTCAAAACAGTAAATCTTCCGCCAATATCATCAGGGATTACAAAAGTTTCATACCCTTCTTCATTACACATTTCCTTTAATGCACCTTTTTCTTTGTCCGTGGTGGCATAAATACGGGAAGCCGCTTCCTCCTTACCATATTTCTTTTCCAAAAGCTGTTTAAAGATACGAAAAGCAATGGCCGGTTCTGTTGTGGTTCCCGATTTTGAAATCACATTGATGGAAAAATCCCGATCGCCTAAAATCTGCAAAATATCGTTTAAATGGGCTGAACTGATGTTATTGCCTACAAAATAAATATTCGGTGTTTCTTTTTTCAGATCATTATAGTACGGGCTTTTGATAAAATCCAAGGCTGTTCTCGTCCCCAAATAAGAACCACCAATACCAATTACAATGAGCACGCTGCTGTCTTGCTTAATTTTTGCCGCCGCCTTTTTAATCCTTGCAAATTCCTCTTTATCATAATTTGGGGGCAAATCCACCCATCCCACAAAATCATTCCCTTTACCGGTTTTATTGTGGAGTACCTCATGACAACGGCGCACCTCTTTGGAAAGCACCATAAATTCTTCTTTTTGCATTGCTTCCCCTTGCAGTAAAAACTTAAGTCCCATTTTGAAATCCTCCTTTTCTTTGTCAAAGGCATACCCTCCCCATTGGGAAAGTATGCCCTTTTTCCAGTTTATTATAAGGTTCCTCTTACGATGATTTCAGGAATAGGCTCAGTAATAATTTCTTTCGAAATTTCCTTCTCCTCCTGAACAAATCCGTTTATCCTCGTAATTTGAATGGTGCTTTTTTTCTGACCTGCCCTCCCCTGCTGTGTCACTTTCTGATAGCTTTTGGGCTGAGTATTATCCGTTTGATATTCATAAGTTTTTGGTTCAACCGTAGTCAAAACTTGTGTTTCATTGGTTTTAACGGACAGCTTCGGTTTATGAATAGGCACATTGAGAACCTGCCCCACACGAATACCCGCTTCAATGGTTAGCCCTTCATTCAAATTAAGCAAATCCTCTACAGAGCAATCATAGTTTTGCGCAAGTTTATATAAGGCATCATTGGATTGTACGGTATAAGTTCCCGTTACAGTAGTGGTAGCCTGCAAAACAGAGGTTGCATCACTTTCTGAAAGCACCTCTTTAGAATCAACAAAATCCGTGGTAATGGTAACACTTTCCACCCATTCCACCGTTGCATCAACGCCCTCCGCCGGAAGATATGGCTCCTTGATGGCATCCAAAACATTGTTTGCCTGTTCTTCGTTTGCCAAAACAACCCCTTTGCCTCCATCAATCATAATAATCGCCGCATTCACTTTATATGTCACCATATTTCGTATCTTTGGTATTAAATGCTCCAGTGTACAAATATCTTTTTTTCGGCTGCTTCCAATATGAATGCGTACCGTCTTTATTTCTTCGTTTAACTTAACCTCAGTGCCTACAATCCCCGCAAGCTGGGTTTCAATTGTATCTGTAATGGTTTCCGCCGTAGCAGACCTTCCTTCCAATACACCAACACTCTCTGAACCAACAAAAACTTCCGTTCCATTTTTCCGTAAAAAGAAGAAAAGGATTATCAGCAAAAACACTAGGCCGATTCCCCAAATGATCTGCTTTCTATTCAATACATTACGTTTTCTGTGTTTTCGTTTCTCCGTATTCTGCGCCTTTTGTGGCCTTCTGCCCTGACTTGTATTATCTCGTCTAGACGTTCTCTCCTTTTTCACGCCATATAATTCCCGCTCTTGTCTACGGGGAAAATTATCTTTTCCTTCGGCCACCTTTACGCCACCTTCTTTCTTACACGATTCGTCTAAAACTACTATCATTTTAAATTATTCAACAACGGATTGCAAGCAAAAGACACCATTAAAGAAAGAACTATTGGAAAACTGTAACTTAATTCTTCAAAGGAATGATAAACCTGTATCAAAAAAAATGAAAAAATAAATTTTCCTGCAAAAATAAAAAAGTCCCATTGCTTCAAAAGTGTAAATCTTGTGCAAGCAATCGGACCTTTTTCCCTCTGTTCAATTAAAAAAGTTTAATATATTTTTTAAACCTGTCGGTTCTTTGTTTCCTTAAACATTTGACAACCTTGTACTATTATTTATTGTGAATGGAACGTAAAATGAACTCTGTATGGTATTTAATATGGCCATGGGCAACAGTTGCCCCTTCCTCAGCGTCATGATTTTCAATGGCACGTAAAATTCCTCTGTGATGGGCAATAATCGCAGGAATAGAGCTATCCACCTTTAAATGAGCCATACGATACCGATATAGCTGAATACGCAGATTTTGATAAATATGAGATAACTTATCATTTTCTGTGGATTCTAAAATCAAATCATGAAAGTCTTCGTCCAACTGAATAATTCGCTCCAAATCATTTACCTCAATTGCCTGTTCAAATTCAGCCTCCACAAGTTTTAACTGCTGTAACATTTCTTTGCTCATCTTTTTACAGGCAATGCTGGTTGCTAAGCTTTCTAAGGCGTCTCTGACCTCTAAGATATTAATAATATCCTTTTCACTCATATCCAACACCTGGGCACCTTTTCTGGGTACAAGCTCCACCAGATTTTCTAAAGCCAACATACGCAAGGCTTCTCTCACAGGGGTTCTGCTTACACCAAGCTTATCCGCCAATTGATTTTCCATCAGTCTTTCCCCAGGTATCAATTTACCTGTAAGGATGGCATCCCTAAGGGTATTAAAAACAACATCCCTTAAAGGAAGGTACTCGTTGCCATTAATGATAAATTTTGTTTCTTCCATTCCTCTCTTCTCCTCCCTTACCACCGTTTCCGTGATAAATCTTTGTGGCAGTAACCTCCTTCAAACCGAATTTTTTTCGAATTGCTACCGCCGCATTTTTTGCATTCTCTTCCTCCGGAAACAATCCGAACACCGTCGGACCGCTTCCGCTCATCAAGGCACCCTTTGCACCAAGACGAAGCATTTCTTCTTTTAGCTGAGCAATTTTGGGATACATGGGTATGGTCACAGTTTCCAGCACATTACCTAAAAGCCTGCCCATTTTCCCAATATCCGCCTCACCCATAGCCTGTATCATCCCTTCTGTATCAGGATGATTCTCAATTTCCTGCCAGTCTAATTTACGGTAAACCATCGCCGTAGAAACACTGACGGGAAGTTTTGCCAATACAACATAACACAAAGGACACGGGTATTTCACCGGTGTCAATATTTCTCCAACACCCTCTGCTAACATCGTTCCCCTTTGAACGCAGTAAGGGATGTCCGAACCCAATAAAAAAGCAATGCTTTCCAATTCTTTTAAGGAAAGCCCCAATCCAAACAAGCGGTTCATTCCCACAATAACAGCCGCACAATCCGCACTTCCCCCTGCCAAGCCTGCCGCCACAGGAATACGCTTATCAATTTCAATATAAACGCCTTCCGCAATGTTGAACCTTGTTTTCATCAGCTCTGCCGCACGGTATGCCAAATTGCGGTTATCCGCGGGTAGCCAAGGCAGATTGGTTTTAATAAGAATGGTATCTGTGCGGATACGCTTCATGTAAATTCCGTCATATAGACTTACCGTCTGCATAATACTCTTGATCAGGTGGTAGCCATCTTCCCGTTTACCTGTCACATCCAATGTTAAATTAATTTTTGCTCGCGCTTTTAATTTTAATTCTCTCAAAATATGACCTCTTAATAATACTGTATACATTGTTTTATCTATTTATTGTATAATAGTTTTCACAAAGTTACAATCACCATCTTATACAAAAAGGCATCCTTTTCCCTATGAAAAACGCTAATAAATAAAATTTAATAGCCCATTTTTGCCCACTTTCTTCCTTAATATTTAGAGCATATTTTTTCTTGAAAATTCCTCTTGCAAAATGAACGAAGAAGTGTATAATAATGTCATATAAATATATAATACCTCTTCAGGGCAGGGTGAAATTCCCGATCGGCGGTAAAGTCCGCGAGCGTTGTTACGCAGGATTTGGTGAGATTCCAAAACCGACAGTATAGTCTGGATGGAAGAAGAGCAAACATCAAGGTGGTAATCTGTTTCTGATTGCCCTATAATACAGCTATGGTTTATTATGTCTATTTGGCATACCCATAATACCTTTTACTAGTTTTATGGACGCTTTTTGCTGTATGAAAATGTTTGATATGCCCTGTATGAGCTTTTTTAGCACATACAGGGCTTTTATTTTGAATTTGCGATTATTTTTTAAAAGATTTTTCTTTTCATGTTCAAATAATCGCTTTTCCCTCCACCTTCGGAGGCCTCTTCTTCCATCCCTTCCTTGGGAATTCTCTCCCATTCTTTCCCTGAAAGAAAGGAAGTTATTTTTATGCTTCATGAAAAATATATGAAACGAGCTGTTTTTTTAGCAAAAAAAGCTTTGGGGTACACAAGCCCAAACCCTTTGGTAGGTGCTGTTATTGTAAAAGATGGCAAAATTATCGGCGAAGGCTATCATCATAAAGCCGGTCAACCCCATGCCGAGCGTATGGCACTTGCTGACTGTAAAAGAAGCCCCAAAGGGGCAACCATATATGTTACCCTGGAACCTTGCTGTCATCAAGGCCGTACCCCCCCTTGCACAGAAGCCATCATCGAGGCAGGTATTAAACGTGTCGTCATTGGTTCTTCCGATCCTAACCCTCTTGTTAAGGGCAAAGGTGTGGAAATCATGCGAAAAAATGGCATTACCGTAACAGAGCATTTTCTTCAAAAAGAATGTGATGGACTAAATGACGTATTTTTTCATTACATTACAACAAAAATGCCATATGTCGCTTTAAAATATGCCATGACTGCTGATGGAAAAATCGCAACCTCCACAGGCGCCTCCCGATGGATTAGCAATGAGGCCTCCCGCCATCATGCTCATCACCTGCGCCATCAATACAGTAGTATTTTAGTGGGCATTGAAACGGTTTTACAGGATGATCCTTTATTAAATTGTCGGCTGGAACACGGAACACAACCCCTTCGAATTATTTGCGATAGCCGTCTGCGTATTCCCCCGGAAAGCCAAATCTGCCAAACGGCGAAGGAATATGACACAATTATTGCCTATGCCCAAGATCCCTTTGACAAAAAAGAATCTTTGGAGGCCTTAGGACTTACTTTATGGCAGTTACCCGATGAAAATGGCAAAGTTTCTCTGCCCATGCTAATGAAAAAGCTGGGAGAAACAGGAATCGACAGCGTTTTGGTTGAAGGCGGCGGAACCATCCATTATGGGTTTTTACAACATAACCTTGCACAAAAGCTCTATATTTATTTCGCCCCCAAAATTTTCGGCGGTAATATCGCAAAAACACCAGTGGGCGGTGAGGGAATTCTTGAACCGAAAGACGCTTTTTTACTGAAACTCTTGCATAGTAATACGCTGGAGGGGGATATTTTACTAGAGTATCAAATTGAAACAAAAGGAGGCGCTGTATGTTCACAGGATTAATCGAAGAAATTGGTTTCATAGATAAAGTAATTTCTCAAAACAGCGGTGGTCAGCTGGTGATCCACGCCAAAACAATACAAGAAGGCGCAAAGCTTGGAGACAGTATTGCAGTCAATGGCGTTTGCCTTACCGTAACCAATTTGACCAAAGTATCCTTTACCGCAGACGTTATGCCCGAAACTTTAAAACGCAGCAATTTAGGCCAACTTCAAAAAGGTACTCCCGTTCATCTGGAACGGGCAATGGCAGCAAACGGACGCTTTGGAGGGCATATGGTAAGCGGTCATATTGACGGAACAGGCATTATTTCCGGCAAAAAGAATGAGGGCAATGCAACCCGAATTTTCATCAATGCTGACCCAGACCTATTAAAACAAATCATCGAAAAAGGCTCCATCGCCATTGACGGTGTTAGTCTAACCGTAATTTCTGTAGATAACGAACAATTTTCTATAGGTATTATTCCCCATACAGGAACGCAAACCACTTTATTGGATAAAAAAATAGGCGATCAGGTAAACTTAGAAACAGATATTATCGCCAAGTATATCCAACGCTTTTTGGAAAATAACAGTGCGCAACAGGATAAACCTTTAACCTTGGAATTTTTAAAAGAAAACGGATTTTAGGAGGAGAAAAAATGTATACTTATACCACCATCGAAGAAGCCTTAGAAGAATTAAAACAAGGAAAAATCATTCTTGTTACCGACGACCCAAATCGTGAAAACGAGGGTGATCTCATCTGTGCTGCAGAATTTGCAACTCAAGAAAACGTAAACTTTATGGCAAAATACGGAAAAGGCTTGATCTGCATGCCCATGAATGAAGAATTAGGGCACAAATTAGGCTTACCCCAAATGGTTTCAGAAAATACGGATAACCATTCCACCGCTTTTACCGTTTCCATTGACCACGTAGATACGACCACAGGCATCTCCGCCGCAGAACGCTCCGTTACAGCGTTGAAATGTGTGGAAGATGACGCAAAACCCGAAGATTTTCGTAGACCTGGGCATATGTTCCCCCTCATTGCCAGAAAAGGCGGTGTTTTAAAAAGAGAAGGACATACCGAGGCCACTGTGGATTTGATGCGTCTTGCTGGCTTAAAGGAATGCGGCCTTTGCTGCGAAGTCATGGCAGAGGATGGCACTATGATGCGAACACCGGAACTTTGGAAGTTGGCAGAAGAATATAATTTAAAATTCATTACCATTCATGATTTACAAAACTACTGCCGCCGCCATGAAAAACATGTCCACTGCGAAGCAGCTGCACACCTTCCCACCCCTTACGGAGAATTTAAAATTTACGGTTATGTCAACGATATTACCGGAGAACATCATGTTGCTTTGGTCAAAGGCGAAATCGGCGACGGAAAAGATATTTTATGCCGTGTGCACTCGGAATGCCTAACAGGAGATGTGTTCGGCTCTTGCAGATGCGACTGCGGACAGCAGTTGGCAGCCGCCATGCGCCAAATTGAAAAAGAAGGCAGAGGCATTCTTTTATATATGCGTCAGGAAGGCAGAGGCATTGGTCTCATTAATAAATTAAAGGCATATGCTCTGCAGGAACAGGGACAAGATACCGTAGAAGCAAATATCTCCTTGGGCTTTGCCCCGGATTTAAGAGAATATTGGATTGGTGCACAAATTTTACAGGACTTAGGCGCAAAAGAATTACATCTTCTCACCAATAATCCCGAAAAAGTTTATGGTCTGGATGGATTTGGTGTAGATATCACAAAACGTGTTTCCATAGAAATCGCACCTCAAGAACACGATTTGGAATACTTGCGCACCAAGCAAGAAAAGATGGGGCATATTTTTTCCCATACAATTTAAGGGGTAATACAAGTTCTCAGAGTTCTTAACGAAAAAATAAATTCACTCATCTCAAAATGATTCTATTAGGAGGATTATACTATGAAATTAATTCAGGGAAATTTAATTGCAACAGATATGAAGGTAGGCATTGTAGCTGCTCGTTTTAATGACTTTATTGTTGGAAAGTTGATTGAAGGAGCTGAGGATGCGCTTTTGCGTCATGGTGTAGATGCAGACAATATTTCTTTGGTGCGTGTTCCCGGGGCATTTGAAATTCCCGCTGCGGCAAAGCTTCTGGTAAACAGCGGTACCTTTGATGCAATTATTTGCCTTGGAGCAGTCATCCGCGGAGCTACAACCCATTATGATTATGTTTGCAGCGAAGTTTCCAAAGGCATCGCTCATCTTTCCATGGAAACCAACACCCCTGTACTGTTTGGCGTAGTCACAACGGAAAATATCGAACAGGCCATTGAACGTGCTGGAACAAAAGCAGGCAATAAAGGTTATGATACTGCATTGGCAGCCATTGAAATGGTAAACCTCTCCGCTGAAATTAATAATATTTAATTTTGCGCCAAAAACGGAAGGGCTTAACCGGACAATTTGCGTAAACTGTTTTATTGTCTTTCATGGTAGAAAAATTAATTATTCTTTAATTCTTGTGAAACTTGTACCAAATCCTTTTATCATATTATATAATTACATAATATGGCAGGTTATCCTGATAAGGAGGGATGATATGAAGGATTTTTACATGAAAAACAGACAGGCAATACAAAATTTTTTAATTCTTTGCGGAGGAATCCTTGCCTGCTTTCTATTTTTTCGCTACCTGTTCCCCATTTTTCTGCCCTTTGTTTTCGGCTGGTTATTAAGCCTAATGTTTAATCCCTTGGCAGATAAATTGGAAAACCATCATATTCCTCGTTGGGCAGGTGCTTTGCTGGGCATTGTTCTTCTTATTTCTGTCCTGGCTCTTTTAGGGTATTTTGCAGGAAATGGGCTTTATGAACAGCTACAAAATTTGCTCAACGATCTGCCCTTTTATTTGAAAAAGATGGAGGAAGGTTTCACCTTATTCTGGGCAAGAGTAGATGAGCTTCTCATCCACCTGCCTGACGGCATTTTTAATGCAACCACCAACTTGCATGAGAAACTGTTTGGGATTTTGCTTTCCTTGGTACAAAGCAGCGGCTCCGTCACAGCCATTACTGCCGTACCTAAGGTTTTACTGGGTTTTTTCATTGCTTTATTCTCCGCATACTTTTTAACAAAGGATCGAGAAAGTATTCATTTGGCATATCAAACCCATGTAGAACCGTTGTTGGGCATTTCTCTGGAAGCAACAAAGAAGGATTTGGCAGCCTCCCTTTGGGGATATGTAAAAACCCAATTGATTCTGATGGTTTATATTTTTCTCATCTGCGTCATTGGATTATATATTCTGCGTTCCCCTTATGCCCTATTAATCAGTGTCTGTATCGCCGTTATCGACGCAATCCCTTTTTTCGGAAGCGGATTTATTCTTTGGCCCGGGGCGGTTATTCACTTTGTTTTAGGAAATACGGGCCTAGGCATCGGATACCTTGTGATTTATGGAATTGTTCAGATTGTGCGCCAGCTAATGCAGCCCAAAATATTGGGTGCGCAAATCGGAATGCACCCATTGCTCACCTTATTTTCCATGTATTTTGGATATAAGTGCATTGGGTTTTGGGGGTTACTTCTGGGTCCTGTTGTTGCTGTTATATTACGGACCATTATCCGCATTCGCCAACCAAAAAAACAAGAATATACCTAAAAAAACTTTCCTTTATCATAGATATCATCTATATTAAAAAACGGTCTGCCAGAACTTAGCAGACCGTTTTTTAATATAGTATTCCTCTGACACCTATTAAAATGAGTAGGTGCATAGGATAAAATACATAGAAAAAATATTTCGGCAAATGCACCGTTTGTTTCCATTTCTTCCCCGCCAAAGGAAAAGCACATAGGGAAGCACTTTGTAACCATGTGCCTGTAAAAAATCCATACAAAATCTGAAGTAGCACCTGTCCGTAAAAAGAAATCTCTTTGGCACAATAATAGAATCCATATAAAAAAATAGTAGCAACGCCGTACCAACTATAACTGCTTTTGAACCAGTAAGAAAGAATCAGTAATATCCCTGCCAAAAACCTCTCTTTTTCTCCCTTTCTCCAGAGCCGCAATACCACTGCCCCCAGTGCCAGAGTAAATAAAGGGTTCAAGTTGGTGCTGTAAAATGCCCTCTGATAAATAGGCTGAGAAATAACTGCCGCCAAAAGAATACGGAATATATACTTATAGAAATTGGATGTATAAGTTACCCCCTGGGCAATTCCGTATGCAAACAAAGGAAAAGACAGCCGACCAATTAAACGCAGACCTATTTCACCGGGAAAAAATATGGCACCAATATGGTCAACAACCATAAGAATGGCCGCTAAGGCCGCTGTCAAATGATTCCGCTCACCCATTATCCTTCAGCAAACATTGCTGTGGAAAGGTAGCGATCACCTGTATCAGGTAAAAACACAACAATATTTTTTCCCGCATTCTCCTGACGTTCTGCCAATTTCTTTGCGGCAAAGATAGCTGCTCCTGAAGAAATGCCCACCAAAAGACCTTCTGTTTTCGCAATATCCCGTCCCATTTCAAAGGCTTCTTCATTTTCAACAGTAATAATCTCGTCATATATTTGGGTATCTAATATAGAAGGAACAAAATTTGCACCAATCCCCTGAATACCATGGGAACCTGCCACGCCTTTGGATAACAAAGGAGAGGAAGCAGGCTCAACAGCAACCACCTGAATGTTTGGATTCTTTTCTTTTAAATATTTACCCACACCTGAAATTGTACCTCCGGTGCCAATACCCGCAACAAAAATATCCACCTTTCCCTCCGTATCTTCATATATCTCAGGCCCCGTAGTATCATAATGAGCCTTTGTATTCGCCGGGTTATCAAACTGTCCGGGGATAAAAGAATTAGGAATTTCCTTATTTAATTCTTCCGCTTTTTCAATGGCTCCCGCCATCCCTTTTGCACCCGGAGTAAGCACCAACTCTGCACCAAAGGCTTTCATAAGCAAACGACGTTCCATACTCATAGAATCCGGCATTACGATGATAGCACGGTATCCTTTCGCCACAGCCATTACCGCTAAGCCAATCCCCGTATTACCGCTGGTAGGCTCAATAATGGTTGCCCCTTCTTTTAAAATACCCCTTTTTTCTCCATCTTCAATCATCGCCTTGGCTACCCTGTCTTTTGCGCTGCCGCCGGGATTCATAAATTCCACCTTTGCAAGTAATTTACCTTGTAACTCATATTTTTTTTCAAACTGCGTCAATTCCAATAATGGTGTTTTTCCAATTAACTGTTCAATGCTGCGAAAAATCATAATTTTCCCATCCTTTCCATTTTTATCTGCTTCCATATGTTTTAGTAATACCACTGATATAAATTCCAGTCAAGCAATATCTCTATTGTTATTCCTTCTCTTTTATGCTACTATGAAAATTGAATTTGTAAATGATTTTTTTAGGTGTTTTGAAAAAACCTTTTATTTATTGTGTGTTCTTCCTAAATTTACTCACAAATAGACAAAAAACTACTTTATAAGAGTTCCCTCTGCTGTTTGTGAAACTTTTTTGCAAAAAACCAATAAATATGGCTTTCTAACACACTAAATTAATTTTAAGAAAGGATCTGACCATTTATGAAGCTCGGTCGTAACGACCCCTGCTGGTGCAACAGCGGTAAAAAATATAAACACTGCCATGCAGTATTGGATGAAAAACTTGCACAATATAAAGCAAAGGGCGCCACGGTTCCCTCACACAAAATCATTAAAACTCCGGCTCAAATTGAAGGTATCCGAAAAGCCGGAATATTAAATACGGAAATTTTGGATATGGTGTCCGAAAAAATTTGCGCCGGTATGTCCACCGACGATATCAACACTCTGGTTCATGAATATACCGTTTCCCACGGCGGCATACCTGCACCCTTGAATTATTGCGGATATCCCAAAAGTGTGTGCACCTCTGTCAATGATGTAATATGTCATGGCATCCCATCTCCCGATGAGGTTTTAAAAGAAGGGGACATTATAAACGTTGACGTAACAACAATTTTAGACGGCTATTATGCGGATGCATCTCGTATGTTTTGCATTGGAGGAGTCAGCCCGGAGGCAAAAAAACTGGTTCAAGTGACAAAAGAATCTGTGGATTTGGCTTTAAAAGAAGTAAAACCTTGGGGTTTTTTAGGGGATATAGGCTTTGTTATCAGTGAATATATTTATGCCAACGGCTATACAGTATTAAGAGATATTGGCGGCCATGGCGTTGGAAATGACTTCCACGAAGACCCTTATGTTTGCCATATTGGCAAGCGGGGAACGGGAATGCTTTTGGTTCCCGGCATGGTATTCACCATCGAACCTATGGTAAATGCAGGAAAAGAGCCATTTTACCAAGATGAAGAAAACGGGTGGACAATTTACACGAAAGATGGTTCCCTATCCGCCCAATGGGAATATACCGTTCTTGTAACGGAGGATGGAGCAGAAATCATTACCCATTAACTGTATGAGGTTTAAAAAATGAAGAGGGATAATTTAATCTATTTCTATGGTGCTTTGCAAGGGTTCTATTGGATGAGTTACGGCTGTGTTGTAAGCTTTACAGCCTTATTCCTTCTAGACCACGGTTTTTCCAATGGCAGTATTGGAACGCTCATTGCTGTCTCCAGCTTTCTTTCTGTCCTTTTACAACCCATCATTGCCGGTGCGGCAGATAAAGGCACACATTTTACCGTAAAACGGGTGCTTATGCTCCTTTACTTGGCGCAAATTGTCCCTTTTCTCCTTTTGGCTGTGTTTCCCTTGCCTAAAATCATCGTGGCAATCTTGTATAGTCTGCTCATTCTTTTGCAGCTTTCCTCACAGCCAATATTAAGTGCCTTGGGCATCCAACTGATTCAAAACGGAATCCCTCTAAATTTCGGGGTTTCAAGGGGTATCGGCTCATTATCATACTCTGTTTTGACATTCTTTTTAGGAACACTCACTGTTATTTTTTCTACAAACTGCCTGCCTTTGATTGCCTGTGGATTAATCATAATTCTTCTGCTTTTCCTTCAAAAATTTCCGGAAATGGGAAGCCAGCAAACCATAGATTTGGTACAAGGGGGAAGCATTACAGTATTAAAAAATAATCCTCGCTTTGCCCTGCTCGTCATAGGAATCGCTTGCATTTTTATATCCCATAGCGCAATCAGCAACTATATGATACATATCATAAAGCACATCGGGGCAGGAAATGAAGCATTGGGGCAAATTATGGCTTATACCGCCCTTTTGGAGGTTCCCGCAATGCTTTTTTGCACAAGGATGATTCGCAAATGGAATTGCGGAAAATTGCTTCGTTTTACGGCAGTTTTCTTTGTTATGAAAGGCCTTGGCATAACACTTGCCTCAAACTTAACCATGTTATATTTGGCATTAAGCTTTCAAGCCATCTCCTTCGCTCCTTTTACGGCGGCAATCGTATATTATGTTAGTGCAGTCTTAGGAAGATGCGATCAAGTCAAAGGGCAAGCCCTTATCACAGTTGGCATTACAGTGGGAAATATCCTGGGCAGCCTTTCAGGTGGGTATATTTTACAGTATTTCAATGTAAGCGTTATGCTATGGATTTCTACTTTATTATGTGTCATCGGCATGGTGTTCTTTCTTCTGGGTGCGCAAAATACCCCAAACAACGATGTACAGTGTACAGCTTAAGGTAAATTCCATATCATAGATTATCTATGGCCAGCGTCTAATCGATGCTGGCTTTCTTTTGTTGAAACCCCGGTTCTTTTCAGCCCCGTATCTACCAGGAATTTTAACACTCCCCATTTTTCATAATCTTTGCGTAAGCAGTTGTACCCTATAAGTTAACGCATATTTCTTTTCAACCGATTTTACATCTACTGTAATTTCATCTCCAACAACGAAATCATCATATGTCAAATTTTGAACTTCTCTGGTGTCATAGTCGACATAAATAAAATACACTTCCGGATTCTCACAGCTGATATAACACTTTTCCCCTAAAACACTGTCTTCGTCTAAGCTTTTAACTACAAAACCTTTTAGTTCTTTATTGATCTCTAAAATTTCTGCATTTACTCCTATGTGCATAATTTCCTCTTTATTGCTCCACCATATCAATCCAATTATCATTAATCCCATTGCTACTGGAAACAGTAATATTCTTTTCATAGCTTAACTCCTTATCACAAATATCTAAACCCTATTTTATCATAGCTAAAGAAAGGTCATATACGGGTTCAACCCACTTCTGACGAAATACTTATGCTTTTCTAACCATTAAAATTTCTTATACATTCATCTAATAAATATTTTGCTTTATGAGAATTCGCTTTAAAACATATATATCATAAAATTTGTATCATTCTGATTCTTCTACTTTGCGTTCACAATTTGTTGCTTTTGCAGAATAAGAAATCTTTTTCCCGTAAATTTTGAATTTTTCCAAACGTTCTAAATTTCTGTAATAAAGGCTCCTTTTTTTAACTGTGTAGATAAGCACCCTATTTTCGGAATTTTTGCAATGAAATCAATTACTACGTTTGTATTGTCTTATTGTATTTTATCTACGTTCAAATTAAATTGCAATGATTATTTCTATAAATTTCCATATTTTTCTTAAGACAATTAAATGGTTACATCTTCGTTAGTTTCATACCCTTCTTTTAAGGCTATTCAAGGCTTAAAAAGCAAATTTTAAGCACTAAAAAAGCCTTGAAAATGTTGATTTTCAAGACTTCAGCAATAATGCGGATGACAGGACTTGAACCTGCACCAGGAAAACCCCGACTAGAACCTGAATCTAAAAATCTATATGTTATCAATCACTTTTCAGCATTAATTAAGTTTAACTAGCACCGCTCGAACCATTGATTTTACTGAGTTTTCACCACTTTTACACAAATTTCGTTAAGTTTGCTTACTTCTCATTTTTACGCCATTGGTTAGAAAAATGTTAGAAGTGGTTAGAAGTAATCCTGTCTTAATATATAGCCAACTTCCCTTCAATCTCACTTGCCATATTAACCTTAGATTCATATTGCAAATGAGCATAAATATTAGCTGTGGTAGCGTAATCTCCATGCCCCAACCATTCTTGAATATCCTTAATACTATACCCCAAATTTAACAACATAGATGCTGAACTATGCCTCAAATCATGAAATCTTATTGATGGCATATTATTTTCAACCAGAATATCTTTAAATGCTTGTGAGATATAGTTTGGTTTTATCAGACTTCCATCTTGCCGTTTACACACATAATCATTATCTTGGTAACAATTTCCCATCAACATTTTATCTTCTAATTGTTTCTTTTTTAATTTCTGAAGATATGACTTAATATTCTTGTCCAATGGCAAAGTTCTGCAACTGGATTTTGTTTTAGTCACATCATCGTAAACTGTTTGACTTCCTACCAATATAGCAGTGTGGTCAACGTGGATTACATTTTGCTTGAAGTCTATTGCACTCCATTTTAAACCTAATATTTCACTACGCCTAAATCCATAATATGAGGTTAATAGTACAGGGGTTTCAAGGCTTGTGTCTCTTACAATTTGCAATAGTTTATTAATTTGCTCAACATCATAATAGCTAGATTTGAACTTCTTTTTCTTTGGCAACAATACATTGTCTGCTGGATTATGCTGAATCAATTCAAGAGTAACTGCGTAAGCCAATGCTTTATGAATGTTAGCATGATGTTTGATCACTGTATTTCCACTTATAGTCTCAAGTTTATAAGAATAATATTTTTGAATATGAATAGGTTTTAAGTCTTGAAGATTTAATTTTTCTTTTCTGAAATACGGCTCAATATGAGCTTTCACAACGGTTACATATGAACAATATGTATTTGGTCTAACTGTAGTCTTAATTACTTCTAGCCATTCCAACATGAAATCCGCAAATAACATTTTAGATGAACCAACTAATTTTTCTTCATTTTTTTCATATTCTTGAAGTGTTAGTTTTAGAAATTCTAAGGCTTTTCTTTTATTGCCTTTAACATCTAACCCTGATGGTATCCATTTTTGTTTTCTTTTACCTTCCACTTTAAAGTTAAGGACAACGTAAAACTTATTATTTTTCTCTTGAAGGCTACCAGTCATAGTTTCACTCTCCTTTTATTGATAGCCCACTTTTAAAATCAATAATATTATAACATAAAGCATTATTGTTTTGAATTCCTAATCCGTTATAAATATAGTCAATAATACATCTTTTAGGTATCTTATAATCTCTTCCAATTTTAATAGAGCGTATTTCATTATTCCTCAATAGTTCATATGCCTTATTTCTGCCAATATGTAATAAATTCTGTAAATCATTAACTCCAACAATATCAGGGCAATCCTTTAAAATTTCTTCTATAATTAATCATCCTTCTTTCCAATCAAAAAAAGGACAGCTATACTTAAATACCTGTCCTAAAAGTTTTAAATTTTATTATATTTGTTCACACATAAAAACTATTAAACATTCAGAAAATCATTACTATCTTATTATAATATTAACATTGACCAATATTTGTAAAAATGTTACTATATTTAAGAGATGTTGTATATATGATTATTGTACAAGGGGATATCATGGACAAACTTAATTTAGTTGCCGAATACAAAGAATTATATTATAAAGAAATTGAATATAAAGACGCTATGAACAACAAAATTGGAACGTCTTTAACACTACTTACAATCTTATGCACAGGACAAACATTTATAATTGGAATACTGACAGACTTGAATTTAGTATTTAAAATCATACCAATTATATTCTTTTTGTTTGAATTAGTTTCTGCTGTTTTAACTTTAATTACATTATATTATTTTCTAAAAACTTATTATAAAAATAGTTATTATTTGATATCGATTAAAGAAATTAAAGAAAAATTATCTTACAATGCATCGTTAATCAATTTTTATGTTGAAAATGAGATTGAAGAAGCTAATTGTATTTTCTTGAAAAATTATTTTATAGATAAAGCCATCCAGAATAGAGAGCAAAACTTAATTAAAAATAAATATCAAATGAAATTAAGTGCTTATATGACTTTAGCAGTATTTAGTCTAATTATAACTTATATTTTTTGGATTTTACTAATTAAAAATTTTACATACTAAAACTAAAAGGAGTGTAATTATGTCGGAAAATA
>NZ_DAOUQB010000035.1 GCF_030625865.1 Anaerotignum sp. | reverse complement strand
TTCTTCTTTGTCGAAGGCGTTGAAGGTTCAGTAGAATAATAGCTTAAAACAACAAATACATCATTCAAGGCTGCCATAGCAGGGCAGCCTTGAATAGCTAAGCAAGATAGCGTATATTTTGCTTAGCTATTCAATATATTTTTTTATAGGAGCACAGTATGCCGCAAGCAGTTGTACAAATGAAAAACATAACGAAAACTTTTCCCGGCACATTGGCCAACGACAACGTCAGCCTCACGCTTCATCAAGGCGAGATTCATGCACTTCTTGGCGAAAACGGTGCAGGCAAATCGACGTTGATGAACGTTCTCGTTGGTCTTTATAAGCAGGACAGCGGAGAGATACTGATCAACGGCGCAGTTATGAACTTTGTCTCGCCAAAGGACGCTATTGCCAGCGGAATCGGTATGATTCATCAGCATTTCAAGCTGGTAGAAGTTATGACAGCAAAAGAAAATATGGTTATGGGAAGCAAAGGGATTGCCTTACATGGCAAACAGCTTGCCAAAGAAATGCAGGCCATTTGTGATCAATACGGTCTGGATATTAAGCCAAACAAAAAAGTTTATGAAATGTCTGTGGGTGAGAAACAGACGCTGGAAATCATAAAGGTGTTATACCGAGGTGCAAAAATCCTTATTTTGGACGAGCCCACCGCAGTATTAACCCCACAAGAGATCAAGCGTCTTTTTGCCATTTTAAGAAACATGAAGGCACAAGGCTGTGCCATTGTTATCATCACCCATAAGCTGAACGAGGTTATGGAAATTTCCGACCGCATTACCGTTTTGCGCCGTGGACAATCCATCGAAACCGTAGAAACAAAAGATGTTGAAATCAACCCTTTGATTGAAATGATGGTTGGAAAAAAAGTAGATTTGGAGCTGGATAAACCCCATTGCTGTCAAGAGACTCCCTTATTAAAGGTAGACGGGCTTTACGTTTCCACGAAAGAGAATAAGCACGCCTTGGAGGATATTAACTTCGACTTATTTTCCGGCGAAATTTTAGGAATTGCCGGTGTTGCCGGCAGTGGTCAAAAAGAAATCTGCGAAACCATTGCGGGGCTTTTACCTGCGGAAAAAGGACGTATTTTCTTTGAAAATGCAAATATCTTGGGAAAAACCCCCAGAGATATTATCCGCCTTGGCATCCGTATGGGTTTTATCCCCGAAGATCGTCTGGGTATGGGCTTAGTTGGCTCTATGGATATGGTGCATAATATGATTTTAAGAGACTATCCCAATCAGCCCGGTTTTTTCCTTCATAGAAAAGAAAGCACAAAAAAAGCAGAGCGCTTAGTGGAGCAACTGGAAATCCTTACCCCAGGCGTACATCATCCCATTAAAAAGCTCTCCGGCGGCAATATTCAAAAAGTTTTATTGGGTCGTGAAATCGACTCCAACCCCAAAGTTTTAATTACGGCTTACCCTGCCCGTGGGTTGGATATCGGTGCATCTTATAAAATATATGATTTGTTGAACGAGCAAAAGAAAAAGGGCGTAGGCGTGCTGTTCATCGGCGAAGATTTAGACGTTCTCATGGCCCTTTGTGATAGAATTATGGTATTTTGCGGCGGTAAAATGACAGGTATCGTTAACCCCGAAGAAATTACAAAAGAAGATATTGGCCTTTTAATGGCAGGTGGTTCACTGAAACAGGAGGTGCAGTCATGATTCCTTTAAAAATCACAAAACGAGATGATTTGCCTCGCAATAAAGCAATCATGATTCGAACTTTTTCCGTGGCTCTTTCCATTGTTTTTGCAGGCCTTATTATTGCCCTTTTGGGATATAACCCAATTACAATCTTTACCTCCATGGTAAAAGGTGCCTTGGGTACCACCATCCGTATTCAACAAACCACGTTAAAGGCAATCCCTTTGATTATCACTTCTTTGGGTATTTTAGTGGCCTTTAAAATGAAGTTTTGGAATATCGGCGGTGAGGGGCAGATCATGATGGGTGCATTTGCAGCCTCAGCGGTTGCTCTAAACTTCGACTTACCTAAGCCTCTGATGCTTTTGTCCATGGCAATTGCGGCTATGATTATGGGTGGGTTTTGGGCATTCATTCCCGCTTTTTTCAAAGCAAAAATGGGTACCAACGAAACCATCTTCACTTTAATGTTGAACTATTTGGCAATTAAATTTGTGACCTACTTGCAGTACGGCCCATGGAAGGATCCTTCTTCCCAAGGCTTTCCTAAAGTTGCGGCGTTTTCTGATTCTGCAATCCTGCCCTCTGTTTTTGGTGTGCACATCGGTTGGATTATCGCATTGATATTAGTGGTTTTGGTTTATCTCTTCCTAAACCATACAAAAAAAGGTTATGAAATCTCCGTGGTGGGGGAAAGTATCGAAACTGCCCGTTACGCAGGCATGAATATTTCTTCTATCATTATTATTTCTATGATGCTTTCCGGCGGTCTGTGCGGCTTAACAGGGATGATTCAAGCTTCTGCCGTGGAGAAGACTTTATCTGCCTCCCTTTCTGCTAATTATGGCTTTACTGCAATTATCACCACATGGCTTGCAGGTTTGAATGCCATTGCTACGCTGTTTGTTTGTATTGCCTTTGCCATTTTGGTTCAAGGCGGAAACTATATTCAGATTTCCATGCAGGTACCGGCGTCCGTTGCGGATATGATTCAAGCCATCATCCTATTTTTCGTATTAGGCAGTGAATTTTTCCTGCAATATAAGGTTCATGTTCATAAATATTTAAAAGTAAAAAAGGAGGCGAAATAATATGTTAGTCGGTTTTCTTTCAGCTGCTATCATAGCGGGAACCCCCCTTCTTTTCGCCACCTTGGGTGAAATCTTTTCGGAAAAAGCAGGTCATCTTAACCTAGGGGTTGAAGGCATGATGTATATGGGTGCTATCATCGGTTTTATTGTAGGCCTAAATACCCACAATCCTCTCCTCGCCATGCTAGGGGCAATTTTGGCAGGAGCAATCGGCGCATTGCTATATGCCTTTCTTACGGTATCCCTTCGGGTGAATCAAACAGTATGCGGTTTAACACTGACTATTTTCGGTGAAGGCTTTGCCAGCTTTTTAGGCCAGCGTGTTATGGGCTCCATCGTCCCGGGAGATATCAAAGGCTTCTTTGTGGCAAGACCCATTCCCCTGCTTTCTTCCATTCCGTATATCGGGGAAATCTTCTTTCAGCAGGATATTTTTGTTTATATCGGATATCTGACCATCATTGCATCCGCCTATTATCTGTTCCGTACCAAAAAGGGGCTGAACCTCCGGGCTGTGGGGGAAAGTGCCGCAGCAGCAGATGCTTCAGGAATCAACGTATCTCTATATAAATATGTGCACATTCTTTTGGGAGGTGCATTGTGCGGATTAGGTGGGGCTTATATGTCCCTGGTGACCGTTCCCGTTTGGCAGGAACATATTATTGCCGGACGTGGTTGGATTGCCGTTGCCTTGGTCATTTTCGCTTCCTGGAACCCTATAAAAGCCTTGATTGGTGCATTTTTATTCGGTGGATTATCCATCTTGGGGTTCCGTTTGCAGAGCATGGGTATTCATATTTCTCAGTACCTAATCGATATGCTTCCCTATGCGGCAACCATTATCATTGTAATTATCAGTACAAGAAAAAATAAAAAAGAAGATATGCCTCCCGCTGATTTAGGTAACCCCTATTTCCGAGAGGAACGTTAATTTCTTACAGCGAAGAAAGCCTGTTTTCCATGGTATTTCCTATGGAACAACAGGCTTTTTTCTTTCAAAAAACATTTCTTGAGAGCATTCACTAAAATTGCACAAAAACCTCCCGATAAACCCTGATAAAATCCCCACTTTTACTGTTGAGAAAGCCTGATAGCTTTGTTATGATAAGCGGGTGTGACTTTTTCAAGTAATTTCTATTATTTCAATATTTTTCAGGCAATGAAAGGGGATATTGCTATGCTGCACAATTTTGCAGTCAGCTTAAAACAAGAATTTAAAGGGTACAATGCTTCCAAACTAACACAGGATTTGATGGCGGGTCTTACCGTTGCCGCCGTTGCTTTGCCTTTGGCCTTGGCTTTTGGTGTCAGCAGTGGTGCTGATGCGGCCGCCGGCTTAATCACCGCAATTATTGCAGGCCTCATCATGAGTCCTTTATCCGGCGGATATTATCAAATTTCAGGGCCAACGGGGGCAATGGCCGCAATCCTGATGTCTTTGGTCGCTACCTATGGCATGGAGGGGGTTTATATTGCCACCTTAATCGCAGGGGTCTTATTACTGCTTTCCGGATTGCTTCGCTTGGGTAAGCTGACTGCATTTATCCCCGCACCTGTAATTACCGGCTTTACTTCGGGTATCGCTGTCATTATCGCTTTGGGGCAAATTGACAATTTCTTTGGTACTTCCTCCCAAGGCACTTCAGCCATTGCTAAATTGTTCAGCTATGCAAGCTTAGGCTTCTCCCCCAATATAACCGCAGTGCTTTTGGGTGCATTTGTTGTTTTATTTATGGTTTTCTTCCCGAAAAAGTGGAACGCCATTGTTCCGGCGTCTTTGCTGAGCATTATTCTTGCCACCGCAGTATCCCTGCTTATGAAACTGGATGTGTCAGTCGTTGGAGAAATTCCAAAAACCCTGATTCCCGAAAGTCGTTTAACCTTATCCGCACTAAACTTAGAAACTGCGGGAAGTCTGGTTACACCAGCTATCAGTATTGCAATCTTAGGCATGATCGAAAGTCTTTTATGCGGTGCCAGCGCTGGAAGAATGACTGGGGTACGTCTGAATAGCAATCAAGAGTTAATCGCCCAAGGTGTAGGCAATATTTTACTCCCCTTTTTCGGTGGAATTCCCGCAACAGCGGCCATTGCCCGTACCAGTGTGGCAGTAAAATCCGGGGCAAGAACCCGTTTGGTGGGCATTTTTCACGCCGTTGGACTTTTGATTTCCATGTTTCTTTTGGCTCCCGTCATGTCCCAAATCCCTTTGGCCGCCTTAGCAGGGGTGCTTATGGTAACAGCTTGGAGAATGAACGAATGGGAATCCATCCATTATATTTTCTCTCATAAATTCAAGGGCGCTATGTTGGAGTTTGTTGCTACCATGGCAGCAACCATCATTTTTGACCTCACCGCAGCGATCTTAATTGGTGTATTAATTGGCTTGGTATTCCTGGTGACACGCCTTTCCTTCATTGAAATTAATTATGAAGACGTGGACATGAAACGCATGAACATAACCGATCCTGTTTTATGCGAAAGATATAACAACGCAAAAGTTGTATATATCACAGGACCCATGATTTTTGCAAATACCCAAGCAGTAACTGATATTGCCGCAAAAGTAGAAGGTGCAGATACCGTTCTGTTCTCTATGCGGGGCGTTTCTAACATTGATATCTCCTGTGCCCAAGCCCTACGGGAATTAATCCAAGGACTGCGGAATCAGGGTGTGGATGTGGCTCTATGTGGCTTACCCACTCGCACCATGAAAATGATGCAGCGAACGGATCTAAAAAATATTATTGGCGAGGAAAACTTCTACTGGAGCGTAGAACGGGTACTTCTTACAAACCGCGCCAAAGGAAAATTAGCAGCTTAAAACCAAAAATTCATTATAAAAGGGGTATTGCTTTCAATAAAGCAGTACCCCTGAGAGTGTCGATAAAGTCGACACCCTTTGAAAAAAGCTCAGTTACTTCAAGCTTTTTTCAAGTTAGCAGAGGACAAATAGATGTGTTCCTGCGACCAAAAGGTCTTGAAACGCCCTATTTTCCTCGGATGGGCAAAGCTCATCCTGCGGATTCTAGTTAGGAAACTCTTCGTTTCCCAAGCCCTTCTGTTTTTTTAATAGGTTTTTCGACAGTCTGAGGGGTATTGCTTTTAATAAAGCAGTACCCTTATTTTAAAAATAGGCTCTTCCTGTCTCTTTGTAATTCCTTTTGAAGTATGTTAATGCCCAATTCCTCTATAGCCGCAACTGTTGCAATGGTGCAGAGAAAAACTGCTGTAGTACCTATCCCCCAAAAATAATACAGCATAGGGAAAGCAAAAAGCAACGCCCCTGCTGCTTTATTCAAATAAGTATGTAAAAAAGCCAATGTTTGATACCGAAAGATTCCAATGGTAAATGTACACGCCTTTATTAAAAAAATTCCGCCCATCCAATACAATGCCCATTTGGGAAAAGATACCACCGGGAGAATCACATACAGCATCACGAAAACAAAAACGCAGTCGGCAATACTGTCCAGGGTTGCACCAAAAGGAGAACTCATTTCATACCTTCTTGCAACATATCCATCAAGCATATCGCTAATACCACAGAAAAAATATAATGCAAAAAAGGAGCCTGAAAATGGGACAACCGATAATAAGAAAACGGAACCAATGATCCTTGCAATTGTTATAACATTTGGAATAAAGCCCATTTCACCACCTCGAAAACATATGATTAATGGTAGACTAGCATAAAATTTTTATCTCCACAAGAAATTTTAGCAAAAGAGGGCAATATAGATCTTTTTTTCATTTGTCTATCCTTAAAGAAATTTCGTAAGCGCCTCCCTGCAAAAGCAAAGACACTTACGAAACTAAATTCATCTTATTTATTTTGAGGAATATCAGGAATTCCTGCAAAACCTTTTTCCAAATCCTCATCAGTAGGAATATAATCATTCATTACGCCGTCATTGAATTTTTCATAGGCAACCATATCAAAGTATCCTGTACCTGTTAAACCGAATAGAATTGTTTTCTCTTCCCCCGTTTCCTTACAACGAAGAGCTTCATCCATAGCAACACGAATTGCATGGGCACTTTCTGGTGCAGGCAAAATACCTTCTTCTCTGGCAAACATTTTCGCCGCTTCAAATACCACCGTCTGCTCCACGGAACGTGCTTCTATAAGACCCTGATGGAACAACTCCGACACAACAGGGCTCATGCCGTGATATCGCAAGCCCCCTGCATGATTTGCGGAAGGAATAAAGCCACTACCCAAGGTATACATTTTGGCTAACGGGGTCACCATGCCTGTATCGCAGAAATCATATACATACTTTCCTCTTGTTAAACTGGGGCAGGAAGCGGGTTCCACAGCAATAAACCGATAATCTCGCTCTCCTCTTAGTTTTTCCCCCATAAAGGGAGAAATAAGCCCTCCCAGGTTTGAGCCGCCCCCGGCACAACCGATGATGACATCGGGAACGATATCATATTTATCAAGGGCTGCCTTTGCCTCCAGCCCAATGACAGACTGATGCAATAAAACCTGGTTTAATACGCTGCCCAATACATAGCGGTATCCTTCCCTTGTTACTGCAGCTTCAACCGCTTCGGAAATGGCACAGCCCAGGCTTCCGGTGGTACCAGGATGTTCCGCCAAAATCTTTTTTCCAACCTCTGTTGACATGGAAGGAGAGGGTGTTACTTTTGCGCCGTAAGTTCGCATCACTTCTCTGCGGAAAGGTTTTTGCTCGTAGGAAACCTTAACCATATAAACATCGCAATCTAAGTCTAAATATGCACAAGCCATGGATAACGCTGTCCCCCACTGACCTGCACCCGTTTCTGTGGTTACACCTTTCAGACCCTGTTTTTTTGCATAATATGCCTGCGCAATGGCAGAATTCAACTTATGACTGCCACTGGTATTATTCCCTTCGAATTTGTAATAAATTTTTGCAGGTGTTTGCAATTTTTCTTCTAAACGGTAAGCACGAACCAAGGGAGATGGACGGTACATTTTATAATAATCCTGAATTTCTTGGGGAATATCAATATATGGCGTGGTATCATCCAACTCTTGTTCTACCAATTCTTCACAAAATACCGGTGCCAACTCCTCTGCCGTCATCGGTTCCAAAGTTCCCGGGTTCAATAAAGGCGCCGGTTTTTTCTTCATATCCGCCCGCACATTATACCATTGCTTTGGAATTTCCTGCTCATCCAGATAAATCTTGTAAGGGATCTCATTTTTCTTCATATTCTCTTCTCCTCTCAATACGATGATTTTCTTCGCCTGTTGGGAGATAGAAACTGTTTTTTTGCAACAAAAAAGCTCCTGTCCCAACAAATTTCTTTGCAGGGACAAGAGCAAATATACACTCCTGCGGTGCCACCCGGCTTGGTACAAATAAGTACCCTCTCATGACATACTAACATATGCCCTCGTTGGTAACGGAGTATCTGCTCCGGCTTGCATACTAAGGTTCTGCGCGCCCTCAGGAGGCCATTCCTCTCAAAAATTCACACCGCCGTTCCACCCTCGGCAGCTCTCTGTCGTTTCTTTTTGAAAGTACTCTTCTCCCTCATCGGTTTGTTGGATAAATCTTACGACGAAATTGTTTCTTTGTCAATACAAAAAATACTTTTCTACAGTTTTTCTTACCTTTCATTGGTTTTCGCTGCAATTTCTGGTTATTTTTTACATCTGATTTATTTTATAAATTTCGGTGAATATACAATATCCCATATCTCACCTTGTAAAACAAAACCCTTTTTCATAATTCCACCTCAAAAATCTTCTTGAAAAATATTTTTAGCGCCTCATATTTGGGACGAATCCCTACTGTCACAGAAAATCACTACCAATTGCTCCATAAAAAAAGGAGACAATTCCTTGTCCCCTTCCTTAATCTTAAAATTTTAAATCATCTGTATTTTCAGAACCCATGGGAATACCGCTTCCACATTTCGGACATTGAATTTCCGTTTCTGTTTCCATTGTTTCCTCATCTACATCAATTTCTTCGCCACAGTTTGGGCAGATAAAGGAATAGAAAAATATTGATTGATTTTCCTCATCTTCCCCATATTCGTCCAAACATTCCATATCTTCATCATCCATGAAAGTTTCCAGCATAAATGCCATATCATCCAGTACATCCAACATACCATGGAAAATCTTACCTTCCTTGCTGTTTTCGTCAAAGCCGCTTCCATCACACAGACCTCGAAGATACGTAATTTTTTTTTCAAAGTATTCCATGTCAAAAAGCCTCCTTATCCATACTGTCCGAATTGATCAAGAACTGTCAAGACTAAAAGAATAACAAAACCTCGCCAGAACATATGCAAACTTCCATCCACCTGCGGTGAGTGCCTTGCACATAACAAACGAGACTGTGCTTTATCTTATTAGGAGTTTGCTCTTCCTAAATATTCGCCTGTTCTTGTATCAATTTTAACCAATTCATCCTGATTGATGAACAAAGGTACCTGAATCTGTGCGCCTGTTTCCAAAATTGCCGGCTTTGTTGCACCCTGGGCTGTGTTGCCTGCAAAACCTGGCTCTGTTTCTGTAATTACCAATTCAACAAACAAAGGAGGTTCGATACCGAATACCTGACCATCGTAAGAAAGAATCTTCACAACTTCGTTTTCTTTTACGAATTTCAAGGAATCTCCAACCTCTGCAGCATTGATTGCAATCTGATCAAATGTTTCGGAGTTCATAAAATGAAATAAATCACCATCGTTGTATAAATACTGCATATCCTGTCTTTCAATATGTGCTCTGGGCATTTTTTCAGTAGGTCTGAATGTTTTTTCCAAAACAGCACCAGTCTTCAAATTTTTAATTTTTGTACGCACAAAAGCAGCACCTTTACCGGGTTTAACATGCTGGAATTCCAAAATCACATAAGGTGCGCCTTCGTATTCCATTGTTACACCATTTCTAAATTCACCTGCAGAAATCATTCGTATTTCCTCCTCAAATTCTTTACTTTCAGTCAAAAAATTCTTTCATTTATAACAGACAGCGCTTTTCAACACCTTGAAATCAGTTTGAGTTTCATCCCCCGCTGTTTTCTTTCGTAAGGCGCTTTTTTTCATCCTTACATAGTCCGTTAGCCTTTCATGCTTTCTTTTCTAAAAAATAAGCATATCCTTATATATTTTAATAGAAAACCCTTTAGATTTCAATAAAAACTTACCGAAATAGGGCATTTTCTATTATTTATTTTCCGTTCCGTTTAAAATATACCTTTAACACCTGTTTCTCCAAGCCTCTTTTCACCTTGGTAACCAACTGATCCCGCTTGCAAATGGGTGCAGTTAAGATGCAGGTAAGTCCGGCTCTGTGGCCACACCACATATCCGTAAAAATTTGATCTCCCACCATGGCCGTATTTTCCGCCGAAAGTTCCAGTTTTTCCAATGCATGCTTTAGCTTCTTCACCCCGGGTTTTCCCGCTTTGTGCACTGCCAATGTTTTTAGATTTTTCGCAAACAGCCGTACCCTTGTTTTGTTATTATTGGAAAGAATGCATAGGCGAAACCCTTGCTTTCTTAAAAATAAAAACAGCTCAATCAAATCATTTTCCGGCTCCGCAATATCAAAAGGTGCCACCGTATTATCAATATCAAACACCAACCCCTTGATGCCCTTGGCCTTTAACTCTTCCAACGGAAGTTCATAAACCGATTTCACATAAATATCAGGAAAAAAACGTTCCAAAATCATGTTATCCCAACCCTTCTCCGCCATTACCCCAAAAGGCATTTTCGTCTACATTTCCCAAGCGTTCTCCGCTTAAATATCGAACCATAATATCGTCTGCTTCACCGCTAACGCCATAAATCAGTTCAACTCGCTTTAAACGCATCGTATTTCGGGCACCGGAACGTATCCTTCCGCATATCACAACATTGATTGCCTCATCTATTAAAAACTGCCCCAAATCTTTTCTACCATTAAAAACAATTCCCTTTGACTTCACCAGCTCAATTTCCACATCGTATATGGTAAACTCCTCTGCTCTTGAAAAAACAGTTTCAATTCGTCCATCCCTTGTGGGTATCGCTACACGCAAAAAAATTCCCCCAATCAAAGACCTGTCTAATTTTTTCTTTTTCAATACTTCCTTGCTTGTCCCAAAAAAGTTGTATTGATTGATGTCCCTTTTATTCTAAAGAAAAGATTTTAAAAGGTCTCCTAAAACATATGGTTATTGTATCCGTTTTTTTGTAGGTTTGTCAATTTTCTATATATTTTTTTTGCATATATTTTGATAAAAGTGTAAAATACTACCTGTAAGTATTTCCACAAATAAAGGAGCTGATTTATATGGATGAAAGAATAAAAACTTTAGCATACAACTTAGTGAACTATTCTTGCCGCTTACAAAAGGGAGAAAAATTATTAATCAATTGTAATGGGATGCACCCTTCTCCCTTGGTGAAACAAATTATTAAAGAAATTTATAAGGTTGGCGGTACCCCTTTTTTACAGGTCATGACAAATTCTTTGGAAAGAGAATTGCTTTTGGGTGCCACAGAAGAGCAGCAAAAAATCATGGCGGAAGTAGACGGTCGTCTCATGGAACAGATGGATGCTTTTATTGGCGTTCGTGGGGAAGATAATATCACAGAACAATCTGATGTTCCAAACGAAAAACTGGATATGCAAAACCGTTTCTATACCGACCCTGTACACCATGGCATTCGTGTACCCCATACCAAATGGGTGGTTTTGCGCTACCCTACAAACTCCATGGCACAGTCTGCCCACACCAGCTTAGAAGACTTTGAAGACTTCTATTTTAATGTTTGTAATTTGGACTACAGCAAAATGAGCAAGGCCATGGACCCTTTGGTAGAATTGATGAATAAAACGGACAAAGTACGTCTTGTGGCCAAAGATACGGATATCACCTTTTCCATTAAAGATATTCCTGCTGTAAAATGCGCAGGCAAATGCAATATTCCCGATGGTGAAGTTTATACCGCCCCTGTAAAGAATTCCATTAACGGTGTCATTACCTATAACACCCCCTCAGAGTATAACAGCTTTACCTTTAAACAGGTGAAATTAACCTTCAAAGACGGTAAAATGATTGATTGCGATGGGAATGACAAGGCTCGTTTGGAAAAAATATTTGATACTGACGATGGCGCAAGGTATGTAGGGGAATTTGCCATCGGCGTAAATCCCTATATTACAAAACCTATGAATAATATCTTATTTGACGAAAAAATCGCCGGTAGTATTCATTTTACCCCCGGGAATTGCTATGATGATGCATATAACGACAACCACTCTGCCATCCATTGGGATTTGGTTCTCATTATGACACCAGAATACGGCGGCGGAGAAATTTGGTTTGATGATAAGCTGATTCGCAAGGATGGTCTTTTTGTCCTGCCGGAGCTTGAAGTCTTAAATCCGGATAATTTGAAATAAAGGCAAAAAAAGTAGAAAAACAGAACTTCTTTTATTGACAGAGTTCTTCCTATTATAGTAAAATCCTGTTATATAATAAACTGGCTACGAAAAGAAGAGTAAACGGTACGCTGTGTAAAAGAGAGCCTTAAAGGTAATACTTACCTTAGCTGAAAAAAGGTACACGGGCAACCGTTGAATATGGTCTTGGAGCTGCGCACCGAAAAGATTGAGTTCTTTAGGCTGCGACGGGTGGCGTCCGTTAGCGCGCAATGGTACGATGTACCTATTGAGGTCTTTTTTGTGAAAAAAAGATAAATTAAGGTGGTAACACGGTGAATAAACCGTCCTTTATGTTTTTTATAGAGGACGGCTTTTTAATTTCAAAAAGATTTACCTCTTGAAAGCCTGTCAAAAATGATTGTGCCTTGCAAAAGCCGCGCAAAATAAATGCTTCACACATAATAAGATTTCATCTGTTTTTGTGCAAAAATCGGACAAGTGCTGCCATTTTAGATAACATGAAAAGGAGAGAGAACAGTGGAAAAAGAAAAATTTTATATCACCACCCCCATTTATTACCCCAGTGATAAGCTGCATATCGGTCATTCCTATTGCACCGTAGCAACAGATACCATGGCTCGCTATAAAAGACTGCGGGGCTACGACGTTATGTTCCTTACCGGTACCGATGAACATGGCCAAAAAATAGAGCGTATCGCAAATGGCCAAGGCATGGAGCCAAAGGAATATGTCGATAATGTGGTTGTAGGCATCAAAGAATTATGGAAAACCTTGAATATTTCCTATGATAAATTTATCCGTACCACCGATGATTATCATGTAAAAGCCATTCAAAAAATCTTTACCAAGCTTTACGAACAGGGGGACATTTATAAAAGTTCCTATGAGGGCTGGTATTGCACCCCTTGTGAATCCTTCTTTACGGAACATCAGTTGGTAGACGGAAAGTGTCCCGACTGCGGCCGTGAAGTGGAATTGGTAAAAGAGGAAAGCTATTTCTTCCGCCTTTCCAAATATCAAGATCGTATTTTAAAACATATGGAGGAAAACCCGGAATTTTTGCAGCCCAATACACGTCTGAACGAAATGATCAACAACTTCTTAAAGCCCGGCCTGGAGGATTTGGCAGTTTCCCGTACCTCCTTCAAATGGGGTATTCCCGTTGAGTTTGATCCGGGGCATGTTGTTTATGTTTGGATTGATGCACTCTCCAACTATATCACTGCTATGGGCTATGGTTCTGACGATGATAGCCTGTTCCAAAAATATTGGCCCGCAGACATTCATGTAGTGGGCAAAGAAATCGTTCGTTTCCACTCCATCATCTGGCCTGCAATGCTGATGGCATTAAACGTTCCTCTGCCCAAGAAAATATTTGGTCATGGCTGGTTGGTTATCAATGGCGGTAAAATGTCAAAATCCGTGGGTAACGTTGTTGACCCTAACGTTTTGGTAGAAAAATACGGCGTTGATGCCATCCGTTACTTCCTACTCCGAGAAATCGCTTTTGGACAGGATGGTAACTTCAATAACGAAGCTCTCATTCAGCGTATCAACTCCGACTTGGCAAACGATTTGGGTAACCTTGTTTCCAGAACCGTTGGTATGATTGACAAGTATTTTGGAGGCAAGCTTCCCGATGACCGCACAGAAACAGCCTTTGATAAAGACTTGGAAACAATGGCACTAAATACTGCTGAAAAAGTAGAAGCTGCTATGGAAAAAATGTTCTTTAGTGATGCATTGGTTGAAATTTGGAACTTAATCCGTAGAACAAACAAATATATTGATGAAACCCAGCCTTGGATTCTTTGCAAGGATGAAGCAAAAAAAGGGGAATTGGCGAATGCTTTGTACCACGTTGCCGAAAGCATCAGAATTACATCTATTCTGATTCAACCTTTCATGCCAAATACCCCAGAGAAAATCTGGAAGCAATATAATATCGACAGCAACCTTGTGGATTGGGATATGACAAAAAAATGGGGTTTATTGCCCATAGAATTAAAAATTGAAAAAGGTGAAACCCTTTTCCCTCGTATTGATATGAAAAAAGAATTGGCAGCTTTGGAATCTGCAATTAAAGCTTCTCAATCTACTGCTGTTGCAAATCAGGGTAAAGAAGAAAAAAAAGAAGAGAAAAAGAAGCATGAGGAACCGGAATATCCTGCTGAAATTACCATTGATGATTTTTGCAAGGTACAGCTTAAGGTGGGCGAAGTAGTTGGAAGCTCCATTGTGGAAGGCTCCAAAAAACTTCTACGAAACATCATTAAGATAGGAGAAGAAGAAAGAGTTATCTTCTCAGGTATTAAACCATGGTATACCCCTGAAGAAATGGTAGGCAAAAAAGTAGTGGTTGCCTATAACTTAAAACCAAGAAAAATGATGGGTGAAATGTCCTATGGTATGATTCTTTGCGCCGACGACGGAAACGGCAATCTGAGTCTGTTAACCACTGAAAAGAAAGATTTCCCCAGCGGAAGTGGAATTAGCTAATGTATTTTGAATCTCATGCACATTTTGATGACAAACGGTTCAAAGATGATCGGGAGGAGCTCTTGGAGCTTCTCCCCTCTTGTGGCATAGACTATGTAATTAACGTCGGATGCGATGTAAAAAGCTCAAAAGAAAGCATTCGCCTTGCAGAGCGTTATGACTACATCTTTGCCGCTGTGGGTATCCATCCCCATGAATTATATGATATGTCATCAAAAACCATAGAAGAGCTCCGTCGGCTCTCGGAACATAAAAAAGTTGTTGCCATTGGGGAAATCGGTTTGGATTACTATTATGATACCCACCCAAGAGAGCTGCAACAGTTTTGGTTTCGCCAACAACTTCGTCTTGCGGAATCTGTTAACAAACCTGTAATAATTCATTCAAGAGATGCATCCCAAGAAACTTTTGACATTATCGCGGCAAGCAACGTTCGTCGAGGTTCCATACACTGTTACTCGGGTGCAGCACCCATGGCGATGGAATATGCAAAAATGGGCTTTTATATTGGTATTGGTGGAGTGATTACATTCTCAAACGCCAAAAAATTGATAGAAGTGGTGGAAGCGCTCCCCCTTGAGAAAATTTTAATTGAGACTGACAGTCCCTATTTAGCCCCTGCACCCAGCCGTGGGAAACGAAATGATTCCAGGAATTTGGAATATATTGTAAATAAAATTGCTAAAATTAAACAAACAACCCCCGAATTTGTGGCAGAAATTACTGGCAATAATGCCAAAAATTTATTCTTTTAAAAAAACGTTGCATAAATGTTACAAATGTGTTAATATACTATCTGTAGATTGAAGATATATCCATACGATATATCTTTATTTTTGCAGTTGTTTAAAAAAAGTAATGAAAAAACATGCGGAAGTGACGACTCCCCGTGTAAATACGACTGCGGCTCACTCCCTCCCAAGGGCTTGAGCAAGGGCATAAAAATCTATATGTCTATCATAAATACGAGAGGAGCAACCCCTGTATCCTTACCCACACAATAGGAAGGCGGGGAAATGTTCAAGGAGGAAAAAATGAAAACGCATCTTAGAGTATTTGCTATCGTGGTATTTATATTGGTGATTGGCTGCGGCTCTGCCTCTGCTTACAGCAAACTAGATACACAATCTGTCATCGTTAATCTGGACGGCGTACCTCGTATGGTATCCACAGATGCCCAAACCGTTGGCAACTTGCTGGAAGAACTTTCTGCTACCATTGATACAGAATATCTTTTAGAGAACTTTAGCGAAACAGACGCTGTAACAGATATGATGACTATTTCTCTCACGTCAGTAACCGAAAAAATTGTTGCTACAACAGATGTTGTACCTTATAAAACAATCGAAAAAGCTTCTACCGAATTACAGCCCGGTAAGCGTCGTATTGTTCAGGAAGGACAGGAAGGGCAGACTTCCATCGTAAGCAAGGAAGTTTACCACGGCGACAAATTAGTAAGTTCTGAACCTGTAGAGACAAAAGTTATTACAACCGCAGTAGATGAGATCATTGAGGTTGGTGCTTCCAACGTCGTTGACGGCATGACTTATAAAAAAGCAATTAATGCAAAAGTAACTGCATATACCCCTTATGACGCAGGCTGTAACGGCATTACAGCAACAGGGGCAAAAGCAACAAAAGGCGTCATCGCGGTAGACCCCAGCATAATTCCTTTGGGAAGCAAGGTCTTCGTTCCAGGCTACGGTGTCGCCATTGCGGCAGATACCGGCGGTGCAATTAAGGGTAACCGTATTGATGTTTGTTATGATACAAAAAATGAAGCATTTTCTTGGGGTGTACAGAGCGTAACGGTTTACGTTTTGGCATAACCGAAGATAGTGATATAAAATAAACCACGATACAAAAGACCAAGTCATTGACTTGGTCTTTTTCTATGTGTCTTCTATTAAAAAATCTTACAGATCTATAATTTCCGCATTTTGTACCGATTCCTCCAAGAGCCTGTCCAGTTCCGTCAGACGGCGTTCGGATTTTTCGATAAAATTTAATCTGGGCTTCGTTACAGGATGATTTGCCACAAAAACAGTACAACAATCCTCGTAAGGTCTTGCAGAAATCTCAAAGGTTCCGATTTTTTGGGCAAGGTTAACAATCTCCTGCTTATCCATACCAGCAAGGGGACGAAGCACAGGCATTTCACAAACTGCGTTAATGGCATAAATCCCCTGCATGGTCTGGCTGGCAACCTGTCCAACGCTTTCCCCGGTAATCAAAGCCATAGCATCATCCTTTTTCGCAATCATTTCTCCCGCACGCATCATAGCACGTTTTAAATGAATGGTTAGCTTATCATGAGCCACATTATCCAGCAAATATAACTGTAGCTCCGTAAAAGGCACTACATACAAGCGAAATTCTCCTGTAAAATCGGCAATTCTTTTCGCCAAATCAATTACCTTTTCCTTTGCCCATTCACTGGTATACGGGGGGCTGTGGAAATAAACACCTTCCACCTCAACGCCACGCTTTGCCATCATCCAAGTGGCTACAGGGCTGTCAATACCTCCGGAAAGGAGGCTAACCCCTTTGCCGGAACTACCATAGGGCAATCCGCCGTAAGTTTTGATTACCTTTGAATGCAGGTAGGTACTGTTTCTGATTTCAATATTCAAAACAACATCGGGATGATGCACATCTACCTTTAAATTGGGCATACGTTCCAATAAAAAAGCCCCAACCTCCGTATTTACCTCCATAGAAGGCATAGTAAAGCCTTGATTCGCTCTTCTTGTTTTAACTTTGAAAGATACGTCCTTGTCTCCATAGAACTCCTTCATATGTTGATAGGACTCCTCTAAAATCGTATCAAGGGACATATCAGCCAATCGTACCCCGGGGCATACCGCCACTAAGCCAAAAATAGGCTCAACCCGAGGAATAAGCAAGTCATAATCCAACTCGCCCCCTCTATCCTCAATAATCAGTCTGCCCGGATCTCTAACCACATAATATTTACCCAAAGGGTCAATATTTCTGCGAATTGCCGAAATCAGACGGTTAATAAAAATATAACGGTTGTTGCCTCTCATAGCAATCTCACCGTATTTTACAATTAAAACCTTCTCTGCCATAACTATCCCCTTTATCTATTATATTTTCGTAGAAATGGTACTTGCTCCTGCAATGCTGCTAGGCAAGTTTCAATCTCTTCCATGGTATTATACCTGCAAAAACTAAAGCGAATTGCCCCCTCTATTTCCGAAAATGGCATTCCCATTGCCGTTAAGACAGGGCTGCCAACTTTTTTCTTGCTATCACAAGCGGAGCCAGCGGAAACAAAAATGCCCTTGCTCTCCAAAGCATGGAGTAAAACCTCACTGCGGAGACCTTTAAATGTAACATTTAAAACATAAGGGCTTGCAGAATCTGAGTCGTCCCCGTTAATTTGAGTATTGGGCATGGCTAAAACTCCCTCAGTCAACGCCTTTTTCAAACTTGTCACATGGGCAATGCTTTCGTTTAAGTGGTTAAATGCCTCCTCAGCGGCAACACCCAATGCTGCTACAGCCGGGCCGTTTTCTGTACCTGCTCTTTGCCCTTTTTGCTGACCTCCCCCAAGAATCAAGGGTTTTACCTTCGTTCCTTTTCGCATATACAGCATACCTACGCCCTTTGGTCCGTGAATTTTATGCCCACTCATAGTCAAGAGGTCAATCTTCATTTTTTCCACATCAATAGGATATTTTCCAAAGGCTTGTACTGCATCCACATGAAAAAGAGTATGGGGATTTTTCTCCTTAATAAGCTTACCAATTGCCGCCCCATCCTGAACAACGCCTGTTTCATTGTTCACTAAAATTACACTGACAAGAACAGTATCCGGACGTATTGCCGCCGCCAGTTCTTCCAAAGAAATATGCCCTTTGGCATCCACGGAAAGCCATGTCACTTCACAGCCATCTTCCTCCAACGCCTTCATAGGATTTTTCACGGCAGGATGCTCGATTTCGGTGGTAATAAAATGCCTGCCTTGGCGACGATATCCCGCCGCAGTACCAAAAATCGCCCAGTTATCTCCTTCTGTACCACCGCTGGTAAAATAAATTTCATCTTCCTTGCAGTGAATGCCCCCAGCCAAAATCTGTGCTGCATGGCGAATTTCTTTTTCCACAGCCAAGCCCATAACACTTACAGACGCAGGGTTTCCATACTGCTCGCAAAGCATATAAGTCATTTTTTTCGCTACAGCAGGCAAAGCACTTGTTGTCGCAGCATTATCCAAATAAATCATTTGAGTTCCTCCTAACCTAGTTCGTACAGCAAAATGGCTATGGCAGCCATTCCAGCCGTCTCTGTACGCAAAATTCTTTTGCCCAAGGTAACAGGCAACACCCCCGCATCCATGGCAGCTTGAATTTCCTCTTCTGTAAAACCGCCCTCAGGGCCGATAAAAACGCCAATCTCCTCCCCAACGAAACCTTCCACAAAGGAACGTATTCCTCTATTTTCTTCTTTTTCATAGGGGATGATTGCCCCAGACAAGGTTTTAACCTCTTCCACCGCTTGAGAAAAGCGTAATACCTTTGGTGCAATTTGGGGAATTTTCCCCCTTCCGCTTTGTTTTGCCGCAGACTCTGCAATTTTTTGCCAACGTTCCAGTTTTTTTTCTTCTTTTTTGTCCAGCTTCACGATACATCGTTCCGTAGAAACTGCCACAATACGATCTACACCCAATTCTACGCATTTTTGAATAATCAATTCCATTTTATCTGCCTTGGGCAAACCTTGGTAAAGGGTAATTCTGGTTTTTGGCTCCGACTGACAAGGTTGGCTACGGATAATCTCCGCTGTAACACCTTCGTCCAAAGCCGAAATTCGGCAAAAATAATCTGTTCCCATACCATCGCATACCGTAATTTCTTCCCCTTCACGACTACGCAATACGGTTTTTATGTGCTTTGCATCTTCTCCCGTCATATGAATCAAATTATTTTGAATTTGATAAGCTTCTACAAAAAATTTCGGCATCTTTTATCCCTCATATCGAGCCGCAATGGCTACCCAACCTTTTTTCTCTTTTACATCCAGCACAGTATATCCACCCTGAGCCAAAGCAGAAAGCACATCCTCTTTTCGCTCTATAATAATTCCGCTGCAAAGGAAAATTCCGCCGTCTTTTATATAATCAGGCACCTTTTTTGTCAGAGCGATAATGACATCAGCCACAATGTTGGCCTCCACCATGTCATATTTTTTTCCGCTATATTTTTTATGAAGCGCCTCATCTTCTAAAATATTGCCGGCGCATACATGATACTTTTCTCTGGGAATTTGGTTTCTGTCACTATTTTCATAAGCAATTTGAATGGCATTTGGGTCAATATCCACGGCATCCCCTTCCTTCGCTTCCAATAAAAGAGAAGCAATAGATAATATGCCGCTGCCACAACCAATATCCAAAACCATATCGTCTTTTTTCAAATAAGTTTCAATCAATTCCATACAAAGCTGAGTTGTTTCATGGGTTCCTGTGCCAAAAATATGACCGGGATCAATCTTCAAAATCACCTTATCCGTGGGCTCCGTTAATTCCTCCCATGAAGGTTTAATCATGATTTTATCCCCTACGGGAAAGGGCTTAAAGTATTTCTTCCAATTGTTCGCCCAATCCTCTTCCTGCACATTCTTCATAGTCATTTCCAAAGAGCCTAAATCCAACTCTTTTTCCTGTTCTTTTCCTACAGCCAAGGCACTCTTAATTTGTGCTAACTGCTCTCTTCCATACAAATTGTCTCTAAGAAAAAATGTAATTCCCGTTTCTAACTTTTGTTTTTCTTCCACTAATTCCTCAGCAATATAGTCCCAATCTCTATTGGGGGATTCCAAAAACTCCTGAAAATCCGCCTCATCACTAATCATTAATCCTGTCAATCCGCACTCATATAGTATCCCAGCCACTGGTTCTAGCCCTGTTTGGCTTACTGCTATAAAAACCTCAATCCATTCCATGGTTTTTCTCCTTTTTCGCATCCGAAAACGAATATTTACATCCGCTTCTATTTTTAATCAAAATAAAAAACCGCTGGGACACACTCTCATAAAGAAGCAACTTTTACTTCCTTACGGGAGAGCATCAAGCGGCTCTTTCCCTATCAGTCGCCGCAATTGCGTCAGACTTCGTCCTCAAAAATTTTGCAAACCTCATGGTAGCTTTCCGGTGTGCCAATATCATAGCACTCCCCTGTAAAGGTATAGGCATATACTTCCTTTTTGTGGTATAGCCATGCAGGAAAATTCCCCGGTGCATCCGGCTTATTCCCCTCTGCCAAATATTTTTCAATAAAAGGTACCGTCTCCTTTTTATAAAGGTATGCGGCAAACACAACGGTATTTGACTTAGGGTGCTCCGGCTTTTCTTCAATATCTAATACCATGCCTTTTTCGTCCAAAAGAGCGATTCCGAATTGAGATAAGGAAGATTCATCTTCCCAAACCTTGACGCAAACACAGTCCCTGTCTTTTGTATAAAAAAAATCAACATAGTCCTTTAGGGAATAGGTAAAGAAATTATCCCCCGCAATCACCATCAGTTCGTCATCGATTTTCTTCTGTTCAACGACAAAGGCAATATCTCCAATGGCGCCACGTTTGTTACTATCGTCCGTTGTACCGTCATTTAAAATGGAAATAGGAACCTTACTGTTTACCGTTTTTCCCCATTCCAAAAACTGCTCATAAAAACGGCTATTGGTAACCACATAAATTTCATCCAATCCATCCACATGGTTCATTTCTTCAATAATATAATTTATAATAGGCTTTTTATTAATCGGAAGCAAAGCCTTAGACATATGCAAGGTTAAAGGATAGAGCCTTGTTGCATAGCCTGCCGCCAGTATAATGGCTTTCATATTTGCGCCTCCTTCTTTTACTCCAACTCCACATTCTCCCCAAAAATATCTTCTACAATCTGCCGAAAAACCTTCGGTAATGGCGCGACTAAGGTCTTTCCCTTTAAATAAGCCAAAGACCCTCTTGTGTCAGAAAACTCAAATCTTGCTCCATGCAAAAATTGATTTGACAATGCAAAATCCTGTCGAAACTTCTGATTCAACTCGGTATTTCCATATTTACGGTCTCCCACAACCGGATGCCCTATGGATTGCATATGGGCACGAATTTGATGGGTTTTTCCTGTAATCAAGTGTATTTCCAAAAGGGTATACCCCTTGCCATATGCCAAGGGACGGTATCGGGTAATACTTTCTTTGCCATCAATTCCCGCTTCCTTTGAAATACGTACTTGATTTTTCCCTTCTTCTTTGGAAAGAAAGGCAGAAATTTCACCGGCTTCCTTCACTTCACCCTTTACCATAGTAAGATAATATTTGTCCACCTGCCGATTTCGGATGGCTTCATTTAAGCCTTGTACCCCCTTTAGGGTTTTTCCTGCCAATACAATGCCACTGGTATTTCTATCTAAACGATTGCATAATGCAGGAGTAAACGCAGACTGGGGTGATGGTGTATACTGTCCCTTTTGATAAAGGTAAAATAATACCTGATCGATTAATGTATCCTTATCATCGCCCTTTTCCGGATGGGTCAAAAGCCCTGCCGGTTTTGCCACTGCCAAAATGTCATCATCTTCATAAATGATACCAAAATGGCGTTCTGCCTCAGCAATGGTCTTTTCCTCCATAAAAGATGCAATGGTTTCTTCGGAAAGATACAGCAAAAGGGAGTCGCCCCCTTGGAGCAACTCATTTCCTTCTGCCTTTTTTCCGTTATATTTGATGCGCTTTTTCCGCAGCATCTTATAAATAAAGGCTTTGGACGCCTTATTCATATATTTCAGCAGGAATTTATCCAGCCTTTGATTTTCTTCATTTTTGGTAATCTTGATCTCTTTCAAATCTCTCTCCTTCAGCTATGAATCCAAGCAAGATATGCACTGATAAAGTTATCAATTTCCCCATCCATCACTGCCCCTACATTGCCGGTCTCTTCGCTTGTACGATGATCTTTTACCATAGTATAAGGCATAAAAACATAAGAACGAATCTGGCTGCCCCAACCGATTTCTTTTACATCCCCTCTAATCTCAGCAAGCTTTTGCATCTGCTCTTCAAGTTTCAACGCAAGGAGCTTACTTTTCAGCATTTTAAAGGCTCTGTCTTTATTGCTGAACTGACTTCGCTCATCCTGACACTGTACCACGATTCCCGTAGGGAAATGGGTAATACGGATAGCGGAAGAAGTTTTATTAACGTGCTGGCCACCGGCACCGCTGGCACGATAAGTGTCAATACGGATATCGTCGGGCTTTACCTCTATTTCGCTGTCATTTTCAATTTCGGGCATAACATCGCAGGATGCAAAGGATGTATGTCTTCTGCCTGAACTGTCAAAAGGCGAAACACGAACCAAACGGTGAATCCCCTTTTCGGATTTTAAATAGCCATAAGCATTTTCGCCGTTCACCTGAATGGTAACGGATTTCAAACCGGCTTCTTCTCCATCCAGCATATCCAAAATTTCCACTTCATAGCCTGCCTTAGCCGCCCATTTGCTATACATACGGAACAGCATATTGGTCCAGTCGCAGGCTTCAGTCCCGCCTGTACCGGCATGAAGGGTAACAATGGCATTATTACGGTCATATTCCCCGTCAAGCATTGTGGCAATATGCAGTTCCTCATAGTTCTCTTCGAAACTATCCCGCATTTCCTTTACTTCTTCATATATACTTTCGTCCTGTTCCTCAATGCCCATTTCGATTAAGGTCAGAATATCTTCGTATAAGGTAACCAGAGATTCATATTTACCAACTTTGCTTTTCAAGGCTTTTAACTGTTGTAACGTTTTTTGACTTTTTTCCAGATCTCCCCAAAAATCAGGGTCTGCCGAAAGTTCTTCTAATTCAGTAATCTTCTCCTTTGCGCCAGCAACGTCAAAGTGAAGCCCCCATTTCCTCTAATTTTTCGTCGTAAGCAGTAAGCCCAAGACGGATCTGTTCTAACTCGAACATGTAAAAATCAACTCCTTTAAAATAAAAAATTTATAGTTATATAAGGTCAAGTTCTCGGGACTCTGTCCCGAACCCTGCAAGCCTTTTCGAAGGCTTGAGCGAAACTTTATATGCAAAAATATATATTTT